>NZ_AP025488.1:0-600000 GCF_024347475.1 Vibrio fortis
TAAATCAACCAATGCTCGCACTTTGTGATCAACACCCGTCATCATGATCAGGTTAAGTATGATCGCAGAAGAAATGATGATCACGATTGGCAGATACTTGGTAAACCAAACCAACTTTTTATCATTGATATGCAACATTCAAAAACTTACAGAAATAATTAGTACGAGATACCATATGTTCTCATTATTTTTACTGAACATCCATCCCTAAAAATAAAAATTCAACATCATTTATAAAAAACAGTTGATTATTTTGACAACAGGTTTAGTGTTATACATATGTATATCACCATGCAGAATAGCGTATGTCAGATTGGAAAGATGACCAACCTATCTTTCGGCAACTCGCCGGCAAGATCGTAGAGCAAATAATGCAAGGGGTCTGGAAAGATCAACAAGCATTGCCGTCAGTAAGAACCATTGCGGCTGACCTGAAAATCAATCATCTCACCGTCATGAAAAGTTATCAGCTATTGGTCGACGATGGATTGGTTGAGAAAAAACGCGGACAAGGAATGTTTGTAGCTATAGGTGCAGAAGCGCAATTAAAACAACGTGCTTATAGCGATTTTGTTACCAACAAAATACCCGATATTGCAAACACATTAAAAAATATAGACATGAGTATTGATGAGCTCGTCTCTTTGTTAGAACAACACACAAAGGAAAAGTCATGAAGACATTGCTTTCCGCTAAGAACGTCACCAAACGCTACCCCAATAGTCAGGGCATAGAAGGTATCAGTTTTGAGCTAAAATCCGGACAAGTCTTAGGACTGTTAGGTCATAACGGTGCCGGAAAATCGACTTTGATAAAATCACTACTCGGCGGACACCGTTACCAAGGTGAGATTGAGATTAATGGTTGCCACCCTATAGAACAGCATGCAGAGCTCATGCAGCACCTCTCTTACATCTCCGATGTGAATGTGCTTCCCGAATGGATGAGCGTCAAACAACTGCTTAAATACACGGCCGGTGTTCACCCTAGCTTCGACCGTTCACGCGCTGAGCTTATGTTAAGCAATACTGATATTAAGCTCACGTCAAAGATCAAACAGCTTTCCAAAGGGATGAAAGTACAGCTTCATCTTTCAATCATTATTGCTACCGATACTAAAGTGTTGATCCTTGATGAGCCTACACTCGGGCTTGATCTTATCTATCGAGACACTTTCTATCGTCACCTATTAGAGTGGTTCCACGATGGTGATCGTGCGTTGATCATTGCAAGTCACGAAGTCTCTGAGATCGAGCATCTACTTACGGATGTATTGATCATTAAACAAGGCAAACCGGTTCTATACAAAAGCATGGAGCAGATTGAAAACGACTACTTCATTCTTGATGCGGCGAACGAATACAGCTCAACCATCGCGGCAATGAACCCGCTCAGCTCCCAGCCCAGTCTCGGTAGCACGAAATGGCTTCTGGATAGCCAATACAAACCTCAAACAGAAGAGTTAGGTAAAAGATTCAACGTTGGGCTATCAGACCTATTCCTTGCAACACAGAAGGAGGCTATTTAATGCATCCTAGCGTTTACATGATCGAGAAAGAGCTCATTGAACATAAGCTGATTACTCGACTCCCCCTATTTGTGGCTTTGTGCAGCCTAGTATTGTTTGTCGGTTTAATGTTCAATACACAGTCTCAACATGACATCTTCTTTCAGATGCAAGTTCAAGGCGACATTAGTGACATCCACCAAGCATTTGCTCGCGACCTAAATGCGTTGCTCTTTGCTATCGCTGGTTCGTTGTCACTGCTATTGACGACATTCTATTTCCCGAAAACACTCAGGAAAGAGCGCCAAGAAGGCAGTGCGATGTTTTGGCGCAGTATGCCAGTGTCAAACCATTTAACTCACGCGGTAAAACTCAGCGTAGGTTTGATCATTACGCCATTGCTCTTTGCCTTAGTAGTTCTATTTGCTGATGCACTACTATGGCTGATGCAAGCATTCAGCGATAAACAACTGGCGCTTTTAGTTGAGCAGCAATCTCTATTGTATGTGATGACGAATTGGTTAGCGTTTTTCTTTAGAATGCTGCTCGTATCTCTGGTTTTACTGCCTTTAGTAATGATGGCGTTAGCGATTTCTCAAGTCGTTAATTCACCAATCTTGGTTATGTTTGTCGGAGGTTACGCTATAAAGTGGTTATCGCTTGCACTATTCGGCAGCGATTGGATCAGCCAATTTTTGGCTCTCATTGTCTCTCTACCCGTTTCTGTATTGTTTGGACCTAACCCGTTTAATGCAATTACGGAGGCTCCAGTACTCTCATTAGCAATCTATGTCGCCATTGGGGTACTCGCCTATTTTACCAGTATTAGATTAAACCGTACCGAAGATGTGACGTGGAGAAATCTCTTCCAGCGTTAAATCATATCTAAGTTGGTCACGTCACTTACAGCCTCTGATATTCAGGGGCTTTTGTTATTCCGCTGTCCGACAGACGATATTACAGGCAAAGATCTTTAGGTTAGTCAGTATGAGATGAAGGTTGGTACAGAAGAAAGTTACTAAGAAAGTGTGTTGCTGAATGAAATAATCGTAAAGGGAAATAATCGAGCTGGCAGTGTTGAGTCTGTTACGAGATTTACCAGCTCTGGGTTGGTTATGTGCTTAGGTCACGAGTCACCTATCTGCGCACAAGGGGGGAAATGCCTATATGGCTAATTTAAGCTGTATTTAACAAGCTTATTTTTTTGAAGCTTCTTTCGCTGTGTCTTTCCAGTATTGAATACGAACGCGATGAAGCTGTGCTCTTCTCATTTTTTTCATAAGGGTTATATCCTTTCCGTTTGACTGCTCTTCATGAGCTTTTTTATTTGCCAACTATTCGAATCTAACTGTGTTTTATGGCCAGATCAACGATACACATCACAAAATAAAAAGAGTGCGTAGTACCTGTTGCACCAAAACATGACACTGTTATCAACTATAGCTCACTTCATTCCTTTGAGCTAAGTTTCATATCTAACACTAAATTGGCTGAGTGACAAATATATTTCAAACTCAATACGATTTAATGAAACCAGAATTGACCTTGATCTCTTTTCCACCCCAAATTCGCAAACCAAGTCGCATAACTTGGCTATATCATTGCTCTACAAAGAATTTATGGGCTTAATCAAGTGTTGGAGTCTCTTTAAGCCACCTAAGCAACTTTGCGCTTAGCCTAGGATCTGTCGATGAAAAAAACCTTACTGTTAGCACTCACTGTTGGTTTTATCCTGTTTGTCTTCTTCGGCCAACAAGTTGGTTGGTTCAAATCCGGCAATTCAGACTCCTTTCCTAAATTTCCAGAGACTCCAAGTTACAACGTCACCAACAACTTCGATGGAGAGTGGGTTGGTAGACGAATTAACACGACCAACAACAACTTGTGTGAACGGACAACAATCACAGGTCGTATCGAGAATGGCAAAGCAACACTGCGCCTCACCTATAACGGCACGTCACTCAAAGGCTGGGTTGCCGAAGACACTCACATACTCACTTTGTATGCCAACCATAGACAGTGGGACTATCGCTTTTCAGGAACAGTTTCGGCTGATAAGGTAACAGGCGATTGGTACCTCACAAACGGCCCTTGTCGAGGTCATTGGTATTTGGAACGCGTAACAGAGGAAAGCTAAGTTAATAATGTCTAAAATTATTTTAACCGGACACATTGAAGTTCCAACAAGCGACCTTGACGCCGTCCTCGAAGCACTGCCAACCCACATGACACTTACTCGCCAAGAACAGGGCTGCCTGCTATTTGAGGTCACGCAAGACCCAAATAATCCTTGTAATTTCAGTGTTTATGAAGAGTTTGTCGATCAGCAAGCTTTTGACACGCACCAAAGCCGCGTCAAAACTTCAGATTGGGGAAAGATCACTCACAGGGTTAAGCGCCACTACCAAATCATAGATAATGGCCAATCTTAAAGGGATTAAAGTCGGTAACTTAGCGAGGCTTAAGCTAACTTAACACGGTAAAGTGGATTGGGCGCTTTATTAACAAAGTACGCCCAAATATGATCATAAACAGCATGCTGGTTAGGGAACGGAGCGAGCTGTTTTGCTTCTTCCAACGTGCACCAACGATATTCCGTATGTTCTTCATTTAGCTGTACATTTTGATTTGGTGGACACACTACAGCGAAGACAGGAATTAGCTCGATCACGTTAACGTTGGGCTCATAGAACTGTTCTAGGAACTGAGCGTTATACAAAGCTTGCACGTCAATTTCTGTCTCTTCTTTGAATTCTCGTACAATCGCTTGCCACCCCTTTTCACCGCGCTCAATAGAGCCCGCCACATGACACCAAAAGCCCCCCTTAACGCGCTTCATCAATAGCATTTTCATCTGGCCATCGATTTTAGATAGAGCCACACCGGAAACAATCGAAGTATCTAGTGGAATCATAAGCTTACCTGTTCATATAAAACGCAGCAGCATATCACGTTGGCTCGAACTTGTTACCACTTTAAAAGTCAATGCAGCAAAAATATCCGTGTTCTCATTGAACAAGTTTGAGGCGCCTATCGATAAGGGGTAGAATCGGCCGCCTAACATCGAACTCCCTGCGATTTCACCCATTAGGTAAAAAGACACGCTATGCACTCATCGACTTCTTCGCAAGCTTCAGAATTTCTACA
The DNA here is from genome assembly GCF_024347475.1 of Vibrio fortis. NCBI lineage: Bacteria > Pseudomonadati > Pseudomonadota > Gammaproteobacteria > Vibrionales > Vibrionaceae > Vibrio > Vibrio fortis. Next base: position 4,655 of record NZ_AP025488.1, read on the forward strand.
CACTCCTGAAAACTGCTTTACCCGATTCAACCAATCGATTGAGTCATACACTCTGCCAGAACGCTTTACGTTTCCTTTTTACTACGAGCCCCACCCTCTTTGTGAACTCGCCTCTGCGCAGCTTCAAGCACATCTTGAGACTCAAACTGATTGGCAACACGACTTCGGCCTAGAATCGGATGAAGGACGAGGCAAAATGTTTGGCGTGCTTATCGTTCGTAACCCACAAGGCGAGATTGGTTACTTTTCAGCATTCTCGGGCAAGATTGCTGACCAAAACCTGTTGCCACACTTTGTGCCGCCCGTGTTTGATATGTTAAACAGCGACAGCTTCTTTCATCAAGATACTGCTGACATGATGGCAGTAAATGCAAAATACAAAGCATTGAAATCAGATGAAACCTATTTAGCACTGTGTGAACAAATGGCGCAAAATAAGGCACAAGCAGAGCATGAGAACGAGGCACAACGCCAGTTAGTCATCGAAGGTCGCAAGGTTCGTAAACAACAGCGTGAGCAAGGCAAATTAGAGCTTGATGAAACCGCATTTGAACAACTAAGTGTGGAACTTGGTAAAGCCAGCGTTGCAGACAAAAACCAACAGAAGCACCTTAAGCTCACTTGGGATACACGCCTGGCTGAATTGCAATCTAAAATCGATGTCTATACTGAGCAACTGGATCAGCTAAAGGAACAACGCGCATCTATCTCTCATCAGTTACAGCATAAACTTTTCGCTCAGTACGCGTTTCTAAATGCTGAAGGTAAAACGGAAGACTTAAACCATATCTTCGCGCCATTAACCAACCCAGTACCACCAGCAGGCTCAGGAGAATGTGCTGCCCCTAAAATGCTGCAATACGCCTATCTGCATGGCTATACGCCATTAGCGATGGCCGAGTTTTGGTGGGGACGTTCACCAAAATCAGAAGTTCGTAAACACAAGAAATACTACGCATCTTGCCAGAGCAAATGTGTTCCAATCCTTGGCCACATGATGAAAGGGCTTGAAGTCGACCCAAACCCGTTGCTAGAGAATCCAGCTGAGGGCAAAGAGCTCGATATCCTGTTCCAAGATGAACATATTGTTGTGGTACATAAGCCAGCAGGATTTCTGTCGGTTCCAGGCAAAACCATTAAAGATTCGGCTTACACACGCGTTGAGGAGCAGTTTCCTGACGTCGAAGGGCCGTTCGTGATTCACCGCTTGGATATGGCCACCTCAGGTATACTGGTTTTCGCACTCACTCGTAGAGCCAATAAAAGCCTACAAAAACAGTTCATTACTCGTGAAGTAGAAAAACGCTACGTCGCCTTAATTGAAGGTAACTTAGAGCAAGATCAAGGCTATATTCACCTACCTCTTCGCGGTGACCTTTACGACCGTCCACGTCAAATCGTCTGTTACGAACATGGCAAACCTGCAGAAACTAAGTGGGAAGTGATTGAACGCCGAGATGGCAAAACCAAAGTCTATCTCCACCCGAAAACAGGGCGAACTCATCAATTAAGAGTACACTGCTCTCATGAAGAGGGATTGAATATGCCAATCGTTGGCGATGTCCTCTACGGCCACAAAGCTGACCGACTACATCTTCATGCCGAGAAGTTATGCCTAAGCCATCCGATTACTCATGAGTGGATGACATTCCAGTTCGAGGCAGAATTCTAACGAGTTCTTACCAACTGAACCTGAACAATTAGGAGTCACAACGTCTGTGGCTCCACTTTTCGTAGTGCTATCCATCTGCTCTCCTTGTTTCATCTACCTCTTTTGGATATATCTCTGTGCTTGTTGCACTAAATCAAGATTGATCTCTTGATGAGGAGTAGTATGCCCACCTTCTTCTCCCCTTGAGGCCTTTGATATGTCATCAGCTGCTTTGAATTTACAACCCAATACACAAACGTCCCGTTTAGCTACCACCCAAGCACCAGCAAACTTAAAGCCAATCACGACCAAAAAACCGGACCTCAATTCAGCGATGTTGAATCTCATCGAAGAAGTGAAAAACGAACTCCCTCTGTACGAGTCGGAGACGTTTATCTGTGGGCCTAAAGGAAACTGTTCAGGTTGTTCTAAGAAGTTGCTTGAAATGGTCGACACAGAGCTGATGTACTGGGAGCACAGCATTTCAATCGGACAAGGGCCAAACTTCGAAGAGCTGCGTCGTTTTGGCAAGCTATGCAGCAGCGTAAGACGTGGCCTAGAAAGAAACGGCTTGGTAGAAAAGCGTCCTAGAAGCAGATAACCAACACCAAGTGGATAAATTTGTACTAAAACACGATTTAGGGCGACCTCGATCGTGTTTTAGGTCTCGCCATTACTCGCTTTAACGCACATTAACTCCAGTTACATCAATTGGAGTTAAAACAATGAAATGGACACATTTACTGTTCGCCCCCTTTCTTTTCCTTTGCCATTTCGCGATCGCGTCTGGTGTTGGGTTCTCTCAAATCACTTTAACAGATGATCCTGCTCGTCCACTGAACACTGCTATTTGGTACCCCACACAAGATGTTTCGGACTCAAGCTTAATTGGTGATAACCCTGCCTTTGTAGGGACACAAGTTATCAAAGGTGGCCAAATTCAATCTGGCCATTTTCCTGTGGTGCTACTGTCACACGGCTACCGAGGTAACTGGCGAAACCAAAACTGGTTAGCCACCGAACTTGCTCAGCGTGGCTATATCGTTGCCTCCGCTAACCATCCCGGAACAACCTCATTCGACCAATCTCCAAAACAAGCGGCCAAATGGTGGGAACGACCTCGGGACATATCACGTATTCTCGATTATTTGATAACCAACTCTCAATGGAAACAGTTTGTGAATAACGATAATGTCACAGCAATTGGGCACTCTCTAGGTGGTTGGACTGTGATGCAACTGGCTGGCGCGAGATTGAATAGGCCAACCTTTGAAGCTAGCTGTTTGATATATCCAAATCCACGAACCTGCGGACTAGCTAAAGAATTGGGGCTGTCCAGTGTTCAAGGTCATGAACCAAGCAATAAAGACCTCTCTGATCCGCGAATTCATCGAGTGGTCAGCCTCGACTTGGGACTTGCTCGTAGTTTCTCAGCCCGGAGTTTGAGTGACATCGCAGTGCCAACCTTAATACTGGCAGCGGGCGTTGATATTGGGGATCTGCCTCAGGTATTAGAATCTGGCTACATTGCCGAGCATATGCCTATAAATTCAAGACGCTACAAGGTCTATGAAAGCGCGACACATTTTAGCTTTATTCAAGTCTGTAAACCTGGAGCAGAAGTGATGCTTGAAGATGAAGTACCGGGTGATGGCATTATTTGTAAGGACGGTAAAGGCACATCACGCCACACACTGCATCAACAGATAGTGAGTGACATTGTGGACTTTCTAAACCGATAAGCAAAAGCAACCCAGTTCAATCTAACATTTGTGGCGAACTTCGAAATTCACTCGGAGTTTGCCCAGTTATTCTTGAAAACTCGCGATTAAAATTGGACTTGGTTTGAAAGCCTGAACTCAAAAAGATGTCTGTTATCGCTTTATCACTTTGCTGAAGAAGAGTCTTAGCGTGCTCTATTCGATAGGCATTAATCACTTTCGAAATATTCTGGTTGTGAGTTTGATTAACCGCTGACGATATCTTGCGAGCAGGGATACCTAACCTTCGTGCCAGCCGATCGAGTGACAAATCGGGATCCTTGAATATTTGCTGCTCTGTCATTAACGCATCGAACTTAGCAATAATCTGCACGGTTTCTTTAGTTTTGTCCTCATCCGAACCACTCGCTGATCTATCTTGCATATCTGCTTCTTCAGACAAGCTGTCAGACATTGAAGGTCGAACATCAGGTGGATTTTGCTCTGTCGAAGATGGTGTACTCATACTGACAACCATCACCGCGGCTACAATTGCAGGAATAAGCACAAGGTAGCTAATCGATAATATCAGGTTAGTATGTTGCGCATTCGACAACAGGATGTCGTAAGAGAGTACGCCATCAACCAAAGCGGAAAACAGAAGAAGCCCACCAGCAACTCGTTCCGCAACCGCCACTTTCGATACGTCGGATAATCGGACTTGTTCTGGGACACTGAACGATGACTTCAGCAACAAGCTTCCGTAGCCGAGATATAACGAGATCAGTAATATATCAACAGTTCCAGCCCAAATATGCTGATATAACAATGAGCTCACCAAAACAACGATGGGGCCCAACCAATGCAAGTATGTATTAGGTTTACTTCTATGAGCCCCCGCAAAGCAGAGCCAAGCCGCCACTGGTATGCTTGCGCCAAAGATTGGCTGCAGAAAACGAAACAGCGCAATATCGACCGTCCATCGTAGTCCCACCATAATCATCATCAACGCACATAGGGTGATAAACCAAAATGGTTTTTTACTGGCTTGTGGATAGCGACATCTAAGCAGCACAGCTGTCATGAATAACAGCAGCGCAGCGATAAATGGTAAGGGAATGGCGAGCATCAAAGTTCCATGTTAATAACTAATTACTCAACTTAGGGCGCTGAATACATAGCGTTGACAACTTGCGTTTATGGTAATCCATTCACCACATGTAATAAAGGCTCCATCAAGGAGCCTTCGTTCACAGCGAATTGTTACTTAGCTTAAACTACTACTATTAGCTTCAGCAGCTTGACGAGCAGGGTGTTTGAGAAATACAGCAATCACAGCCACGATAGCCAGTGCAAAACAGTAGTATGAGTTAGATACGATCTCTAGCGGTGATAGGTTAAACACCGAACCTAATAACAACACCTGTGCGCCGTATGGCAGCACACCCTGAATCACACAAGAGAAGATATCTAATAAACTTGCCGAGCGGCGCGGTGAAACATCGTTCTCTTCCGCTAACTGGCGAGCAACGCTGCCTGAGACAATAATCGCAACTGTGTTATTTGCCGTGCACATGTTCACCATAGACACCAAACCAGCAATACCTAGCTCACTTGCACGACCGTTCGCTTGTTTAGAGTGCTTAGAGCCAAAAGCACGAATCACACTACTCACGAGATTAGTTAGGTAGGCAAGACCACCCTGGCGACGCATTAGCTCACTCAGACCACCAATCAACATCGACAACAAGAAAATCTCTTGCATGTTACCAAAACCTGAATAGATATCCTGTCCGTAGTCCGTCAAACTATAGCTATCGACCCCCACTAAGCTCACACAGCCAGCTAGAAGAATACCGATGGTCAGTACCACGAACACATTCATACCAGAGACAGCGAACACCAAAATCGCCATGTAAGGCATCACTTTAAGCCACTCGATTTCACCAGTGTCCGGCACCTGTGTTGCGGTACTGTTCATCGCGAAAATAACGATAGCAATTAGTGCAGCAGGAAGAGCAATACGAATGTTTTCCTTGAACTTATCGCGCATCTCACAGCCTTGAGAGCGTGTCGCAGCAATCGTGGTATCTGAAATGATCGACAAGTTGTCACCAAACATTGCTCCACTTAGCACCACGCCGGCCGTCAACGGAAGGCTCATTCCAGAAGAGTCGGCAATACCAAGAGCAACTGGCGCAACCGCCGCAATCGTACCCATTGACGTGCCCATCGCGGTTGCGATGAATGCTGAGATCAAAAAGATCCCCGGTAGAATCATGCTTGTTGGAATGGCAGACAAGCCAAGGTTTACTGTCGCATCTACTCCACCCGATGCTTTAGCCACAGCTGCAAATGCGCCTGCTAAAAGATAGATCATGCACATCGCCACGATGTCTGGGTGCCCGACACCACGCATAAAATGCTCAATGGCTCGGTTGATTTTCTCTTTACTGATCAGCAAGGCAACCATAATAGCTGGTAGCGTCGCGATAGGCGCAGGCAGCTGATAAAACGCAAAATCAACGCCTTGGTAAGAGAGATAACTCCCCACTCCGATAAACAGAGCAAGAAAGATAATGAGCGGGATCAGCGCAACCGCACTCGGAGCGATTTGCGCATTTGAGTGTTTAGAATTAGACATGGAACAAACTACTATAGAACAGGAGGGCAGCAGACTAATCCCACCTTTGAGACTTGTCAACGTCTAGACGTCTAAATGTCCAATATTAAGTAGATTTACGCTATAGCTGGGGCTCAACGATAACAAATTGTTTACTACCTGCAATCGGAGCATACCAGTCGCTGCCGTTTACATGAAAGGTCGTACCATCAATGGTCACAGTTGTCGTACCGGAAGGTAACTTCTCGACCAAGCTACCGACATCCAACATTGAGCTTGAAGATTCAACTGTAGTAGTTGTCGCTATGGACGTCGACGATGAAGTCACCGGTGGGTTTTCGATATAAATATATTGGTCACCAGTGCGTTTGTAATAAACATTATCGATTACCGCATAGCTGATGCCCGCCAGTACAATGTAACTGGTGTTCTTTGGCATTTTGTAGTGATAGTAGCTGCGATATTTCGGCACTTTTTTGACTGGTCGATAAACAGGTTTAACCACCACAATTTTCTTCGAGGGCTTATAAACAGAGTGAGGTTTCGCGCTTGCAGACAGCGGAGAAATAAGACCGGCAACAACCAAAGCGAAGGTTGCACTTCTTACTGCTTGAGCTTTAAACATAATGATCACCAAAAACGAAATGACCCATTAAGCTTAACAAGCTGAATATCAGCCTACGTAAATACAACGTAAAGGTGCGTAAAGAGACGCGCTTATTGCACTCGATACACAAAAGCCACCGACTGAACACAATCGATGGCTTAAATTTTCAATGAAGTTATGCCGCAGCTTTCGAGCCACACCCGCCCCTAGGCGTGGTTACAACTTCCACCACGCTTTGGTTTCAACCGCTCCTGCCAGTTGCAGGCGCTCACCAATGATCGGTGTGGTGATCTCTACGCCGCGATCTTTACTAATGGTCGATGCCTGCTCAAGAGGGGCTTGCCAATCATGCATTGATAAATCAAAGGTGCTGTTGTGAATCGGCATCATCACCTTACCTTTTAGATCGATGTGAGCCTGAACACTCTGCTCTGGGAACATGTGGATATCAGCCCACAGTGAGTTATAAGCACCGGTTTCAATCATAGTAAGATCGAATGGACCATATCGTTCACCGATCTCTTTAAAGCCGTTAAAGTAACCAGAATCACCACTAAAAAATACTTTCTTATCGCGACCTTCAATCACCCAGCTGCCCCAGAGGGTTTGGTCACGATCGAGCAAACCACGGCCAGAGAAGTGTTGAGTAGGAGTGAACGTAAAATCAATACCAGCTGCAGTGACAGACTCCCACCAGTTCAGCTCAACGATTTTCTCCTTGTTGACACCCCATTTCTCCAGCATTGCACCGACGCGCAGTGGTACTAGGAAGGTTTCCACTTTTTGCGCCAGTGCGGTCACAGCTGCTTTATCTAAATGGTCGTAATGGTCGTGACTGATAACAACAACATCAACCTCAGGCAGTTGCTCGATTGAAATTGGAGTTGGGTGGAAACGCTTTGGTCCCATCCATTGCACAGGAGACGCACGATCACTGAAAACAGGATCCATCATCACCAATTTTCCATCCAGCTTCATCGCAATACTGGAGTGACCTAAGCGATACACAACGTCTTCTTTCTCTTCAACCAGCTGCTCTTTGGTCATTGGTATCAAAGGCAACGCAGTTTTAGGGACCGGTTCCTTGCGTTCAACGGTGACATAAGCTTTAAGGATAGAGAAGATATCTGACATACCTGATTTGTATTCAAGCTCGCTGTTTGCAAACTTCTTAGGCAAGTTATCAAGCTTCTCGCTCGAATTTGAATATGCGGTTACAGTCGCTGCCACGGCAAGTACTCCTACAATCGGTAATAGATATTTTTTCATTCAACTCTCAGTTTCTTTTCGTTCTGGATCGCTGACCCAAAAGTAAACTACACCGATGAGTTTACATTCAAAATACAAAAAGTAAACCAATGAGTGTAATTTTATTGATGCTATTTTCATCTCGATTTGAATACCCATTTAAAATCAGATGATTATGAGTAGCACCTAGATCCCCTGTTTGGTTCACGGCTAAAGTAAAACTGTATAAATATCGCTCAACTCTCACTTCCAAGAACAATTTATTGACCCAAAGGTCAGAATTTAATTAACATTTATTTTACAAGCGATTTACCGAGAGTTTTTGGAAAGGAGTCTAAATTGAATCTCACTATACGAATGAAAGCGATCTTAGCGACGATCATCGCTGCGCTTTTTATAATAAGCCTAATGGGTATTTACTCTTTTCAATCAAGTCGATCGATTTTGATCGACAGAACTTTTGATAGAGAACTTCCTGCATTATTAGGGGAGGTAAGCAACGAAATCAGCCTCAAATTAGAGGCGCCAATTCTTGCGTCCAAAATGATGACCTTATCCCCACTCATCAACTCCTCATCAGTATCGACAAGTGATCTAAGTCGCTACCTTACGACCATCAAAAACGAGTTCAATGCCATCAGCGCTTACTTTGTGTCACTCGATACGGGTGAGTACCACACTCACAATGGTGTGTTAAAGACGGTTTCTCAGAGTAACAATAAAGATCAGTGGTTCTATCAATTTATCCAATCAAACCAGCCATTTGAACTTTCTCTCGATATCGACGGTGCAACCAACACCCCTACTCTATTTGTTAATTATGCGGTGATGAAGGAAGGCAAGCGGGTTGGAGTGGCAGGTATTGGGCTAACGCTAGAGAGTATTACTCAACTAATCAGCAACTACAGTGTTGGCGACGGAGGAATTGTTTATCTGGTTGATCAGCAAGGTGTCATAAAGGTTCACCCGACGCCAGCTTTAATAGGGACATCGCTTGAAGAGTTAGGTGTCAATGCGACGCAATTACTGGCCCAAACCAACACAGTTGTTACTGAAAGCACCATCGACAACAAAGCACAAATATTGGGTTCGAGAACAATGCAGGGAACTGGGTGGACGCTAATTACTCAGCTCCCTAAAGCCGATGTTTTAGAAGAGCTCAATGGGTTCAGCCAAACCATCATTATCATGGCGTTGCTGATTGCGGTTGTCTATACCCCTATCGCAGCTTGGGCAACCAATAAACTCTTGCTTCCTTTCGTCGAGGTTGCAGAGCTTCTTCAGCAAATAGGCAAAGGGGGTGGCGATCTGACTCGCCGTTTAGACGACTCACGTCATGATGAAATAGGCCAAATAGCCAATGGCTACAATCAGTTTGTTGAGTATTTAAGTCACCTACTGACAGATGTATCCAATACAGGAAAACAGATATCAGAATCGATTCAAAGCGTTGACCACATGGCTCAATCGATGGAACAAGATCTGAAACAACAGACCAGTCAAATAGAGCAAGTCGCAACCGCTATTCACGAAATGGGGGCAAGCTCGGATGAGATCGCACAAAATGCCAATGTTGCAGCCGACAGTGCCACGAACGCATCCAACGCGATCAACATCGGCCAAGACTCCGTGTCTGTTACTTCTGAAAGCATTGAGCACATGAACCAACAGCTGAGCAATACCACTTCAATCATCAACCAACTTGCTGACGATGCCAACTCCATCGACACTGTTCTAGATGTCATCAATGGTGTATCGGAACAGACTAACCTACTCGCTCTGAATGCTGCGATCGAGGCAGCGCGAGCGGGCGAACAGGGGCGAGGCTTTGCAGTAGTTGCCGATGAGGTCAGAACGCTCGCTTCACGCAGCCAAGCTTCTACCGAAGAGATACGAGGCATTATCGACCAGCTCCAACAGCGTACTCAACAAGCCGTAGAAGCGATTGAAGCCAGTACCCATCTTGGTGCGCAGTGTCAAAGTGAGGCCTCTAATTCAGAGCAACAGCTGTCGAGTATTTCTATGAGTGTGGATGAGATGAATGCGATGAATGTCCAGATAGCTTCGGCAACGGGTGAGCAATCGAATGTAATCAACGAAATATCTCCTCATATTTCAGGTATCTCAGAGATTGCTCGCGAGAACGATATTATGGTGGAAAAGACCGCGCTAGAGTGCACCCGCTTACGAGATAAAGCGACGCACCTTACAAGTTTGGTCTCCCAATTTAAGTGCTAGCTAATCTACCGACCACACATCCTTAAACTCTGGCCATCCCCAATTGGTAATGGCTACATTCTTGAGGATCCCCTGGAACCTTACCGTTTGAAGGTGATGAAATAGTGGGAGCAAGCGGTAATCACTGACTAGGCTAGTCGCAATCGGCTCTAAGCGCTCAAGATAATCTTCAAGCGCGACCGATGCTTTGTGTTGATCGAGCTGCGACTTAAGCCACTCGCTGCTCTGTTGCCCGAGTGCTGAATGCAACACAGGATCGTTCATCAACCAAGAGAAAAGAGAGGATGGTGCATTGTCGTCTAGATTCAAGTTACACAAGATCAAATCTTCGCTAAGTTGATTTGTCTGTGAACGCTGGGTCAACTCACGAAAGCTATACGTATTCACCTCGACCTCAACGCCTTGAAACCTTAGCAGATCAGCAATACTCACCGCACATCGATACAGAGCATAGTAGTCATAAACTGCGATGGTGAGCTTACGCGGTAACGCACAAGGTAAGCTTGGCATGCGATACACTGGGCTCCAGCGAGGCAATATATTCTTGGCGTGTTGTAAGCCAAACATACCTCGGTTCACCTCTAACTGCTCATGTACTAAGTTAGGTTGAAAGCAATCGGCTAGAAACTGCCTCTGCTCAACACTGAGATTTTGTTGTCCTGCATTGCAGTTAAACAGCACAAACAAGCAACCATCTTCAACGCGGCTGTACTGTTCATCTGTCTCATTCGCCGTCACATCACGACCTAACTGGTGAAAACAGGATGCGTCTTCCTCTGGAGCTACCTGAATTTCACTTTGATCAAAGTTAGTGACTTTGGCGAGCTCTTCTTCAAACTGCCAAATCGTCACTTCATCCGTGAGCGAGCGAGTACTAAAGAAGTGCTCAAACGCCTTGAGCTTAATTCGCTCGGCATCATGCTCTGCAATCATAAACGGCCCACTGCCAACAATATTTGGGGCAATCAGACCTTGGAGTTGTGCTGCGGGTTGAATCGAATACTTCACCCCCGCTAACAAGCCTGCAAACCCGGTATCTGCTTTAGCGAGTTTGAAGCAAAGACGAAGCGGCTGATCGCTATAAACCTGTTCGACGTGCTCTAGTTCTGATTGATAAAAGGAGTGCGACTTTAGTTGTTCAAACAACAACACCAGCTGTTCACCATCGATAAGCTGGCCGTTATGAAAGGTCAATCCAGGTCGAAGATAGAAGGTCCAAGTTTGCGTCTCACCATTGTAGTCCCAGTGATGGGCAAGCTCAGGCTTAAGCACGCCCTCACTGCTACAACTTACCAAGCAGCTGAAAACTTGTCTTAATAGGAAGCGTTCACTACTGCGGTGAATATGGTGAGGGAACAGCGCTTCAAACCGACGCTTATAAGTCAGTTGAACGTGCAATAACCCTTGTCTCAAGGTTGCCCCCGAGGTTTCCTGCAGCAGAGAACCAAACACAGTGCGATCATCATCAAGCACAGCCAAGGCTTTTTCGTATTTACCCTGTGCAATTAACTTACTTGCGATATGTCGGTTTAATCCTTGCACGTCATAGCGCAGCGTCAGATTAGAACGCTGATTTCGACCAGCTTTGGGCTCCCACACCACCCATTGGGCTTGATGCATACGTCCAAGTAAAGTTCGAGCATGCCTAACACTGGTATACATCAAATCCGCTAATTCAGCCAAGGTGACGGCATGCGGGACATTAGCATCAAATGATGTCAGCCTTGCGTAATAACGCATCATATTTACATCAGACAAAATCAGAACCTTTCTTTAATTCGGCTTCCTAATAAGCGCAATTATAGAGCTTCTAACCAAGAAATCTTCCATTTATTACAAAAACAGGAAAGGTAAAGAAATAAACCATCTGTTTATCCCTTCCTTATTATCGTCAAAAATACCCCCATAAAAGAAACAATCGTTAAAGAAAACTCAACCCACTAAACAGAGACAATGACCAATGAGAAAACACTATCTATCTCAATTTCTACGCACCAAAAGCGAGCTTGAAAAAGAAGCGCTTCGTGCACTTTTAGAGCTATGTTGAACCACTAACCAGTACACTTTTTCTCGCCAAGTTACGCGAGTCGAACACCACTTAAACTGCTCCTACCCCCAATCTGAGTTTGGTTTCGACTCGCATTTATCTCAGAAAAAGCACCCTCACCCCTTATGTACCAATAACTCAAACCCTTCATAAATTTCTGTTGTCGACTCGACAAATTTAATTCGTTTTCTTAGTTGTTCGAAAAGCCTTAAGGTTCGCCCCGAAGCAAACAAGGAGCCTCTGGAAATAGACCGAGGACCTAAAAACAACTTACTAATTTGCACATACCAATCAGGTATTTACTAAGGAAACGCCATGCGTATCGCAATTCTTTCTCGCAACGAAAATCTATACTCTACCGCTCGTCTAAAGCAGGCTGGAGAAGCTCGTGGTCACCAGGTCGATGTTATCGACACGTTGCACTGTGACATAGATATCGCGAGTAACAATCCGAAGATTCGCTACATGGGTGAAGAACTGCCTCAATACGATGCAGTGATCCCACGTATTGGCGCTTCCATTACCTTCTACGGTACTGCGGTTGTACGTCAATTCGAGATGATGGGTACTTTCTGTATCAATGAATCGGTTGCGATCAGCCGCTCTCGCGACAAGCTACGTTCACTGCAGCTTTTGTCTCGTAAAGGCGTTGGTCTACCAAAAACTGGCTTTGCTAGCCGTCCTGATAAGATCCAAGATCTGATCAAGAACGTGGGTGGCGCGCCTTTGGTTATCAAACTACTTGAAGGTACTCAAGGTATCGGTGTGGTATTGGCTGAAACCAACAAAGCAGCAGAGAGCGTAATTGAAGCATTCATGGGCCTAAAAGCGAACATCTTGGTTCAAGAGTTCATTGAAGAAGCAAAAGGCGCAGACATCCGTTGCTTTGTAGTAGGTAACAAAGTGATTGCAGCAATGAAACGCCAAGCTGGCGAAGGTGAGTTCCGCTCTAACCTACACCGTGGCGGTACTGCTCAGCTAGTTAAGTTGACTAAAGAAGAACGCGCTACAGCAATCAACGCAGCAAAAATCATGGGCTTAAACCTATGTGGCGTCGATATCCTACAATCTAAGAATGGTCCTGTTGTAATGGAAGTAAACTCTTCTCCAGGCCTTGAAGGTATCGAAAAAGCGACAGGTAAAGATGTGGCTGACATGATTTTCGAATTCATCGAGAAGAATGCAAAACCAAATGCAAACCGTACTCGCGGTAAAGGCTGATATTGGAAAAGATTAAAACGGTTAAAATAACCATGTAAGCCGTTAACTGATGATTGGAACAATTATGAACAACAAAATGATCATAGGGAACACTGAAGCACTTTGCTTACCTGAGTTAGGGATAACAGGATTACATACACGTGTAGACACAGGCGCAAAAACCTCATCTCTACACGTGGATAACCTTCTTTGCTTTAAAGAAGATGGTGAGCGTTACGTGGAGTTTGACTTACACCCTGACGTATATCACTTAGAAGAAACGGTACGTTGCACCGCGAAACTAAAAGCGAGCAAGAAAATCAAATCGTCTAATGGTGAAGTAGAAACTCGCTGTGTGATTGAGACTCTGCTGCGTATCGGTGGTGAGCAGTGGCTTATCGATTTAACGCTGAGCAACCGTCAAGATATGACATACATGATGTTGCTTGGCCGCCAAGGCATGAGCAATAAAGTAATTGTCGACCCAAGTGAGTCTTTCTTGCTCAACTAATAGCGTTGCTCCACGACGCTATTTCTAGGGTAAAACTGAATAATACAGTTAACGATACACTCACACGCTATTTTGCCGAATACGCACCGTTGAGTGAATCAAGAGCACCACCCTTTGCAGAGGCCAGTCTTTAAGACTGGCTTTTGTCGTTTTTGCCTTTGCGCTTGTCACTAAAACCGAAACGCCAAATCGATTTCAGTAAACTCCTAAATTTGATTTTGGTGACTCTCCAATGCGTGACAGGTCTACGTGGAGCGCTAACGAGCAGGTGCTCAAACGCGGGTTGATCGAACGCCACCTGACCTCCGTGTGCCACCAGCAAAGTATCCAATTGAAGGTCGTAGATTCGCTCTACAGAGTGACGATATTGGTTGGGGTGAAAAATAGGAAATGGCGGGATCAACTTCTGTTTTACTTCGACCATGAGATCGGCCACGTACGCTAAACGTTCAGATGGGCAATAAACAGACAGGTCTCGATCGGTATGACCGGGAGTTTCCAATACTACCCAATCATCAAAGCCCGGTATGGTTTCACCGTCCGACAACTTATAATCTGGCTTTAACTTACGTGAATACCAAAGATTGGCCTTTGGCCGACCTAATCGGTTAGCCATCCAACGCGCTAATGCCAAGTCAGTCAGGTGCATCAGCATTCCATCCCAACGTGCGTACCAGTCAAACTCTCTGTCAGCCGACACCAACTTACACCCCGTTAAGTCTCGCAACTTATGTGCAGCCCCTGCATGGTCTGGGTGCATGTGCGTCACTACAACAGTATGTAAGTCATGAAACTTTCGCCCTAAATCTTGTTCAATAAAGGTTTTCAAATTTGGGATATCTGCTCGGCATGCGCCATCAAGCAATAACAAACGGTCAGGGTATTCCACCAAATACATGTCTTGGATATACCCTTTAATTGTATGCAGTTGCAAAACGACTCCTTGTTCAATACTAACTGGTCAGACCTATACAATAGCAAAACCGCTCTCAAATGTGATCATTTTGTTAAATTAGTCAGCAAGAACACCCAGAATCAACAATAAACGAAATCTCAAAACAACTGCATATTAGGTATCTGCAATCAATGTTTGGTATTAACTCGCCGGTTCTGTTAGTGAATCAACCAACACCTTGATATGAAGTGCTGCCTCGTCAAAGTCATAGTTTGATATAGCATTTTCCAGTTTTTCTAACACGCTCGACAACTCCGAGTGTTTAAAGGCAGCAACCAATGCTTCACATGTTTCGACAGCCGCAAAGTCGTACTCTTCGATTTGAGCCACTAACTGCTCCATCAATGGTTGGATCTGCTCCACATCCATAGCAGTCGCCACAGAGTCTGATTCACCTCGCAATGACAGATAATCACTAATCGTTAGCAAAGCTTGTTGCGCAGCCTGATTAAGGCTTTCAAACAACCCATGGTATTGCTCTTTATCATCGGCACGCAGTACATCTTCAAGTGCCCGACTGGCTTGGTAAACGCCATCACAACCAATATTGCCAGCAACGCCCTTCACAGTATGAGTCGTTAACAAGGCCTGCTTGTGATCATCTTGCTCAAGCGCGTTTTCAATCACGGACAGTGACTCCGGTAAGGTACTCGACACATTCGATAGCGCCTTGTCATAGGACGCTATACGTCCACCAAATCGAGCAACAGCTCTCTTAACATCAAAGCCTTGAAGCTCAGGAAGTCGAATGTCATCTGACATAAGAGGTTCTGTTTCAGTGATGCTTAGGTTGTGTGATACCCACTCATTCAGCACTTTAAACAGTCGCTCTGGGTCAATCGGTTTTGCCACGTGATCATTCATACCAGCTTCAATACACGCTTCTTTGTCGCTGGCTAATGCGTTAGCCGTCATGGCTATGATAGGTAGCTCTGTAAACCCAAGCTGTTGTCGAATCAATTGAGTCGCTTCAAATCCGTCCATGACTGGCATCTGAATATCCATGAGCACTGCATCGTACTGATGCTTAGACACTAACGACACAGCCTGCTGGCCATCTGAAGCAACAGTCACTTCACACTGGGCTAACTCTAATAGCTCAACAGCTACTTGTTGATTAACTTCATTATCTTCAACCAATAGAATACGCGCCCCTTTAATGCCATGCTCTAAAGCGATATCGCTGAGCGGCTGATGAGTCAGCATCGTGTTCGCTGCTATGCTCTCGTTATCGAATGATTGAGAGATGGCATCAAATAGAGAGGAAGAAGAGATAGGTTTCACCAAAAAGCCATCAACACCTTTCTGCATTGCTTGGTCCCGTACTTCATCGCCTCCATACGCCGTTACCATCACCACTTTTGGCGACACTTTAAGTGACAACTTGCGCACAGATTCCAAGGTGTCCAATCCATTCATGTGTGGCATTTTGTAATCCATAAGAATCAGGTCATATGGCTGATTCATTGAATCGGCTTCTGTAAGCTTTAATAAGGCTTGCATCCCCGAGTCGACAGCATCGGATTCTAAGCCCATCGATTGAGTCATGTTAGTTAAGATGTCTCTCGACTCGGCCGAATCATCAACCACTAAGGTTCGTAATCCTTGATAGTCGCTAGAGAGCTTAGGCTGCTTCATTGAAGCGTTGTGGTCGATATCCAGAGTGAGATCGAAAAAGAAAGTACTGCCAACACCGTGCTCGCTATCGCAACCAATCTCACCATCCATCAGCTCGACTAAGTTTTTAGAGATAGTCAGCCCAAGCCCAGTACCTCCAAACTGTCGCGTTGTTGAGCTATCCGCTTGAGTAAACGCCGAAAACAGTCGAGACATTTGTTCAGTAGTCATACCAATCCCCGAGTCTTGAACGCTAAATCGAAGGTCAACACTGCTTTGCGACTGAGCGATTTGCTCGACCTTAACCACAACCTCGCCTTCATGAGTAAACTTCACCGCGTTGTTGGTTAGGTTCAGAAGCACCTGACCGATACGCAGTGGATCCCCGAGCAGCATAGTCGGAATGTCAGGATCAATAGCAATCAATAGCTCAAGGTTCTTCTCTTGGGATTTCACACTCACAATATTCGACAGGTTATCCATCACATTGGCGAGCGCAAAAGGAATCACTTCCAGATCCAACTTACCCGCTTCAATTTTCGAAAAGTCGAGAATGTCATTAATAACACCAAGCAGTGAGTTCGATGCAGTCAGGATCTTGTTGAGGTAATCACTCTGTTTACGGTCTAGATCCGTTTGTAAAGCTAGGTAGCTCATACCAATGATCGCATTCATCGGCGTGCGGATTTCGTGGCTCATATTGGCAAGGAAATCACTCTTTGATCGCGTCGCTTCTTCGGCGACTGTTTTCGCTAGCTCAAGATCATTTTGAATCGATTTTAGTTCTGTCACGTCAGTCGAAAAGCCGAACATGCCAATCATGGTGCCATCTTCTTCTAACAGCGGAATTTTCTTGGTTAAGAAGTGATGTTCGACTCCGTGTCTGTCTATCAAACTGTCTTCATACTCTTGAGATACGCCGCTTAATAACACTTGTTTATCGACTTGCTTAATGGCATCAGCACGTTCCGCATCAAAGATATCACTGTCTCGATTATCCAGAATATCACTCGTATCCAACCCCGTGATCGACTCAAAGTGCTTGTTGACCAATTGATAGCGCCCATCCATATCTTTCAAATAGATAGAGGTTCCCGTCGCGTTATCAATGATGCTCGTCAGGCGAAGTGTGCGCTCACGTACGCTGCGTTCGAGCTGCTCGTTAGACTCAAGTAAAATTGCTTGCGTCCGACGCCCCAACCACAAAGAAAGTCCTGTTAAACCAACGGTCAAAAACACGGTAAAAGCGAGCAGTGAGACGATCAGATTTCGCGTCGAAATGTAGCCCTTTAATGCCTCTTGCTCATCTATCTCAGTAACAAAACCAAACTGCTCACCCTCTCTCCATACCCAACTTCCGAGCACAGGCACGCCACGATAATCTAGGTAGCCAATACCACTGCTGCCTTTAGTATCACGGAGTGCGCCAAGGAAAGCTTTGGTGTAGTTGTCGTCATCGGCAAAGAGGCGAGGTTTAGTGCCATTTGTCGCGATCTTTTGCTCTGGCGTCACCATTTGCAGATTTAGGATCGCATTGGCATTCTTATTAAGAACACCTTGTGCTCGCAATGCTGGTTCAAAACGACTGGTTGTTAGGAAGTAACCCTCTTCATCGAACGCATAAGATTCACCACTCTGCCCTACTCGTCCGGAAGAGAATATCTGGCTAAACTCATGCGTAGGATCGTAGCGTAGCGTCATAGCTGCAATCACTTCACCCGTTTGATTGATGATAGGCGCTGCGATAAACATGGTCGCATCGCGATTCTGCGGCTGGTCTTGATGCGCTGAACGAATGTCTGAATCAATCGGTGTGATCAGCACGGTCTCGCCTAGAAACACTCTGTCTAGCAGTTCTGGTCGTTGTTGCTGAATCACATTAATCTCACCGAGATTACTGTCTCTCATTGATCCAATGTTGATACGCTCAGGTGAGATAATAAAGAAACCTCGGTCACCATGCAGCGCTTGTTGCGAAGCAAAAAATACACGCAAATCAATCAACACGGTCGAGAACTTAATCGCCTGTTTACTCGGTTCAACCTTCAGAAGTTCTGTCACCATCGGAAGTAATGCGGGATCACGTGAGAGTGAGTCAATGTGCGCGGTTTTACCGTCTAACCAAATGTCGATACTGGTATTGAGTGCGTCACTAATGCCCGATAGCGAGATTTGAATGTTATGTCGCGTCTGCTGCTCCACTTTTCCAATCACGAGATATGCCGCCAGTGACACCAAACTCAGCACCAAAACAATCACTCCACTCGCCACCAGCATCATTTTGTTGGAGTACAGATTATAAATTGCTCGATTCGACAGGTATTTATTCAAAAGAATGGGGATGAGTAATAAAGCAGCGAGGACTAAAACAGCACCAACGCTCACCTTGATGATGAGGTCTGAATTTATCGTGTTCTCCGAGAACATCTCATTCTGTTTTACTCGTCCCTCATTCGGAGTCAATTCACGAGTTTGGTATTGGCTGAGGATTGCGCTTATCTGCTCGACGCTAAGATGACTTTGGGCTTTGTTGAGTGCCGATATCACTCCTTTATCAAGGTGTTGACTGAAGGCCATTAAATAATGAATAGGTGTGCTAGTAACAATCGGTATCTCTAAGTTGAGCCACTGATTAGATGAAAGCAGATGCTCCAACTGCATACCATCTGCAAGTAAACCCGCAAGATCTCCGTTAGCGACCTGATTGAGCCCATTTTCAGGGTCATTAACCGTGGCAAAAAACAGCTCTGGATAGGTACGATTGAGCGTTTCAATATACTGATTCGAACCCACTACCCCTATAACACTGTCTTGATTGAGATCGCTGAGGGAGGTGATGCGTTTATCTTGAGTTTGCGTTGCCAATGCATAGTATGAACTGATTATCGGCTTACGAATCGCATACCCCGATTGCTCAACAAAGAAATCACGTTCACCGATGAGCACATCGACTTGCGAACTTGATGAGGCTCGCGCGTTTTCTTGACGATGAAGAGAGTGATTCTGAAATGTGATGCCGACCTTACTGCCTATCGCATTTAGGAGCGCCTCATTCAAGTCGAAGCTATCTTCACTTGAAAGCTGCCCACCAATGGACTTCACGCTCAACGTCGAATCAGCCAGTACCGACTTAATCTCATCCGGTGTCAAGGCTACACTCTGCTGCGCTTCAGTCGCCAAAATACGTTTTCGCAGCTCGTTCACATCTGCCATGTCAATATGCTGCATCGCCTTAACCAAAATCGAGTGCAACAACTGACGATCTTTAGGTACGCCGATATTCATGTTATCGAGCTCAGGATTACCAATGTTGAGTTCGTTTTTGATCTCAAGGTCGTAAAGCGCATTCTCATTGATCACTTGTCTTGCAATCACAATCCTCGACAGTACAGCGTCAACTTCACCAAATTGAAGCGACTTGAATGCTTGAGTTGAGTCTGCACGAGGTGACAAGATTAGCTCTTCATCACGTAGAACCTCTTCGAGAAAGGAACCTTGCACAAAAGAGACTCGCTTTCCTTTCAAGCTTTCAAAAGTAGTCAAATCCGAGGTTTGCTTGGTCACAATGACATTAGGGTTGCGCGCGTAAGGCGGTGTGTACAAGAAATGGTGTTCTACTCGCTCCGGAGTTTTAATCAAGTCTAAGATTAGATCTGCGTTACCGCGTAACGCCAAGTCATATACTTGGTTCCAAGGACCTGAAACAAACTCGACCTCAACGCCAATAAGTTGAGCAAGTAACTTAGCGTACTCAACAGAGAAACCTTGCGATGTTTGATTCGCAACGTAACTAAACGGCTTCCAATCTTGGTCATGCGCGACTCGAAGGGTTGGATTCTTCTCAAGCCACTCTCTTTCCTCAACAGTCAGTCCGAGATCATGCTCAGAATCGCTCAAATCCTCATGCAACCATTTAGATTGAATCGACTGCTTCTCTTTATTGCTCATCGCGTGCAATGTTTTCTGGATAATGGAATGCAACACCGGCAAATCGCGGTTTACTGCCATGGCGCCATCTTTGGTCGAGGTGCGCCCTGCAATACGTAAACTGCCAATGCCTCTTTGTAGCAGTTCATACGAGGCAACGGGATAGTAGTGAATCATCGCATCAGCGTGCCCAAACAATAAGCGGTCAATTGCCTCACGCGAGCTCTCTGCTACCAGTACCTCTATCTCTGGATAATCTTGTTTTATCTCCCTTTCAGATGACCATTCCGAAACCACAACGACTTTTTTACCGACGAGGTCATCGAGGCTCTTTACGCCTTTGGTATCATTACGAACCAGAATCACACTGGGATAGTCTAAATAGCTCTCTGTAAACAGCATTGGCTGTTCATCTCGCCCGTACGAAGAGATCAACGGCAACAGATCGACTTTCCCCTGTTCCATCAAATCGACCGATTGCTGCCATGAATCAGTCTTTACTCTCTCAAAGACTAAACCTGTTTTCGTCGCAATATGGTCAAGCATATCGGACACAATTCCCACGTACTCGCCTTGCTCATTGATAAACTCAACCGGAGCAAAATCAGGATCGCCAGCAAAGGTTACAACTTGATTTTTAGATAACCAGTCACGCTCTTCAACACTATATAAATGACTCTGCGACGCGGATAAATCATTGGCTAGCTGTGCAGATACTGATGCGGAACACACCATAAAAAAGAAAGGAACAAAAAATAGAGAGAGCAGCACGATCATCCATGATCGAGTGATATTGAACATAAACAGTATCCTTGTTTACCAGGGTTTCAGCGTTTTCTTGTCCTTGAAAACTCTTCCAGATTAACAACTTTGAATACGATATTCTATTAAATAGTTTTTATAAAACAATCAACTAAAAGGAAATGCGATCCCATTAACTTATAGAGAATCTAAATAGTCCAAGTATTCTATATATTATTGTGAAGCGACTGCGTCTTAATCGATCTTTTTATTGCACTCCGTGCGCAACTGGCATAATTTGAGATTAATCGATAAGGAACATCGACCGCTTTAAAGTTTCAACTGGATGCTGAAGACCTCAATTATGAACAATGTATTGCTTAATCCCACCACGGCAGAACCCACTTATGAGTTAAAACGCGTGCTCATCGTCGACGATTTTGACTCCATGACACAAACCATGGCGACGATCTTAGAATCACTCAAATTTCGTAGAATACATCGCGCCAAAGATGGTCGGGAAGCGCTTGTTAAATTAAAAACCTATAGTATCGACTTGATTCTCTCAGACTGGAACATGCCCAAAATGAATGGGCTGGAGTTGCTAAAAACGATTCGCCGTGACGAAGAGTTTGCACACATCCCGTTTGTGATGATCACTGGCAACATTGATCAGGATGACGTCATGACCTCGATTAAGCACGGGGTCACGGATTACCTTGTTAAGCCCTTTTCACGCAGTATGTTGATTGAGCGTGTCCATAAAGCCTTTAAAGCCCCCACACCTCAACTTATTGTTGATAAAGCGGGCTCTACTGAAATTACCCGTTGTATTGAAAACATCCCTAAACCTATGCCACAAAACATCCTTTTGGTGGATGATGAACCGAATAACTTAATGGTACTGGGTGAACTACTTAAAGGGCATTACAAGATTCAGGCGTGTCGAACTGGGCAAAAAGCGATAGAGCTGTGCGACAAAGACACACCACCCGACCTGATACTGCTCGATATCATGATGCCGGAAATGTCTGGGCTAGACGTCTGTAAGGCACTGAAAAGCAATCCACTAACCGAACACATCCCGATCATTTTTGTCTCTGCACTTTCTCAAACCGATGATGTCGTAAAGGGGTTAGAATTAGGTGCGGTTGACTACATTACCAAGCCCATTACTCCCGAGATTGTACTTGCGCGTGTAAAGAATCACATGAAGCTAGTGCAGCAACGCATGGAGATGCAGATTCAGATTGAAACCATGGTTGAAAACACACGCCTACGCGATGAAATCGATCGTATGTTTCAGCATGATCTCTGCAATCCGTTGACAGCGATCATCACCAGTTTGCCCGCTCTCGAACAAAAAGCCCAAAATTGCGATGAAGAAATCGATGTGATTCGTGAGTCTTCTATGATGATCCAGAAAATGGTCAACAGCCAAGAAACGCTGATGAAGCTAGAAGAGGACAAATACAAGGTTCAACTTAAACTCATTGATGCCCACTCCTTAATCAAAAAGCTTTGCTACGGCATGCAAGCGAAATGTGAAAAGCGCAATATCTTCATTCATTACAACGTGCCACCCTCACATAAATACATGGGCGACTCGCTACTGAGCTACACCATGTTTTCAAACTTAATTAACAATGCCGTTGAAGCTTCACCTCCAGGGAATAACGTTAAGGTATCAAGCCACCTTGATTCAGAAGAGAATACTGTCCGCTTCACTATCCACAATATGGGAGAGATCCCACCTTATATTCATAAGACGTTCTTCGACAAATTTGTCACAGACGGTAAAGTAACCGGGACAGGCATTGGGACTTACTCTGCTCGTCTCGCTGCGGAGGCTCAGGGTGGCACCATTGATTTCACCACGTCTTATGAAGAAGGTACGACTCTTATTCTGACTTTTCCGATTGAGTTTAGTGATTGATAAAACTGATATTCTTTTACCATTAACTCCAGCATACAACGAACATCATCCCGACCTGCAGCTCGGCTTTCTCCCACTCTCGAGCTGCTTAACGATTTTCTATTTCCCGAGTTTTATCGTGACGACAAACAACCCGATTTGTTGCACCAAGTTATTCGGACTATATAAGTGCCCCTTATTTATATGTCCGAGTGCTTTACATGAACCAAATGATCGACGCGTTATCTACCCAAGGCTATTTTGTTTGGGATGACTTCCTCACTTACGATGAAGTTGTGGCGTTGAGGGACTGTATTCCAGACAACTGGAAAAAGGCTAGGATTGGCCGTAACGAAGAAGTAACGCGCGAGTCGAGTATTCGCAGCGACAAAATCCAATGGCTAAGCCGAAATATGGGGCAACCCGCTTCGCAGTTTTTGGACAAAATGGAACGAATCCGTTTAGCGGCAAACCAAGCTTTCTTCCTTGGCTTATTTGAGTATGAAGCGCACTTTGCAAAATATGAACAAGGCGATTTCTATCAAAAGCATCTTGATTGCTTTAAAGGTAATGAAAATAGACGCTTAACGACCGTCTTCTACATGAATGACGAATGGTCTGAGCAAGATGCGGGCGAGCTTGTTGTGTATGACTTAGACGATAACCACGTAGCAACGATCCCTCCAAAAGCAGGGCGCCTGTTTGTGTTTTTCTCGGAGCAATTCCCACACGAAGTGCTGCCAACAAATACTGAGCGTTTTAGTATCGCTGGCTGGTTTCGTATCAACGGTGTAAAAGATAACCAGCTCGATATTGCACGCTAATCACTAGCACTTATCTAAACCAAGCTCCTCAATCGAGGGGCTTTGCTATTTTGCATATCAAGATCGATATCCAATAAAGCTAAGCACGCCCTATGCAAACTCAATTTGTGCATCAAGGTAACGACGCTCATTGGATTATCCTTTAGACTTAGTTTAAGCATGAATAACAGTGCGTTGAAATAAGGAAACTCTATGCCTCCTATGATTGTTGGTCATCGCGGTGTTGCAGGAACGCATCCTGAAAACACCAGAGCAAGTATTGAACAAGCAGCCAAACTTGGTCTGAAATGGATTGAAGTCGATATTCAACCGACATTAGATAATCAATTGGTGGTGTGTCACGACCATACACTTGAACGCTGCAGTGACGGGTTAGGACGCGTTGACGAGCATACTTTGGCAGAACTGAAACAATTCGATTTTGGAGCGTGGAAGTCATCCGAGTTCGAAGGTGAGAAAATTCTTACTCTCCCAGAACTATTGGTCTTGGTAGAGCAACTCAATTTAAGCGTTAATCTCGAAGTTAAAGTCGATACCCGCCACCAGCCAGCCCACGTTGTTGAGTTGCTCCACGACGAACTAATTCGCTGTTCGATGGATACCGATCGTATTCTCATTTCGAGCTTTAGCCATCGGGTGGTTGAGGAAGTCAAAAAGCATCTTCCACAATACCGAGTAGGCATGATCACTGAGCAATTAGATCAACAAGATAAAACAACACTAGAAAACGTCAACGCCTTCAGCTGTCACTTGAATTATGCCAACCTTACTCAAGCTGATATTGATTACCTCAAACAATCTGGCCGAGAGATCTGGTGTTACACCGTTAACCAAAGTGAAGACTTTAAGTATATAGACCAAGTTAACGCTATTTTCACCGACTACCCAACTCGGTTCGTTTAACAGTCTCTAAAATAAAACAAGCGATCATCGAAAATAAAAGCAGGAAAACACTCCAGTCATTACCACTCAATGATGATTGGAGTCCCCATTCTGACAAGGTCAATAAACTCATCCATTTCCTGGTTGGTGATCGCGATACATCCATCTGTCCAGTCAAAACTCTGAACATAACGAGCTGAGCGACGCTCACCATTTTTCAAACCGTGTATTTTGATGTCACCGCCAGGCTCAATGTCGTACTTTTCCGCCCATTTTCGATCGGAAGGAGCGGGATAACTGATATGAACGGAGCGATAAAAATTCGAATCCTCAAGCACATAATCGAGATAATAACGACCTTCAGGGGTTCGGTTATCCCCTTCAAAGCGCTTGTGCCCCTTAGGTTGCTTACCTAGTGCTATTCGATACTCTCGCACTAATGTATCCCCACTCATCAGATACATACGCCGTGAAGATTTGTCGACTTTCACCATAGTTACAGCAAGCTGAGAGAGTAGTGGTTTGGTGAGCGTCGAGGGCTCAGCTGTTGCAGCGCTTTTCGCCCAGCTCAACATAGGTAACGAGCAGGCGCAATATAGAAAGAGGGTAACGAAGCGACTCATACATCCTCAAGCGGCATAGACATAATTCGGGATTGAGTCACCATACCCAGAGACTCATAAAAGCGTTGCGCGTCTTGGTTAAACTCCATCACCTCCAAACGTAATTCTGTCGCGCCTTTAGCTTGTGACCATTGATTGAAAGCACGCATCATCTTTTTACCAAGACCTTGCCCTTGCGCATCATCCCCAACCACTATCGTATTCACTCTTGCCACTTTATGGCCTTGGATAAAACTCACACCTATATTCTGTGTGATTTTTCCAACTAAAAAAGCCACGATCTGATCCTTTTCTTCTGCCACCAAAAAATGCCCTTCCGGCTCCAGCATTAAACCTAGCCAATAGGCTTCGGAGCCGTTAGTCGATTTGTCGGGAGAGCTAAAAACGTTGGGGGCACCTTGATGATGCTGACGATTGATCTGATCAGAAAGCTTTAATATGAATTGAATATCAGCCGCTTTGGCTGTGCGTATACGCATAGTCACTACCTTGTTTATGATTAGTTTTACCTTAGCAAAATCCATCGCTCACTGCACAATTTCCAAGAGTCGAACTTAATCTAAATCGCCTAATTAATATTAGGATCTTCTTACAAGAAATTTGTTCCGCAATTAGCCCCCTTTTCATTTATCGCGAATGCTACTATCCCTAAATACCAACAAGAAGGACGGGAAAACCGATATGATTACGTTTGCTGTGATTGGGACCAATTGGATCACTCAAAAATTTGTACAGGCTGCACATGAGATGAACGCCATGCAACTAACAGCCGTTTATTCTCGAAATCTAGAGAGTGCAGTTGCATTCGGGGATGAGTTTGGCGTAGAGAAGCACTATACCGATCTACATGAACTTGCTAATGATCAAACCATCGAAGCGGTTTACATCGCCTCACCGAATTCATTTCATTGTCAGCAAGCGATCACGCTAATGAAGCACAAAAAGCATGTGATTTGCGAAAAACCGATCGCCTCAAACATCAACGAGGCAACCAAGATGTTTGAAGTCGCGAAGGAGAACAATGTCGTTCTATTCGAGGCGTACAAATCTCAATACCTGCCTAACTTTCAAGCCATTAAACAGGCACTAAATAAGATAGGTAAAATCCACAAAGCACACATCAGCTATTGTCAGTACTCCTCTCGATACCAAAGATACTTAGATGGCGAAAACCCGAACACCTTCAATCCAACTTTCTCCAATGGATCCTTAATTGATATCGGCTTTTACTCAGTGGCTGCCGCTGTTGCTCTATTTGGTAAGCCTCAAAGCGTGCAAGCATCTGCCCACTTACTTGAGTCAGGCGTCGATGCTCATGGCAGCGCGATCTTCTCCTACCCAGAGTTTGACGTGACCTTAGCCCACTCAAAAGTCAGTGACTCTTACGCATACAGTGAGATTCAAGGAGAGCTAGGTTCTATTTTGATAGACCACATTGCTGAGTGCACAGATGTGAAGATTCAATATCGCAATGGTGAAGTAGAAGACCTAAACCAGCCACAGCATGACAACTCTATGTGTTATGAAGCGAATAGATTTGCTCAGGTACTTAACGGAGATAAAGAAGCACAATCTGAGGCGCAACAGCGTGCGCTCATCGTTTCAGAGCTCATAACAGAAATGCGTCGTCAGGTTGGTGTACACTACCCAGCCGATGAAATTTGAGCGCAATTTGCTAACCCTATGATTTGTATAAATGAGCTACTTATAGATAAGCTTTACTTGTCTTGACGACAAATTACCTGATTAGTTGATATCTGGATCATCTGATTAAATCCGCCTTCGAAAAGCAAAGTTAATTTTAATTTATTGAAGGTGTTTAAAATGTTTTCAATCGAAGATCGTGTTGTAGCAACAAAAGGTATTGAACTAGGTGAGATGGTAGTAACAGGCCTAAGCGCTGGCGGTTTCTACGTTCACGTTACAACGATCGAGGGTGGCTTTACGCTAACTTACCCAATGCAAGATCTTAAAAAAGCATAATTAGACGTTTTTAATTCGCGGTCGAGCACTTAAAAACATCAAAGAATTAGGGCCTTGGTTAATACACTCTTCTGCATTGGAGTGAATTATCAGGGCCTTATCTGTTTCTGCGACCCACTCCTCTCTCCTCATAGCTGCCCGCTCTTTGCGAGTTGCGAAATTTCTATTACATTTCAATACAAGTACTTATGGTCTCATATAAGTTCTGATACATTAGCGTAATCTTATGCTTTGGTAGCTTATACATTTAAGGGGAAGCCATGAAGCTTTATATCTATGATCACTGTCCATTTTGCGCTCGTGTCGCTTTTGTCGCACGTTCTTTAGGGCTTACTGTGGAACTGGTGTCGGTCGACTACCACGACGCGCAGACCTTGATTGATCTCATTGGCAAAAAGATGGTTCCAGTACTGGAGAAAGACGACGGTTCTATCATGGCGGAAAGCCTAGATATCATCAGTTACTTCATGGATCTCGCGAACAGCGATGAACCTCGAGAACCAGCAAATCCTGTTACTCAATTCCAAACTAGAGCTTTCCCACTCACGCAACGCATTGGTCGCCCACGTTGGTGGAAACTGGATCTTCCTGAATACCGCACAGAAGAGAGCAAAGCGGCTTGGCGCGAGAGTAAGGAAACCGAAGAGTTCAACTTCGACAAACTGATTGAGCAGACACCTCAGTTTGTACAACTCATCAATCCACTTCTAAAAGATGCAGAGCTACTGCTTAACTTTGAAAAGGGCGAATCTACCCTACCGCTTATCGATCAAGCGGTTTACTTCTCAATGCTGCGCGGTTTCTACGTTGAATCAAGCATTGAATGGCCTCCCACACTCGATCGTTGGATGGAAAGAAAAAGCAAAGAGCTCGGCGTTGGGCTTCTAGAATAAACCCAAAAACCGAAGCATCAGGCTTCGGTTTTTATTTAGTGCGTTTAGGTTGCCGTCGATGTTTTATTCCTGACCAATCTTCTTCATGATAGACATCAACTCTTGCTCCAATTCTGCATGTATTAGCTTCCCAGCCACCACGTCAAAATTATCGTAAAAGCTTGGTATCGATAGGTGCCCTTTTACATCCGCGTCAAAATACGGTGCTGAAGCGACAGCCGAAGCCAAGACAGAACTCGCTCCACCCGCACCGGGTGAGGTCGCTAACATCGCGACAGGTTTGCCCTGATATACCTTCATATTAATGCGAGATACCCAGTCAAAGATGTTCTTAAACGCAGCCGTGTAAGTCCCATTATATTCAGCAAACGAGAGCACGACAGCATCTGACGCCGTGATTTTATTGAAGAACTGATGCGCAAGTTCAGGAATACCTTGGTTCTTCTCACGCTGCTGGCTGTAAATCGGCATTTCAAAGTCGTTTAGGTCTAGAGTCTCTACCTCTGCGCCTGTGACTAGGCCAGCCGCATAAGTTGCCAGTTGTTTGTTGATGGATTCAGTGCTGTTGGTCGCGCCAATTGCTAGTATTTTCATTAATTAAGCCTCTGGTTTATCTAAAAATGGAATAAATGCTTGGTAAGAAATCTGAGGTTCTAAATCAAAATGTTGTTTGAGTGCCCGATAAAAATCCGACTCGCTTTCTAGCTCAAACTCTTGCTCCACAAGGCCTTGGCGAACCTTTAGCGTTCGGTTGAACAAGGTAGTGATACCATCATCAGTGGGTCTTACTACAACGCAGTTCTGCGTAAACAGAGAGCTCGGGTGTGTAGAGGTAAAATGGTTGCCATACTCAAGATCATTCCACACTACATGATTCATATCCAAGCTATACAGGTTTTTCCACGTGTTCTCTTCAAACGTCTGCAGCATATTTCCAAACAGTGGATCTTTAATGAAACGAAAGGTTTGAAGATCTGTTTTGATCTCTCGATCAAACACAAGTGGTAACGGTGCTCGCGGCGTATTAGTGCCAAAGCCGGCATCTACAATCCACTGTTGATCGCCAATGGTGACCAAGTTGATACGATGACCATGCCCTGTCGGTTGCTCACCAAAATGCACCCGCCCCAGCAGAGGGCGAATAGTAAAACCAAGGTATGAAAGAACATTAAACAACAAGCCGTTAAGTTCCTGGCAATAACCCCCTCGCTTGTGCACAACTAATTTTTCGAATATTGCCTGTTGGGTAATATCAATCAACTCACCATTTAGAATGGCCAAATTCTCAAACGGTATCGCACGATGCTGATGATGGTGGATTAGTCTTAAAGTCGATTCATTGAGCTCAGGTTGATGAGTTAAACCAATGCGTTGGAAGTACTGTTCAATCATTTGTGGATTCATATCATGCCTTTATATTTGGTTGGAGAGACTCTCTCCTTATCGCTTGGTTGGCATCTTAAATCCTCAAGTTAACTTTAGGTAAAGCACTTTTTTCAATTATTTTTGGGGAGTCATGAAAGAGGAAGGAAGGAATAAATCAGCAAACAGATTTTTAAGCGAACTGTTATTGAACGAACAAACTGTAAGCTAGTAACACTCAATCCCCCATTCCATATTGATGTAATGCTCGCCCGCAGGAGCGCTGTAGTCTTGCAAATCGATGCGTGCACTGACTGTTACTTCTGGATAATCACGCAAAACATCGGCCTGCAGCTCAACGCCTTGTTGCCAGAAATCAACATCTCCCTGATGACGAAAGGCACCATCCACCCGAAAGTGCACCTGAGACTGATCTGCTACTGGCTCAAAGCTACCGATGTCAAAATGAACCAATTTAAGTAGAACACGCCCACCCTTTCTGTTCGAAGTGAGCTTAAAACGCAGTGCTTGCCCTTCATAACGTTGTCCAAAATTCAGCTCACCAGCATTATCAATCACTGCAATGCCGCATTGTTCGTGGACATGCTTAGAGAACCTAAGACTCTGGTGTTGAGTTGATGCAGCCACTTGAAATGCACAGAGCATAGGAAGCAAGAGTAAAGTAACGACGTTTTTCAATTGACTATAACCCTCACAATAAAGTCTCTTACCGCTTCTTTAGTGGACAGCTCAGTGCTTTTAATTTGATCATTTTCTAGTGACATCAAATAGGTTGAGTTAATGGATATCTTTTTGCCATTGTATTTATAGTCGACGATGAGATCACAGGATATATATTCGTCATTGGTATGTTCCATCATTGTATGTGAGTAATCATAGCGGCTACTGATATTCATTAACTTCACTTGAGTCCAATTAATATATTCTGAGCTAGATATAGCATCGAATATACGATTTTCATGATATTCAGCTCCCCTTACACAGCTTTCATTCAAAATATCATTATCTTTATACGCTTTATTATTTTTACTTAATGCATAAGGAGAAAGAAAAAGCACTAGAAATAGAAATAGCATTGTTTTCATCATACGACCTAAAAAACCCTCTCATGAGGGTTTTAGTTATTAATCACATTCAATGATCCAGTTGGTCACTAATTCATAGTCATCTGCATCTAGGTTGCTCTCATCAACGGATACTCGAGCCGCTAGATTCACTAAATTGTTCGACCTGAGGTCGTCTCGAGTGAATTCTAACCCCTCCTCCCATTCCGGTGCAGTCATATCTGCAGACACGGAACTTTCAGCTCTAAAGTGGACATCATTTATGGTAACTTGATCTCCTAACTCTTCAGTCGTAATAGGCTCGACCTTAAACTCAATCTTGCCATTTTTCTCATTGTTAATGAGTTTGACCTGGGCCGTAGAATCTAAATAGCTGTCACCAAAAGCAAGGTCAGCCGTGGCTGCCGTTACGTCGATACCACATTGCTTTTCTACCGTCGCAGAAAAGGTCACATCTCCGCTAGTGACTTCATCTTCATCGTTGGGTGGGTTTGCGTATGCTGTCGATACTGACAACACACCACAAGCAGTTAGCAGCAATAACTGTTTTCCTTTCTTCATCTCTTACTCCGAAAAGGTTGTATTCATTTGTTTCATCTTGAGAAGACGATACTTCTCAGCTTCGATTTGCAGCAGTTTAAGCTCGTGTTCTGCTTGAGCTAACTCTTCTTCTCTCTTCCTCTCTCTCAATTCAAATTCGTATAAGCGGGAGCAATCCACTCTATCTTCACCACCAAATTGGAAGGTGATCGCGGCATAAATACCTGCTTCATCTTGGTTTTGGTGATAGTAGTTACTTGGATCGCCACCATAGTAGTTATCACTGTCCTCATTTCCGGTAGCGCCGTACGTACCAAATTGAATGGTTTTACCGGTCGAAATCGCTTGCTCACATGACGCGCCTTCCGAGGTTCGAACACGGTCAGTTCCAGATGGATTGGAGACACTCGGAATCGGGTTAGCGTGTAACATAGCGGGGACAAATAGCGCCACAATCGGTAATAATATTCGCCTCATCATCAATACCTTTCGAATTTAATATTGGTGCACACTTCATAGCTATTAGGAGAGTCCGTTACCATTCGAGTACATATTTTTTTCTTGGTTTTCTGGCCAGCAGGTGTCTTAACATGAATATTTAATTCAATGTCTTGGTTTGGGCCTAAGCTCAGTTTATTCGGAAATGACTTATTATCTATTCGGAGGTAATAGTCGGCTTTTTTGTTGTACTTATTTACTAACGTAAACTTAACTTCGGTTTTATCAGAATAAGCTTGAAACTGTTTGTTATCCCACACATGTAAATTCGCCATAGCAGGCAGACTCATCGTTAGTAGAGCAGATAAAATTAATATGGTGGTTTTCATCTAGTTATAATCTCAATCAAATTAGTTACAGCAAGACTATTTGAGATATTTAGCGTTTTTTTACCATTTTGCGCCACCTATCTATTTTGTTCGGTGAATACGTCGTTATTTACGTAGCAATGACATTGCCTTGAACAACGCCTAACAGATTGCACTAGAACAAAAGAGTAGAAGCTTGGTTTCGCAGATAGGAGTGATTTCGAAAGAAGGCCAGTTTTAAAAGTGGATTAAGATATGAAAGGGGAAAGATTAACCTTGCTGCCTCTACAAGACAGCAAGATCGTCATGGAAACGAAAGATCAAAGAAGTCGGCGTCTCAGACCGGTTCGCTCTAAAATTCGTGTTGAGATCTCTTCGACCGAAAGTGAAGAGGTATTGATGTAAGGAATCGCCTCTCGTCGGAAAAGCCCCTCTACCGTTTGCAACTCGTAAAGACACTGCGAGTCACTAGCGTATTCACTTCCAGCTAAACGGTTTTCACGAATCTCAGTCAAACGTTCTGCATCAATCGTCAAACCAAATAACTTATGACGATGGATCTCAAATTCAGGCAGGAGTCTCAGTCGCGCAATATCGTCATGGATAAATGGATAGTTAGCAACACGCAACCCGAACTGCATCGCCATGTAGAGACTGGTCGGTGTCTTTCCGCTACGAGATACACCAAGCAGAATAATATCCGCCTCTTCCAACCCTCTTAACGTAATCCCGTCATCATGCGCGAGCGTGTATTCAATCGCTGCGATACGATCGAAATACTTATCCGAATCTTTATCTACACTGCGTGAGCGCTGCAGTTTCGGTTTGGGAGCCATCTTGGTGTCATCTTGCACCTTCTGCACGATGCTCTCCAACACGTCATAACAGTGCGCTGGAGCTGCCAACAGCTTTTTCTTGATGTCGGGAATAACAATCGAAAAAAACACCAGAGGTTCGTAACCTGTCGATTGGTAGGAAATCTCGATCTCTTTGAGTAAGTCACTCAATTTGTCTTCGCTTTCTACAAACGGAAAGGTTTTTTCATTAGCTTTGAAGGGAAATTGACCTAGAACAACGTGCCCTAAAGTCTCACATGTTATGGCCGTTCCATCAGAAACATAGAATACATCACGACTTTGAATATCAATTTGCATTTTTTATTTAATGTTTAAAATTATTTTGAGTAGGATGGACACCATAATATATATAACAAAAGCCTGCTGACTATTACGTTCCCCACAGGTTTGAAAAATTTTTAACATTTTTTTCAATTCTGACGTAATCGTTTGCCTTTAAATCCCTACAAAACTTGCTATGTTTCTGGAGAAATAAATGCAAAATAATACCCTATGGTTCAATGGCCTATCCATGGAAGATGTCGACAAGGTCGGCGGTAAGAACGCCTCACTTGGCGAGATGGTTTCTAACCTATCCAATGCTGGTGTTTCTGTACCAAATGGTTTTGCTACCACTTCTTATGCGTTTAACGAGTTCCTTGACTACAAAGGCCTTGATGAGCGTATTCACCAACTACTTGACGAACTTGATGTTGAAGACGTTGAAGCTCTGCGTAAGACAGGTGCAACGATTCGCCAATGGGTTCTTGAAGCCCCTTTCCCAGAATCCCTAGAGCAAGATATCCGCGACAACTACCGTGAACTGATCGAAGGCAATGACGAATTGTCTGTAGCGGTTCGTTCATCGGCAACGGCGGAAGACCTTCCTGATGCTTCGTTTGCTGGTCAACAAGAGACTTTCCTAAACGTAAAAGGCATCGATGCTGTTCTAGAAGCAACAAAGCACGTATACGCGTCTCTGTTCAACGACCGCGCAATCTCTTACCGTGTACACCAAGGCTTTGACCACCGTGGTATCTCGCTTTCTGCAGGTATCCAACGCATGGTTCGTTCAGACAAAGCATCTTCAGGTGTCATGTTCACGCTCGACACTGAATCTGGCTTCGATCAAGTGGTATTCATCACTTCATCTTGGGGTCTAGGCGAAATGGTCGTTCAAGGTGCAGTGAACCCAGATGAGTTCTACGTTCACAAGCCGATGCTTGAAGCAGGTCAGTACCCTATCGTTAAGAAAACGTTCGGCTCTAAGCTAATCAAGATGATCTACTCAACCAACCAAGAGATCGGTAAGCAAGTTGATATCATCGACACAGACACTCAAGAGCGTAACGAGTTCTCACTGAACGACGAAGAGATCAAAGAGCTAGCAAAACAAGCGATGATCATCGAGAAGCACTACCAACGTCCAATGGACATTGAATGGGCAAAAGATGGCATCGACGGCAAGCTATACATTGTACAAGCACGCCCAGAGACCGTATGTTCTCAGAGCGAGCAAAACGTGATTGAACGTTACGAGCTAAGCAACAAAGCAGATGTAGCCGTTGAAGGTCGTGCAATCGGCCAACGCATCGGCTCTGGCCCTGTTCGTCTGGTTGATTCACTGGATCAAATGTCTTTGGTTCAAGAAGGTGACGTTCTAGTCACTGACATGACTGACCCAGATTGGGAACCAGTGATGAAGAAAGCGTCTGCGATTGTAACCAACCGTGGCGGTCGTACTTGTCACGCAGCGATCATCGCTCGTGAACTGGGTATCCCAGCAATTGTTGGTTGTGGCGACGCGACGAGCCGCCTAAAAGATGGCTCTACAGTGACAGTATCGTGTGCAGAAGGTGAAACAGGTTACGTTTACCAAGGCGAGCTAGATTTCGAAATCAAGCGTTCTGCCGTTGACGAACTACCGCTGCTTCCAACCAAAGTGATGATGAACGTGGGCAACCCAGATCGTGCGTTCGACTTCGCTCAAATCCCTAACGAAGGTGTTGGTCTGGCTCGTCTTGAGTTCATCATCAACAAGATGATCGGTATTCACCCGAAAGCGCTACTTAACTTTGACGCACAGAGCGATGAGCTTAAAGCTGAAATCACTGAGCGCATCCGTGGCTATAAAGATCCTATCGATTTCTACGTAAGCAAGCTAACAGAGGGCATCGCAACTATCGCTTCTGCGTTCTGGCCTAAGCGTGTGATCGTACGTATGTCTGACTTTAAGTCTAACGAATACAGCAACCTAGTCGGTGGTAAAGAGTTTGAACCGCACGAAGAGAACCCAATGCTGGGCTTCCGTGGTGCTTCTCGTTACATCTCACCAGTATTCGAAGACTGCTTTGAGCTAGAAACTCAAGCGATCAAGCGCGTACGCAATGAAATGGGTCTTAAGAACGTTGAAATTATGATTCCTTTCGTTCGTACTCCAAGCGAAGCGGCATCGGTTATCGACCTACTAGCGAAGTTCAATCTACGTCGTGGTGATCAAGGTCTGAAAGTGATCATGATGTGTGAGCTACCATCTAACGCAGTATTGGCGGAAGAGTTCTTGAAGTACTTCGATGGTTTCTCTATCGGTTCTAACGACATGACTCAGCTAACACTTGGTCTTGACCGTGACTCTGGTGATGTTGCTCATCTATTTGACGAGCGTAACCCAGCAGTGAAAGCAATGCTGAAGATGGCGATTGATGCGGCAACTAAAGCAGGCAAGTACGTGGGTATCTGTGGCCAAGGCCCATCGGATCACGATGACCTAGCAGAGTGGCTAATGGAGCAAGGTATCAGCTCTGTATCTCTAAACCCAGATACGGTCATTGATACTTGGTTGAAGTTAGGCAATGTTGCTAACAAATAACCTTCTCTAATCAAGAGACGAATAAAGCCAGTCATTACGACTGGCTTTTTTGGCTTTAACACCTCAGAAGCTACATGAGCACGTTAATCGCAACACTGAATCAGTCATACCGCATATTGGTATCCGCCTGACATTACGCTATCCTTTAGCCAATCTACATTGAACGGTTAATCACCGTCCCCTCAATAATCTTAAGATGAATATGACTTCAACAACTACGACGCCCTCACCCTCTCTGAGCAGGCAACTCTTTACTATGACCTGGCCGATGCTATTCGGCGTACTATCACTAATGAGTTTTCAGCTTGTGGATAGTGCTTTTATCGGTCAGTTAGGCGTTCTACCTCTCGCTGCTCAAGGCTTTACTCTGCCAATTCAGATGATCATCATTGGCATTCAAGTCGGTTTGGGTATCGCAACTACGGCAGTGATCGCGCGAGCAATTGGTGCGAAACAAACTCGTTACGCGAAACAACTGGGTGGATTGGTTGTTGTTATGGGTGGAGTGGGTGTAGCGCTATTCTCGGTGATTATTTACCTAGTGCGCAACCCTATTTTACAGTTGTTGGACGCACCTGAATCCGTCTTCCCTATCATTGATTCTTACTGGATCTACTGGCTAGTCAGCTCTTGGACTGGCGCAATGCTGTACTTCTTCTACAGCGTCTGTCGCGCTAATGGCAATACTATGTTGCCGGGGACCATGATGATTGCCACCAGTTTGATTAACCTTGTGCTCGATCCTATCTTCATTTTCACTCTGGACTTAGGCATCAATGGTGCAGCGATTGCGACTATTATCGCGTTCGGAATGGGTATTTTGATTGTGGCACCTAAGGTTGCCAAAAAGCATTGGCTCACTTTCGACTGGCAAGACTTAAACATCGGTAAAAGTGTTCGCTCTATTGGCCATATCATGGGCCCAGCGATGATCAGCCAATTATTGCCACCTGTCTCTTCAATGTTGGCCACCAAACTATTGGCAAGTTACGGCACAGCAGCAGTTGCTGCTTGGGCGCTGGGCTCACGCTTCGAATTTTTCTCAATTGTTTCTGTTTTGGCTCTAACCATGTCGATGCCCCCAATGGTTGGTCGCATGCTCGGTGAAAAGAACCTGACGGACATTCGCAGTCTCACTAAGATTGCAGCCACCTTTGTACTTGGTTTTCAGGTCATCATTGCACTCGTTACTTGGCTATTCTCGAGCGGGTTAGCGGGGTTAATGACCAGCGACAGTGATGTGACGACAATCCTCAACTACCACTTAATGATTGTCCCAATCAGCCTTGGCCCTCTTGGTATTTGTATGTTGATGGTGTCGGTATCAAACGCATTAGGTAAGTCGTATACCGCGCTGACGATTTCAGCACTGCGCTTGTTTGCTTTCTTCTTGCCATGTTTATGGATTGGCTCTCAAGTTGCGGGAATTGAAGGTCTGTTCTGGGGCGCAATGGTGGGTAACATACTGGCAGGTACTTGTGCATGGATGATGTATCAACGCGCACTTAAACAAGTTGAGTTAAAACTCTCTCGTCAATAATGTTTATCGACAAGGATTCTAGGCTCTAACCTCTGAAAGTAAAAAAGGCAGCCAATCTACATTTGTGCTGCCTAAACTTTAACTGCAATAAAAGGCAACAACTTAACTGGTGCCCCTAATCATGGAGTAGATGCTCTCTCTGATGTTAAAAAACAAAATAGCCCCACCCAAACCTACAAATACAAACAAACTTATATATGTGACTTCTTCCTTTGTCATCTCAGACATTAGTGAAGCCTCTTTCTGAACAACCTCTTCTTTAAACTCAGATCTAACATCACGGTCAATAAGACTAATAAAATCAATATCTAGCTGATCGTTCATGCCAAATCACAGCTACAAGTTGTGAACCAACGCTTCTTGAAGTCTTTAATGAGAGCTGCACGACCTACGGACGAACCTGCCACAGGATAACAAAAAGCATCATCAACAATTACGTTCAGAACATCAATATTGTGACTCGATGCTTCTTCTGTAATTCTGTCTTTGTTGATGTTCATCTGTCTCGCTTTCATCACAGCTTCAGCAGCGAAGGAAATGGCCAAGCAATCACTCTTTTTTGTCTTTCCAACAGTACTCATCATCAATGAAAACTTTTTAAAACTAATGTTAATCATTCTAAGAAAACACCCGGAAAAAGTTATAGAAAACCAAAAGATTATATTATCTATTGTCAAATTTATTTTAAACTAATAAGCCCGAAATCAATCAGGCTTATTAAATTAATGGGGTGCTATCATAAACTCGATAACTTAGCGTTTTCAGCCTTATAGTTAAATGAACGTTTATTTATTTCCTCAACGGTACCGTCATCATAATGCACTTTATCAAGTACGTTAATTGTTGCATCTACTTCAACAACACCAAATTTATCCGACCACAAATAATCCGCTAAAATTTCAATTTCTCCATTCGGCACTGAAAGAGTGTACTCAAGCTGGTTCTTCGACAGATCATTTGCTTCAAATTCGACTCCATTAATACGGATGGTGCGTGTTTCTTCAGCAAAAGTAATATTTTCATCAAAGAAGCTAACATCCGTTAACAAGTCAAAGTTATAATCACAGGCAACGGTATCTTCAAGTTGACATGAAATTTCTCCAAAACCACTTTGACCATTTGGTGTCATGATGCGAATTTCTGAAAAATCATCGATGTATGTATTACCGATAGAAGTAAATAAGCCTTCAATAAACCCGGTGTTGATATCTTGTAATAAGGTTATTGAGTCTGCAATACTGAGATTTATCGTATCGTTTTCCTTGTACTGAACTAACTCTAAATCGCCCATTGGCAAGTTTGAGCTAACGTCGTAATGCGTTGTGAATTGGTTCGCTTGTTCAAACTCTTCCAACTTTTTCCATTTGTCTAACAAGTCCGGTGATGGCTTACCGGTAGAAATGCCTTCGTCTTTGCCACCGATTTTTTCTTTTATCGTTTTTTGAGACTCTTGAA
This sequence comes from Vibrio fortis, assembly GCF_024347475.1. Lineage (NCBI taxonomy): Bacteria > Pseudomonadati > Pseudomonadota > Gammaproteobacteria > Vibrionales > Vibrionaceae > Vibrio > Vibrio fortis. The sequence continues at coordinate 43,333 of NZ_AP025488.1, forward strand.
TTTCAGGCGCATTCTTACCATCGAATCCACATGCAGACAATGCCAATGAGGTAAACAAAATCACCACTGATTTTTTAAAAATTATCACTTAACTTTCTCTTATTATTTCAACTGATCTCCGTCAGCCTAATCCTTGGTGATAACCCAAGGTTATTCCTTCAATATGAATAAAGAATATGAAATCAATTAAATAAAATTTGTATAAATCCTTTTTACAATGGATTGGCTCATCCAAAGTATAAGGTTTAAGTTTATTCAACTAAATATCCACTTTTTTAGTGTGACTTCTAAGAGAAATATTCGAACAGTTATTAAGTAATTCAATGTAAGCTGTACATGGATTGCTCATTTGTAAGGCCTTGTAAGGGCAGATATCAAATAAAATTATAGGCTAATTATTTAATTAGTTATAAAACCATAACTTAATCGTATGATGCTTACCCTAATAAACGAATAAAATTAAATTTAAACAATTAATTTAACCAAAATAACCTTTTGTTAAATTCAACGAGTAATCAAAAAGGAATATAAACAAGTCAATAAAACTTACGTTAGACCCACATCAACAAAGCCTCCAGCAAGCTAGTATGTAGCTTCCCCCTGATCAAGTAGGTACCCAGAGACCAGACTAACTCCAATGAACATCAGAAAAGTACTCTAGTTAAGAATCATGTGAGTCCTCAATGGTCATCACACGAGTTCCATAGATCTCACGAATTGTCCACTCATTTTGTCGCGTTTTGAGCCTGAGTCGGATCTAAATTCGTGCAATATTTGATCTAACTTTAAAAGATTACAGTCAGCAAGTGATATATAATCTACTAGAAAATATAAAAATAAAATCAACAGCATCAAACGTCTAAGCTAGGTAAGTTAAGAATTCAATATGAATGCTATTCGTAAAGTTTATCAATACGCAGAGCCCAATCTGACCTTGGTCGGTTGGATGGGTTTTGTTGGCTTCCCAGTTTACTACATTGTCTGGGAACTACTGTTCCCGCAGCCCTATGAAAACCTGCCACTGCGTGTGTTCTGTTCGACATTGTTCTTTGGCATCATATACAGACATCGCTTCCCATTTCGCTGGAGAAAGTATCTCCCGGCTTACTATCAGGTCGTCACAACGTTCTGCTTACCCGGCTTCTTCTTTTACATGCTGTTGATGAACAGTTGGTCTAACGTGTGGGTGATGTCATTTATGGCTGCCATCTTCCTGCATATCTTGCTGGTTCACATCACGAGAGTCATGTTTGCCCAAACTTTCGCTGGGATAGGGTTAGCTAGCGTGTGTGCTTGGGTCGCTCAAGGGTTTCATCTCGATATCACCATGGACTGGACGCACGTTCCCATCTTTCTGTTTATCTACCTGTTCGGTAACTTGTTCTATGTCCGTAACCAAGTAGAACACGAAGCAAGAGTCTCACTGGCTAAATCATTTGGTGCTGGTATCGCCCATGAGATGCGTAACCCACTTAGCGGTTTACTCACCTCTATCGACATTATTCAGTCGGTACTCCCTAACCCTAAGCAAGAACCGAAAACCGAATACACCTTAAACCACGACGATGCAGTTCTGTTGAAAAAAGTCAGTGACGATGCAATGAATATCATTCATACCGGTAACGAGACAATAGATCTGCTGTTAACGTCGATCGATGAAAATCGCATATCACGTTCAACATTTAAGAAGCATTCGGCACAAAGTATTGTTTCAGACGCCATCAATAGCTTTAGTTACAAGCGTTCAACCGACAAAAACGCCATCTCGTTGGATGTGCAGGATGATTTTGAGTTTCTGGGCAGTGACACTCTGTTCAAATACGTGATGTATAACTTGTTTAAAAATGCGTTTCATCACCGCAGTTCAGAAGATTTTCATATCCATATCACCATGGGGAGTGACGGCACCACGAATAGTGTGACAGTCACAGATAATGGTGCAGGAATCTCAAGCGATGTTATGCGCAATATCTTCCAAGACTTCTATACAACAGGCAAGTCAGGTAGCTATGGCCTAGGGCTCCCTTTCTGTAAAAAGGTCATGCAAGCTTTTGGTGGCGATGTTCAATGCAAGTCGGAACTTGGGGAGTGGTCTCAGTTCACGCTTTCATTTCCACGATATGGATCGAGCTCAGTAGTTGAGATTCAAAATGAGCTCACCAAGCTTAAGTCGGTGCTTATGATTTGTGAGCAGAGTATTCTCACAACAAAAATGGTCGAAATCAGTCGATTTATGGGCTTTGATTTAACGATCATTAATGTTGCAACCGCTCTGAATCGTAAAGAATACGAGTTTGAATTCGATGCAGTCTTTGTTGACGTCGAAGCTCTCTCTGAAAGCCCTGAACAATTAATGGCGTTGGAGTCATTACTGTCGTTCACAGAAGCGCAGATTGTCTACTTATATGAGCATTCATCCACTAAACAGATCACTTCGATGCTTGTAGGTTCAAAATGGATCGCGACGCAAGCTTGGCTTCTTAACACCAAATCAACCATAGAAGGGATATTCTTCGATAGTGACAACACAGCTCAGCCAGAGGTATTAGAACCACTAAAAACCACCAAGAAAGGGACAATTATGGTGGTTGATGACAATGAGTCTCTACGCCGATTCACCGCAATGCTAATTGCGAAACAAGACTTTGAAGTCATTGAAAAGGAAGACGGCCAACAAGCGTTAGATGCATTAGACAAAACCAATGTAGACCTAATCCTAATGGATATTGAAATGCCAGTCATGAATGGCGTTGAAGCTTCTCGCCGTATCCGGGAATCCAACAAAGCTTATTCATCAGTCCCTATCATTGCACATACGGGCGACAGTTCCCCGGTTACGCTTGAGCAGATTGGTGAATCAGGTATGTCCGACTTTATTGTTAAGCCCGCGGACAAAAACCGTTTGTTCGATAAGATTGCCAACTGGGTTTAAACACTTAAATAAGAGCTCAGTATTTCTCTGAGCTCTGTTAGTGTATTTACGACTCCTCTATCTTCGTTGAGTGCCGTTACCGCCTACGCAAACTGTAGTTCCTTGTGATTGTATGCTTGCTGGCACACCGTCAACACATGATCAATGTCACTCATGCTCAAATCAGAATTCACAGAAAAGCGGATGATGTTGTTATTTTTCGCGGTTGCAGGCCGGCAAAATACCGCGCCAAACACATCGCTGTTTTCTAAGAAGTCTCTAACTTTTTCGGTATTTCGTTCATCCCCACATTCCAATGCAATAATCTGAGAATCACTGCGAATATTGAATCCTATCTTAGACAAGCCATCTTTCAGTAATGTAGAGTACTCAAACAACCGCTCCCGTCTCTCGTCAGCACTTTTAATAACCTGCAGTGTTTTCTCTAAACGACTCACTTCCTCAGGCAACACCGTCGAGCTAAATATTGCAGGAAACGCGACAAAAGGCAGTGAATCCGCCATCGATTTAGGACCAAGAATCGCACCAGCTCGATAGGCAAAGGCTTTAGCCAAACTTACAGTCATAAAATCAACTTGCTCAGTAAGCCCAAGTGCATGCACTAGACCTGCTCCTTGCTTCCCATGGGTCCCTAGTGAATGGGACTCATCGACAATTAATGCGCAGCCAAACTCTTGAGCCATTTCGTAGATGTCAGCGAGAGGAGCGACAGTACCAATCGTGCTATAAACCGAGTCGACCACAATCACACCGGCGCCATGGCGTTGAAGCTGTTTGCGCAGATGAATCATGTCGTTGTGTCGAAATGGACGAGCAACCGCATTGGCTGCGCGTATACCCTCCCAGAGCGACATGTGGGCATAGTGATCGATATAGACAGGCGTATTTGCAGTACATATCGTTTGCAATAAACCGACGTTCGCTGCCCAGCCAGACTGAGACAGCAAGCAACTCTCCATTCCTACTAGCTCTGCTAATTGTTGCTCAAACTCTGGTTTAGAGTCTTTGTCTTGCAAAAAGATCGAAGACATCACAACGCTTTGACCATCGTTTTTAATTGCGTCTCGATGCGCTTGTTGGATATCTGGGTGATTCGACAAGGCCAAGTAATCATTGCTTTGCATTACAACAGAACTAGGCCTCGGGCGTTGACCCAGTACCAAGTGCTTTTGGTTCATGTTTGGTGCAATCAGATCTTGAATAAAGTCGTTAAGGCGTTCCTCAACAAAGGAAGGTAATGGTTTTGTTTTAGAATTATTACTCATAGTAAGTTCTCTTCGTAATACAGAAAAACGCCAGCGCTGACAGCTGTATATTGACGAAAAAAACAGACCTGTTAAGTGGTGAGTTGCATATTTTTGCAGCCACTTGCAAACTCGGAATTTAAGGATTTAAGGAGGGGGAACGGTCATTAGGATTCGGGAGTACGCCCTTGCTCAGATGCACCAAAAATCAAAGATTCACGATGTTTTTCAAGCTTGGGAAATGACGATGCTCACGCTGCGGTGTAATAACGTGAAGCACTAATACGAAATTGATATCTATAATCCAACCAGCTATTTATGCAATATCAATAATGACTTTACCTGTAAGCTGACCGTTAGCTAAGCGCTCGAATGCTTCCTATATAGCAACCACGGGTTCATACATATACATGCTCGGATTTTTTAAGGTGTTGTTGATAATGGACGTAGCCGCGCCCGAATCTGTCAGAAATATGTAGGGACGAGAGGTTCTTTGGAGGCTAAGTGAATGTACTAAATACCTCGAAATGAAAAAAGCCCGCTGATTTCTCAGCGGGCTTTTTAATGGTGGTGGAGGGATAGGGATTTGAAAGCTATGCCCGCAAGATTAAAACGCTTATTTTACAATGACTTAAAGTCACCTCTAAAAAGCCGAGTTTGCCAAAGTGTTAGTACAGATTAACCAAATTTCATGCAGGCTTTCAACTTATATGAACAATTATGTGAATTCCGCACTATTGATAACGTGGTGTCTAGCCTTGCAGGGCAGATCACACTCATTCTTTTGGAGGAATGCGAGATGTTAAGTTCAAATCATTTGTAGTGAATGGATCAGTTAGGAAGTTGCAAGCACTTTTAGCTTTCGCTTTGACTACAACTCGTTTCGCATGCGGAGAGGTATCACTATGCGAGGTGAACTCATAGAATAGATAGTATTTTCGTTTTGAGAAGGTAAAATACTCTCGCACTTTTTTTTGAGTTTTTTTATGACACCTAGAGCTATTGATTTATTTGCGGGAGCTGGCGGATTTACGTTGTCAGCACTTGACGCCAACGTTAAAGTCCTTGCCGCTGTTGAATTTGATGAGGCAGCAGCAGCTACGTATAGAGAAAACTTCATTAACAGATGTGGTCATAACATCGACTTAAGGTCTGGGAAGGAATTTGGAGATATAAATAGCGTTGACCCCAAAGAACTCAGAGAAAGCTTGAACCTAAATCAAGGCGATTTAGATCTCATCTTGGGGGGCCCTCCTTGCCAAGGCTTTTCAACACACCGTATTAACAATGCTGGTGTTAATGACCCTCGGAATGCATTGCTGCTTAGGTACTTTGAGTTTGTAAATGAATTTAAGCCAAGAGCATTTTTGGTCGAAAATGTCACAGGACTTTTGTGGAAGCGGCATGAAGACTTTTTAGAGAAATTTCTGACACTTGCAAAATCCACAGGATACACCATCAAGTTCTGTGATGTAGTCAACGCCAAAGATTATGGGGTGCCTCAAAATCGAAAGCGTGTTTTTATTTATGGGATTAGAAGTGAGCTGGACTGTGAAAATACCACTTTCCCTCCTTCTGCTACGCATTTTGCCCCTAATTCAGGCTTTGGCCCTACGTGGTTACCAGCTTCTAGCGTCTTCGAAAAAGTCCCAAGTTCGATTTATGAGCAATATTGGCTAGACTACTTCAAGTGCAGGCTCAAGCTTGAGCGTGAAGAAAGCGATAAGCTGTTATCATCGTTGAGTTTTGGGCAGCCATTCAAAGCTAACGACCCATGTAATACTAACATGATTCCTTCAGCAGAAATGGAGCAACGATTTAAAGATACGCCCTTAAATGGGAGTAGAGAAGATGCTGGCGAAAAGCATAGGCTGAAATGCCACTCAAACAATTACAAAGGGCATAAAGATGTTTATGGCCGTATACTAATCCATCAGCCAAGCAACACTATAACAACAGGGTGTAACAATCCATCCAAAGGAAGATTCGTCCATCCATGGTTGAATCATGGGATAACTCTCAGGCATGCCGCAAGATTACAGTCGTTCCCTGACTGGTTTGACTTCTTGGGTAGTAAGACTGAACAGGCGAGACAAATCGGTAACGCTGTCCCACCTTTACTTGGTAAAGCTCTAATCGAGGGCCTTAACTTGCAGCCTGTAGAGAGAGATCTTCAACTTGAATCAGTAAACGAACCGATTCTTTAAATTTTAACCACTGGGGAGAGTTCCGATCTCTCCTCGCTAAAAATCGTTTTTGTAGCTCGAAAATTTCCTTTGCAGTGGTGTCTTCGCCATATTCTTCCTCTGACAACTGACGAAACTTATCCTTGTAGCTGCCGTTTGAAAATCGCTCTTTAATTGCTGATATATTGAACAGCTCATTTCCTGTTGCGACTTCCCATACAAGCTCTTCGGGAGTATCAGCGCTCATGAACTGAAATTTTTCATGGAATACATTCAGCATTCGCAGCTTAAACTCTAACTTCTGCTCACTGTTATCGGCATTTCCACCGTTTAGAGGCAGTGCGAAAGAGCTACCACATTTGCTAGTCTGTTCTCGTATAGTAGTGTCTATATTGCTGTACTCAGTTTCAGGTATGTTCTCTCGCATGACTTGGTGACATAAGGTGCCTTCTTCTAACTCTCTTTCGAAGTCTCCAACTTCATGACTTCTCACACATCGCCTCATATCACCATCTAAAAACACCATGTCATTAGTAGATGTTTCCGATGCAGTGAAATGAACGAGTAAGTTATTTACTATAGTATCGGCACCACCAGGGTATGGGATAATTTCTATGGACTGCAATATTTCCCTGTCTATCTCTTTAATGGCTTCAGTAACCGCAGCTTTTGCTAAAATGTCCTCTACATATATCTTCCGCTTACTGCTGTGGATTTCAGATCCTAGCCTAATAAATGACTGTTCTGGAGAGCAACTATTCATGACACTATATGAGTCAGAGCTTTCATCGTATTGAAATAGCTTTACAGCTTTATTCGGTAGGCCTTGAACAAAGTGTTCAGAATGGGTGGACATGATTACTTGGCAACCTGCTGTAACGATAACGTGAAATAGCAACTCTCTCAGTGCTCTCTGAGCTCCTGGATGCAAAGAAACTTCTGGTTCGTCCAACAAAATTAGTGAACTATTTTCGGCTCTGAGCACTTTAACAACGCAATTTACAACAGAGACCTCACCACTACCAGCGACTGCCTCACTATAACTTGAATCTGGCTTAGTAAAGATTATGGAGTATCCCTTATTGTTGAATAGATCGTGCTCTACGATTTTTGCAGCTACATAATTCTTACCAAGAATGCGGTTAACCCATTCTAGCTCGATGGTAGATAGATGGTCGGCTTTGTAGGTAGAACGGCCATGCCAAGTTCTAGGAGTCGTTGAACCCTCGAGTTGAGCTATATGTTTTTTCAGTACTTTCGACCGTTTTCTCAAAAAAGCTTGCTTAGAGTTTATTGAGTTGCTTTTCGTATATGTTCCAAAGTAAAAAAACTTATCAAAAGAACTTAGCTCAGCTCGAAAATCTATATAGACCACGTTTTTTTGCATCTTTTTCCAGCGAGTAGCATTTCTAAGTCCCTCCAAACGAGAAGGAAAAGAGGTAGGCATTGGCTCCATCCCATCCCTGATCATTGGTCTAGCCGTTTCCCAGTAATCTGGATCATTTGCCCTTTTGGTTCGTTTTTGAGCAATTTCTACTGATTCGCTATAGCCTTGAGGTTTGTATTTGTAGATATATCGATATGCTTCTCCTCCACTTTCTTCTATTGGGTCAATAGCAGTTGAAAACCAATAGTGAGCAACGTTATAAGTCGCTGGACATCCGTAAAGAGCCTGCAAAGTGGAAGACTTCCCTGAACCATTTGGGCCAACCAATGCTGTAAATGGAAAGTCTAGGTCGATCTTTGTTCCAGGTTTGAGTTTTTTAAAAAACGGGAATCTAATCTGCTGAATATAGTTCTGAAAAGAGTTAATAGCGCGACGTTCTACTCTAGGAAGTAAACTTTCCATTTTACGGTTTATCTCTCGTGTATAGGCAATCAGTATTGAGAATGATAAATATCATACACTCTCTTGCTGATAATCGTTGGACATCAATTAGTTAAATAGTTTACTACTTAATTACTAATGACACTAGTTGTACATTATTGATTCAACTCACTTTGCATGTATCCCATCCATCCTGTTTACTATCTTTCGTTCTCACTTAACGCAGAATCCAGCTTCACTTTCACAGATGTATGCTCATTTTGCAGTGCTGATAACTGTTCGTTAATACCTTGGTAAGTCCCTTGAAGTATTTCGTACTTATCGGTAATTGAGTTCAAATTACTTGTAAGTTTAAGGTTGTGCTGAAGTAAATCCGAGTGGCTTTGCCGTGATTCAGCCAGCTTACATTCTAGTTCTTCAATTTTATCTTCAAGTTGTTCTTTTTCCACAACTTGTTTCTTAAGCCGTTCTTCAATATCAGCAAAGTCGGCTTCAGCTTGCTCCTTAGCTCTATATGTTAGATTGTACTTTGCGTCGAGATCTCTGACACGAATAGCCATCATGGTTTCATAATGCTCGTGCGCCTTGTTATTCAAAGCAGTCGTCATATCACGCATTACTTTGCAAAGCTCTTCCTCCCGCTTAGCTAAAAGTCCCTGCAACTCCACTGGAAGGTCATATGACAGAAAAGCAAGGGTAGCTTCACACTCTTTATAGTCTTGCGCATTACGGGCTTCAACAGAGATATGTCCACCTTGTATGAGACGATCTAAATCCGCTTGAATAGTAGAAATTCTTCCTCTGCCAAGCGCTTCCTTGATGTACCAGCCCGAAGGCTTCTTTCCTTTACTGATCAATTGAGTCGCAATGTTGATGATATCGTCATCCGTATATGATTTTGGTCTAGCCATTTTTCACCTGTTTTTAGTTATCATTTTTAGGTTAGTTAGTTAGTTAGTTAGTGAAGTAAGTTAGTCACGTTAACTAACTTACTTATCTATTGAAGCTTCGGCTTCAATTGCAGTATTGGCCTTTTTAATAGCCTTAATTTCTCTGGTAACCCCTTGCGCTACCGAAGGAGGAAGCTCTAACGCGGCACTGAAAGCGGACTCAAGATACTCGGCTTGTTTTTTTGCCACTTTGTTGTCACGCGCATTGATAGCTAGTAGCACTTTCTTGAACACACTGACCAACCTCGGAACGATAGCGTCAGTTAGCTCTAGAGCCAGTTGGGATAACCTTGATTGTTGATCTTTAAGCTCTGTTATCTCAGTGGTTACTGTATCTTTTTCAACTTGAAGCTCACTAAGGTTGACCTGCACTTGAGCCACGTCATTGAGTAACTTGTCAAAGTTATCTTTTAAGGAATGAGTGTTTTCTACTAGCTCATTGTATTGCTGTTCTGCTGAATGAACCTTTGCTTGAACCAACTCAAGTTGGTGCGTGTAGTAGTTATGGCTTCGAGCAGACTTAGGCAAGTTTGCTTCCTTGTCTATCTTCTTGCGCTGCGCGGATTTTCGCTCTGCTTCAGGAGCAAATTCAGCTTTTAGCCCCTTGTTTTTAAAAAGGTGCTCATTGGCAAAATCAAGCATCATACGTTGATGGTAATGACCAAACTTTTGACTGAGCTTCCTGGTAAGCTTGCCATCCTCGGGAAGCAACGCTTCGCTGCGGTGGTTTTCACGAATATACTCATTAACGATGTTAATCTGAGTTTTCCTCAAGTCATATTCACCAGTTTGGTTGTTCCTACCCGAGATAAAGTAGTGAGTATGTGCTCCAGTATTGACATCAACATTTCGCTCATCATCATGTCCAATAATTGCTTGAATATCATAAGCAGGATAATGGTGCTTCAAAAACTCACGCGTAAATGAAATGTATTCTTCAAGCGTTATGGTGTCGTTGCCAACGTTCCATTGATGCGGAACTTTAAAGATGCCTTCTTGCATAAATACATTGTTCGCTGCTGGTCGCTTCTGCAACTGGTTATAAGCATTCAGATACGTTTCTAGCATCTTGATGCGTTGCTTTTTCCGCTGCATTTTCAGCTTTTTAAATTGCTCGATACGTGAGTAGGGCACATGCCCTTTTGCGTTTAAGACTGCTTGCAAAAACTCCGCAGCCTCGGTATTTCCTTTGGTTGTTTCACTCTTAATGGCGTTGTTCATTTTGAGGCGATACTGCCGCTGCTGAGTTTGCAATTTCGATTGATTGCGAATTTTTGGCTGCGGTGCCAACTGATACAACAGCTCTAAACGCTCATCTTCGGGCAATGAGTGCAAGGGTAAAACCTTTGACCCTAGCCAAATTAAGTTGGTATCTGCCAGCTCCTCATTCCACTCTAACCGCTTAGAGTCATTAACAGCGGTGGGTGGTGCAATACGTAATGAGTGAGCTAGAGAGTGTTCGCACTTAACTCGATCAACTGGTTTTGATGTGAAGTTAAAGCGTCGATGAAAGAATCGAATTTCCTTCATAGTCACCCCCGAAGGGGTGAGTATGGTAGAGAGTCAAGAGAGCCATCTCTTGCCCGCAGCTCACGTTCATCTTTTTGGAACAAAAAGTGTGACGGGAGCGCAGCGGGTTGCTTTGTCATCTCACTTTCAAAGTGGATGACTTTGGCACCAATAGTGCCATTCATGGCAGTGAAACTGCCATGGCTGACAACGCAAATGCCAATGGTGGCGATAGCTATCATGGCTGGCTCCCAACTAGCGTTTGCACAAGTGTAAGCAGCTCGGGTTTAGCTTGTAACGCTTGAATCAAAGCTACGAACTCAGATGGAATTTCTGTCACAGACACAGGCTCAGATACTTTCATATCAAACGTGCTAGACAGGTTCCTTGCCGACGCACTTGCATAATCGGGGGAGTCTACCGCTATCCATTTGCCGTAATGCTTATCGACCATCGCGGTATCGCTATGGCCCATTTGACGTGCAATCCACTCTTTAGAAATACCTGCCGTCAGGTTTTGGCTGGCAAAGGTATGTCGAAGTTGACCTGCGCCACGGTGTTGAACACCAGCCTTTTCTAAAAATGGTTTGAAAAAGGTTTTATTAAACTGCGCTGCGTGAATGAAAGGGGCATCAGTTTGACTGTTGTAAAATACAAACTGTAAGTGTTCTTTGATACGACTTTTGTTATCACTTTGCAGTACCGAGATTTCACAAGTTGCCTTGTCACCTGTCAACTTAAGTTGCTTTTTCAGCACTTGAATAGCCAACTCATTGAGCTCGACTTTCCTGCTTGACTCTTCAGTTTTCGGTGTTTTGTAATCGCTAAGCACCTTCGCTCGACGGACAAACATTTCCTTGCGCTTAAAGTCTATATCTTCCCAAGTTAGTGCAATCAGTTCACTAATCCGAACACCAGTCAGAACGTTCAACATGAGCGCATGCTTGCCATGTAGACACCCATGAGCACTGTGAAGGCTGTTCAGTTCCGCTTTAGAGAAAGGTTTCGGTTCAACTTTGCACGCTTTAAAGTTCTTGACGTCTAACATTGGGCTAACACCAATGGCACCATCATTGACAGCGTGTTTAAAAATACCTCGCAGCACAGTCATGAACTCATTGATTGTTTTGTTCGCGTAACGTTCGTGAAGGTCGTCAAATAAATCTAGAATGTCGCTATGACAAATGTCCGAGATTAGTGTCTCACTAAAGTAGCGCTTCAGGGTGCTCGCTTTGCACTTGTTGTTAACAAGAGTTGATGGAGCAACTCTGAATTTGCGGCTTTTAATGAATTTATCGGCGTAATCTGTGAATGTATTTTGGTTCCTGTTTTCCATTTATCTCAACTTGGCAGCTTCTGCTGCTCTTCTATTTGAGAGCATCATAAGCATGAAAATCAGAAAGAACAAATTAACAAAGTCTAATAATATTAGTTACTTATTATAAATTTAGGGCACTTTCTTTCCTAATCAATCAGTTAAGAATTGACTTTTTTTTCAAAAAAAATGGAAGGCAGTACTGCCTTCCAGTGGTTGAACTTCAAGAGGTGTAACAGCTGTTCTCTTTGAGGGTAAACCGACCGATTAAACTTTTCTTGCTGCTTTACTGACATGTTCTGCAAACCTCTCAGCTTCTTGTTCAGAATATGATTTGCACTTCTTTCGAAACTTTACTGGTTTAGATAATTCCTCTCCTTCGACCTCCTAGGTGAAGTTTTCAGTACAAGCTACTTTCAAATGTTTCGATTGATTATGAGTGTTCTTCATCGTTATAACCCTTAACGCATTCTTAATACCTTGTTTGTAATGTTCTACCAATTCTTCCTAGTGTCTTTTGACATAATTAGGGATTAGGTCGAGTAGGAATTCACTTGGTCTTCCATGAGTAAACAAAAGGATACTTCTCTTTAACTCCTTGCTTAGATCTGACACTGCATTCTCATACGCATCATTTACGGCGTAGTGCAGTGACATGTCGTCAGAATAAGGTTCTTTACTGTGTTGACTGATTAAGCCAACTTCAACTAGATACTGCATCACTAACAGGCATAATTTGTCGATATATTGATTGTTATGAGGTACATGGTACCTATGGGCAAAATCACTATACTGGTCTTCGAAAACATGCCAAAGACTGTAAACTGAAAAGTTGATTGCCTGCAAAGCTCGCAACCAATCCGAGTTCTGTTCTATACAAGGTGACTCACATTTTCCATGACTCGCATTTTGATAATGCTCCACTATGCTATCAGTGATTACACGGGTAAATTGATATTCCTCTCTTACGAATATAAGGATTAAGTGACAATCTCTTAGCTGGCGCAACTCGGGATAAATCTGAGCAGGTAATTCTTTTAGCTTTGGCGCAAGTTTGTATGCTTCGACGAGAATTTCGTTACATGCACTAGCCATGATTTGATAGGTATGTTTATCAAACGCAGAATGGCGTTCTTGTGCGGAGCTTGGCGTATAAGACCACGAGCAATTTACACTGCTCCAGCTACTAGGAACTTGAAGAGTTTCATTCGAGGGTAAGTACCATTTCAGCAGATAGTGTCCTGTTTGAGCTTTATTATCTTGCTCACTCGTCTGTAGAATAAATTGTATACCGATAGCATTTTGAAAAGTCATCGAAACTAGGCTCGGCTCTAAATCTAGTAACGAAGGTTTGATGGTACTGATTATCAAATTAACTAACTGCTTTTCGTTTAGAGCATACCCACTAAAGACCTCAGTGAGTCGAGGCCAAAGCGTATTTTGGTAACGAGAATGCACAGGTTCAGATGTGTTTTTCCAATCTACTTGGACATCCTCATTTTGATCTAGCTTCTTACGAATCTCTTCGGGTGAGAGGTTAAACAATGCATACGACAGCAGACGATCTTTCTCTCGAAAAGAAATATTAATATCAGTATTTCGCGCCAAGTATTCATCAAACGCTCTGATGAGATTGCAATAAGTAGATTTGTTACGTAAACGCATAGCAGCCTCCTACAGCAAGACCAAGCTATCGATGGACTCTAGTCTCCTTGCTGCAAGTTCATACCTAACAGCAGCGTCCCACTTGTCATGGCCATTCTTGGTTATGAACATTGCGGTTAAGACCAATAACGCCTTTTCTACAGAATTGAACCTATATGGCATACAAAGATATTCAGCATTATGGGAGAGAGTATTAATAGCCCAGTATGATTGACTATTTAAAGTTACCCTACAGATGCGGATTGGCTCACCAGATGAATCATATTGCCTGACAAGAGTAACTTTCGGGTTAGATATTGCATCTTTAGACGGAAAGGTCACGCGCTTTGGCTTTATTGTTCTGTGCTGAATTTCATTTAAGTATCCAAAAAAACTAATTAACTCATCGTGTGAACTAAACCCGAAGATGTCAGCCAGAATGTGTTTCATGAGACATGGCTTGAATGTATATTTTTTATTCCGTTTTAGATTGAAACAAATCTTTGTAGCTAGTGTTTCTATAGCCTCAACATTGGGTGGTAATTCTGTTTCAATCCGAAAATCAGACTGTGCAATCGCGCATCTAACAGCTACCGATACCGCTGCATAACTAGGCAATTTTCGAGTGATATGTTTGCACTTACTAAAGACTAAAAACCTAACTGCAACACAATGTATAAAATAATCCATCAGCGTTTGAGTGGGTAATTTATGGAGCTTGTAGCAACGGAGTATCGTCCAACTAAGCTCCTGACTTAGCATATGTTTGATGGTTGTAGGGAAGGTAGTAATAGACATAGCAATCAACTCCACCCCTCATGATAGTTACAAGCTCTTTTTTGACATAAGGGGCACAGTTAATTAAATACATGCGAATGAGCTCTGTTTGCGATAAAAGAGCAAACGCTATCAGCTGCCTCAAAGGGACTTAAACTGAACCGTACAGAGAACGTACTGAAAGGATAGGCAATTACATTTTCCATGTCAACGTACAAATGTAACAAACAATCCTTTAAAAACAATAATTTAAGTTATAATAATTAAGCTCACCAAGGCCAAGTAAGGAAAAGTAACTAACTTTACTCTTTAGTCAGTTTGAATCTATCCACTGCGTCTTTAAGTAACTCAGGTTTAAGTGCTTTGCCATAATGTCCGAAAGTCATACTGTGATTCTTGTGCCCCACGATCTGTGACACTATATGTTCTGGAACACCTGACTTTTTTAATTCGTCAATAAAGGTATGCCTAAAAGAGTATGAGGTTGGTCGTTTACCAGCTTTAAAACCACAAGCTGTCAAAACTTCACCCATGGTATCTCTATAGTCCTTTGACCAGTCCAAATCCTTTCCTCGAGGAATAAAATCAAAGAGTTGGAGATGTTTCTGATCATGCCGTGCTTTCACGTAATCTAAAAAGCCCATCTTTAATAGGTCTTCATGAATTGGTACTTGCCTTTTAGATGCTGCGTTTTTTAGGTGCTGTTGTTCACCATTATCAGTAAATGAAATGGTTGGAAATGGTTCTGAAATCTTGATGTCGGCAACGCTAAGTTGGCAAGCTTCAGAAGGACGGCAACCATGAAAGTAGATAACTTTAGTAGCCCAACGAAAGGATAGGCTTTGCTCGTTAAAGGCACGGCTTGAGAAAAGACGTTTTAATTCTTTTAGTCCCCATCGTGGTCGATGGGAATGTGACGAGGAGCTTTTACTTGGTAGCTTTATATGAGCGAATGGGTTCGTGGCTATTAGCTCTTGCACGACACACCAGTTCATAAATTGTTTGATGGCCGCGAGATAGTCCCTTAAAGTCTTATGGCTTAATCCTCGGCTTAAGAGTTCATCTCGATAAGCCATAGCTACGCTACTGGTGATACTCGTTCGTTTCAGTTGCTCAACAAACTTTAAGAAGTCGCCATTACGTTGTTTTAGCTGCTTTAGGGTAAGGTTAGTAACTTTTTCTAAACGTTTGGATTCAACAAACTGATCCAATGTTTTTGAATTAATGACAAGCGCCGTTTTCACTTTTTGAAGTTTGCCTGTTGAAGTAATAGGACGACACTTTGAAAGGTGATCTGTAGCTTGGTGATTGAAGGATTCCCTGAGCTGATTGATTTCATCATTCAATAGCTGTTTGAAGCGTTCGAATGTTAGTGGCAGTGCCTTTGCGTCATCAAACAGCTCAAAGATGGTTTTGGTTTGCTCGATGTTGCGTCGGTATGCTAACCGTCGCTCTCGTGTGAATAGGGATAAACGGATCTCCTTTGGAAAGCCATTACCTTGGAGTGAAAGAGGGGTTGCTATACGTGTGTAGTACACACCATTTGATTGTCGAAACAAATACATCTGTATCTCCCATTTGTATTTGTCGACTTTTGAGGTATAAAAACGAAAAAACCGCTGTAAAAACAGCGGTTTAATCTTTGAATGTGGTGGAGGGATAGGGATTTGAACCCTAGAACCGCTATTAACGGTTGCCGGTTTTCAAGACCGGTGCTTTCGACCACTCAGCCATCCCTCCAACAAATTGTCATCAACAGATTAGTACACTGTTGAGGTTGTTACTTGTTACACAAGTAACTAAATCAAAGCCTGGCGATGTCCTACTCTCACATGGGGAAGCCCCACACTACCATCGGCGCTATTGCGTTTCACTTCTGAGTTCGGCATGGAATCAGGTGGGTCCACAACGCTATGGTCGCCAAGCAAATTCTTTCTTCTCTGATTTTCTTTCAGAAAAGTAATTTGGAAAGCTGTTTATTCTCTAAACTCATTCAAGTGCTCTTGTTTGCCTCTGCTTTTTAAAGCGGAAACAATGTTTTGAGTCCATCAAAACCCCTTGGGTGTTGTATGGTTAAGCCTCACGGGCAATTAGTACAGGTTAGCTCAACGCCTCACAGCGCTTACACACCCTGCCTATCAACGTTCTAGTCTTGAACAACCCTTTAGGACGCTTAAAGCGCCAGGGAAGACTCATCTCAGGGCTCGCTTCCCGCTTAGATGCTTTCAGCGGTTATCGATTCCGAACTTAGCTACCGGGCAATGCC
Source organism: Vibrio fortis (assembly GCF_024347475.1). Lineage (NCBI taxonomy): Bacteria > Pseudomonadati > Pseudomonadota > Gammaproteobacteria > Vibrionales > Vibrionaceae > Vibrio > Vibrio fortis. The sequence continues at coordinate 59,984 of NZ_AP025488.1, forward strand.
ATTGGCATGACAACCCGAACACCAGAGGTTCGTCCACTCCGGTCCTCTCGTACTAGGAGCAGCCCCCTTCAATCTTCCAACGCCCACGGCAGATAGGGACCGAACTGTCTCACGACGTTCTAAACCCAGCTCGCGTACCACTTTAAATGGCGAACAGCCATACCCTTGGGACCGACTTCAGCCCCAGGATGTGATGAGCCGACATCGAGGTGCCAAACACCGCCGTCGATATGAACTCTTGGGCGGTATCAGCCTGTTATCCCCGGAGTACCTTTTATCCGTTGAGCGATGGCCCTTCCATTCAGAACCACCGGATCACTATGACCTGCTTTCGCACCTGCTCGAATTGTCATTCTCGCAGTCAAGCGGGCTTATGCCATTGCACTAACCTCACGATGTCCAACCGTGATTAGCCCACCTTCGTGCTCCTCCGTTACTCTTTGGGAGGAGACCGCCCCAGTCAAACTACCCACCAGGCACTGTCCGTAATCCCGATTCAGGGACCAACGTTAGAACATCAACACTACAAGGGTGGTATTTCAAGGACGACTCCACCACATCTAGCGACGCGGTTTCAAAGTCTCCCACCTATCCTACACATGTAGGGTCAATGTTCAGTGCCAAGCTGTAGTAAAGGTTCACGGGGTCTTTCCGTCTAGCCGCGGGTACACTGCATCTTCACAGCGATTTCAATTTCACTGAGTCTCGGGTGGAGACAGCGTGGCCATCATTACGCCATTCGTGCAGGTCGGAACTTACCCGACAAGGAATTTCGCTACCTTAGGACCGTTATAGTTACGGCCGCCGTTTACCGGGGCTTCGATCAAGAGCTTCGACCGAAGTCTAACCCCATCAATTAACCTTCCGGCACCGGGCAGGCGTCACACCGTATACGTCATCTTACGATTTTGCACAGTGCTGTGTTTTTAATAAACAGTTGCAGCCACCTGGTATCTGCGACTCTCGTCAGCTCCATCCGCGAGGGACTTCACCGATAAGAGCGTACCTTCTCCCGAAGTTACGGTACCATTTTGCCTAGTTCCTTCACCCGAGTTCTCTCAAGCGCCTTGGTATTCTCTACCCGACCACCTGTGTCGGTTTGGGGTACGATTCCTTACAATCTGAAGCTTAGAGGCTTTTCCTGGAAGCATGGCATCAATGACTTCACCACCGTAGTGGCTCGACATCGTATCTCAGCGTTAAGAAAGTCCGGATTTACCTAAACTTTCCGCCTACGTACTTGAACCTGGACAACCGTCGCCAGGCCCACCTAGCCTTCTCCGTCCCCCCATCGCAATTGTAAGAAGTACGGGAATATTAACCCGTTTCCCATCGACTACGCCTTTCGGCCTCGCCTTAGGGGTCGACTTACCCTGCCCCGATTAACGTTGGACAGGAACCCTTGGTCTTCCGGCGAGGGAGTTTTTCACTCCCTTTATCGTTACTCATGTCAGCATTCGCACTTCTGATACCTCCAGCAGCCCTTACAGACCACCTTCAACGGCTTACAGAACGCTCCCCTACCCCGCACACTAAAGTGTGCAGCCGCAGCTTCGGTGTATAGCTTAGCCCCGTTACATCTTCCGCGCAGGCCGACTCGACCAGTGAGCTATTACGCTTTCTTTAAATGATGGCTGCTTCTAAGCCAACATCCTGGCTGTCTGAGCCTTCCCACATCGTTTCCCACTTAGCTATACTTTGGGACCTTAGCTGGCGGTCTGGGTTGTTTCCCTCTCCACGACGGACGTTAGCACCCGCCGTGTGTCTCCCGGATAGTACTTACTGGTATTCGGAGTTTGCAAAGGGTTGGTAAGTCGGGATGACCCCCTAGCCTTAACAGTGCTCTACCCCCAGTAGTATTCGTCCGAGGCGCTACCTAAATAGCTTTCGGGGAGAACCAGCTATCTCCAGGTTTGATTGGCCTTTCACCCCTAGCCACAAGTCATCCGCTAATTTTTCAACATTAGTCGGTTCGGTCCTCCAGTTGATGTTACTCAACCTTCAACCTGCCCATGGCTAGATCACCTGGTTTCGGGTCTATATCCAGAGACTGAACGCCCAGTTAAGACTCGGTTTCCCTACGGCTCCCCTAAACGGTTAACCTTGCCACTGAATATAAGTCGCTGACCCATTATACAAAAGGTACGCAGTCACGGGACAATGCCCGCTCCTACTGCTTGTACGTACACGGTTTCAGGTTCTATTTCACTCCCCTCACAGGGGTTCTTTTCGCCTTTCCCTCACGGTACTGGTTCACTATCGGTCAGTCAGTAGTATTTAGCCTTGGAGGATGGTCCCCCCATATTCAGACAGGATATCACGTGTCCCGCCCTACTCGATTTCACTGATTATGATGTGTCGGTTACGGGGCTATCACCCTTTATTGCGAGACTTTCCAGACTCTTCACCTGCATCATTAAAAGCTTAAGGGCTAATCCAATTTCGCTCGCCGCTACTTTCGGAATCTCGGTTGATTTCTCTTCCTCGGGGTACTTAGATGTTTCAGTTCCCCCGGTTTGCCTCTTGCTGCTATGTATTCACAACAAGATACTTACTTATGTAAGTGGGTTTCCCCATTCGGAAATCCCAGACTCAAAAGGTTTTTACTACCTAATCTGGGCTTATCGCAAGTTAATACGTCCTTCATCGCCTCTGACTGCCAAGGCATCCACCGTGTACGCTTAGTCACTTAACCATACAACCCGAAAGGGTCTTAATGTATGGCAACTAACCAAGGTTTTGGTTGTAATAAGAAGGGTTAGTTCTTATTACGTGTTTGCCGGACTCAATTTTTGCTCTTTATTTTCACTTTTAAAAAGTGAAGACAAAAAGCCAAGACACTTGAATGTGTTTGTGTTGTGTTTACTGTTCTTAATAAATAAGAGCAGATAAACATTGAGAACTTTTAATTTGATTAACTTAATCACAGCCTTGAGCTGTTTGATTTCACTTTTTAAAGTGAAAACCAATTAAGTAATCAGTCAGCTTTCCAAATTGTTAAAGAGCAAGTTTCTTTCGCTAATGACTAGCTAATGAAAACCATTTTTAAAAGCACTATCACTAATGCGCTTAAAGATGGTGGGCGATACCGGGCTCGAACCAGTGACCCCCTGCTTGTAAGGCAGGTGCTCTCCCAACTGAGCTAATCGCCCACATTAGTTTTAATTCCTCGTGGAGAAGAATTCCTCAAGAATGGTGGAGCTAAGCAGGATCGAACTGCTGACCTCCTGCGTGCAAGGCAGGCGCTCTCCCAGCTGAGCTATAGCCCCATCTTAAGAGTCATTTCTTAAAAGAAATGGTGGGTCGTGCAGGATTCGAACCTGCGACCAATTGATTAAAAGTCAACTGCTCTACCAACTGAGCTAACGACCCAATGGTATCCCGTAGGGGAGTCGAACCCCTGTTACCGCCGTGAAAGGGCGGTGTCCTAGGCCTCTAGACGAACGGGACACTAAGTTTGTTTCCGCTTTAAAAAGCAGAAGCAAATTGGTTGAAGATATTGGGATATCTTCATCTCTTTACTTTCTAAACCGTATCAATCTGTGTGGACACTTATCGTGAATATCTTCGTATAAGGAGGTGATCCAGCCCCAGGTTCCCCTAGGGCTACCTTGTTACGACTTCACCCCAGTCATGAACCACAAAGTGGTGAGCGTCCTCCCGAAGGTTAAACTACCCACTTCTTTTGCAGCCCACTCCCATGGTGTGACGGGCGGTGTGTACAAGGCCCGGGAACGTATTCACCGTAGCATTCTGATCTACGATTACTAGCGATTCCGACTTCATGGAGTCGAGTTGCAGACTCCAATCCGGACTACGACGCACTTTTTGGGATTCGCTCACTCTCGCGAGTTGGCCGCCCTCTGTATGCGCCATTGTAGCACGTGTGTAGCCCTACTCGTAAGGGCCATGATGACTTGACGTCGTCCCCACCTTCCTCCGGTTTATCACCGGCAGTCTCCCTGGAGTTCCCGACATTACTCGCTGGCAAACAAGGATAAGGGTTGCGCTCGTTGCGGGACTTAACCCAACATTTCACAACACGAGCTGACGACAGCCATGCAGCACCTGTCTCAGAGTTCCCGAAGGCACCAAAGCATCTCTGCTAAGTTCTCTGGATGTCAAGAGTAGGTAAGGTTCTTCGCGTTGCATCGAATTAAACCACATGCTCCACCGCTTGTGCGGGCCCCCGTCAATTCATTTGAGTTTTAATCTTGCGACCGTACTCCCCAGGCGGTCTACTTAACGCGTTAGCTCCGAAAGCCACGGCTCAAGGCCACAACCTCCAAGTAGACATCGTTTACGGCGTGGACTACCAGGGTATCTAATCCTGTTTGCTCCCCACGCTTTCGCATCTGAGTGTCAGTATCTGTCCAGGGGGCCGCCTTCGCCACTGGTATTCCTTCAGATCTCTACGCATTTCACCGCTACACCTGAAATTCTACCCCCCTCTACAGTACTCTAGTTTGCCAGTTTCAAATGCAGTTCCGAGGTTGAGCCCCGGGCTTTCACATCTGACTTAACAAACCACCTGCATGCGCTTTACGCCCAGTAATTCCGATTAACGCTCGCACCCTCCGTATTACCGCGGCTGCTGGCACGGAGTTAGCCGGTGCTTCTTCTGCAGCTAACGTCAAGAGATGCCGCTATTAACGACACCCCCTTCCTCACTGCTGAAAGTACTTTACAACCCGAAGGCCTTCTTCATACACGCGGCATGGCTGCATCAGGCTTGCGCCCATTGTGCAATATTCCCCACTGCTGCCTCCCGTAGGAGTCTGGACCGTGTCTCAGTTCCAGTGTGGCTGATCATCCTCTCAGACCAGCTAGGGATCGTCGCCTTGGTGAGCCATTACCTCACCAACTAGCTAATCCCACCTAGGCATATCTTGACGCGAGAGGCCCGAAGGTCCCCCTCTTTGGCCCGTAGGCATCATGCGGTATTAGCCATCGTTTCCAATGGTTATCCCCCACATCAAGGCAATTTCCTAGGCATTACTCACCCGTCCGCCGCTCGACGCCGTTATCGTTCCCCGAAGGTTCAGATAACTCGTTTCCGCTCGACTTGCATGTGTTAGGCCTGCCGCCAGCGTTCAATCTGAGCCATGATCAAACTCTTCAATTTAAGATTTTGTGACTCAACGAATACTGATTACATTCCCCATTCGTTTTAGCAAAAAGCTTACGAATAGTGACTGTGAATTGACTGTGCTAAGACCGAAGTCTTAATTGGTCACTCAGTTCATTGAAATCATTTTGATACCGAAGTATCTGTTTGCCTTTGCTTATAAAAGCGAAAACAAACTTGGTGATATTCATCAACGAGTGCCCACACAGATTGATAGGTTTAAATTGTTAAAGAGCTTTTGCTTATTGAAACTTTCTTTTTACAAAGAAACCTCTCAAAGCGGACGTGCATTCTAGCGATTTAATCTTCAGTGTCAAACACTTTTTGAAAATTAATTTCTTTCGAATTTTCGTCTTACTGATTACTGCTGAAGCCTTGTGGCGTCTGCCGTGTCAGTGAGGCGGCATTATAGAGATCATCTAAAACTTGGCAACCCCTTTTTTCATAAAAAACCGAAAAAAGTGCTTAGATGGTTATTTTTAGCCCAAAAGCCATTTAATTTGGCTATACATCCAACAAAAACGCCATCTATAACTAAAATTCCGCCACTAATTCTTTATTAAAATCAGACAAACTTAGTTCAAAGTTCCATTTGTCTGCTTCTTTCTTTACATGATCTATCGAAGAATCAACCGTGTTCATTGTGAGTGTGTTGTTATCTAACTCATATACTTGCTTTTGCGTTGTATAGTAGAAGTAAAGAACGGTAAGTGCGTTTCGGTTGCCTTCGTCTGCCGCGGCTTTAATCTTCTTGAGCTTTCTATATATCTGGTTGTGTATCTGTTTTAAGTTCCAAACATACACGGCTTCATTTAGGTATGGGTGTGTTTTAATCTTCGATGCTATCAAGGCATTTAACGCAATCGCCAAGATGACACCGAATAGGTTTAAGTGAAAGTTACCCGTCGATTCACCAGCAACACTCTCCTTCGCACCAAACAGCTCAATCAAAAGCGCACCGAACCCAATCGAGCTAATCGCAAGAGACGCAACTAATCCAATTAGCAGTACGTTCATCTTCTTTCTATATTCTTCTTTATTGATTTTCTGCAGTTTCATTGATAACTCCTTGATATCAGATGATGGCCATTCTCTATTTCTCCTAGCACGTTCTCAACCGGTTAGATGTTTAAATGTGTTAACCATCTATTTACTACGTATAAAAAGAATAAACGTGCCTAAAACTCCTCTGGTTATTTGACTTCACTAGAAGAAAGGAGTTACATACCGCCACAAGTTAGTTAATCACTGATACGGGCCTAAAGAACTCGATTTGCTCCGTATAACTAGAAAGGTACATTCATGCGTTCATTCGTATTACGTGCTCGCGCAGCACCAACTGAAAGCAAGCTGATTTTAGAAGGCGTTGGTCAAGAAGCTCATACTGAGATATTGGCACACACGTTGATGAACACCATCTTCGTTGCTCAATCTCACCGTGAAGATGTTACCGTTCATCTTGTATTGGAAAGTACCAAGGATTTTTCTCGTACCATTACCGTAGACTCAAACGCTATCACGAATATTGGTGGCTTCCATGAGAGCGCACTGTTGGCGGCTGTTGTTCGTGCTGTTGATGCCTCTCAAGGGATGGGTAAAGAAGAAACTCGCCAAGTTGAGCCTGGTATCACCGTACGTACAATCAGTTTCGAGAAGCTAGTAAAAGAGTTAGCCGAAGACCACCAGCTATATATGATGGATAAGAAAGGTGAGTTTATCCGTGACGCTGAGATTGCGGACAATCCATGTTTCCTTCTGACTGATCATATTCCTATGCCAAAGAAAAGCTACAACAGCTTAAAACGCTTGGGAACAGAGAAAATCAGTCTAGGTCCAAACATGCTATTTGCGTCTCAATGTGTTGTGCTGATTAATAACGAGCTGGATATCCGCGGGTTTTAGTCCATCTCACACAAAACGATTAAGGCGGAGTCAATATAGACTCCGCCTTTTCATGGGGACCTAAACGTCAGCAACACTTTGATATTAGCCAAACATAAAGGTGTATAGGTAGCCTGCACCAATCGCCATGCTCAGAATCACGAATAGGAACGCTGCAATCATCTGATTCTTGAAGATAGATTTCAGTAGAATTACTTCTGTCAAACTTGCACCCGCGCTACCAATAATTAGTGCCATTACCGAACCTAACGCCATACCCTTCTGCACCAAAGCTGCACTCAGAGGAATCACCGCTTCTGCACGAATGTATAGAGGGATACCAATGACTGCTGCGATAGGAATCGCGTACCACTTGCCCTCACCCGCATACTCAGCAATCAAGTCTGTTGGAATAAAGCCGTAAATGAATGAACCAATCGCAATACCCATCATTAAATAAGGGAACACTTGTTTGAAGTCTTTCCAAGTCGATAGCCAGATACGCATCCAACGGTTAGGTTCTTTCTTCTCTACCACTTTCGCAGTTGCCGTGCCGTCCGCTGAGCAGCATGATACTTCTACTTTTGGTTCTTCTTTAGTACCACAGCAGGACGTCTCTTTTGCCATTACTGGTGCAGGTTCACCGCATGAAGATGTTCCACAAGACGACTCTTTTTTCTCAACTTTTGGTGCTGAATCTCCGCAAGTTGTCCCACAGCTTGAAGCGCCAGCTGATTCGTACGCTTCTGGCTTCACGTAACGTTCAAAGCCAAGCTTCTCAAGAACGTATCCCGCAACAACAGATACTGCCATCGCAATTGCAAAGTAGAACAGTGCAACGTTCCAACCAAAGGTCACAACAAATAGACCAATGATCACTGGGTTAAGTAGTGGGCTACCAAACAGGAATACCATCATTGGGCCGAAGCCTGCTCGCGCTCTTAACAACCCTTTAAGAAAAGGGATAGTTGAGCAAGAACAAAACGGTGTAATCGCACCAAGCAATGCAGCGACAACATAACCTTTGCCTTTACGTGAGCTCAAAATCGACTGAATTTTTTCTGGTGTCAGGAATTCCTGCAGTACACCAACAATGTAGCTAATAGCCAAGAAAAGGATGATCAGTTCCGTTGCTAAGAAAGCAAACATATCTAACGCTTCTTTCGCCATAGTGAGTATTTCGTTGTTCATATATAACTCCAGATTGAGCACTTACAGGATGGAGATGTCAGATTTCTCCAAACCCTTCATTTCGAATATTCTCGAATTATAGAAATATAAGGCTAATGATCAAGATTTATTTCGACAAAAGTCGAAATAAATTTCAGAACACAGAAAGATCAATAGGTTAGCGAAGATAGAATGATCAGGTTTGAAAAGAGTCTTTATTTCGACTATTATCGAATTAAATTTTGAGGAGCCACCATGAACTTAGAAACTGTCGCTAAAGCATTAAAAGAGCTAGGCCACCCTATTCGCCTTTCGATCTACAAGACTGTGGTAAAGGCTGGCTATCACGGTATTGCTGTTGGTGGTTTACAAGAAGAGCTCGGTATCCCAGGGTCCACTCTGTCTCATCATATCTCTAGTCTTGCATCTGCAGGGTTAATCAGCCAAAGACGTGAGGGCCGCACACTCTTCTGTGTGGCGGAGTATGAGTGCCTTGACGGAGTGATCGACTTTCTAAAAGATGAGTGTTGTGCCAATGACAAATGCTAATACCTTCAGTTTAAGCCTTGAACAAGTTTGGGCTGAATATCAACAAGCACTAAAAGCTTTCTTATACTCGAAAGTAAGTCAGCCCGATGATGTCGATGATCTTCTTCAGGAAATCTTGCTTAAAACTTACCAGAATCTGGAAACGGTAAAAGATTCCGACAGCATCAAAGCTTGGCTATTTCAACTGGCCAATCGCACCATCATTGATTTCTATCGAAAGCGAGCTCGTGATCAACGTGACAGTAGTATCGATGCAGAAGAACTATGGTTTGCAGAGCTTGATCAAAATACAGAATTCAAACAACAATTGGCTCAATGTATCGAACCCTTTATTCAAGCTCTTCCCGAGAAAAACGCGTCATTGTTACTTGCTGTGGATATTGAGGGGCAAAGCCAAAAAGAGCTCGCTCTAAGCCAAAACAAAAGCTACTCAACCATTAAATCGCAGGTGCAGAGAAGTCGAGAAGAGCTCAAGAAGTTGTTTGAAGAGTGTTGCCACCTATCTTTAGACAAGAATGGCAGTGTGATTGACTGTGACCTAAAACCAGACAGAAGTTGTGATAGTTGCTAATCACAAAAACGAGAAAGCCAGCTTTGACGCTGGCTTTTTTACTATTGGTTAAACCTGACTCTTTTGGCGAGCCTAATTACTGCTAGCCGCTTGAGGAGCTACAGGTTGATAGCGACCCGGCTTGTGATTCATCGCCAAAATCAGATTAGTTACCACCGCTCCTACTACCGACAGAAGAATTAAAGAAATATCGACGATAAACAATGACAGGATAACAATAGTACAGTCCAAACCCATTTGAACCTTACCTGCGCGAATACCAAAACGCTCTTGAAGATACAAAGCAAGAATGTTGAAGCCACCTAGGCTCATTTTGTGTCTGAAGATCACCAACATACCAGTACCGATCAAACCACCGCCTAGCATGGCCGCATAAACCTTATTGATCTCTGCAATCTGAATTACGTGATAAAGGTGATCCACCGCAAACGACACGATAGAAACTGCAATAAAGGTATTAATCGTAAAGCGCCAGCCCATACGGGTAACAGATAGAATATAAAAAGGTAAGTTAAGCGCGAAGAAAACCTGACCAAAGCTAAGCTCTGTGATTTTGGTAATGAAGATAGCTAACCCTGCGGTACCACCTGTCAGCAAACCTACTTGATTGAAAAAGATAACACCGAGTGACACCAAAGCACTACCCAAGGTTAATGCTAGCAGGTTCTCTCTGAGGTTATGATCTTTGTCCATTTGGATGACTCTCCCTTAAATTCTGAATCTTGTTTCACTCGTCCTGAGTGATTTCGGCACTAGGGTCACGATTTTTAAGGAATATGTCGAGTTTATAGAGTGTGATCAATGTAGCTCAAATCGTACTGTTTTGTTTACAAGCCAATAAATAGCCATTGATTACAATGCGTTATGTATCACTCCATGTAACATAACCAATAGGCTTAAGGACTCAACGGTACTAAGCAAGTCTAGCGCGCTCTAATCTATGCACAAAACGCATAGATTGAATCACAAATCGTCATTTGCCTCATACTGATACTCTCTTTAAGATGCGCGCCTTCTTACAACATTGAGCGCATGTAAAACCCTTATGTTTTCACAATCTCTTTTTGCCCAGCTCGCCAGAATGACTCTATTTTTGGTCATCAGTTTAGTGGTGGTTCATCATAGCCAACCATTAATCGATCTTTTGGCTCAGCACGCTGTAAGTAGTGGGTGCCACCAGCAGTCTGCGCATGAGCATTCTGGGCACGAACACCACCACGACATGGGTGAACATGACATGTCTGCACATCACTCACATCATCATTAATTCAAGAGTATTAGAATGAGTATTTTCCGCTTTCCCTTACTGGTATGGCTTGGGATCGGCACATTAATCATCAGTCTAGGGATCAGACAATCGTTCGGCATTTTTATGATGCCTATTTCCGACCACTTCAGTACTGATCGTGAATTCTTTAGCTTTGCTATCGCACTTCAAAACCTGTTATTTGGTGTTTTTCAGCCATTTGTGGGTATGGCTGCCGACAAATGGGGAGCTCGACGCATTATCATCGCGGGCGCATGCGCTTATGGGTTAGGCCTGCTTCTGACTTCTATCTCCACCGAGTCAAGCATGCTCTACATCTCACTTGGGGCGCTCATTGGTTTAGGTTTAAGCGCTACAAGCTATGTGATTGTTCTTGGTGCTGTTGCAAAAGTCGTCCCAGCGGAACACGCAGCAAAGGCCTTTGGTTTAACCACGGCTGCAGGCTCATTCGGTATGTTCGCGGTAATTCCGGGCGCGCAATACATGCTTAACGAGTTTGATTGGCAATCGGCGATGCAAGTATTCGCATTACTGTGCTGCTTAATGATTTCGTTTGCTCTGTTCATGCGTACGCCTAAACCGAAAGATGGCGCACAAGCACAAGCTACTTATGCAGAAGATTCACAGACACTAAAACAAGCATTGTCGGAAGCCTTTGCGCACAAAGGATATTGGCTTATCCATGCAGGCTTTTTCGTTTGTGGTTTCCACGTAATGTTTATTGCTACTCACTTACCAAGTTATCTAGCGGATAAAGATCTTCCAGCGAGCAGCGCGGCTATGGCGCTTGCTTATGTTGGTATCTTCAATATCTTCGGCTCTTACTTCTGGGGGGTGATGGGTGACAAATTCAGTAAACGTCATGTGATGTCAGCGCTGTACTTGGTCAGAACGGCAGTGATTGGCGCATTTGTGACTCTGCCAGTAACAGAATCTACGGCAGCGATTTTTGGTGCTGCGATTGGTTTCTGTTGGTTGGGTACAGTGCCACTTACCTCAGGTCTAGTAAGACAGATCTTCGGTGCGCGTTACCTATCCACTCTATACGGTTTGGTCTTCTTTACTCACCAAGTAGGTAGCTTCTTAGGCGCTTGGGTTGGCGGTCGAATTTATGATTACTACGGCTCGTACGAGCCAATTTGGTGGTCAACCGTTGTACTGGCTTTCGCTGCTGCGCTTATCCATTTACCAATCAATGATAAGCCAATTAAGCGTCTTAAGATGGCAATGGCTTAATGAAAGCAAGCGGCTGCTCTTAGTGAGTAGCCGTTTTTGTTTGCCTCGACAAGCTACTCTTTTAACAGAAATTTTGCCGACATATAGGACAGACAACGCTATTTTAATTTATAGTATTTATCTTCTTACTCAATTCGTAGATTGATAGCATATGGAACTGTTCGATCAGACAGTCATTATCGCAATGGCACTCATTTTTGTTGGCTCTTTCGTTCAAACCGCTATCGGTTTTGGCTTAGCCATTGTCGCAGCTCCACTGCTTTTCCTCGTTTCTCCAGATTACGTCCCAGCCCCAATATGTTTAGTCGGCTTGTTTATCTCTATTTTTAATGCCATGAAGCACCGCAGCAACATTTCAATTGGCGGACTTAAAGTTGCACTCTTGGGCCGTATTCCAGGCTCGCTTGCAGGCGGTGCACTACTGGTCATGGTTTCCACCAGCGTTTTATCTTTATGGCTCGGTCTACTGGTTGTGTTTGCTGTCATCGTGAGCTTACTTCCATTCAGGTTAGAACCAACACCAGCCAAAATGGGCATTGCCGGCTTTTTCTCTGGCTTTTTCGGCACCAGCTCAGGCATCGGAGGCCCACCAATGGCGCTATTGCTGCAGCACCAAGATGCCAATCAACTGCGCGGTAACCTCTCTGCCTTCTTCGTGTTCAGCTCTATTATCTCGCTGGTTGTGCAGATCCCGATTGGCTTTTTCACGTTGCATCATTTGACTATCACCTTGCCACTGCTCCCTGCCGCTTGGCTAGGCTACAAACTGGCATTGATGACCACGCAGACTCTTCCTAAAGAACAGATTCGCATAGGTGCATTGCTGCTATGTTCAATTAGCGGTGTCACAGCGATATGGCAAGGTTTGGCGGGCTAAGTTGTCGGAAGGCAAAGTGTCGATAAAAATGAATGAAAGACGCACTTAAGAAAGGAGCACTCAATGGATTACGAACAGTTCAATGAATTCTGCAAAGCTCTACCTGCGACCACTTATGTGATGCAGTGGAACAACTCTCATGTATGGAAGGTGGGTGGAAAGGTGTTTGCGATTGGAGGATGGGGACCAGATGATCAGCCCGCTTGCATATTTAAAGCCTCAGACCAGAATTATGACTTTTTAAAAGACGCTACGGGCTATCGACCTGCGCCTTATTTTGCCTCTCGTGGGATGAAATGGATTCAATGCACCGATACCCAACTCGACATTGAAGAGCTTAAATACTATCTCGTTCAGTCTCATAAGATCGTTTCTCTTGGGCTCACGAAAAAGAAACAAGCTGAACTAGGCCTAAATCAGTGATGGGAAACGGTTAACCCATCACTGAACCAGACATCACAAGTCAGGTATAGAGTGAACTAGTTAAACGCTCTAAACGATTTGAACCAATCAGGCAGATAAGGCTCTATTTTCTCATGAGATATCGCTGGTACTAGAGCATACAACAAAGCTGCAAAGCCAATGGAGGCTGCTAAATCAATTGGCCTATGCATACCAAGCCAAACTCGGCTATAGGCCACGGCTCCCGCCCATACTAAAAGAGCACAGACCCACATAAATTTTCGCGCTTCCCAAAACAATCCACCAAAAAACGCCACACAAATACCAACAAAGATCATATGACCAGAAGGGAAAGAGTAATCTGTTTCACCTAGCCAATGAATCGTGCGCCAATCACTGACCAAGCTCGACACCTGTACAATCGCGTCATTCTTCGCAAGCAGCGGTAACTCATAAAAGGCTTCTGGCAAATCAACCACTTGTTGCTCCGCTAAATACACTGCATAGGGTCTTGGGCTTTCCGTCCAATGTTTAAGGTACGTCTTCGCGGCAAAACTCAGGCCAAGCAAAATAACCAGTTGTACTCCAACACTGACCAACTTAGCAGCAGGTAAACGCAGTCTTAACAGCATAATGCCGAGTACTAGCAATGTAACAAGAAACCCCTGACTTCCAGCAGAATAAGTCACATAAGTGATCAGTGCTCCGACAAAACCGTCTACCTTGTTCGAGAAGTTAAAATCAGAACCAAATAGAAAGAATGGCAGCAGACAATACAAGCTCAGAGCGAGAAGCAATAAGCCCTTGGATTTGTTGGAGAACATGAGTTTCATAGAAATAGGCTAACGTTGAAAAAATCGAATGCTAGCTCACCTTAACACCCCCAATATCAATTTTTTGTCAGAAAGCATAGCCAACGGTGACATTTCTATAAATTACGCAATTTCAACATGTTGGCATTGCTCTTTTACTGACACATCTGTGTTGCACTAGAGAGTAATAAACTCTTAATAGGAGCACTCTGAAAGGCTCAAGTAACGAACGAATACCCCTGATTTGGAACACTTATGCCGTGAAAACGGATAATTAATCAGCAAACTGTTCGCTAATTTCGTAAAGTTTGCGGACTATCCTTTTCATATGAACATGAAAGGATTACCATTCCTGCGCTTTTGAAATCAAAATCAAAAGCTAATCAAATTTATTTTTTATTCTCAGGGCGGGGCGAAATTCCCCACCGGCGGTATGTCCTTAGTAACACTATGTACTTAGCAAAACTATAGATAAGCCCGCGAGCGCTCGATTCGTCGAGGTCAGCAGATCTGGTGAGATGCCAGAGCCGACGGTTATAGTCCGGATGAGAGAGAATGGAAACACACCACTCATACTATTGAGTTGGTGCATTTCGTTTTGGATAAAACCATGCGAACGACGATCTGTCTTATACCAATCACAGTAAGTAAGTGATCAAAAATAGCGCAGGAAAAAGGCTTGAGAACAAGGCAGAGTTTTTCGATAAGTAGTTATTCTACAATCAAAAATTCTAACGCAGTTATCGAGCATTTTAACAAGCTAGGGTGAGCAATTATTTACTACGATTGGTATTGTTGATAGATCGCGCCATCGTTTGGCTGTCATCCCTCATACAAGCCCTGATTCTGGTGATATTTTAGGAGTTAAACCATGAATCAGTCTTCAATTTTGGCCGAATTTGGCGAACCAATCGAACGCGTTGAAAACGCACTGCAAGCACTACGCGAAGGTCGTGGCGTTCTTCTACTAGACGATGAAGATCGTGAAAACGAAGGTGACATCATCTATTCGGTTGAGCACTTAACCAACGAACAGATGGCACTGATGATCCGCGAATGTAGCGGCATTGTTTGCTTATGTCTAACTGATGAGCAAGCAAACCAACTTGACCTGCCGCCGATGGTTGTTGATAACAACAGTGCTAACCAAACTGCATTCACAGTAACAATCGAAGCAAAAGTGGGTGTGACAACTGGCGTATCTGCTGCTGACCGTGTAACCACGATCAAAACTGCGGCTAACCCAACAGCAAAACCAAGTGATTTAGCGCGTCCGGGCCACGTGTTCCCACTGCGTGCTCGTAAAGGTGGTGTGTTAGCTCGTCGTGGCCACACTGAAGGTACCGTTGACCTTATGCAAATGGCAGGTCTGCCTTCTGCAGGTGTTCTATGTGAAGTCACTAACCCAGACGGCACTATGGCGAAAACGCCAGAGATCGTTGCTTTCGGTAAACTTCACAACATGCCTGTACTGACGATCGAAGACATGGTGGCTTACCGAAACCAGTTCGACCTAAAACTGGCTTAAGCAATACGTTTTGAGATCGACTCAAGCCCTGCTCTGTGAGCGGGGCTTTTTTGTTGAGATCTGTCCATATCGCCTCAGAATCTCCCTATTTTAGGGCTAACTTGCACCAAGTTAGACAAATGGAGGTCACATCAAAAACATAAACAATTGAATATTAAGCACATTTAACTCTGGCACGCTTAACGCATACCACCTAAGAGGTATTCACATACAAGGAGTGCGTTATGTTTATGCTTATTTCAACCATCATCATTTTGGCTTCCGTTTATGCTCTTTTTCACTTTTCACAGAAACGCCAAAAGTCCAACGACCAAAAATTTGAAACCTTAGTGCTACTTAGAGAGTTGTTGCAGCTATCTAGAAAACACCGAGCAGCAACGCATTATGCGCTGACCTGTAAGCTATCGACCGACTCTGTACAAAGAGTAAATAGCCTGTACCAATCGATGATGAGCGCATCCAACAAGCTAATTCAAAAAAGCCCATTTGATGGACGCCCGATGTACCGTATTTATCAGTTGAAAATTAAGGCCATGCATAACGATTGGCAAACTCGAAGCTTGGTACGAAACCAGTTCATTCATGGCAAAACCATTCGCCACAATATGTTGTTAATGGATGAATTGATGATCACTTGGTTAACTGAGTCGGAACAGACTGAACTGGTTGATGATTATCACATGGAGTGGTTACAAGTTTTGGATGCTATGGAGACACTGACAAAGTTGAGAATGTGTATTCCAGATATGGACAAACAGGATGAGTTTCTGCGCGCCAAGTTTTATTCCGACCAAATTCATAGACACTTGAACCGCTTGTCGTTGATCTGCCCTTTGAGTTTAGGCTCTCCAACGAGCGCACGTGCGATACAAACGCTTGTTGATATTCACGATAGCGAACAACCGGAGATCACCGCGACAGTGATGTACGAACTGACGAGTGACATTTCTACCATTATCGCGCAGGTGTACGACCAGATACTGTCTCGAATGACAGAGACACTCTACCTACCGCTTCCAGAGATTTCGTTAAGGCTGGCAGACGACCATCAGGGTGTACACGGTTCCGTGTAAAGGCAGCACATACAAGTCGTCGTCCTATAGAACTCCCCCACATTGAGTTCGTATCCGATATCACTTTTGGTATCGGATTTTTGTTTTTACCGAGTGATAAACACGCAGAATAACGTAACGATAATGACTGCACACTAAGTAGGTCGAACAATATCCTGCGACCACATGCTGGCCACAAAATCGATAAACTGACGCACAACTGGCAACTGGTAGCTTCGCGAAAGGTACACCGCCCATAATGTGCTTGTTGGTACAACATAATCTGTAAGGATAGGAGCCAACTCGCCCCGAGCAATTATCGGGTTAGCGATATCACAAGGCAGCCTGCTAATACCCTTTCCTCGACAAGTGGCTTGCACCAATACACCAACATCGTTGGCTGTGATCGTTCCGGCTACATCAACCGAGTGCTGTTGATTGTCTTTCACAAACCGCCACGTTGATACGCCAAGGTGTCGAAAACAGTTGTGATTTCTTAGATCTGATATGTGTTCAATGAGCGCATTTTGCTCTAGATAACTAGGCGCGGCGCATATCACCGAATCAATCTTCATCAGTTTGCGCGCGATAAGATTCTCATCGGGTGAGTCAGTATAACGCAGTGCGATATCAATTCGCTCATCGACAAGCTGTGTGAAGCGATCAGAAGCAAACAGCTCGATACTCACATTAGGATGAAGATCCGTGAAGGCTTCGACCACATCCAGCAACAAATGTTGAGTCAGGGCAATCGGAGCGGATATCCGAATAACACCTGACAGTTGCTCTGTCATATTAAGGGCACTCACTTCTAACTCAGCCGCTTCGTGCAAGATCCGCTCACAACGAATCAATGCCGCCTCGCCCGCCGTGGTTAAACTGACTTTACGGGTCGTTCTATGCAATAGTCTTTGTTTTAACCAGCTTTCAATTTCTTGAACATGCCTCGAAACCTGAAGTCGACTCATACCCAAGTGATCAGCCGCTTGAGTGAAACTGGAACAGTTCGCTACTTCCACAAAACTGCGCATCGCATTTAGTCTATCCAATGTTAACCCCTTGTACTTCACTTCACAGATCCTGAGTCAATTAGTAACTCAAACAGATACAATCTACATCAATTGGCGATATTTATCACATCAAAGCGAGCTATTAGACTGCAATGGTTGTCGAAACACAGAATTAATTAACGCAGAATCATTATGAAAATTGCAGTATTAGGCGCAACAGGTTGGATTGGTAGCCACATTGCTCAAGAAGCCGCATCACGTGGCCATGAAGTTATCGCAATCGTGAGAGACGCAAGTAAAGTGGAACAAGAAGGTATAGAGGCGCGTACTTTCGATCTGCAAGATCCACAAACGAAGATCAACGATGTGACGTCTGATGTCGATGTGGTTATTGCCTCAATTGGCGGGCGCGCACTTGGCAATCATGAGTTAGTAAAACAGAGTGCAGAGAAGTTACTGTCTGAGTTGCCAAGCGGTCGTCGTTTGATGTGGGTTGGCGGTGCAGGATCACTGGAAGTCGCTCCTAACGTTGCGTTAGTAACAGTGCCGGATTTCCCAGAAGAGTACAAAGCGGAGGCACTAGCTCAAGGTGAAGCGCTCGAAGTATTCAAGCAATCAAACAGCGACGTTCAGTGGACTTTTGTTAGTCCAGCTGCCGAGATTTTCCCTGGAGAATCAATATCTCAATACCGTATCGGTGGTGATCAGTTACTAACAGATGCGGAAGGCAACAGCAAAATTTCAGTATCAGATTACGCCATTGCGATGCTTGATGTTCTTGAAGGCTGCGAACATATCAACAAAAGAATCGGTGTCGCTTACTAGGGTCGACTGATCCTCAAGATTCCATGCTTAACCCTTGCCTAGCTTCCCGCTTACTACTCGCAAAATACAGTAATAAGCGGGAATACTTATGCCTTGTTAGACACAATTAAGAGGCGTACCTCTAACACACAAAGGTATTTACAGGGGAAGATGCCCTGTTTTCACTAAAATCACGGTTTCCTCTTCGACAAATGGGAAGTGCTCACTCATATGTGGGCTACGCATCCAAGTGTGTTTTGGATACACACCATGTTCATCTTGAAAAGTACCAGATAATACGAAAATCTCTTCACCACCAAAATGACGATGCGGCTGAAAACGTTCGCCAACAGGCCACTTAACCAGAGCGACGTGCTCATGCTCAAATTCGTGCAGCGGCATCACCTGCAAGCCACCAATACCCGGTAGCCACTCAGTTTGGTTGGTATCAACTCTCACCTGAGCCAGATCTCTATCATCGAACTGATTCAGCTTTACCAAAATCGTGCAGCCGTTTTTGCTTGAAGGCGAGTGCGCGCTACCTGGTGGATTGCGAATATAGGTACCTGCCGGAAAGTCTCCCGTTTCATCGGAGAATACGCCTTCTAACACGAAGATCTCTTCACCTTTGGGGTGAGGGTGTTCAGAAAAAGAGGATTCAGGATCGTACTTGACCACGCTAGTCGTATGACCCGACTCCTTAGCTTCGCGTTCTAATGGCTTTCTCCACACACCTTTGGCTGGGCTCGCTACCCATTCCATAGGATCAGTTTCTATCACTAACCTTTTCGAAAAATCCATGTTTAACATGACTGTGACCTTACTCTTGCTATCGTTATTATTGTTTTGTCGCGACTCACTCACTGTTTCATTGTACGCGAATAACCAAAGAGGTGACCAATTCCAAGCGTTATCTGGTATGCCCACCTCTTACGGCTCGACTTATCAGTTACGACCCGCAATCACACCGCCATCAACATCCCAAATCGCACCAGTTACCCAGTCAGCACTGTCAGACAGCAAGAATGAAATGCTGTTCGCGATGTCCTGTGGTAAACCTACTCGACCAATTGGGTGGAACTCATTGAAGCCTTCAAGCGCCTCATCCACCTCTTCTGGGTTAATAAATGACTCGTAGATAGGCGTTTTAACCACAGCCGGTGATACCGCATTCACTCGGATATTATGTTCAGCGAGTTCCATCGCCATATGTTGAGTCAGTGAGTGCAGCCCTGCTTTCGCCATTGAATAAGCTGAAGAAGGCGTCGCTTTTATCGCCTGTTTCGCCCACATAGAACCAACGTTTACGATATTACCACCACCCGACTCAATCATCTTCTTAGTGACTGCTTGGGTGATGAAGAACGTGGCTTTGTTGAGTTGCATGTATTGGTCATAGTCTGACACTTGGTGATCTATAAATGCCTTGGGGTTAAAGTAGCCCGCTGCATTGACCAAATAACCAATACCTTCGTCAATTGAACCTAAATGCTCAATAAGGCAAGCGGTGCTTTCATCGTCATAAAGATTCGCTTGAAAACCTAAAGCGCGACCGATGGTTTGAAGCTCTGATACCGCATTGTCTAACTTAGTTGGGTTGTTTCCGACCACTAGCACATGAATATTTTGAGCAGCAAGCTGCTTTGCTGTTTCAAAACCCATCCCACTTGTTCCACCAATAACGACAGCAATACCTTTTTTAGTGAAGTTCATTTTGTTATCTCCTAAGTCATGTGAACGTGGTAATCTTAGGCTTCGAACTAACACTCTGAATAGTAAGTACAAATCGGTTAGGTAGGTACTTTTTGGTACATCTTTATGAAAAATCAGGAAAACTTTTTTTCTAGAAAATCGGCACCAGAACGCTCGGCGCGAATGGTAGAAACCATTTATGGCTGTAAATGGTCGCTAACGGTTTATCAATTGCTTGCGAATGGTATTAATCGACCGGGTGAAATGGTTCGTTCTGTAGAAGGTCTCTCGACTAAGGTACTCAATGAGTGTTTGAAGCGAAATGTTGAATTTGGAATTCTTGAAAAACAGATGTTCAATGAGATTCCTCCGCGAGTGGAGTATCAAGTCACCCCTTTTGGCGAGAAGTTCTTAGTAATTCTGAATCAGTTAGAGCAGCTACAACATGAAATAGATGCAATGTAATTGTGCTGCTGGTGTAATCTGACCTTCCACCAGCAACCTTAAATAGCATTGGGTTCAACTTTAGCTCACCGACATCTCTTCGAAGCGCCCCTTTACAAAGTCGATAAAGGTTCGGATTCGACTCGGTTGATAACGGTCGCGGTGATAAATCGCAGAAAAGTCGACACTTGGTACCACCCATTCATCAAACACTTGAACCAACTGCTTGTTACTCAACTCTTCCAAGCAGTAAATAGTCGGTACTCGGATAATACCGTTCCCTGCCATCGCCCCTTGGACTAACACTCGGCCATTCTTGCACTGCAAGCGCCCGTTCACATGAACATCAACGGTTTTCTTATTGTCCTCTATGGATTGAAAACTCCATCTACGAACCGATCCGGTTAAGCAGTCATGCTGTGTGAGCTCTTTGGGGTGAACTGGTTTGCCTTTGCGCTCAAAGTAAGCGGGGCTGGCAAGAGTCCCCATTTCGATATCGAGTAACTTGCGGGCAATAAAACCGGCATCTTCCAAACTTCCCATGCGAAAAGCGATATCAAAGGCGTCTTCAATTAAGTCTACACGATGGCTACTGAAATCTAGACTGATACTGATGTCTGGATAAAGCTGCATAAACTCATTCACCAGATCGGCGATGATCACCTCACCAAGGTATCCGCCAACACAGTTCACTTTTATGTCACCACGCACTTCTTCAACATCATCAACAGCAGCAATCAAAGCTTGGTCTATATTATCTAAGGCTTGCTCGCAGCGTTGGTAAAGTTCTTCGCCAGCATGGGTGAGACGCAATGTTCGGGTAGTTCGAATAAATAGCGTCACTCCCATCTGCTTTTCTAGGCTACTCACTTGGCGAGAAACATGGGAACGAGAGACATCTAACTCTTCCGCCGCTTTAGTGAAATTGCCCAATCGAGCAATGAGAACAAATGAACGGATATCAGACAGGTTAATTTGATTGAGCATAGTCGCGATTCAGTCAGAACAAGATGCTTTTATTGTTGCAGTATGACAACAGTGTTTCAAGTAAAGCGCTATATATCAACAATGCAGTTTTCCTTAATATACCCCCATCGCAAAGAAGCAAGTCAATAACACCTTGTTTCAATTGCACTTAGACAATAAGTCGTCATACGACGACATGAAGGTACAGAGGAAATAAACATGAAAAAACTAATCGTAATCACAGGTGCTAGCTCTGGTATTGGTGAAGCAATCGCTCGTCGTCTAAGCGATGAAGGTCACCCTCTGCTGCTTTTAGCTCGTCGTATTGACCGTCTTGAAGCATTGAACCTGCCAAACTCTCTAGCAGTAAAAGTAGACGTGACTGACCAAGCTTCATTCGAAGCAGCAATTGCACAAGGTGAAGAGAAATTCGGCCCTGTTGATGCTCTGATCAACAACGCTGGCGCAATGCTTCTAGGCCAAATCGATACGCAAGATGCATCTGAGTGGAAACGCATGTTTGATGTAAACGTGCTTGGTCTTCTAAACGGCATGCAAGCTGTTCTTGCGCCAATGAAAGAGCGTAACAGCGGCACAATCATCAACATCAGCTCAATCGCGGGTAAGAAAACATTCCCGAACCACGCCGCTTACTGTGGTACTAAATTCGCGGTACACGCTATCTCTGAAAATGTGCGTGAAGAAGTGGCAGCAGCAAACGTTCGTGTAACAACAATTGCACCAGGTGCGGTAGAAACTGAGCTTCTTTCTCACACGACATCTCAAGAGATTAAAGATGGTTACGGTGAGTGGAAAGAACAAATGGGTGGCGTACTAGCAGCTGACGACATCGCTCGCGCAGTATCATTCGCTTACCAGCAACCACAAAACGTATGTATTCGTGAAATCGCTCTAGCACCAACGAAGCAAGAGCCATAAACTTCACGCAATAATGCACATACCGTCGTAATCGATGACGGATAGAAAAAGGATCTGTAACTAGAAATAGATTGCAGGTCCTTTTTTACGTCTGACTATAATTGCTATCTGTAAAGTTACACTGAATGGCGTTTGATCAGATTCCAACATTTGACCAAACGAGCTGTATCGCAATCTGTCTATGCTTTTGCTGTAACATTCTTAGCATATGATGCGTTTGAATATTCATCACCCTTTGAAAGTTTACTTTCTAAAATCACCTCATAAGGCAAGTTCAAGTTAAGTAAGTGTTCATAACGTTGTTCAATTTGGTCCCTTTTAAGCTTCAACGTAGGTGTTAGCAAGCCATTCTCAATACTCCATGGCTGTTCCACAACAATCAGGTGATCGAGTCTTTCATGGGCTTCTAATTCTCTGTTTACTTTCTTTAAGGTAGCTTTCAGTTCTTTTCGAACATGGGCTGCGGTACTAGGTGTGCCTTCACCTAAAACAACTAATGCAATCGGCTGTTTTCGACCAATCCCCATGACGCATACTTGCTCAATATCTGGATTCCTACCTAAGCTGCTTTCAATGGGAACAGGTGAAACGTACTTTCCTTTACTCGTCTTAAACTGTTCTTTTACTCGTCCAATAATTCGCCATGAGCCATCAGCATTAAGCTCAGCTTTATCACCCGTCTTAAACCAACCCTCTTCAAAAGCAGCTTTGGTGGCTTCATCATTTGCGTAATATCCCGAAAAGACAGCATCCCCTTTGATCAGAACTTCACCTTCTTCAGACAATTTCATTTCTACACACGGTTGAGGCGTTCCAATTGTCCCGAGGTGGTCAAAATCAAAAGGCACATTGCTGCATGAAAGGCCTGACGTTTCTGTCATCCCCCAACCTTCGCCGATACTAATACCGATCTTGTGGAACCACAGGAGCACTTCTGGGGAAATAGGTGCACTACCAGACCCAAATAAAACCGTGTCTTGAAGTCCTAGGTTTTCACGTATTTTACGCGCGACAATTTGGCCAATAAACGGGATTTTTAGTAGCAGCTGTAAACGGTTATTAGGCATCTTTGCCAAGATCTTTGACTGGAACTTGGTCCATAGTCTTGGTACGGAAAGGAAAGCCGTTGGACGAGCATATTTAACATCTTCAATGAAGGTATCAATTGATTCAGTAAAGAATACTTCAGCGGGATTATAAATCGATGGAAGCTCTACCACACAACGCTCAGTGATATGAGCTAATGGCAGGTAAGACATAACGCGAGTTTCCCCTGGTTGAAAAAATATCTCACTGCCAGATGTTGCTGACGATGCAACGTTTAAATAGCTAAGTTCAACTCCCTTTGCCAAACCAGTGCTTCCAGAGGTGTAGATGATCGAAAAAGTATCGTTAAGGCTAGGGGAATTAATATTTTCAAGTGGCGTTAACATCGACAACCAAGCATGCCAATCAAGCTTACAGTCGACTTTAGCGCTAGGCATTGCTATGGTAACTAACGATTCAGGTATAGCTTTACTAAGCTCTATGGAATCATCAAGCTTGCCAATAAACATCGCTTTAGCGCCACTATGTTCCAATACGTACTTTATGTTGTCTGAACTTGCTGTAGGGTAAATCGGGACACTAACTAAGCCAGCCATCATTATCGCTAAGTCACATATGTACCACTCTGCCGAATTTTTAGCGATGATCGAGACTTTGTCCCCTTCGATGAGCCCACAATCGAGCAAACCTTTTGCGACTTTCCGAGCTGTAATATCTGCCTCAAGCCACGTATAGGTATGCCACTCTCGTTCAACAGGTTGGTGCAGCCACACTTTGTCGGGGTGCTTTTTAACATTAATTTTCAACTGATCTAACGGCGTACGATAAGTTGTCATAATTAAACTTTCCTTAGTTATTAAAAGGTGTCTGATCTTAAATTCAACAAGAACGCAGCACTGCGATAAATTTAAGCTCTCCAAAATCAGATGGATATTTAACCACCACTTGGTCTGACCACATTAATTTTGAACAACATTTGATCAACAAATATTTAACATTCAACAATCAATCTGAGATATGCAACAGCAACATTCCGCTAAAGAAATGACAGTTTTATAAATTACTTGGCTTACCTATAAAACTAATGGGAAAACTCGGGGTACATTTGTTGCCTGAAAATAGTCACGTTTAATAGAGAAGCAGTTTTCTCTAAATCTAAAAGTTAACTAGGTTAAAACAAGGCAATGGTTTTACGCGATTTCGTAGAAAACAAAAAGGGATCTGAACATTCAGATCCCTTTCTCGTATTTATATAACTTCAAATCAGGTTACGCTTGTTGAGCCACCTCACGACTTCGCCACTGGATGACTATTAGGCCAATAATAATCGCGATACCCAGAGGACCTAAGCCGAACGGGTTGAGGAGTAACAGTGGGATGGCGAGCAATGCCACCAAACGCTCAACCATATTCAGTGAACGAATCAGATAACCCTCAATCGCAATGGCGATAGCGACAATGATGGTCAAAGTTTGAACGATAGAGAATAGCAGCGCTGGCATACCATCGTTCGGATTCACGATGCTAGTGTAGGCCATCATGATTGGGATGATAAACAGACCGCCCGCTAGCTTGAATGCCTCTACCGATGACTTCATTGGATTCGCATTAGCAACACCTGCACCAGCAAAGGCTGCAAGCGCAATTGGTGGCGTTACGTTAGAAGTCTGCGACAACCAGAATACGATAAGGTGAGCCGTTAACAGAGGTAAGCCAAAGTCTGTCAGCATTGGCACTGCCATCACCGCGAGTACGATATATGCCGCGGTTACTGGTAGACCCATTCCAAGAACCAAGGCTACCAAGCTGATTAAGCCCAGTGCGATGAGCATGTAGCCGCCAGAAAAGTCCATCACAAACTGGGTGAACTGAAGGCCGATACCTGTCTGCCCTACTACACCAACAATAATGCCAGCAGCACCACAAGCAGCAGAAATTGGTAACGCCATTAACGCACCATTCTTCATGCCTTCGATGAACTTCTTCAGACCAATACGGCTATGTTTGCGAAGTGCCGCTGTCATTAGAATCGCGGTACAGCCCGCTACACCCACCAGCAGTGGCGAGTAAGCCATCATCAACAACACAGTAATGAGAATCAACGGAATAAGGTGATGCGCACCGTCTTTCATCACGGCAATCACCGCTTCAGTTTTGCTTACAGCTTGCAGATTCAATTTGCACGCCATCAGGTGAACGTAGAGCAGAGTACAGAAGAAGTAGAGTATCGCAGGTGCAATTGAAGCAATCATGATTTCGCTATAAGGCACACCGGTAAACTGCGCCATGACGAACGCACCCGCCCCCATGATAGGAGGCATGATCTGCCCACCCGTTGAGGCAGCCGCTTCGATACCCGCAGCTTGTTCTGGTTTATAGCCAAGCTTCTTCATCATCGGAATGGTGATAGAGCCAGTTGTCACCGTATTTGCAATTGCAGAACCGGATATCGAACCTAAGCCTGCGGAAGCCAATACAGCCGCTTTAGCTGGACCGCCACGATATTTACCCGCAATCGAGAATGCGAGATCGATAAAGAACTTACCTGCGCCCGTGACCTCAAGAAATGCGCCAAACAACACGAAGATGAATACCGTTGTCGCAGCAATGCCGAGTGCTGACCCAAATACGCCATTTGCAGAATAGATCTGGAACTGGATCAGCTCTTGTAAACTGTATGCCTTAATTGCAAAGCCACTTGGTAGCATGTCGCCCAATGCACTGTATGCAAGAAATAGAGCTGCAATGAACACCATCACCCACCCTACCGTTCGTCTACAGCCTTCTAGTAGCAGTGCCAATAAAGTACAACCAGCGAACATATCGGCAAACTGAAGACCATAGAATAGATGGTTGATATCGTTGTAGTCGAAGATCCACAAACGGTATCCTGCAAATACCACCACGCCACACAAGATCACATCGATAAGCTTACCGACCACAAAAAACTTGTTCTCACGGTTGGTAATCAACGGATAGTGAAGAAAGATCAATACCAGCACCCAACACAAATGAATAGGTCTGAAATAGGTCGCGGAAATGGTTGAACTAACACCCTGCCAAATTTGAAAAACCGACAATGCCACCGCAACAACCAGTGTTAGGTAGCCCATAACATTGACCAGTTTTTCGTACGGAAGCGTGTGTGAAGAAGGGTGTTGATTATCAGGAGTAATATCCATATTAATGCCTGCTGGATAAGAACGAATTGATAAAAAAGGGTAAGTGAGAGATCACTTACCCTGAAGTAGATGTATTACTTGCTGACTGAATCTAGGTACTTTTGAGCACCAGCGTGTAGTGGTACACCTTGTAGTCGAGACGCGTTTTCTGGTGTTGTCATTTCTGCCATTTTCACCACTTTACGAATGTCACCAATGTTTTCAAAGGCCGCTTTCGTTAGGTTGTAGGCCATGTCATCACTCATATTCGCGTTAACCACCAACACGTTCCAAACGCTCAACGTTGATACAGGATCAACCTTATTGTAAACACCCGCTGGGATGTCATAAGCGCTGTAAGCTGGGTACTGCTTCATGAAATTTGCGCTCTCTTCGTCAGAGATAGAAAGCACTTTAATATCATGAGTTAGCGCAATCTGAGTCACTGCGCCTACGCCTTGACCGCCAACGATAAAACCAACGTCAATTTGACCATTTGCTAATGCGTTGGTCGTTTCTGAGTAGTTTAGGTAAACCGCATCAATATCTTTTTTAACATCAATGCCCATAGACTCTAGTAGTGCCGCCGATGTTACCGCCGTACCGCTTGCTGGTGCACCAAGAGAAACGCGCTTACCTTTTAGCTGTGATAGAGAGTCAATACCAGAATCTTTAAGCGTGATGGTATGAACTAGGTTTGGATACAAAGCAAACAGGGTTTTCACAGGCATTTTTTTCGGGAATTTACCCTCACCGTTGTACGCATCCAGAACAACGTTACCCATAGCGATACCTGCGATCATATCGCCACGTACCACCTTAATCGTGTTCTCTACCGAAGCCGCTGTCACTTCCGCCTTTGCATTCACATCAGGCACGTTTTCAGACCAAACCTTAGCCAGAGCACCACCAAATGGATAGTAGATACCACTTTGACCACCAGTACCGATTGAGTAGTTTTCAGCACTTGCCATTGCAGGTAAAATCGCGAATAAAGCCACTAATAAATTACGTTTAAGCACAATCATCTCCTTGATTATTAAACCGTAATTAGATCTAAACCTAGCTACAGGTTTTATTAACTGATCGTTTTTTGAACCGTTTAAAACATTACTCTGCGACCGAATATTGTGCAATAAATTACAGTGCAAATGTGAAGCAAGTGTTAAATTGATCACTTATCAATAAAAAAGGGCAAGCCTAAGCTCACCCTTCCATTTTCAACAAATATTATAAGTTGAGATTAAAACTCAATTTGAAACACCGATGTAGTACCACTTACTTCGTTACCAACCGCGATAAAATGTTGGCCTGAACGACTAAAATACTTGATAGATTCAGGCCCTAAATCTCCCGCTTTCGGATTATAGGTATCGTTGTCACAATCCCCATCTTCATCAACCTGAGTGCACACCGGTTGAGAGAAGTCTCGATTATTGAGGTAGCTAATGAAGCGACTCTCTTTAGGATCGGTAACGTCGTAAACCATAATGCCACCATGGCGCTCTAGGCCAATAAAGGCGTAATGTTTACCATTGATGTTCGCAACCTCAATCGCTTCAGGCTCCACACCTTTGTCATCACTGCGATCATCAACACTCATGTTATTGTCATTGGTGCTGTTGAAGTGCTCTGGTTGTTGCTGGTAAACGATTTTCGCAAAGTCGTCACCACTATCAAATACCAACTCACCCGATTCATTCCAGATAGAGAATGAACGCGAGCCGAACGCTTGAACTTTTTGGTCAGCTTGCAGCGTTTGTTGAGGTTTAATCACTTTTAGACGAGCCAATTTCTTGTTGTCTTTAAGTGCATCAGCTAATGGGTGATCATCAACGACATCCAACTTTTTACCTCGAACTTCATCAACGTAAGCGATACAGAAGTCCTCTTCTGTCGCATAGTCAGCGGTACCTTGGTAATCATCACCGTCCCACTTGTAGCCTAACTCGTCACACACTTTTTGAGTGGTATCGATACCGTACTCTCGGCCATCCCCTTCATTAGCTGTCAGAATAAAAGTTTCACCTTTGACGCTGTAACTCGCAATGCTGTCAGGCATGTACAAGCCTTCAAGCATCTCGTAGCTTTGGAAATTGCCTAGTTTTTTGTCTTTGTTGGATGCATCAAGTTCAAACTCGGCCCAAGATTTACCGCCCAACCCGAAGATGGCATCAACGCTTGCAGATTCAACATCAATTGCGGCTAACGCGTTGTTCTCTTGCAGCGCGACATAGAGCTTGCCGTTGTCAGAAAAAGTCAGGTATTCGGGTTCAAGGTCTTGGGCTACTGTTGCGTTTGGCGCAGAGATACGAACCTTGTCGGTCAATTCATTATGACGCGTTTGCCCTTGATTGAAGTCTTTGAAATCAATCTGCGTAATCACCGCATCTTGTGGACCATTGATCAAATCGATGAGCGTAACGCTTCCTTCAGGATCAATGGTGTAATCAGCATTCGGCTCGCCTTCGTTAGCTGTTGCTAAATAGCGGCCATCTTTTGAAAAGCTCACCATATCCGGCAGAGCGCCTGCGCCATATGTGGTAATAAGTTCCAGTGTATCCGAGCGATAGAGTGCAACTAAGCCGTTCGCTTGCTTGTCTGCGTTTTCAATGGCAACCGCCACCAAGCCATTATGAGTAGAGACACTGTTCGCGGCACCAATATCGATCCCCGCAGCCTGCGCGGCTAATTGAAGATCAATCGAGCCTTCGCTGGTCGGTTTACCACTTTCATCCAAAGCAAGTACATCGACCTTCTTCGCTTGTGCATTCACAACGTACAATTTATCGGTACACGCATCGTAACTCACGATCTCAGCCGCAGACGTGTCAAAAGGGGCATTTGCTACTGACGTCCCAATGAGACGAAGCCCAGTCACTTCAGCCGAAGACGAAGCTGGCGCTGTCTGAGTCTGACATTGATAACCAAACGCAGCAGGCGCAGAAAATGCTGCATCTTCGGTTGATGTTGACTGTGAACACCCCATCAGCGCAAGCGAGACAGAGACGGAAGTAACGAGTTGAGTGGTGTTGAAATTAAATCCAGTGAGTTTTGACACGTGCTTTTTCATAAATCCTCCATGAGCGAGAACCGCAATCCTAGAGGGCTTATATGACAGAACGCAGACAACGAGGTTACTAAAAAGTTACATTGATAGATCAGTTATATATTTATTCATTATCGGCCAAACAAAAAAACGCCCAAGCTGGCTGGTGCTTGAGCGCTTAAAGTTAAAGCGATGGACTAATTAGAACGACTTAAAAGTGCGTCAAATTAGAAGTTGTAACCGCCACCGATCATGAATACCCATGGGTCGATATCAACGTCTGTCTTATATGTTTTAGCTGCTGTTTTGTATGTTGCTGTGGTACCGATGTCTGCATACCAAATTGAAGCGTTTAGGAACCAGTCATCATTGATCATGTAATCCATACCAACGTTTGCTGCTAGACCCCATGAGTCGTCTAGAGATACGTCTGTCAGGCCTGCATTTTTACCTGTCCCAGTTAAAGACTCATCAAAGAATACCGTGTAGTTAATGCCTGCACCCACGTATGGGCGGAAGTCACTCTCAGAGTCACCGAAGTAGTATTGAACCATGAACGTTGGTGGAAGGTGCTTAGTTTCAGCTACTTCACCAACACCGTTTACAGAGATACCGTGAGAAAATGGAGTCGCTGCAAGCACTTCGAAGCTGATGTTGTCAGTAAACATGTAACCAAGCGTTAGTCCAAGTTGCGTATTTGAATCTACAGAGAACTCTAGAGCAGGGTTGTCTAGAACGTCACCGCTGCTGTCGTTTGGAGACACGATAGCTGCACCTGCACGAACGATGAAGTCGCCTTCGCTGTGAGCAAGAACGTTAGCAGACATAAGGGCTGAAAGAACCGCGATACCACATACTGTTTTTTTCATTATTATTTCCTTTTGTAGGGCTTACTTATTGATGAGTCAGTAATCATTTCTTATTTTGCGTGCAAGGTAGCACACAATAACCCTACATTATTGATGGAAATCAATTTGTGAAAAGTTATGAGTATTTATATAAATTTATTTAACCTCGATCACTCTATACACCCAATTTATTGACACTTTTGTAATGCAACTTTTCCGTGCATCATTTTGTTAATGAAGAGCACTAACAGTCTCCTTGCACCAAAGCTGTGCAAAACACCCCCTTACCCCCACTCGTTGTTCCGTGCTGGTGCACTTACGCTTCAAAACTCACATTCATTACTATAATTCAATAACTTACATATGGCTCAATGCTTGCAATGATCTTGGCATAATCATAAATACATTGAGGTTCTGACATGCAAGACACTCTAACTATCGTCCTCGCAGGCGGCGTAGGTTCTCGGCTTTCCCCATTAACAGACAACCGTGCAAAGCCCGCTGTTCCATTTGGAGGCAAATATCGAATCATCGACTTCACGTTAGCAAACTGTTTACATTCAGGGCTGCGACAGATTCTTGTACTCACCCAATACAAGTCGCACTCCTTACAAAAACACTTACGTGATGGTTGGTCGGTACTCAACCCTGAGCTTGGCGAGTTCATCACCAATGTCCCTCCACAAATGCGTACTGGAGACAGTTGGTACAGTGGTACAGCTGATGCCATCTATCAGAACTTATACTTACTCTCTCGCAGTGATGCGAAACATGTCGTGGTGCTTTCTGGGGATCATATCTATCGAATGGACTACGCGCCGATGCTAAAACAGCACAAACAGACCGAAGCGGACTTAACGGTAGCGTGTATGGAAGTGTCGATTGATGAAGCGAAAGAGTTTGGGGTTATGGAAATCGACGAATCCCACCAAATCCAAAACTTTACTGAGAAGCCGCGATACCCAGCGTGTGTACCTGGCAGACCGACTCGCAGCATGGCATCAATGGGAATCTATATCTTTGATAAAGAGGTACTGACCCGTGCCCTATTGGATGATGCTGAAGATCCAAACTCTAGCCATGATTTTGGTAAAGATGTTATCCCGAAACTGGTGAACAACCAGAGTGTTTATGCCTATAAATTTGGTAGTGAAGAGGGTCGAGTTACACAAGATGCTTATTGGAGAGACGTAGGCACGATTGACTCCTACTACCAATCCAATATGGATCTACTTAAGCCAGTATCCCCTATCGACCTTTATCAACCGGATTGGGCAATTCGTACCTACGATCAACAGCTGCCCCCAGCTCGTACCATTGCCTCTGTTGAGGGTAATCAAGGTATATTTATCAACTCAATGATCGCCAATGGTGTAGTGATTGAGGGCGGCTCAGCGCAGAACTCGATTTTCTTTCCCAAGGTGAAGGTTGAGAACGCTGCAATTGTTATCGATAGCATTCTGTTTGAGAATGTTGAGATTGGCAAAAACTGTCATATTCAAAACTGCATCATCGACAAGCATGTGAAGGTGCCTGCGGGAACAGTGATTGGTGTCGATAGCAAAGCCGATGCCGAGCGATTTCATATTTCCAAAGAAGGGGTCATCGTGGTGCCTTCATCTTACCAATTCGATTGATGAGACATTTCCCACGGATAATATTGAGGCAGTCATTACGCTGCCTTTTTTATTGAATCATATCTGCTTAACGTTCTCGCCCCCATCCATGATAAGCCGCATAAAACACCAAAAACCATGAAGGGGAATATTAAACGCTGTGATGTCGACTGACGGTTTTCGGACTCGATATAAGCGCAAAGTAAGCAGTTGTATAAAAAGTGACTAATATTGAGACTGATTGGCTTGAAGGGATAAATTACTACCGGGGAGAGACAAACTAGAGAAGTTCGTCTGGTATGGTGCGAAAGTAAACATGTATCAAAATCACGAGACATAATATGCGCACTGTTTTGGTGACTTTCAAGAGCCAAACTACAGATTATTTGATAACACTGAACTCAATCACACATGTGTATTTCTGCTGTTGGTTAATCTAACGGATGTTTGCTACGTTTAAATGACACAGTCATTGGAAAGGTATGATTTATGAAAGTAAACGTTCAAACACATCACGTATCAATTAACGACGACTCACGCAAAGACATCGAAGGCAAGTTCGATAAGATTGCTAACCACTTTCCATCACTGATCAGCTGCGACATCATCATCACAAAAGAGCACAACCAACATCAAGTTGAGGTATTCACAAATTACGAAGGTGTGCGTGTAACAGCCAAAGCGACAGACGATATTATGTACCCTGCCGTTGCCGCAGCAATCAAGAAACTCGAAACGGGTCTAAGCAACAGAAAAGGACAACTTAAAGCCGATCTTCACGCAAAACCGACTAGCACTAAGCCAGAAATTGCGTCTGACATCATTCAAGAAATGAAGCTAGTTTAACTCGGCACTCTTTCACCTTATAAGGTGAATTGATAAGGAAAATAGAATATTAAGAGCCAGCCTACGCGCTGGCTTTTTTGATCGACAAACGAAATTGCCTTAAGGGCCTAAACCATACAAAGTATTGGCGATGTCACCAATAGCGAGTAGTATGGAGTCCATTATCGTTATGGAACAATGCAATAAAAGGATGTTTATTATGAAAAAGATCGCACTTGTACTTTTCTTAGCAAGCCAATTGATGGCCTGTACTGAGGTAGGCAGTGAAGCTTGGTGTACAGATATGAAAGAGAAACCAAAAGGCGATTGGACCGCAAACGAAGCCGGCGACTTTGCTAAACACTGCGTATTTTAACACTATGCAGCTGAGTAATCCGCTGCAGTAAGCCTAAAAAAACGACCCTAGAAAGACCGAGACTCCTAGGGTCGTTTGAGCTTAATAAGGCTAGACAAAAGCTCTCAATCACACAGTTTTACGTTAGGGAATACCTCATCAGATCAGTTTGTTACGAATATGAATCACGACTGCTTCCGCGATAATCACGACCGCAAAAATACTCACCAGTACCATTGATACCTTCTGCCACTCAAACAAGTTCTGAGCATCATTCAGTACCACACCGATACCACCAGCGCCTACTAAGCCAAGTACTGCAGATTCACGAACGTTAATGTCCCAGCGGAACAGAACAATCGAATAGAACGCTGGCATGACTTGTGGCCAATAGCCTTTCAATAAGACACTCATCCAAGATGCGCCAGTCGCACGTAAAGCTTCGATTGGCCCCATGTTCACTTCGGCAATGGCTTCCGCTAACAGCTTCCCTACAAAGCCTACACTGCGGACGGCAATTGCCATAATGCCTGCAAGAACACCGGGGCCAAACAGGGCGATGAAAAGCAGAGCCCACACTAGAGAGTTCACTGAACGTGAAGACACTAGGAAGAACTGAGCAATCCAATTCAAACTTTTATTTGGCGTGATATTTGGCGCATTCAATAGCGCTAGAGGTATCGCAAAAATGAGAGTAAACAGCGTGCCAAGCGTTGCTATGTGCAGCGTCTCAATCATCGCGTCATGAATTGTCGTTGGATAAAACCCATAATCCATCGGCAACATACGTTGAAACATGTCCGCAAACTGCGCAGGCGCGTCATACAGAAACTCAGGTATCACTTCGACAGTTTGCCAAGACCACACAATCGCGCTCACCAAACTCAGATAAATGGCAAATCGAGCGATGCGTTCATTAGGAGTAAATCGCTGCCACTCTCTATCAATAGATGCTGTTGTCATCAGAAAATTCTCCTAACGATATTGGAAAGAAATTCACCTACAAGAATCAAAGCGATAATGGTGATCAAAATAGCCGCGACAAAATCATAATCGAAGCGCTGGAATGCCGAGAACAGTGTGCCACCCAAACCACCCGCACCAACGATGCCAACCATGGTCGAGTTACGTAAGTTTGAGTCCAACTGATAACTAGCAAAGCCAATAAAGCGAGTGAATACTTGTGGCATTACCGCGTACAGAATCACACTCACAAAGCTTGCTCCTGTCGCTTTAATCGCCTCTACCGGTTTAAAAGAGATCTCTTCAATTGCTTCGGCAAACAACTTGGCGATGAAGCCAATTGATGCGAACACGAGAGTCAGGATCCCAGCCAGTGCACCGAAACCCACCGCCTTTACAAACAGAATCGCAATGATGACTGGATGGAAAGAGCGGCATAGTGCGATAAAGCCTCGTATTGGCGTCGATACAATGGATGGCATCATGTTTCTAGCGGCTAGCAAACCCAAGAAAAGAGAGATAACGATGCCAAAGAAGCTCGAAATGATCGCTATCTGCAAGCTCTCAGCCAATCCACTCAACAGTAAGTTGGTGCGTGAAAAATCTGGCGGGAACATACGCGAAAGTAAACGCTCACTTTCACCAAAACCGATAATCAATCGATCAAGCGTTAAACCCAGTGTCGAAAAGCTGTAAAAGAGGTAAGCGACAATCGCCACCACAATCCCACGGTTTGCCCATGACGCTTTGAATGGGTTCTGATATTGAGTCTGCGATGAGTTTGAGGTTAATCCAGCCATGACTCACCTCCGTAGATGATCTTAAGGTCATCTTCTGAGATACCTTCAGGGCTGCCATCGTAATGCACCTTGCCATTGCACATACCGATGATGCGCTTGGCGTAGCGCTTCGCCAGACTCACATCGTGAATATTAACCAGCACCGGAATATTCTTCTGCTCGGCGAAGGTTTCCATCAATTCCATGATTTCTACCGCTGTTTTAGGATCCAGCGATGACGT
The DNA here is from genome assembly GCF_024347475.1 of Vibrio fortis. Lineage (NCBI taxonomy): Bacteria > Pseudomonadati > Pseudomonadota > Gammaproteobacteria > Vibrionales > Vibrionaceae > Vibrio > Vibrio fortis. The sequence continues at coordinate 95,197 of NZ_AP025488.1, forward strand.
AGGCTCATCGGCCAATAAGATGTATGGGTCTTGCATAACTGCACGAGCAATACCAACACGCTGTCTTTGACCACCAGATAGGCTGTCTGCGCGCTGGTTGGCGAAATCTTGAAGGCCAACAAATTCCAGCAGTTCAAACGCTTTTGCAAGGTCTTGTGAAGAGTAGTTACGACGCCATGCGTTCCAAGCCGTCATGTAACCTAATCGGCCACTCAGTACGTTCTCAATAACGGTCAATCGTTCTACTAGGTTGTACTCTTGAAAAACCATTCCGATGTGACGACGCTGTTTACGCAGCGCTTGACCTTGCAGCTTTGTCAGGTCAGAGCCATCAAAAATAATCTCACCCTTACTTGGATCATTTAGACGGTTGATACAACGAAGCAGTGTACTTTTACCCGTACCTGATGGGCCAATAATGGCGATGATCCCAGGTTCATCGATATCAATATTAATACCTTTAAGGATCGGCTTCCCTGCTACGTATTCGTGATATAGGTCGTTAATCTTAATTCCGTCATAGCTAGCTACGGCCATACTGCGTTTCCTTGTGCAAATTTAAAATGAGCGATGCCCTACCCGTGAGGGCATCGACTTAAAACAACTTATTCAGTGAATAAGTGAAAAGGTAATTGGAGAGGAGTTACTGACTGTTCGCTTGTTTCGCGAGCTCAGCTGCTTTTTTCTTCGCGCGTTTCGCCGCATCTTTTTCTGCAAGCTTTTTCAGACCCGCTTTGGTGTAAGCAGTACCCGTTGCATGGGCAATATCACGAATCACACCCCACTCTTCTTTGTAAGAGATAGGAGAGAAACGGTCAGCGCCTTTGAATGCTGCGCTCATTTCTGGGGTAAAGCGGTAGCTAAAGAAGGCTTCGTTGATCTTGTCAACAAGCTCTGGTTTCAAGTTGTAAGCGTAGCCAAATGCTGATGTTGGGAAGCGTGGGCTGCGGTAGATGATTTTAAGCTCTGACGCGTCAACACGTCCTGCTGCAACCATGCGGTCGTAAACATCCGATGCGACAGGCGCTGCATCGTAGTCTCCGTTGAATACACCCAAAATAGATTGGTCATGCTTACCCGAGTAAAGCACCTTGTAGTCTTGATCTGGCACTAAGCCTTTTGCTGGGAAAAGTGCACGTGGTGCAAGGTTGCCAGAGTTTGATGACGCAGAAGTATGCGCAACCTTTTTGCCTTTCAGATCAGCCATCGTCTTGATGCCGCTGTCTTTACGCACGATAGTGATTAGGTTGTAACCTTGGAAGCCAGACTCATCACCTTTCACTGCGATTGGAACGTAACCCGCTAGGTTAACTGCGTAGCCCGTTGGACCCGTTGAGAAACCCGCAACGTGCAGACGGCCAGAACGCATCGCTTCCACTTGTGCAGAGTTAGAGTGCACTGTGTAGTAAATGACGCGCTTGCCTGTAATCTTACTTAGGTGCGCTTGGAAATCGGCAAATGCATCTTTATACAACGCAGGGTCTTCTACAGGAGTGTAAGTAAACACGAGCGTACTCGGGTCATTCCACTCATCTGGATTTTTAGGCGAATCTGCCACTAAATCTTGGTTTTCATCACAGTATCGATCGTCTAACACACCACGGCTAGAGCAGTCGTTTGCCATAGCCATTGAAGGAAGTAGTAGGGAGCTAGCGATTAACAGTCCTTTAACACTGATTTTCATATTCAAACCTTACTTTTACTTTTTGTTGAGGGTCGAGCCTCTTATTGCACCCTTTGTGCCAACTATTATATTGTTTATTTTCAACAACTTAAATTAACTCCAATGTTGAGCGAATAGATTTGAGTCATTTGTGTCCAAGCAATTAATATGAATTTGGGTCACTTTTGTCCCATGCTTATCGAGCCAAAAAAAGAGCCCGAAGGCTCTTAATAAAGCAGATTGATGTTATTCAATAATGGAGACAGGCAGCTCGCTTCAAACCACCTATCTCATTGGCTCACTTAGGCTTTTGGTGCCATACAGTTAGCGTAATAAGTTGTCGTTGCAGGCCAGTCACTGAATACACCCAACACCTCAACGTCTTGCGCTAGTACGTCTAGCATCTTCATCATATCGCCATCATTGTTGATGCCTTGTTTTACGCTTTGGTAGTACCAACCACCACCTTGCGCCAGTGGGCCAGAGCGCTCAAGTGTCCAAGCAATAATGTCTAGATCGGCTTGCTTCGCCAGCTTAGCGTAGTCAGAGGCCACGATTTGGTTATCTTTATCCAGCTCAACCAGAGCAAACAACGGCGGTGCGATGATGTTTACGCCCGCTTTTTGTAGCTCTTTCATGCTTTCAATCGAAGCAACGAAATCCGCTTGTTCATACACTCGGTCGTCTAGATAAACCGCTTGCTCACCAAACTTAGGGTTCTCTTTGATCCAGTATTTGACGTCATCAAGATTGAACGACTGCAGATAAGCTTCAGACGCATCAAAGCCAGCAGCCTTAACCTCGTCCACCAGCTTTTGAGCATACATCTCTTGGCTAAAGCCATTGAATGGCATCTCGACGACTGCTGATTTAAGCTCCGGTGTCACTTTCACGCCATGCTGCTTAAACAGCGCTGCGCTCTCAGCATGAGTCATCAAGGTACCACTTTGACTGTAAAGATCGGTTCGCCAACCAGGCGTACCATTCATGTACTCTTCAACCGTGGTCGCTTTCGGGTTGGCACCGTCCATTTTCCCTTTAAGGGTCTTAAACTCCGCTAAGGTAAAATCCGTAGTGCGGCACTCCACCTGAGCGTCTTCACCCGTGGCAGGGTTAGCTGGCTTAAATGGAACCGTACATTTCTTCGCAAGCTCTGGATGAGCCAACACGTCCGTCGTGGTGTGCAAATCGTTTTGTGAGTGGCGACAGACAAGTTCTTTGTCTTTGGTGAAGGTCACGTCACATTCCAAGATGCCAGCCCCCATTTGAATCGCAGCGAGATAAGACTCTTTAGTATGTTCAGGGAACTGCATTGGTGCGCCACGGTGACCAATAGAAAAGTCACTGCGTTGGAAAGGCCCTTCACTGCAACTCAATAGCTTAGTTTTCAGCGGTCCTTCGTCCATATTGTTGATTAAAAAGAGGGGACGAGGTCCAAGGTTGGCAGACTCTTGTGCTGCCCATGCTGTCATCGAACTTACGCCGAGTATCAAAGCAATCGAACCTTTCAGAATTTGCTTCATGTTTGTATCTCCTTGCAACAAGCAATTATTTTTTTACTTTCCTTAATTTGGCCATTCAGTCTCCAACTTTAACGCCCCGCTCATTGATAAAAGGTGCGGATGCAGTATAGAGACTGATAACCTGCCTGCGGTTTTAAGCCAGATTGTTATAAGCCGCACTAGGTAATTGCAGACATTGTGCCAAATGTTAAAAACCTTATATTACAAACACTTGATGATGATATTAATTTATTGATTAATTAAATGGGTCATTACTGTCTTATTCATCTCAACTCAGTTCGAGATCACCTCAGCTATATCTTGAAGCTCTCTTTATCAAGCTGATGCTTTTTCATTTTTCGATACAAGGTTTTACGCGGTAAGTTGAGCTTGTTTGACACATCATTGATGTTACCAGCGCTCTCAATTAAAGCCTCCGTTAACACGTTGCGTTCGTACTGCTCCATCTGCTTTTCAAATGCAAATTCACCGTTGGTCGACTCACAGCTTGGCGATTGAAGATCAAAGCCATCACCCACAATACCCAACACAAAACGATCTGCGACATTACGTAGCTCGCGCACGTTGCCCGGCCACTCATGACGACACAACTGCTGAATTTGTTCAGGATAAATGGTCGATGGGCGAGTCTTGTATTTATGACTGGCTTGCACCACAAAGTGTCGAAACAGCACTTGAATGTCCTCTTTTCGGTGGCGCAGGGCAGGCAGATTCAGACTGGCAATATTCAGGCGATAGAAAAGGTCTGCTCTAAACTCACCCGACTCACTCAGGCTAGCGAGATCCGCTTTACTGGCGGCGACCACAACGATATCAACAGGGATCAGTTCATTGCCGCCAACACGTTCAATGGTTCGCTCCTGAATCACTCGCAGCAATTTGATTTGCACCGCAATGGGCATACTTTCGATTTCATCAAGGAACAGGGTTCCACCACTCGCCTGCTCTATTTTGCCAATGCGTTTCTTATTGGCACTGGTGAACGAGCCTGCTTCGTGTCCGAACAGTTCACTCTCAATGATGCTCTCTGTCATACCGCCACAGTTAATCGCCACAAACGGTTTGGCTTTTCGTCTACTAAATTGATGAAGCGCCCTGGCTATCACCTCTTTACCCGTGCCAGTTTCACCATTAATGATGGTATCTACGCCAGTGTGAGCCAAAGCAAGAACCTGCTTACGAATGCTCTCCATCCCCTTTGATTGACCAATCACGACAGATTCGATGGGCAGATCACTCTCTTCACTCTCACCAAAGGTTTGAGGGTTGTAGCTCTGGCATTGTGTTAATGCTAAATTGAGCTTATCAACCAGCTCGGTGGTATCTAACGGCTTTTCTAGAAAATCGAATGCACCAAGCTTCATCGCCTCAATCGCCATCGGTATATCACCGTGACCACTCATCAATAACACAGGCACATTCGGCGCTCTGTGTTGAATTGCACTAACCAAACTCAACCCATCAATTTTCGGCATTCGAACATCACTCAACACCACAGACTGGCTGCTTCCTTTCAACGACTTGAGCGCCAAATTAGGGTCGGTATAACTCATGACATCAAAGCCTTCGAGCTCAAGCATTTCACTCACCGCCTCGACAACGTCCAGTTCGTCATCAATCAAAATAATGTGGTTGCTTTGGGTCATGAGAGTGTGCCTTTTGGTAGAGTCACGATGAAAGTCGTGCCTTGGTGCTGTTGAGATTCAACGTGAATCGAGCCACCAAAGTCTTTAATGATGTTGTAAGCGATGGACAAGCCAAGTCCGAGTCCCTTACCTGAACTTTTTCGTGAATAGAATGGATCAAACAAGTGCGGAAGATCTTCTTGAGGAATACCTAACCCGTTATCTTTGACTGATACTTCGATGGCCTCGGGGTGCTCATTTGTTGAAATAATCAAGTGCGGTTGTTCTTTATGTTCCATTGCGTCTAACGCATTGCTGATGAGATTCACCAAAACTTGTTCTAAGCGAATGCTATTGGCTCGCACCATTAGATGCTGCTGCGGAAAATATTCGATGTTGACCCTACTTTGGCGAGTCTCAAATAACTCAATCGCATCGGTAATCACATCATTCAATACAACGCCAGTCAGCTTGCCATCACTTTTGCGTGAAAACGCTTTGAGGTGACGAGTAATGGCGGCGACTTTCTCAAGTAGTGTTTCAATCTTCTGTAGATTATTTACCGCTTTATCTGAACGCCCTTTCTCAAGCCACAACTGCGCACTGCGAACATGGCTATTCACTGCAGTCAGCGGTTGATTGATTTCATGTGTAATGCCAACGCTCAACTGCCCCAAGGCAGCAAGCTTACCCGCCTGAATCAACTCATCTTGAGTTACGCGAAGTTTTTCTTCAGCAATCGTACGCTCAATAACTTCTGCTTCGAGTTTGCGGTTGGTCTGCTTCACCACCTTGGCTGTGGTTTGGAACACCCTCAAATACTTAGCCATTTGAGTTACTTCATCACGGCCGAGAATCGCAACCTCAGTATCCAAATGCCCCGTCGAAATCGCGAACATGTTATCTTTTAGCTGCAGTAGGCGTTCTAAAATACTCTTTCGTACATAAAACCAAGATATTGCTGCAGCCGCTAGCACGCTAAACAAAGACAAAAACAGAGACAGTCGTTGATTCGAAAGCAGAGATTGCTGAGCTTGTTGAATGGATTGATCAATATTGCTATTGACCTTGCTGGTATGACTTTCAATCTGAACCGTAAGCTGGTTTAGATGTTCCCGGCTATTCTGAAGAAAATACATCTCTTGGTAGCGATGATCCAAAGCCTTGTTTTTGAGTTCATACAAAGCACTACTGCTAGATGCCAAGTTGTAGATCACCATCAATTGAGCGTCTAGCTGAGGAAACTCCGTTCTTAAGTCGCCACTCACCCAGATCGCCCACCACTCTTCACCCACCTGCTCTAAGCGATATCCGGTGTAATCTAACTCATTAAAGCTCGAATCATTGTAGAGCTTCTCGACTAAACCCAATTGATAGTAGAGCAGAGCCTTCAGCTGAGCGAAATCAATCTGTTGCTTACTTTGTTGAGGAAGCTGATCAAGCGCGTCACTGGCTTGTTGAAGCAGCGGATAAAAGCCTTCCAGTAGGTTACGTAAGTCTTTATTTAGTTGTTGTGACTCAACTTCACTCTGATAGAGCAAACTTAAACTGTTGTGAACCTGTGAAATCAAATCTTTGAAATAGGAGTGATAATCAGGGAATTGAACCATGATGCCCTTCATTTCAGAAATGGCTTGCTCAATTCTTAGCATCGCTTGTTTGCGTTCAAGATCCGACTCAGCACCACTGAGTTGAGTCGAGGTTGTGATCACCTCCCTCACTCGGTCATTTAGGCGAGCTGCATTATCAAGTGCTGGGATCTCTTGCTCTTTGAGTTCAACAAGACGCTGGTTGAGAATATCAAATGTGAAACTCGAAAAGACAGATAGAAAAATCGTCGTCATCGACAACATCGCAAGCGCTAATACTAAACGCAGCTCAATGCCTTTCCAATTGAACCACCTTCGACGTGAAAACTTCGCCCGCAACGTGGGCTCAAAACGATATTCATCGTCTACAAACTGGGAAGAATCACTACTCACATTCTCTACTCTTTTTATCGAACATTTCACAGTAAACGTCAATGATTCAAAGAGTTAGGGTTGTTAAATAAGCCACGCCAACCACGCGTATTGTTTTAGATAAACAATGAAACCGCACACAATCATTAACATTTCACATAAAACACCATAACAATTTATTTATAAAGTGCTGACTGTGCATTTTGAGATAGCGAAAAGTGACCCCGTAGACAGAACCAAAAATGTCTTGAGCAAAGGTTCTATTTGATGGATGCACAAACAAACTATTTTTACTTCACCACATACCTTTAATCGGTGAATAATTTTGCACCAAATCATACTCTGCGCAGTGAAATGTAAATATATTGTGATTGAGATCTCTCAGCCCTTTTTCTCATCCTTAGGCCTTTGATTTATGGATGATTTGCCTCTGTTTTACTTGGTTAATAATGAAGCAAAACACAATAATAAGGACTTAAACGTGAAACGCACCCTAACCACGACGGCTTTAGCGGTTTCTGTAGCGCTCTTAGCTGGATGCCAATCAACAACCGAGACCTCTGAACAGGTCGACCTCAATGCCTACCAATGTCAAACCACACACAGCGCTGAAATTAATGACCTACGCATTTACCAAGTGATGGTCGAAAGTTTTGTGAATGGCGACAATTCGATTGGACACGGTACCGGCTACGGCACTAGCCACCACAAAGGTGACATTCAAGGCATCATTGACTCGCTCGATTACATCGAATCACTGGGTATGAACGGTATTTGGCTCACTCCGATCTTCAACTCTGAACCTGTTGCAGGGCAAGACCATTGGGCGGATAGACTAGATGCAACCGGCTACTTCGCAACGGATTATTTCAGCATCGACCCTAGGTTCGGTACATTAGAGCAAGCCAAACAGCTCGTAGAAGAGGCTCACGCGCGTGGCTTATACGTGTTCTTTGATGGCGTGTTTGGACACCACAAAGGTAATGTCACGCCATCACCAACAGGCAAACTACCACAAGGTGAGAACAACCCAGTCGCTTATCCAGAGAGTTTAGAGTTCTACAAAGAGGTTGCTACTTATTGGATCAAGGAGCTTAAAATTGATGGTTGGCGTCTAGACCAAGCCTATCAAGTACCAAAAGATGCATGGGCGGAAATTCGTAAAAGCGTCGATGTCGCCTCGGCTGAAGTTGAGTACGTGAACTCAGAGGGTGAAACCGTTAATCCACTTGGTTATATGGTCGCTGAGATTTGGGCGGGCGAAAACCGAATTATTGAAACAGGTTATGGTAGCGATAGCGCTCCAGCACTCTGTTCAGCGTTTGATTTCCCAGTACGTTACCGCTTAACAGAAACCTTTGCAGTCAACGAAGCCGGTGTCGGTGGAAAAGGTGGCGAATGGTTGGCTGAAGGTATGTCACTGCACTCGTTATACCCAGACCACGCAAAACCAAACCTTATGATTGGTAACCACGACTTAGTTCGTTTTGGTGACTTACTGCAACGTGGCGATATCGCATCACCAGAAGACGATGAATATTGGCAACGATACAAAGCAGCTTTCTCTTTCCAAGCTGCTTATACAGGCCCGATCACAACGTACTACGGTGATGAGATTGGCGATCAATTGGATGGATTTGCAGATAAGGTATGGGAAGATTGTGCCATTCCAGGACTGTGTGACGACCACGTAGCGCGTACCAGCGGCAAAGTGGAAGGAGTCACTGCTGACCTCAATGCTCGCGAGCAAGATCTCAAGCAATATGTCACGACATTGATGACGCTTCGCCAAGATCACTCTGCACTATCTCAGGGTAAACGCACTCATTTACTTGCCAATGATTCCGTTTACGTCGACCACAAGGCAACCAAAAACGAAGCTATCATCTATGCTGTCAACGTAACGGATAAGGCGTACACGTTGGAGCTAACCAAGGAACAAACAGGATCTGAAGCCGAACTGAGCGACTTACTTTCTCAAGAGAAAATCACCGCTTCTGGTGACAGCTACCAAGTTGAGCTCGCACCATTTGAAGGTCGATTCTTAAATGTCGATAAGCCAAGTGCGGCTGGACCTGTCGCTGCTGTAACAGCTGCTGCACCTGTATCTGGACAAGGCTTTATGGCTCAGTGTGACAACCCTGTCGTATCTGAAGCAGGCCCAGTAAACAGCAAGCTATACGTCGTGGGCAACTTCGCTGACTCAGGCTGGAAACACAAAGAAGGGAGAGCTTTCACTTACCGTGGCGACAATACCTATCAGGTTGTGACCAATGAGAAGCCAGGTAGCTACCGCATGCAATATGCGTCTAAGTCTTGGTCTCCGCAATACACGGCTGATGGGCTTAGCATCAAACTCGGTCAAGAGGCCGCGCTAACAAAAGGCGGTTACGGTAAAGATACGGCTGTGACGATCCGTGACGCCGGAAAGTATGTTTGGAGCTTGAAGTTCGATGAAGCAGGACAACCATTACAAGTTATGGCGTCTAAGTGTCCTTAACTCAGTGAGAACATCATAAATTAAGCATTATGAACTAATAGTTAAAACATGACGTTATAAGCAGCAATCGGCTAGCTTCATTCCGGTTCCCCGCCGTAATGAACTAGCCGATTCTTTTATCGATGTTTAAACCGCTTTCTCTTTCACTTGTAGGTGATTGCGGTTATCACGGCTCTTTTTAATCAGCTCGTTGCTCTCATCCATATCATCAGACTTAGCAAGTCGATCGTACAGAAGTACATTCACTGTCGCCGCCAAGTTCATACAGCCTACTGTTGGCACATATACAACGTGGTCAGCACGATCAGCAACATCTTGAGAAATCGAACCATCTTCTGGGCCGAAGATATAAATGGCGTTTTCTGGGTGCTGAAATCTTGGCAGTGGCGTCGCCCCCTCTGCTAATTCAACACAGACAATTTGAGTTTCTGGGTGAAGGTCATCAAGAAATGAATCAACCCCTACCAGTGGAATATTGCGTGTTGCACTCTTCGTATCGGTATGAAATTTCGCTGCCTTTTCATAACGTTGACCTGTGTACTTAACTTCATCCACTTGATAACAGCCTGCAGCTCGCATCACTGCTCCAACATTGGTCGGGCTTTTCGGGTTAGTTAAACCAATCGTCACCTGGCTTTTCTTCATGAATGTACTCACTTAAATCAATAACGATGTGACTGGATTGTCACAGAGCGCCGCATTCTAGCAAAGCATTCAAGCTATCAAAAGTTCTTACGCAATCCTCTTCACTCTCCTGCTCTCACTTACGCTGAGTACATTACTCACACATTCAGAAAAAAGTTAATCGCTGTCAAATTTATAGAACAAAACTATGCAAACGTAACGTTTAGACCAATGGCGCATTTACATTTTTTAAACAGACAAATACTGTAAAACGATATGTACCATTTTTTGAGCAGTGTGTCGCAAAGCTACATCTGTTCAATCGGTCTTATGACCTAATAAAAAACAATATCTCTGCAGTAGGAAGTCTTTATGAGTCTAACCATCAGAAACCGCCTCTATATTTTGTCTTTTATCCCTCTCCTCTTTATGACGCTGGGAATGATTTACGTAAGCTATTTAAAGACAACCGAACTCACCGCTGAGCAGGTCAACTCTACTCGCACCAATATGATGGAGATGAAGCAGAAAGAGCTGAAGTCTTACCTTCAAATGGCTGAGTCATCGATCGCTCCCTTCTTAGAGCGCGGTGCAACGTTGGAAGAAGCCCTACCAACCCTGCGCAAGCTTGAGTATGGCGAGTCAGGCTACATCTTTGGCTACGACTCTAAAGGTGTGCGTGTTGTGGTTGGTCAAAGTACCGATGGTATTGGCAAGAACTACTTCAACCTGCAAGACAAAAAAGGTAACTACCTGATTCAAGACCTAATCAGGAACTCGAAGAGCGGACAATTTACCACTTATTACTTCCCTAAATTGGGTGAAACAGAAGCTCTACCAAAACTGAGTTACTCGGTATTTATTCCTCAATGGGACTTAATGCTCGGTACTGGTTTCTACACCGATGACATTGATGCTGTGATTGCTGAGATGGAAACGAGCTCAAACCAAGCACTACAGAGCACGATCACTGCGATCACTCTATTCTGTGGCCTGATCGCTGCAATCGTCGCGGTCTTCGCGGTGGGAATTAACCGAACCATTATGAAGCCAATCGAGCAACTGGATCGCTCTATTAGCTCGTTTGCAAGCGGTGAAGCTGATCTGACAGCTCGTATGGAACCGTTCCGCGCTCCTGAGTTTGCTCGTTTAAGTGACAACTTCAATGCGTTTGTTGCCAGCCTGCAAACTATCATTCGTAGTGTCAGCGATGTGGGTCAACAGGTGGTTAACGAAACCAATAGTATGTCAGCTCGCGCCGCTCAAGTAGACGAACTAGCGGTAGGTCAACGTGAAGAGACGGAACAAGTTGCGACTGCGATGACAGAGATGACAACGACAGCACAAGAGATTTCAAGCAATGCAAGCCAAGCTGCCAACTCGGCGAAGCAGGCAGAAACCAACGCTCGTGAAGCTCAAGAGATTGTGAATGCAGCCGCGGAGTCTGTGGCTGGGTTAGCCTCTGAAGTGTCAGAAGCGAACACGGTAGTTTCACAACTTGAAGGTGACGTACAAAACATCTCGTCTTCTTTGGCGGTTATCCAAGACATCGCAGAACAAACCAACCTATTGGCATTGAACGCTGCTATTGAGGCGGCACGTGCAGGTGAGCAAGGACGTGGCTTTGCTGTGGTTGCCGATGAAGTTCGTAAACTGGCGAGCCGTACTCAAGAAAGTACCGGCGAAATCCACACGATGATCGAACAACTGAAAGCCGCTTCTGATGCCGCTGTAAAAGCAATGGACTCAAGCCAAAATCGCAGTGCTCAAACAGTAGAAGAAGCCAATGCAGCCGCTGAAGCACTAGCAAGAATTCAGGCGTCGATTGATACCATCATGGACATGAACTCTCTCATCGCAACGGCGACTGAAGAGCAAAATATTGTTGGTCAGGAGATTTCACAACGTGTGGTAGTGATATCAGACTCTAGCTCTCAATCCGCAACACTGGCGAATGAAAACCGTGCGGGCAGCCAAAACCTCAATAACCGAGCGAATGAGCTGTATCATTTAGTCGATAGATTCACGGTTTAGTCTTACCCTTAAGCAAGCACATTGAATAACGCCCTTACGCTTTAGTAAGGGCGTTTTACTATGTAAGGAGTCAGCTATGTTCAACTCAGACAAGAAGACGGTTAGAGAGCTGCTGATCGATCAATAAGTTATAAATGCACCTTTGCATTGATCGACTAAAGGACATTGTTCACATTTTGGTTTGGGGTGACAAAACTGCTGACCATGCTCCACCAGCAGACCGTGGTAATACCCGTAGGTTTTTGTGTTTGGAGGAATCACAGCCTCCATCAAGTCATGAAACTTCTCATACGACTTGGGGACAACCAAACCATTTCGCTCAAAGATTCTTCTCGCGTACGCGTCAATCACAAACGACGCTTTCCCAATCGCATACACTAAAATCGCGTCTGCCGTTTCGCCACCAATACCTTTAACCGCTAGCAGTTGTTTTCTCAATACTTCGGTATCTTGTGCGCGTACAGCTTGAATATCGTAGTTGTAATCAGCAAACCACTGCGTCATCGCCTTCAGTTTGAGCGCCTTTTGGTTATAGTAACCACTTGAGCGAATGGCTTGTGCTAATGTAGCAAGTTCCATATCTGCAACTTGCTGTGGAGCGATCGTTTTTCCTAAATTATCGAGCGCTTTTTCTGCATTCTTCCAGTTGGTATTTTGGACGAGAATCGCTCCCATCATGATCTGATAGGGGTCGCTGGTTGGCCACCAATCGAACCAACCATAGTGCTCTTCAAGGCTATGAAACACACCTCGAATCAGTCGAGCATCGTGTTCCGTCACTGGCTCGGTATTCATTAATCTAGGTTCTCGGCGAGAAAATCCACCAGCAGACGGACTTTCGAAGATAGGTTACGGTTTTGCGGATAAAGCGCCCAGATCCCCTCTTTGTCGTCTCGGAAATCGGACAACACTTCAACCAATTCCCCAGACTCTAGATCATCGCTAACGTAGTATTCAGGTAACTGCACTAAACCAATGCTCTGCTTTGCGGCATCTAAAAGCGCTAAGCCACTATTACACTTAATTCTTCCATTAACACGTACTGATCGTGGCTGACCATTCTCTTTAAAACGCCAGTGCTCGAAGCCACCGACTAAACACTGATGATTGGAAAGCTCAGATAAAGTATGTGGTTCGCCATAATGTTCAATGTAGCCAGGGCTAGCACAGACGTAGAGTTGCCTTTGAGAAAGGCGCTTTGCCACCAGGCTTGAATCTTCCAATCGACCCAAACGAATCGCAACATCGACCCCTGAGTCAATGAGATCCAACTTTTGATTGGTTAACATCAACTCAAGTTCGACCTGTGGGTACAGAGCTAAAAACTGATGCAGCAAAGGAGCAAGTTGGCGTTCGCCATAGGTAACAGGGGCCGTCACTTTAAGTAGACCTTTTGGCGTCGATTGCATCTGCGTGACTGCAAGCTCTGCTAACTCCAACCCTTCGACAAGCTGCTTACACTGTTGATAGTAAAGCTGACCGGCTTCAGTTAAAGAAACTTTTCGCGTAGTTCGATTGAATAATTTAACGGCTAGTCGCTCTTCCAAGCTAGCGACACGACGGCTTATCTGCGCAACGGAGGTCGATAGTTTATTGGCAGCACCAGTAAAGCTCTCTCGCTCGGCCACTGCTACGAATTCACTCACCCCTTCCCAATTCGCCATACTACACCTGTCTTTTAGATAATCTGTTTCTGTTCACTAACATCGTCTGTTAAGTCTATTGAATTAACGTATTTAAGTCATCTTGATTCACGCATCGGCACTATTGATATCCAGCCATTCAATTGCGTATTTATTGTTCGGACGATGCTCTGACATTCGACGACAATTCTTACTTTTGTCTTACAAATACAGCATCTCCCCTGACACTTGTCGTACCACTTGGTTGGTATCTTGGTTCTGCACCGAAACACTGGTGCTCACAAAAAGTAAGGTATTCCTATGAAGAAATTAATCGTACTTGCATCAACACTTGTTCTAAGCACAACAGCGTTTGCAGCAACTAAAACAGCAATTCTAGAAACAACGCTTAAGTCAGATACATTTGTTACCGAAGCGGAAGCATACGATGCAGGAGCTAACCTTATGGAAGAGTTAAGCACAAAGAGTTCTTTTGAACTTTCAAGAGAACTGCCTCAGTTCAGAAACACAACCAAATATGATTCGTTTAAAATTGATGATGCCAATATGGAAGTGAAGAAGATCACCAATATGAGTGGTGATGTGCATTATCAAGCCGCAATCACTGTTGACTATCGCTACACCTACAAAGACGGTCGCAGCAGCTAGGTTTGTTTGAACCATTAAAAAGCCCGCATTTACGTTGAAAGTAAATGCGGGCTTTTTGATTTTTACTGTCAGTTGCTATTCATTACAACAGGAAGATATTGAATCAGTTCAACCACTAAACTTCGAATTGAGATACCAATCTGTCTAGTGATTCGCACTGCTCAGCCAATGCCATACAAGCATTCTCAGCACTGCTTGCCATCTCAACCATTTGAGCGGTACTTTCCGCAATGCGTTGAACATTTTGGTTCACTTCTTCAGACACATGAGACTGCTGAGAAGCGGCCGTTGCGATCTGAGTGTTCATCTCATTCATCATGCCGATTGAGCTGCTGATTTCAGCTAGAGATGCTGCGGCAGTTTCAGCTTGAGTAATGGTTTTCTCACCGCTCTCTTTACTCTCATTCATCACATTGACCGCTTGCTTTGCTCCCTGCTCAAGGCGTTCAATCATAGATTCAATCTCACCCGTGCTGTCTTGAGTTTTGCTTGCAAGTGCACGAACTTCGTCGGCAACCACAGCAAAACCACGCCCCTGTTCGCCCGCACGTGCCGCTTCGATAGCCGCGTTTAGAGCCAATAGGTTAGTCTGCTCGGCGATACCTTTGATCACACCAAGGATCGAAGCAATGCTCTTCACGTCTGTATCTAGGTTATGAACCACACCGCTTGCATTCTCAATGTCATCTGCCAGACGTTCAATTGAACCAACTGTTAACGCCAAGGTGTTATTGGTTGATTCAACTTCACGAGTTGCCGTGTTACTTGCTGTTGCAGCATCCAGGGCATTACCGCTCACAGCGGCACTGGTCGCTTGCATTTCATGTACCGCAGCAGCAACCACTTCACTCTCTTGCTGTTGATTAGCCGAGAACTCAGCCACGCTCTGAGTCAGAGACTTAATGTTTTCCATCTCTGAGCGTACTGCATTTGAAGCGAAGATCACTTGTTCAACGGTCACATGGATTTTGCCAACAAACTCATTGAATGCGGCGCTCAGGCGCGCAATTTCATCACTACCTTCCACTTTCATGCGCTGAGACAGATCACCATCACCAGAGGCGATTTCACTCATTGCTTTTTCTACATCTTGGATAGGCTTCACGATAAAGCGGTTTGATAGCCATAGCGCAAAACATGCTGCTAAAATCGCGACACCCATGCCGACTTCAATAACAATCTTGCTTGATTCAATCGAATCATCCGCTTGTTGACGCAATTCCGCTTGCTTCTTCTCGATAAGTGAACGGATAGACCAAAGTTGGTTGCGAATGGTTTCAAACTCAGCATCCAGCACAGGTGTGAATTCGCGGTTATAAGCCTGAGCATTTTCAGGGTCTGCAAACATAGGTTCATGCAACTCAACCCATCGGCTCATTGAAGAGACTAACTTGGTCAGCTCATTACGAGACGAATGGTCAAGAACGCCAGCATCATACAACTTCTGTACGCTCTCAAAACGTGGAACCGCTTTGTACGCATTGTCTTTGAACTCGAAAGTCTGGTAATCGATCGATGCTTGATCTTTAGCGAGCAAAAGGCCTTGTGCCGCAGAGATGACTTGATAGATATCACGATAGCCATCTTCTAGGTTTTCCAAAACAGGTTGCACAACATTATTCAGTTCGTGATTGATCGCCGCTTGTTGGTTCGACTTAATCACATTCATAACAGTCACTGCAGAGAAAACTGCAACGATCACCAGCAGTGGAATCGCGATCTTACTGCGGATGGAAAGGTTGTTGATACTCATTGGTCCTCTTAACCATACGATATTTAATGATATTCATATAATATATCGTATAAGCATTAATTCGCGCTACGAATTTGTGAGGTCGATCTCATAGCAAACGTTGTCGCAAATTTGTTCGATTACAACTCATCCAGATGTAAACGTTCGTACCAAATAACATCACCTAATTCCCGTAATTGACTGGCGATATCAGTCAATTCCACCCATAATGTACGGCTGTTAAATCGATAGGTAAAAACATGAAAATTTGTGGCGTTGAAATCAAAGGTAATGATGCGATCATTTGTCTACTTTCTCTTTCAGATGGTGTGTTCAACATCCCTGATTGCCGCGTTTCTAAAGTCGCAATCAGCGATGCAAATGACACGCAGAAAATGAAAGACTTCCAGTTCTCTTTCGCTAAACTGATGGAAGATTACCAAGTTGAGAAGGTAGTTATCCGCCAACGTCAAACTAAAGGCAAATTCGCAGGTGGTGGTCACGGCTTCAAACTAGAAGCAGCTATCCAACTGATTGATGGCCTAGATGTAGAAGTGGTATCGCCGGCAGCAATTAAAGAGAGCCTAAAGCACAATCCACTGATGATGAAGTTCAAAGAGACTGGCCTGAAACAGTACCAAGAAGCGCCATTCACAACGGCTTACGCTTGCTTGATGAAAAAGGCGTAACGCCCAACTCTTAAATACTCATTTCCAAACGCAAAAAGCTACCAAAAAAGCGGAAAAGTATCGAAGAAACTGAAAGAGCCCCGATGGGCTCTTTTTTGTTGGTTTATCAGCGGTCGCTTACAATCTCACTTGCATCTTTCGCTTGAAGCCCACGGATAGATCAGGCTTTTTCACCACCAGATAAACCGCGATAGCCGCCAGTGCAAAGCCTATCGCGCCGTAAAGGTCGAAGGATTCACCAAACATCAGCCAAGCTTGAATAGCCGTCGTCGGAGGCACAAGATAGAACACAGACGCCACACTCGAAGCTGCACCGTGTTCCACCATATAGAGCAGCAACAAAATCGCGACACATGACAACACCACCACTAGCCAAACCATGGTTAGCGAAAATTCCACCGTCCAATCAACCTGCATAGTCTCAAAGCTCATCGCATAGGGCACAAACAAGATAGCTGATGCGAAATACTGAACCATAGCACTACCCACCATATCTACACCTTGGCAAAAACGTTTCTGATATAGAGTGCCAAAGGTAATGCCGACTAATGCGAGAACACACAGCAATACTGCTTCCGTTTTATGAGTGTCCGATTGCCACTCAATGTTACCCATCAACACTAAGCTAATACCTGAGAAGCCAAGTACCAAGCCTAACCATTGTGCCCAGTTAAAGCGCTCAACAGTGAACGTCACAATCATAACCGCAGTCAATATTGGCTGAATGCCAACCAAGAGCGCACTCAACCCAGCAGGCATACCCATCTCTATTGCCAGATAGGTTCCACCAAGATAGAAACCGTGAATCAGTACACCAACAACACAACTGTGAAAAAACGCACTGCCGCGTGGCATTTTACGTTTGAGTATCACAATCAAAAGCACGAATAAGAGGACATTGGCGATCATGCGTAGAGACAACAAGGTCGCAGGTTCCGCATACTGCAAACCAAACCGCGCACCTACAAAACCGGATGACCATAAAATAACGAAAACAAAAGGAATAAATTTAATCAACATGACAAATCCCTGGTCAACTATTCAACAATGCTGTTACCTTAATTGGGTACAGATACAGATTAAAGATACAGTTTGAATGTTTTAGATGGTTACAGATTTGGTAAGTGGAGAGAAGTGAGTGGGAATCAACAAGTACTTGGCGGTGGAACAGCACATTAAGAACCAAATAGAAGGTGGCGTTTTGCATGTTCACGATCGCCTGCCGTCTATTCGCCAACTAAGCACACAACTAAACATGAGCAAAAACACCGTCATTCGCGCCTACCAAGAGCTCGAAGCAACGGGGCTCATCTATTCTGTACCTAAATCTGGCTATCGTGTGCAGGAACTCGGACTCTCTACGTTCGAAAAAAGCAGTCGCCCACAGAAAGTCGATCTGTTATCAGTTACTCGCTCAGTGCTGTCACGCCCTGATGGCAAACTCAAGCTCCTAACGGGCTCAGCACACCCTAATATCAACAATCCTGCAATACGAAGCCTGTATGCCGAAATAGGCCGACATAGTCGTCTTCAAGCGCAGCTACCCGGCTACTACCAGTTGCCTCCCGGTGATGACCAGTTAGTTAAACAACTCCTCAAGATCACCCAAGACATTGGCGTACCAGTCAGCGCCAACGAAATTGCGATCACACACGGTGCCCAGCAAGCAATAAGCCTCGCTCTAAGAGCCTTAACCGAGCCTGGCGATATCGTGGCAGTCGAATCACCATGCTACTTTGGTAACCTATTGTTGCTAGAATCCATGGGGCTCAAAGCGTTAGAGATCCCAAGCAGCGTTCACTCGGGAATCGATATTAACGCCTTACAAGATGCGATTGAGAAATGGCCTGTCAAAACAATATTAGTGACGCCCAATTTCACCAACCCTACGGGCTCTCGCATGCCGTTAAACAATAGAAAAGCGCTGTTAGAGGTAACCAAGCAACTGCCCATCATTGAAGACGATGTGTTTGGCAGCCTAGCCTATGACGCACCATTGCCAAGTTTAAAAGCACTCGACCAAGATGGCCGCGTGATCTACGTGAACTCGTTATCAAAAACACTCGATTCAAGATTACGTATCGGCTGGCTGCTATCAGGGCAGTATCAGCAACAGATCGAGAAGTTCCTGTTATGCGATAATATGGGCAGCTCAAACCTAATGCAGTCTGCCGTGGGGCAGTTTTTGACATCCGGTCGATATCGTAGCCATATCGCCAAAATGAAACGCCTCTACCAAACCAACCATAAGCAGTTTCATTCGGTGTTATGTGAATCACTCAGTCAATACCCAGAGGTCAAAGGGCGGTACCACCTATCTCGTGCTGAAGGCTCATTTCTGGTTTGGTTGACCCTTCCCGATTCGTTCGACAGCTACAAGCTCTATCTAGATTGCCTAGAGTATAAACTCGGAATCCTGCCGGGAACCGTTTTTGGCACCCACGAGCAATACAAACACTGTGTTAGATTCAGCGTCGCCAACTTAGAAGAGACCAAAGAGTGGCGAGAAGGGATTGAGATATTAGCAAAATTGATTGCGAAGCAGCTCGCAGGGTAGCTCTATGCTTCAAACTACTGGTCACCAAAGACGGTGACCAGTGGCTACACTTTCATACTGAAACCGAAGTAGATACCTTCGATTCTCGACATATCCCTGTCTTTCCAATTTTCTAGGGTATCGTGAATGCGGTAGCCTAACTCGACCTTCATATTTTCTACAGGCTCGAAGGTTGAACCAAATTGACCACCCGCCAGCACGCCATCATCACTCTTAGCGAAGCTATATCCTGCAGAAATGCCACCAAATATCGCCCACTTCGAATCCAGGTTATAGAGGTAGTCATAAGAACCTGTGGTGGTTGTGTAGTTAGAGTTGATGCTATGCGCAGCCCCTAAACTCCATCGATAAGTATTATCAACCAACGCATGGTAACCAACTGCAGGCGTAAACTCTGACTTGTTCAACGCAGTATAACCATCAAGCGCACCCAAGCTCACGAAGTGCTCCACCTCATCACTCACCGCAAACGCTGCGCTCATTGCAAATGCAGAGAGCATGACAGCAGGGATCGCAAAGTACTTCATTCTTCCTCCTAAAATTTCAAACGTCGTTCAATTATTTGTTGCAGTCGCGGCTTCTGAAGGAAAACAAAATGAAAGGTGAAAAGAGACCAACAGAGCCAAGACGTAACGCACAACGTAAAACGCGGGAGACTCTAAGGGGTCAATGAAACGAATTGTCAGCACAACGCAAAGTTTCTTCTTAAAACCAATCAGTTACTCAATAAGTGAGCATTCAAGAGCGCTTCACCTAAGATCAAAGGAGTTAAATGATCGTCTGTCTCTTTGATAATCAGATCACAAAACAATCTCAATGGTATTGTATTGGTATTATCATTTGAAATACCATCTTCTTCGTACCCTACAGTACTAAAGGACATAATAATGAAATCGAATAACTTCAAACTGTCTTCAATGATGTTCATTGAATGGTTTATATGGGGAGCTTGGTTTGTTCCCTTGTGGCAAATACTCAATACCAATGGATTTACCCCAACTGAGATCGCTTGGTCATACGCTTGTACCGCTATCGCCGCGATCCTGTCACCGATCCTAGTAGGATCAATCACTGACCGCTTTTTTGCGGCTCAAAAAGTACTTTCTGTCATGCTAATTGCTGGTGCTGCGCTCATGTACTTGGCGGCACAACAAACTGAGTTCGCAACCTTCTTCCCACTTCTATTGCTTTACTCATTGACCTATATGCCGACGATTGCACTGACCAACAGTATCGCTTTCTCGAACGTAGAAGATGTTGAGCGTGACTTCCCGCGCATACGTGTTATGGGCACCATTGGTTGGATTGCCTCTGGTATTGCGATCGGCTTCTTACCAGGTTGGTTGGGTTACGGCGATATCTCATCAAGCAATATCCCACTGATTCTGACAGCTCTTGCTTCTGCTGCACTGGGTATCTTTGCTCTGACTCTGCCAGACACACCGCCAAAAAGTACCGGCAAACTGAGCCTTAAAGTGATGCTTGGCCTAGACGCTATCGTGCTTTTGAAAGACAAAAACTTCTTAGCATTCTTCGTTTGTTCTTTCATGTTCAGCATGCCACTGGCGTTCTACTACATCTTTGCAAATGGCTACCTCACCGAAGTAGGTATGAGCAATGCAACGGGCTGGATGACACTGGGTCAGTTCTCTGAAATCTTCTTTATGTTAGCACTGCCGTTCTTTACCAAACGATTTGGTATTAAAAAGGTATTACTACTTGGTCTCTTTACTGCAGCAGTTCGCTACGGATTCTTCGTCTACGGTAGCGCAGAAACTTGGTACCTGTACTCACTATTGTTCGCGGGCATCTTATTACACGGTGTGAGCTACGACTTCTATTTCGTAACGGCATACATCTACGTGGACAAGAAAGCACCGGCGCACATGCGTACCGCAGCGCAAGGCCTTATCACTTTGGGTTGCCAAGGTATTGGTAGCTTGTTGGGTTACCGCTTAGGTGGCGTGTTAATGGAGAAGATGTTTGCTTACGACGAGCCACAAAATGGACTCACGTTTGACTGGGCTGGTATGTGGGGCTTCGGTGCCATCATGATTACCGTCATCTTGGTTATCTTTATGTATTTCTTCCGTGAACCAAACGGTGAGATTAAAGAAATCAATATCGACAACAAACCCGATGGAACCCCTTCAGAGCAAACCCAAGTAGAAAAAGCTCAAGCGTAATTTTATACCTGCTCAGTCTCTCCCCCTAGTTTCTGACTGAGCAGTTTTTAGATAACCTATTTTTGGTGAAGTAAGATGAACATTTCAAAACAAGACAGAATTTTAGGCACTTTTTATGGTCAAGCTCTAGGTGACTCTATGGGTATGCCATCGGAGCTATGGCCACGCAGCCGAGTGAAAGCGCACTTTGGTTGGATTGACCGTTTCTTACCGGGACCTGCTGAAAACAACGCTGCTTGCTATTTTGATGCTTGCCAATTCACGGATGACACTTCAATGGCGCTGGCTCTTGCTGACGCTATCATCGAATGCGACGGTGAGATCTCACCAGAGATCATTGCTCGCAACGTATTAAACTGGGCTGAAGGCTTCGATGCATTCAACAAAAACATCTTCGGCCCAAGCTCAAAGGCTGCCATGCGAGCGATTAAAGAAGGCACTTCAATCGACGAGCTTGAAAATAACGGCGTAACCAATGGTGCTGCGATGCGTGTCTCCCCAATGGGATGCTTGGTTCCAACAACAAGCTTGGATGACTTCATCGACTTAGTCGCTAAGGCCTCTAGCCCAACTCACAAATCAGATGTAGCGATTGCTGGTGCGGTTGCTATCGCTTGGGCTGTATCCAAAGCAATTGAGGGGAACAGTTGGGCGTCAATCAAGGATCAATTACCAGCAATTGCCAATGCCGCGCAGAACAAAAATATCACTACCTTCAGTGCATCTATGGGAGCAAGAATCGAGCTTGGTCTAATGGTCGCTTCGGAAAACAGCGGTATTGAAGAGCGCATGGAAAAGATCTACAACTTGGTAGGGGCTGGCGTAAGCACCATTGAGTCAGTACCGGCTGCAATTGCTATGGTAGAGCTTGCGGAAACGGATCCTAACCGCTGCGCCATCTTATGTGCCAACCTAGGTGGCGATACTGATACTATTGGCGCAATGGCAACAGCCATCTGTGGCGCTCTGAACGGTATTCAATCTATCGATGTTGACCTTAAAAAACAGCTTGATGATGAAAACCAGCTCAACTTCGCGGGCTACGCTGCAACCTTCTTGAGACTAAGAGAAATTAAGGAGAAAGAGTATGCCTCATAACGCGCTTATTTCGCTTATTCCGACTCTAAAAAACAGACGTCAGCTTTGTTTAATTGGCGCTGCGGTCGTCGACATCGTCACCGAAACACCTGCACTCCCAGAGCGTGGTACCGACGTGGAGCTGACCGAAAAAGGCATTCACGTTGGCGGTTGTGCATTGAACATCGCGATTGCTCTAAAACAACTCGGGGTTGAATCAACCAATGCGCTACCGATTGGTCAAGGTCAATGGGCTGATATCATCACGACATCCATGGCTGAAAAAGGCATCCACAGTAGCCTGAAAGACAACACAGGAGACAACGGTTGGTGCTTGGCTCTTGTTGAGCCTGACGGTGAGAGAACCTTCTTGTCAGTGAGTGGCGTCGAGAACAACTGGAGTGCTGAGACGCTCAATCAGCTGTCACTTGAAGACAATGCCATCATCTATCTTTCTGGCTACCAGCTCTCTTCAGCGTGCGGCGAACAGATCGTCTCATGGCTTGAAAAACTGCCATCTACTGTTGATCTGTTTATCGATTTTGGGCCGCGCCTTGGCGACGTAACACCAGCACTGTTTAAAAGATTGCTCGCTCTGAAACCTATCATCTCCTTGAATCGCCAAGAGGCAGAGATTCTGGGCATGAGCGAAGTGAACACCTTTATTGAACATTGGCACCAAGAATATGCCTGCCCGCTGATTTTACGCATTGATAGTGATGGCGCACTGTTCGCAACAGAGGATGGCCACGGTAATGTCGCGCCATTTAGAGCAACGGTGGTAGACACGATTGGTGCTGGGGATACCCATGCAGGCGGTGTACTCGCAGGCCTTGCATCTGATTGGGAACTTGCCGACGCAATCTTACTTGGTAATGCGGTAGCATCCTATGTGGTGAGCCATGTGGGTGGCGATTGTGCCCCGAACGTCAATCAAATCACCCATTACCTCGAACAATATTAGCCCCTACCTCCACTTACAGGCTCAGTTTTGCTGGGCCTTTTTTATACCCTCTCGGCCATTATCATGAACAATAAAGCAAAAAAGATCTTACTCGCCAGTTGCGGGATCAACCTCTGTATTGGGGTACTCTACACATGGAGTGTGTTTAAAAATGCACTCGTTGAGCAAGGTTGGAACAACACACAAGCCTCAATGCCCTACACCATCACCATCATCACTCTATCGATTGCTTTACTTGTCGCCGGGCGCATTCAAGACAAGATTGGCCCAAAGCGAGTTCTGATGACTGGTACTCTATTTGCGGGCCTTGGTATGGTGTTAGCCAGCCTTTCGTTAACACCCATTAACTTAAACTTGAGCTTCGGTGTTATCACCGGTGGTGGTATCGGCTTCGCTTACGCCTGCCTAAATCCAACCGCAATGAAATGGTTCCACTCGTCACAAAAGGGCATGGTCAACGGCCTACTCGCGACAGCTTTCGGACTGGCAGCGATCTATTTGGCACCTCTCACCAGCTACCTAATAGATACTCTTGGGTTAGAGCTTAGTCTCAGGTATCTCGGCTTAGGGCTTATCGCCATCGCCTTTCCTCTTGCTTGCTCCATTACTAATCCACCCGCAAACTATCAACCGCAAGGGACAGGAGAACAACCGAACAAACCTGCCAGCCAGCGTAATTACGCATGGCGCGAAATGATCGGCACCAAACAGTTCTATCTACTTTGGTTAACCTACGCATTTGGAGCTGCAGCAGGGTTGATGATCATCGCTCACATCACCTCTATCGCTGCAGAGCAAGCTAATATCCTGCATGGTGCGTATTTGGTGGTCACTCTCTCAATCTTTAACTCAGCAGGCCGATTAGTTTCAGGACTGCTAAGTGACAAAATTGGCGGGCTCAAAACACTCGCGATTGCGTTAGCATTGCAAAGCATCAATATGATCGCCTTTAGCCAGTTTATCTCTAGCCCAACTCTAATGTTCGGAGCTGCACTGGCTGGCATTGGATATGGAACTTTATTAGCGGTATTTCCGTCGATCATGGCCGATCTCTATGGCTTGAAAAACTTCGGAGCCAACTACGGAGTGCTCTATACAGCTTGGGGGATTGGCGGATTTATTGGCCCTATGCTTGCTGCGATCTCTATCGATTGGTACGGCAGCTACACCTTAGCTTATGGGGTTTGTGCGGTACTGGTTTCCATTGCCGTTTTGCTGACTTTTCAAGTTAAGCCAATCACCACAGAGAGTCTTACCGCTACACAGAAACGCATGCCGAGCAATACCGTCGCTTAACGCCAACGGGTTTACCAACCCAACGAGGGTGGAATCTATGTTTCACCCTTGAATGCACATTTCTTTTTCTGCGTCGTTCGCAATTCAGGTATACTTCGATTAAATATAAAAGCGAAAACAGACCTTTATGAGCACTTACCAACCTTTGCTAACTCTCATTAAAAACCGAATCGAGCAAAAAGATAAATCACCGCTTTATCTAAAGATTGCCGACTCAGTCAAACTGGCAACAGAGCAGAAGCTTCTAAAAGGCGGAGACTTCATTCCAACCGAACGAGAGTTCAGTGATAAGTTGGGCGTATCTCGTATTACGGTAAGAAAGGCGCTAGATGTATTGGACAAAGAGGGCGTGATAGTTCGTTCTCGCGGTTTGGGCACAATGATCAGTGAAACCGTTGAATACTCAGGTAAAGAAGCAACGGGCTTCTCTCAACAGGCTGTTTTGAAAGGCAAAAAACCAGACACATTGTGGATCAAAAAAGATGTCATTGAGTGTTCGTCAGAGATCGCGACCAAACTTTCCATTAAAGAGAATGAACAGGTCTTTTTGCTGAAGCGCGTTCGTTACATTGATGAACAAGCGGTCTCGATTGAAGAGTCATACGTCCCTGCTCACCTAATCAAGAACCCGGATGAGATCCAGCTTTCGCTGTACGATTATTTCCGTAGCCAAGACATCTCTCCAACCAAGACTCAGAGTCGTGTTTCAGCGCAAATGCCGACCCAAGAATCCCTTGAAAAGCTCGCTATCGACAATAACGTTCCGGTACTGCTTATCGAGCAAACCGCTTACGACAAACAGGGCGTGCCCATCGAATACAGCATCAACCATTGTCGTGGTGACATGTATGTCTTTGTTAGCGAAGACTAACCGCCATTAGAATAAAAAAAGGCCCGTGAGACTGAATGAATCACGGGCCTTTTCTTTATCTTGGTGCTCTATATTTGAAGCATTCTCTAACGCTTGAACACGTTTGACAGAGTTTTCAGTGACGAGGCAAGTTCTGCTTGGTCACGTGCCGTTACAGCAATCTGTGTTGCACCTGTGGTTGATTCTGTCGATTTCTGCTCAACGGAGACGACATTTTTCGCGATGTCTTGAGTCACGACCGCCTGCTCCTCCGTCGCTGTTGCAATCTGCTCAGCCATACTGAATATTTCGCCGACTGAATCAGAAATACTCTGCAAACTTTGCTCAACATCACGTGAATCTTCCACGGCTTTCTGTGACATCTTTTGGCTGTTATCAATCACGTCAAACGCACTTTGAACATCCGTTTGCAGTGCGGTCACGAAGCCCTCAATTTCTGCTGTCGACTCTTGAGTGCGCTGCGCCAATGTTCTCACTTCATCTGCCACCACCGCAAAGCCACGACCTTGCTCACCCGCACGAGCCGCCTCAATCGCCGCGTTCAATGCTAAGAGGTTAGTTTGCTCAGCGACTGATTTAATCACATCAATAACGCTATTGATATTGCTGCTGCTCTCGTTCAGATGTGCGATCTTCTCTGCCAAGCCATTGATCTCATTCGCTAGATGCTCGATTGAGTGGTAAGAGTGTTGAACCGTTTCTAGCCCGACCTTAGATTGCTGATCAGCGGTTTGTGCTGAAGCCGCGGTTTGCTGAGTCTTATCAGCCACTTCGTTCACCGTAGCAGAAAGCTCTTCAGTGGCTGTAGCGATTAAACCAATTTGATCTTGTTGCTCAACCAATGCATGGGAATTGTAGTCACAGGTTTGCGATGTCTCTTCTGCTGCAGAAGCCAAAGACATACTTGAGTGAGATAACTGATCCATCACATCTTTAAACTTCTCTAACGTCGAATTTAAAGACGCCGCAATTTGACCAAGTTCGCTACTGCCTTCATATTTCGCGCGTACCGTCAGATCATTGCTATCACGAACGCTCGCCATTACCGAGGTTAAGTTGCTCACTCGTGTTGTTAAGTCTCTAATAACTTTAATACCTACATACAGCGCTACCAAGGACACAACTGCGAACAACGCAATACTAAACAGCATCTGAGTTTGAGCTTGTTGGGCTTTATACTTGGTAAGATTAATCAATGAATCCGCAAGATGGTTTTCAGTTTGCTTCAGTTTTACGATACGGCCCGTTGATTGAGCAAACCAATACACAGGATCAGTGTCGAAACCACTCATGGTTGACTTAGCGACCTCTCGCAAGCGTTTTACTTCATCGACCGCTTTATCATTGAGCTGTTGTTCGAAAAAGGCGACATTGTCTGGGTTACTCAACACCTCAAAGTTTGAGAAGTAGGTATCTTGTTGAGTCACCAATGAAATGAATTTCACCAGCATCCCTTCACCGAACTCATTCTTGGAGAAGGTATTGCTCAATACAGCACGTTCGATACCCGCTCTCTCTTTACCTTGCAGGAAGTTATAGTAAGCAATGGTTTCACGAGTAATGACCGAATCACTGCTTAGATCTGCGATCAAAGAAGAGACACTCAATAGCTTGGCATTAAGCTGTGTGTAGTAAGCAAGTGCTTGGCCTAAAGGGATGGTTTGCGCATCCACCTGACGACGAATGTCCGTAATTTGGTTAAGCCCTTGAGAGATAGTTTGATTCAATTGAGTAATCTCTGGCAAGCCAATGGCTTGTGATTGCCAAAACTCATTACGAACAGAACGCTTTTGATTGGTCAGATTGCGTTGGTCGCTAAGCTCTTTTCCAAATTTTGTGCCTTTCGCGCCCAAGAATCCCGCCGTCATACCGCGCTCTTTTTGCAGCTCATGAACAAGCTCACTGTAGACAACAGAAAGGCGAGTCAATTGATTGAGCGTCTGCATCTCTTGCGATGTATTCACGCTTTGCGATATAGCGGAGGCACTGAGCCAAAGAAACCCAAGTATGGGCAAAATAAGCAGAGCAAATATTTTTTGCTTGAACGACATGTCCGTTAGTTTCATAAACCTTTCCTAGCAGCTGACAAATCTCTATATCCCGACTGTGGCACACTTCTTACTTGGTACACCTTTAGCGAGATCATGTAATTATCAAATTAATCAATAAATGTGCCATCTCAAGGTGTTACCCGGTCAAAATAACAGCTAAGTTTATAAAACATAATGATTTATCTGGTTTCTAGAAGCTCGACACTACCTAATAAGTCGATAAGTGACATACAACACAATACGCACATGCCCCAGTAAACAACAAGTTGCATTATAGTGGTGCATGTTGAAGTCATGATCGTGATGAGTATAATGCGCCGCTGACAAAAAACTGATTAGATAAAATTGAGGCAAGTGTATGAATTGTCCTTCTTGTGAAGAGCATATTGGTTGGGATTGGGTTGAAGATGAAGCAATTGAACCAAATGAAGAGTTTGATTGCCCAGAATGCGATGCAACCTTAATGTACGCCATTGATGAAGGGACTTACTACGGCGCAGAACACAAAACTGTTGAAGTCGTGGATTGCTAATCTCAGCACATCCAAATCGCGAGATCCTTTACTCTCACGCATACCCTGCTTAAAATGTTGAACACGTGTTCAAAGTCTTTGAGGTTACCCAATGGCAAATACAGCAAAATTCGATAGACAAGATGTGATCGACAAAGCCACCAATCTCTATTGGGAAAAAGGCTTTCACGCCACGTCAATGCGCAATCTGCAAGATGTGATCGACATGCGTCCAGGCAGTATTTACGCCACTTTCGGTAGTAAAGAGGGCTTGTTCAAAGAGACATTGACTCGTTACACCGAGCTAGGCAAAACCAACCTAAAGCGTGCGCGTGAAGAGAGCAGCTCCCCACTTAAAGCACTAGAAAGCTTTGTTCGACGCGCTGTTGTAGAGTCTAAGCAGAGCGCTCCCAATGGGATGTGTATGCTGGCCAAGACAGTCGCGGAGCTAACCAACGAACACCAAGAGCTACTTGATGAAGCTAAAAAGTGCCTAGTGGTTATGGAAGGTGAATTTGCCAAGCTGGTTATCGAAGCGCAACAGGCTGGCGAAATTAGCCAAGATCGTGATGCAAAGCATCTTGCTCGACATGTTCAGGTGCAAATTGCGGGCTTGCGTACATACGGTAAGACTTGCGATGACTTAGAGCTTCTCAATACCATGGTTGAAGATATCTTTAAGCACCATCCATTCAAATAAAGTGATTTGATAACGAGATTGAGATTAGTTCTATTAACAGAGCCAATCTACCCTCTATTTCCTGCTACATTCGAACACTCTAACGGCAAAAAAAACCTCGAGCAAAAGCTCGAGGCAAAAAGGATAAAACACACTAGTGCCTTTAACCAAGTTGCCACTTGGCGACAATAGACGCAGCCTCATGTAATAATGCCTGAGTGACTTCAGAGTTAACGAACTTCGCATTTTCTTGCACTTGCTGCACCGTATGAGCACCTGCAATCACAGGGCCTACCTCTTTTTGAGCAATCAGCCAATGGATTGCCAAGTGAGCAAGTGGAATATTCGCCGCATTTGCTAACGTTTTCAGCTGTTCAGTACAGCCAAAGTACTTTTCAAACAACTCGCCATTCAGTTTTGGGTTGTTGCTGCGATCATCTCTGTTATCAAAGTTACCGCTTGCTTTGAAGTTACCTGTTAACAAGCCTTGCATTAGCGGGCTGTACGGCAGGTACTTCATGTCGTGCTCTTGGCAAAACGGCAGTACTTCTTCGCGTGCACGGTATTGCAATGGAATGTTGTGATAGTGCGTAGGGTTCTGCTCTAGTAGGTTATATAGACCTTGGAAGGTCGCAACTTCCACTCTCGCCATCATCTCTTTGACCATATCAATTGAGTAGTTAGAGACGCCAACATGACGAATTTTGCCTAGGCGTTTCAGCTCAGCCAGCGCATCGGCTGTTTCAGAAATAGCAACGTTAGGATCAGGCCAGTGAACCTGATATAAATCGATGTAATCGGTGTTCATGCGTGCCAAAGATTCATCCACTTCACGGAATAGGCTCTCTGGTGAAAGGTCGTTACGCACTTGTTTTTGCTCATTCCATACCAAACCACACTTGGTTGCGATGGTGACTGTTGAGCGGTCAATGCCTTGCAGCCCTTTGCCAAGAATCGTCTCGGCATGGCCTAAGCCATAGACAGGTGCAACATCAAAAAAGGTAATCTCTTTATCGACTGCTGCTTTAATTGCATCAATTGATTCAGAGTCTGAAATGTTGTTCCATGTTCCACCGATCGCCCAGCAGCCAAAGCCCAGAGCTGAGGTGTGAATGTCTTTGATTGATTTTTCTATCATGATAAATCCATGTACTTCTTACTTTTTAAGCAGACGCTTCTCTAGCATGACTAGTGATTCATCTACGGTTTGTTTGTTTTCAACAACGTTGGTGATCGCTGACTCCAAGCCGCCCCAGTAGCCCATGATTTGGGGGATGTTTGGCATGATGTCGCCGTTTTGTGCGTTAACCAATGACGCCTTGATTCTTGGGTCATCTTGTAGCTCATCAGAAAACGCTTTAAGCGCTGGAACGCCAATTGGCACCTGGCTGTTCATGAAGCGTAAAGACTCCATAGAAAGCAGGTATTGTTCGATAAACTCTTGAGCGATTTCTGGGTTTGGAGAGGCGGTATTAATACCCGCCATCAGAATGCCTACAAATGGTCGAGAAGCCTTGCCTTCAAACTTAGGCAATTCAGCTACACCATAGTTAAGGCCAACTTTTTCGATGTTTGCCCAGCCCCACGGACCATTAATGGTCATTGCCACGTTACCCTGCGCGAATGCCGCTTCTGCGTAGGCGTAATCGATGTCTTGAGTCATCACGCCTTTATCAATGAGCTGTTTTAAGAATCTCATTGTACGTTTAGCTTCTGGACCGTTTACATTGGTGTCTTGTGGGTTGAAACCATCTTCATTCTGACCAAATACGTAAGCACCGGCACTTGAGTAAAGAGGATGGGTGAAGTAAGGGTTCTTCAAATCCCAAGCAATGGCTTTTTTGCCTTGTTTGGATAGGCGCTCATCCAATGCAAATACGTCTTCCCAGTTTTTGATTGGCTCTTTGACTAGATCTTTGTTGTAAATGAGAGAAAGTGACTCTGCGGCAATTGGGTAACCGTAAGCTTTTCCTTTATAGCTTACCGCGTCCCATGTGAAGTCTTGGAATTTATCTTTGAAGGCTTGCCCTGGGTTCACTTCTCGAACAAGACCAGATTCCGCATAACCACCGAAGCGGTCGTGCGCGAAAATCATAATATCAGGCCCCTTGCCAAGCGATGCCATCTGTACATAACGCTCTTGAAGGTTCTCTGGATACTCAACCTTAACTTTAATTCCAGTATCTTCCTCAAACTTGTTGACGACGTATGTCATCCCTTTTTGGCCTTTGTCTAAAGGCATCCAAATATTGATGGTTCCGTCTTCAAAAGCATAGAGATTTGCCGAATTTAGGGCGCAAGCAACCCCCAAACTCAATAGAGTCAGTTTCTTCATGTTTAGACCTTTTGTTTCAGTTAGTTGGATTAGTTATTTAATGAAATAAAAAATTCGTAGGGCTGAAGCTCCTTATTAGCATTATGTGTAGAGTAAGGCTGTACTTCGGCCGATAAGTTAATAGTGACTGTCACGCTATTATTATTTTTTTCTCGCGTGTAACAGATAACGTTTTCATTGTTAGATTTATGGAACACTGGCATTGCGCCGTATGGTCCATTCCATAATGCTTCGTTGTCTCGCTTCAATGTAAGCAGTTGAGTGTAAAGCTCTTCCAGTTCGTAGTTCTTCCAGTCGATTGGATCTTTTTCGAAGAAAGACAAACGCTTATCAAGCCATGATTCTTGTCCACTATAGATAAGAGGCATGCCGTATAGGGTTGCTGCCAACACTGAAAAAGCCTTAAAGGACGCGCCAAAAAACTCTTCG
Organism: Vibrio fortis; assembly: GCF_024347475.1. Lineage (NCBI taxonomy): Bacteria > Pseudomonadati > Pseudomonadota > Gammaproteobacteria > Vibrionales > Vibrionaceae > Vibrio > Vibrio fortis. Next base: position 126,795 of record NZ_AP025488.1, read on the forward strand.
TCACTGGCTTCCCATGTGTTCTTATCATGGTTAGATGTAAATACCATTCGATAAGCATCTCGAGGGTACTTTTGGAATAACTCTTCAAGGTAAAGCGGGATATCTGAAACGCGTTTTTCGTCTCTTGCTACTTTCCCCATTAATTCATAGAAGCCCCAATCGTAGGTCATATCGAAGGCTTTATTATGAAGGTCAGGAGATGACCATTCTGCTAGCATAAACAGGTGCTTAATCTGATGCAGTTGGTCTGTTGCAAACTCCCAGAACTCAGTTGGAACAAGGCCTGCGACGTCGCAGCGGAAACCATCGATATCAAATTCTTTTACCCAATATGCCATAGCATCAGTCATGCCTTGCCACAGCGCATGGCTTGAATAATCTAGCCCAAGAACGTCAGTCCAGTACTCGATTTTCTTACCATCATCATAGGTGTAAGGGTAAAGTTCACCTTGCTCGTTACGTTTGTACCAATCTGGATGTTCATCCACCCAAACGTTATCCCAAGCCGTATGGTTAGCAACCCAGTCAATCAACAAGTACATGCCCATTTCATGGACGGTTTCTACCAAGTGTTTCAAATCAGACTTATCGCCTAGACTAGGGTCTAACTCAGTGTAGTTTTGAGAAGCGTATTGACTGCCTAACGTGCCTTTACGATTCAGTTCACCGACGGGGTTAATTGGCATCAACCAAAGGATATCGACCCCCATCGCTTTAAGACGTGGCAGGTGTTCCATAAAAGCTTTGATGCTGCCCTCTGGCGTGTACTGCCTTACGTTTACTTCATAGATGTTCTTGTTCTTTGTCCATTCAGGATGATTAAAACCTTTCATTTACAACTCCAATCAAATTTTAGGTTTTCCCGTTGAAGATCGAACAATCAAATCAACGGGTGCCACCGTTTGCTGAGAACCGGAGTCACCACACGAAATGAGGTTGATGATGGCATCAGCAATCGGCTTACTTGAATCTGTTAGGGGAGAGCATGTCACTGTTAGTGGTGGCTCAAACTCACGGGTTTCAAAGTGAGTAATACCATCATCGTGGGAGATGACGGATAAGTCAGAACCAATCTCAAGACCGAGCTCTTTTGCAGCAACGTAAATTCCATAAGCGACTTTGCTGTTTGAGCAAATTATCGCGGTTGGACGTTCGTTACCTTGTAATAATTCTATTGCAAGCTCACGACCTGCTTTGACTTCTGGTAGGCAATGGAATACCTCACACAACTCAGAATCGAGACCTAACTCGTTAACTTTTTTGGTAAAGGCATTTGCTCGACAGTGGGCAAAAGCAAGACTTTCATCTGAGTTGATGAATGAAATTTTTGTATGGCCAAGTTGGTAGAGGAATGCCACGGCTTGCTCTGCTACAGATGCGTTATCGATGTCGTAGTACGCGTATTCTAGGTCACTCATGTCGTGGCCATGGACAACAAAAGGTATGCCTTTTTTATGTAGGAATTGGATACGTTCGTCGTTGACTTTTGGCGCTTTGATGATCATGCCATCAACAGAACTTTTGGATACGAAGTTACTTAAGTTCTGGACACTGTCACCATTAATCGATGAGTTGATTAGCAGGTCGTAGCCTGACTCGCCAAGGTGTTGGCTAATCGTGGACAGCTCTTGTAAGAATGTTGGCGCACAGAACAATTCATCCGGCGATTGCAGCATGATACCAACCATTTTGGACTTACCATTCGCCAGACGCTGCGCCGCTGAGTTCGGTCGGTAACCGAGCTCCTCCGCAGCTGCTAGTACGCGGGCTTTGGTTTTTGCGTTAACTTCTGGGTAACCATTAAGCGCTCGACTTACCGTCGCCATGGATAACCCGAGGTGTTTTGATACTTGTGCTAGAGTTGTCATCGTTCTTTTTCAAAGTTATTTAAAGCGCTTTAAATTTAATTTGATCAAGAAATAGGCGCAACTGAAAGATCAATCAACTGTGACCAAGAAAACGTTATGTGCAATAATTTAAAGCGCTTTAAATTTAGATTAATGAAGTAGATGCTATGGCCAAGATCGGGATGCAAAGCATCTTGCTCGACATGTTCAGGTGCAAATTGCGGGCTTACGTACATACGCTAAGACTTGCGATGACTTAGAGCTTCTCAATACCATGGTTGAAGATATCTTTAAGCACCATCCGTTCAAATAAAGTGATTTGATAACGAGATTGAGATTGGTTCTATTAACAGAGCCAATCTACTGTTCAACTGTTCAACTGTTCAATCACATTTTACGAAGAATCAAACCCTGTCCATTAAGCATCGCATCTTTGGTGCCCACATCGACAATCTTCTTTCCTCTGAACCTTTCTACCTCTTTGATTGCCACATCATGAGCAAAGATCACTAATCGAGCATGGTCGATATCCTTTTGTGTGATTCGATTGCCAATCCCGTTTGCTCCTTGTGTCTCGACTTTAATTCGCACGCCGAGTTGCTGAGCCGCTTTCTCTAAAGACTTAGCAGCTAGGAAAGTATGAGCAACACCCGAAGGGCAAGAAGTGACAGCCAACACATCGGCAACGCCCTCTTCCGTGACAGAGCCACCAAGCTCCTGATGGCTATAGCCTTGATCGTCCTCATCAACGGTTTTCTTTAGTAATATGACCACAAGAGCTGTTGTAAGAGAGCCTGCTAAAGTGCCAGCAATATACGCAATTTTCCCATCAACCACGGGCAGAACTATCCAACCGCCCCAAGGTGCATGGTTAACCACATGGAACATAAAACCAATCACATTGCCTACGATTCCTCCGGCGACTACCGCGGGCAGCACACGAGCAGGATCCGCCGCTGCGAATGGAATCGCCCCTTCACTAATACCAATCATGCCCATAATGCCAGCAGCCTTACCAGCCTCTCGCTCATCACGTTTGAATTTTTTCGGTGAAAGGAAGGTCGCCAATGCCATACCAAGCGGTGGAGTGCAGATAGCAATACCGACTCCTCCCATCAACCAAGGCTGAGTATTGACTTGGGTTTGAGCAAACAGGGTAGCCACTTTGTTGATAGGGCCTCCCATATCAAACGCGGTCATGGCACCTAATACTGTACCGAGAAGAAACTTACCGGAACCGGCCATCCCAGTCAGCATCTCGTTCATTGCCGTCATAAACTGAGCGATGTGAGCGCCAATTCCCCACATCACCACACCACAGGTAACAAAGGTGCCGACGAGCGGATAGATGAAGATCGCACTCAATGCAGTCATGCTTTCCGGCAGTTTTATCCTTTTCAGCAACTGAACGGTATAACCCGCGACAAAGCCCACCACAATCGCGCCCAAGAATCCGGTTTGGTACTGCTCTACGGCGACCCAAGATCCAATCATTCCGGGTGCTAAACCGGGTTTATCCGCCATTGAGTAAGCGATGTACCCGCCGAGTACTACCGTAAATAGGGTCAGCCCCGCAACGCCCATCTGAGCAACACCCGCCAAAAAACCCGAGTTTGGCACTGCGGCTTGACCAGTAAGCATTACTGATAAGGAGAGTAATACCCCACCCGCGACCACAAAGGGAATCATATGAGAGGTGCCATAAAGCAAATGCTCTTTAATTCGATGCAAGGCCTGAGTGTAGGGGCTAGCAATAGACAGTTGCTCATCAATAGATTGATAAACTTCGCTTGAGGATGAGGAACAGGCGTCGATATCAGAAAACAGCATAATCACATCTTCAACAGACTCCGCCGCCTTCAATTTTGTAACAAAGCCATCCTCGATAAATTTAGTCGAGACTTGGGCCAAAACTTCGATATGGTGCTCATCATTATTATCAGGAGAAGCGAGCATAAAGAACACGTCCGAACACTCCCCAGTTTCAGCCCCGTAATCGATCCCTTGGCGGCTGATACCAATAGCGATAGCAGGCTTAGCCACGGAACGGCTCTTGGCATGAGGTATGGCGATACCATCATCAAACCCTGTATTGCCTATTGATTCTCGCGCCCACAGTTCTTCGAGAAAAAGTTGTTTGTTCGAGAGTTTGCCAGCGCTATCGAGCATCTCCACCAGCTCTTCGAACACTTGCTGTTTGGTCGTGGCCTTGAGATCCAAGCAGATCGTATCAGATTCAATGAAATGTGTGATGTCCATAGCGGCTCGATATTACTGAATGTTAAGGGTTAGGTTAGCGGTCAAAACTATCCAATCATATAGCACTAAACATGCATTAACTGGATTTTTGTAACCAAGAAATGAGAGTGTGAAGTGAGGCTTTTGAAATCCAAACAACTCCCTCTAATATTTAAGGGCTTTCTTCATCTACACAGAGAACCATCATGAGAATTGTAGCGGTAACTGCGTGCCCTACAGGCATTGCCCATACCTATATGGCGGCAGATGCACTAATCAAAACAGCGCCTAAGTTTAATGTTTCGATCAAGGTTGAGACTCAAGGAGCAATGGGCGTTGAGAACCAACTCAGCGCACATGATATTGCCCAAGCCGATCGTGTGCTGATCGTTTCAGACATCGAAATAGAACAACCGAATCGTTTCGATGCCAGTAACACCGTACGTATTGCCATGGAAGACGTACTGCTCAATGTAGATAAAGTATTCATCAAACACTGTCGCAACTGTTCATGATCCCAGAGTATCAACTGACCTTTTTTGTCGACAATGTTTCTGCCAGTGCTCATGCCGCACAGCCATTGTGTCGGCTTGCTCGCAAGTTCAAAAGCGCTATTCGCATCATCAACATCACTCAAGGGCGCACGGCAGATCTCTCTAAATCCGTGGCCCTATTGCAGGTGGGTCTACTAAAAGGCGATCTGGTTCAGATTACTGCTGTAGGCATTGATGCGGAGTTGGCGTGCTTTGTCCTCAAAGATGTCATAGCCGAGCACTATGTATTGGTTGGCTCTCAAGTTAATCACGAATTCTCGACTGACTTGATGCAGCGTTTCCCACAGATAAGCCCTCCCTGTGAAGTTGATTGGCACCATGCCAAAGCTCAAACTCAGCTCACCAAATTCGAGTGTTTGAAAGGGCTGGCGCACCTTATCTACCCTGAGAATCCTGATGAACTGATCTTGTCATTCATCAGACGAGAAGAGCGTTCTTCAACTTGTGTGTCCCCCGGGATCGCACTACCGCATGTGATGTTTGAGCATTGCCAAAGAATGTCGATTGCGGTCATTGTTAGCGAAGACCAGATTGATTGGGCATCGAAAATTGGGCAGGTAAATGTAGCGATTGCACTCGTAATGCCAACCAAACCACATAGAGAGCAGATCATTGCCGCAACGAACCTGACGCGAAATCTACTGAATGATCAAGTTACCGAACGTCTGCAAAAAACCAAAAGCAGTATCGACCTGCAAGCCTTGCTGATGTACCTCACCTCCCGCTTACTGTAAACGCAGAACCCTTTTCTTAAATAGAGCTACGATATTCGCTCGGGGTTCTGCCTGTACGGTTTTTAAATACTCGGCAGAAGTAGTTCACGTCTTTAAAGCCGCAGCGAACCGACACTTCATTGAGCTTAAAGTTATACTTCTTAAGCATGAACTTGGCGCGGTCAACTCGCACACGAGTGATGTACTCAGCCAACGTCATATGACCTTGTTGGCGGAACATTCGAGACAAGTGATTGGATGAAATGCTAAAACGAGAGGCGATGCCGTCTCGGGTAATTTGGCGATGGAAGTTCTCTTGGATGTAGATACAAATACCCTGATACACATCTTGCACTCGACTGTGAGACTTCTCGACCGGAGCATCTAACATCGTCTTACTGTATTGCAGCAGCGCTTGCAGCAACAGCTCGTCCATCGGCTGCTTGTTATTCTCGCGCGCTAACGAGCTCAGCGCCTCTAGAATGTTATCAATCGCAAATCCAGATCGAGTCTGAAGGCTGTGCTTTTGAATATCGTAAAAGCTCTCTTCACCTTTACGTTTTCTCACCAAGCTCAAGCCGAGTTGACGACGCCCAAACAGCATACTTAACACTGAGCAATCAGTATCCCAGTTCGGCTTGTTCCAACAGTTAGGCGGAATAAAAATCGCATCCCCCGCTTTAGCGACAACGTTGGTGATCTTACGATCATGACTCTCCATTTCATTTATATACTCACCGTCGAGCACCAGCTCTAAGCGCGGAAAGTTCACCTGATAACTGAATGCTGAAGGCGTGTGAAAATCTCCCGCAAACCAGATGTTATGAAATGGCTCTCGCTCATTTAATACCGACGAAATTAGGTCATGAAATATCATTGTTTCGAACTCTTATAGGCAGCAATACGGCTACAACAATAGGTATACTCCTTAGTGAAACAGAGTGCTATTGAGCAAAATCACAATTTGAGATCTAGGTTACAAAAATCCAGTCGTGGAAATAAATTTCCAGTCTCACACCCAATTTCGAACATCAATTTCTCGTTAGCCAAATTCCCCTAAACCCTTACCAATAAAAGCCTCAACACCCAGCGAAAGGTGTCAACACGCCTCTAAAACCACCCCACTAACCGATCAAAATCACACTCCATTTAGAAGGCAACAATCATCCAGTAAATGCGTTTTTTCTTCACTACAGAAGGCGATTAATCAATTTCAGAATACCCCTAACAAAATAAAAAAGAGTAGGGGTCCATTATGATCACGACATTGATCAATCAAGATTTGATAAAGCTTTCACTAAGCGCTAATTCCAAAGAAGACGTATTTAAAGAGCTAATAGAGGTGCTTTACGCACAAGGTAGAATCTCAGACAAAGCACAGTTCCTTGCCGACATAAAGGCTCGTGAAGAGCAAGGCAATACTGGGTTTGAAGAAGGCATCGCCCTACCACACGCGAAGAGCAGCGCGGTAATCAAACCCGCTGTGGTGATCGGCGTACACAAACAAGGCATCGACTACGGCGCCGATGACGGTCAACCTTCAAAACTGTTCTTTATGATTGCCTCTCCCGATGGCGGCGACAATCACCACATCGAAGTATTGGCCGAGCTCTCTTCAAAACTGATTGAAGAAGACTTCATTGAGAACTTCATGAATGCCGATTCTGAGCAAACCGCATTGGAGCTGTTACTGACTAAACCAGCGCCAGTTCCAACTGAAGAAACGACAGAAAAACAAGGCTTCATAATTGGTGTGACGGGTTGCCCAGCTGGCGTGGCACACACCTATTTGGCAGCAGAGGCATTAGAGAAAGGCGCAGCAGCACTTGGCTACGACGTTAAGGTTGAAACTAATGGCTCTATCGGCGTTAAAAACAGCCCTACTCAAGAAGAAATAGAACGTGCCGACGCGATTGTAGTGGCTTGTGACAAGCAAGTCGACATGGCGCGCTTTGCTGGTAAACGCGTTATCTGCACCAACGTAAAAGCGCCAATCAAAGACGCGCAAGGTTTGATTAAACAAGCACTCAACGCAACCAGTTACCAAGCAGAGCAAGCTCCAACTAACCAATCCGTTGCGGAGAAAGCCTCACAAGCACGCTCCGACCTTTACCGTTACTTGATGAATGGCGTATCACACATGATCCCATTCGTAGTGACGGGCGGCCTTTTGATTGCCTTAGCTCTGGCGATTGGTGGTGAGCCAAGTGAATCTGGCATGGCGATCCCTGCTGGCAGCATGTGGAACCAAATTTTAGAAGTTGGCGTGGTTGCCTTCACCCTGATGATCCCAATCTTGGCTGGCTACATTGCTTACGCGATTGCTGACCGCCCTGCTCTAACCCCTGGCTTAATCGGTGGTTGGATTGCCAACAATGGTTCTTTCTATGGTGCTGACGCAGGTACAGGCTTCATTGGCGCAATCATCGCAGGTCTATTAGTGGGTTACTTCGTTAAGTGGATTACCTCGTTCAACTACCACAAATTCGTTCAACCACTTGTGCCTATCATGATCGCTCCGATCACTGGCTCTCTATTCATCGCAGGTCTGTTCATCTTCGTCATTGGCGCGCCTATCGCGGGACTTATGGATGCGCTTACAGCCCTACTGACGAGCATGAGCACAGGCAACGTGGTTCTGCTTGGCATCGTACTGGGTGGCATGGCTGGCTTCGATATGGGTGGCCCATTCAACAAGGTGGCGTTCCTATTTTCGGTTGGCATGATTGCCAGCGGTCAAACTCAGTTCATGGGCGCAATGGCGTGTGCAATCCCTGTCGCTCCACTAGGTATGGCTATCGCAACCAGACTTGGCCGTAAGTTTGACCTGTTCGAATCTTCTGAAATCGAAGCAGGCAAAGCAGCAGGCGCGATGGGCTTAGTGGGTATCTCTGAAGGTGCGATTCCTTTCGCCGCTCAAGACCCAATGTCAGTTATCCCTGCCAACGTACTTGGTTCAATGACTGCGGCGGTTATGGCGTTCTCATTCGGCATCACCAACAGCGTTGCTCACGGTGGTCCAGTAGTCGCTCTACTTGGCGCAATGAACTACCCACTGCTAGCACTCGTGTGCATGGCGACTGGTGCGGGCGTAACTGCGGTTACTTGTATCGCGCTTAAAAATCTACGCAAAGCCAAGCTAACAACAGCCACGGCTTAAGCCATTTCAACTCCAATGGCTTGAGCCCCCTCTACTCTTACGTTTCATTAAGTCGAGTACAGCTCAAGCCATGTCTCCCTTCATGGTGATTTCGATGTCTGATTTTTCTCTAGCGAACGATTCGTTCGTACAACGTTTTTTCTACCCTATGACCAACGTGATTCAAAACTATGCATGGGGTAGCCCTTCTTCGTTCAGCCAGCTGTTTGGTATTGATAACCAATCTGGTGAGCCACAAGCAGAGATCTGGATGGGCGCTCACCCGAATGGTTGCTCAATGGTCAACGACAACGGGCAGCAGACCACATTGTCGAGCTTAATCTCTAAGAACCTAAACCTGTTTTTAAGCGAGAAAGTCGCGAGTCGCTTTGGTGAATTACCATACCTTTTCAAAGTATTAGCTGCTGAAAAAGCACTCTCTGTTCAAGTGCACCCAAACAAACAACAAGCCGAATCTGGATACGCTCTTGAAGAGCAACAAGGCATTCCGATGACAGCGGGCAACCGCAACTACAAAGATCCCAACCACAAGCCAGAATTGGTGTATGCCCTAACCGACTACACGGCGATGAATGGCTTTAGATCGATCAGCGAGATCCTTGAGCACTTTCATTACCTCGATATTCCTGAGCTACATTCGATGGTTAACGATCTCGCAGGCGACCAAACTCCCAATGGCTTAGCCTGCTTCTTTGCAAGCTTGTTGTCTTTGGAAGGCGAGCAAAAAGGCATGGCGTTGACCATGCTGTTGATGAAGGCCAAGCTTTCAGATAAACGTGTATTCCAACTGATTTCAGAGCTTGAAGCTCAATACCCGGGTGACGTTGGCTTGTTCGCTCCGCTGCTATTAAATGTGATTACCCTAAAGCCGGGGCAAGCCATGTATCTAGATGCCGAAACGCCTCACGCTTACATCAAGGGCACAGGCCTAGAAATCATGGCGAACTCCGATAATGTACTGCGTGCTGGGTTAACGCCTAAACATATGGACGTGAATGAACTGGTTTCTTGTACTCGATTCAATGAAAAACCCGCAGACCGATTACTGCTCAACCCGATTGAACAAGGTGATGTGATGGAATACGAAATTCCAGTCGAGGATTTTAAGTTCTCTATTGTGCAAAACTCACATCAACGCAAGATCACTACCGAAGGCGCAGAGATCCTATTACCACTCGACGAATCTATGGTGCTCACTCACCAATGCGGCGAAACCTGTGTGATAGAGAAAGGCCAGTCAGTGTTTATCCCGGCTTATGCTGAGAGTTACAAGCTGGACTGCGTTGGCCGAGTAGCACGCGCTTACAGCTAGCTTTCCAAAACTCACAACACACTCTCTTCATGCCCTGCTTTTGTAGGGCATTTTTGTTTCTATAGCTTTTGTGTTCCCAGAGCTTTTTTGTCCCTACAGCTCTTTTATTCCTACAGAAAGTTATTTCAACACCGAAATACACCATCAAATATGACCCTTCTCACACTGGATGAATGATGCAAATCACACTTAATTTTGCTTGGTACAAATGTGCAGTGAAGGGCTTTTATTTGCTATTTCGCGAATCAGGTTAATCCATTAATTTTAATTCAAGAACTTCAATAGTGAATGAGTTAATAAATGATCACACAACTAACTAACGTCAACTTAATTAATAACAACCTTCAAGCGAATAATAAAAAAGAACTGTTTGAAGAATTGGCAGGCATGTTATTTGAGAATAACCGAATCAACAGTAAGGAAGCCTTCTTGGCTGACATTGAAATTCGTGAATCTCAAAGCATCACCTCAATGGACGGTATCGCTTACCCACACTCGAAAAGCAAGGCAGTAACAGAGCCTGCGATTGCTGTGGGTGTAAAGCGCGAAGGCATTGAGTATGAAGATGAAGACGGCATTAATCCAACCGTTTTTTTTATGATTGCCTCACCAGACAACGGTGCTGACCATCATATTTATGTACTACAAGAACTATTTGGAAAATTCAGTGATGAGTTTATCCAAAATATCCATAACGCAAAAGATGAACATCAAATCCTTAATATTTTAATTAATTCATAAGGCGTAGAAAATTATGAGTACCCTAGCAAACCAAGCTACGAATACTAGCAATAAAAATAGTAGTAGCGACTATAAAAAACTCCTTAGTACCATGAAAGGTCACCTGCTTTTCGGCACATCTCACATGCTACCTTTCATCGTAGCCGGTGGTGTTCTGTTGGCGTTGGCGGTAATGGCATCGGGTAAAGGTGCAGTTCCAGCAGATGGCTTGCTGGCAGACATCTCCAACATCGGTATCAAGGGCCTTGTTCTTTTCCCAATCATTCTTGGCGGCTTTATTGGTTACTCAATTGCAGATAAACCAGCACTAGCACCAGCGATGATCTCTTCTGGCATCATGGCAGATATGGGCGGCGGCTTCCTTGGTTGTATCGTGGCTGGCTTCATCGCAGGTGGCGTGGTGCTTCAACTTAAGAAGATCCCGCTTTCTACCAACATGACCGCGCTAGGTGCATACTTCATCTACCCGCTTGTTGGTACGCTAATCTCTGCAGGTATCGTACTGTGGGGCATCGGTGAGCCAATCAAAGTGTTCATGGCTTCCATGAATGAGTTCCTAGCGTCAATGGCGGGGGCATCTAAGATGGTTCTTGGCACAATCCTTGGTGGTATGACGGCATTCGATATGGGCGGTCCAATCAACAAAGTGGCAACCCTATTCGCTCAAACTCAAGTAGACACACAACCATGGTTAATGGGCGGCGTAGGCATCGCGATTTGTACACCACCTCTAGGTATGGCACTGGCGACGTTCCTGTTCAAAAACAAGTTCTCTAAACAAGAGCAAGAGGCAGGTAAAGCAGCGGCAATCATGGGCTCTATCGGTATCTCTGAAGGTGCTATCCCATTCGCAGCGAACGACCCAATGCGTGTGCTTCCTTCAATCGTTGCCGGTGGTATTGTTGGCTGTGTGTTCGGCTTCATGACAGACATCCTACTTCACGCACCGTGGGGCGGTCTAATCACAGCACCTGTATCAAGTAACATTCCAATGTACGTAGTCGGTATCGCACTAGGCTCACTAACCACAGCGGTTATCGTTGGCTTCTGGAAACCAGTAGTCGTTGAAACAGAAGAGGACACAGTTGAAGCTGCGCCAGTTCAGGCTCAAACAGCACCTGTAGCAGGCGAAGGCGAGTACGACATCGTAGCAGTAACATGTTGCCCTTCTGGTGTTGCACACACCTTTATGGCAGCCAAAGCACTAGAGAAAGCCGGTGCAGCAGCAGGCCTGAAAATCAAGGTAGAAACACAAGGTCAAAACGGCATTCAAAACCGCATCACCGACCTAGATGTAGCAAACGCGAAACTGGTTATCTTAGCTCACGATATTCAAGTGAAAGACGCTCACCGCTTTGCCAATGCAAACGTGATTGAGTGTTCAACTAAAGAAGCGATGAAGAAAGCCGCAACACTGGTCGTCGCATAACCCAACGTCAAGTTAGCTCCTAACTCTAGAGCCCTACCCCTAAGGGCTCTATTTTTTCTTCTCTATGAGCTCGTTACATGCTCTTCAGTCCCCACTTCTCAGCGGTTTGCTTGAAGAAACCTTGCGTCTTTTTCAATTCAACCCAGTGGTTAATGTAATTAATCCAAACCTGATCATCTTGTGGTAGTAGCATCGCAATTGGAGTTGGTTTACGTGGCTCTTTCACCGGAACTATCGCGAGTTGTTTAAACTTCTCTACTAAGGTTGCAGCCTCTACGTTTGAAGTCACGGAGACATCAGCGCGGCGAGCTAAAAGCTCTTGGAAATCCCGTGCCGGCGCTTCAATCACGATGTGTTGTGCCGATGGGAAGAAGTCCTTCACCATTTTTTCTTGTACTGTGCCAAGCGTGGCGGCAACTTTGATTTCTGCTTTGTCAAAGTCACTCCAGTCGGAGAACTTCCCTAGGTCTTTCTTTTGCACGACAGGGACGAAAGCCAGATAGAAATAGGGTTGGCTGTACCCAGCGACTTTTGCTCGAGACATGTTGAGCGATGCGCTGCCAGTCACGTCGTATTTGTTAGCTGTGATGCCATTCACCAAGGTTTTCCAGTCTGTTGCGACGTATTCCACTTTAACGCCTAGGTCCTTAGCCAGCTCAGTCGTGACATCGATATCAAAGCCTCGGTAGCTATTGGTCGCTGGATCCTTCATTGTCATTGGGTTCCAGTCCCCCGTTGTACCAACGCGAAGAACTCCGGCATCCAGTATCTCCTGTAAACGACTTTGTGCATGTGCAATTTGTGTAAAAGCAAGTAAGCACATTCCTAATGCAATTAAGCTTTTCTTCATTTTTTATTCCTTCAAAGAATGCTGATTTCTAAGTGATGAGATATTCTTCTTAATTATTAACCATTAAACAGATTTGGTTGTTAACATAGCAATAACAAATGGAGTTTTTGGGAGTAAATGTGAACTATCGTCACTTATCGCTAGTTTCTCTGCTGTTTCTGACAGGATGTTCAGACTACCAATGGGGATGGTATGTACTCGACCCGTCAACGGAGCAGGGGCGAACTAACATTCAGTTTTTGGTAGCTGGTTTTAGCGAGACTATTCAGGTTTCGTTGCTAAGCATGTTTTTTGCTATGGCTCTGGGTCTATTGGTCGCCTTTCCAGCGCTTTCCAGTTCTCCAATACTCAGGGGGATTAATCGACTTTACGTAGAGGTGATGCGTTCTATCCCTGTATTGGTATTGCTATTGTGGGTGTATTACGGAATGCCGACATTACTCGATGTCTCTTTGAACCACTTCTGGGCAGGGGTAATCGCATTGACCATTGCCGAGAGCGCCTTTATGGCAGAAGTGTTCCGTGGGGGGATTCAAGCGATTAATCGTGGCCAACATGAAGCGGCCGAGTCCTTGGGATTGACCTATTGGCAAAAAATGCGATTGGTTATCCTACCGCAAGCATTCCGTCAGATACTGCCGCCATTGGGTAACCAGTTTGTTTATATCCTCAAAATGAGCTCGCTGGTAAGTGTGATTGGTTTGAGTGATCTAACAAGGCGAGCAAATGAGCTAGTGGTGAACGAGTATTTGCCTTTAGAGATCTATACCTTTCTGGTTTTGGAGTACCTTGTTCTTATTTTGGTGGTATCGCAGGCGGTTCGTTGGCTAGAAAAAAGGATTGCGATTCCGAGCCATTAAATGGTTCTGACCCTCAAGAGCGTTTAGCTATCTCCAACAAAAAAGCCTCGAGCACAAACCCAAACTCCTGTTGATACTCCCCCTAAAGAAATCCCCACTCATCTGAGCGGGGATTTCTTTATTTCGACTCTTCGACACTTCAAGTTATTCAATCAGTGCTTCTTCTGTCTCTAGGTCAAACAGGTGACACCGTGAGGTATTGAAATGAAGCAATGTCTCTTGTCCGCTTTCCGCTGTGCGGTTGGCATCAAAAGGCACTCTTGCGACCATTTTGTCATGGCCAAGTTGGAAGTAGAGATACAGCTCATTACCCATAGACTCAACCACGCCTAGGCGGTGGTTCTGAGTGTTTACTTCTGACAGGGGCGCATCATGATTCGCAAGACTGATGTGCTCAGGACGCACTCCAAACCATACCCATTCACCTTGCTTGGTTCGTGCAACGGCTTGTTTATCTTGAGGTAGTTCCCAACGAACACCGCTCTCTGACAAGACATTCATCACGCCATCAATCTCATCAATACGAGCTTTGATGATGTTCATCGCTGGTGAGCCGATAAAACCTGCAACAAATTTGTTTGCAGGGTGATGATAGAGATTCATTGGTGTATCCACCTGCATGATCTCACCTTGATTCAACACGCAGATGCGATCACCCAGCGTCATCGCCTCAACCTGATCGTGGGTCACGTAGATCATGGTCGCGTTCTGCCCTTCCTGCTTTAGGTTGTCATGCAGCTGAGCAATACTCACACGAGTTGAAACACGCAGCTTAGCGTCCAGATTAGAGAGAGGCTCATCAAACAAGAACACATCCGGCTTGCGCACCATAGCACGGCCAAGCGCCACACGTTGGCGTTGACCACCTGACATTTCACCCGGCTTGTTATTTAACAAATGTTCTATATCGAGCGTCTTTACCGCTTCAGAAATACGCTCATCAATCTCGTGCTTGGGCAGTTTTTGCTGCTTTAATCCAAAGGCCATGTTGTCGTAAACCGACATGTGCGGATAGAGCGCGTAGTTTTGAAATACCATTGAGATACCGCGATCTTTAGGAGGAAGATCGTTAACTCGCTTATCGCCAATGTAAACATCGCCCTCAGATATGTCTTCAAGACCAGCAATCATTCGTAAAGTGGTCGACTTAGCGCAGCCAGATGGCCCAACAAACACCATAAACTCGCCCTCGCGGATATTAAGATCCACGCCATGCACAGCTTTAAAGCCATTTGGGTAAGTTTTCTCGACGCCGCGTAGTGTGACTTCAGCCATAACCTGTCCTTAAATCAATTCGTTAAATTCTTGAGGGTCGAAGTGGGCAACCGAGCCAATCACCAGATCAGCCATAGGTTCTAATTCACTGTGTGCCGCCGTCCCCGTCAGCACGCCAACATTTTTTGCGCCCGCATTGCGACCAAATTCCATGTCTGAAACCGTGTCACCAAACATGATCACTTCATGTGGCTCTACCCCGCACTGATCACAGAAGGCATTCAGTAATGCAGGAGCAGGCTTAGGCTCAATATCGCCATCAGAATAACCCACGTAATCGAACAACTGACTCAAACCAGACTGCTCTAGCGTATAAAGGGTAGAATCTTTGGTGTCTGCGGTGGCTACACCCAAGTACATGCCTTGTTGCTTTAAAGAGATCAGCTTCTCAGGCACACCGGGCAGAGCTTCGACCCAATGTGGATTCTCTTCCACTTGGTTGTTGAAAGCGGTCTTTGTCACTTTGGTGAATTCGACTAGCGAGGTATTCGGCTTTAACATGTTGAACCATGCAATCGCCGTATCTTCCACTGGATTCGAGGCCAGTAGTCCATAGTTATCAACCACATCGCCCTCAACTCCGATAGCCAAGAGTAACTCAGCAGTCGTGACAGTTTGATTACCTTGATGGTTATCACTGAAGGCTTTAACTTGCTCACTTGCACCACGCGAAACGTTGAGCCACATTTTGTGGAATTCCAATAGGGTGCCGTCTTTATCAAACAATAGTGCTTTATACTTCATCACTATTTACTCGCTCCATAAGTTCACCCCAAGTGTCGACAAGAGGTTGGTTAAATTGTGGTTGTGTGCCATCAAAGACGGCGTTAATACAGCCTTCAAACTCACCGTTTTGTTGCGATTCTGAGCCGTATTGAGACCTTGTTCCGTATTGAGAAGATGAACCGCGTCGAATATCGATACGACACCAGTGATAGCCAGCTTCAACAGAAAGGCTTTGCTTTTCATCGGTGAGATCGATTCTTTCGATGACTTGTCCATCCACCACGCACTCGGCGTAATAGTCATGTTCCGTGTCGCGAACAGATAATCGATAGGTCAGCGCTTGGCCTTTGCTGTCTTCGCCTGGCAGAAGATCTCCGAGGTTGATGTCAAATTTCAGACCACAGCGACGCTCTATGTATACCTGTCCATTGCGTAGACCTGCCAGAATCCCTTCACCACTCAAGCCGTGGCTATACACGAAGGTTGAAGGGTCACCATAGATGGAAGGTTCGGTGGCTTTTGGATTGCGCTCGTGAGGTTCTAAGTGTGAATCGCTGCCACCAATCGCGGTAATGCGCTGGCCGCAATTCCACATTTCATTGAGTACCATTAAGGCATCTTCGGTCGCTTTTGGTGAAGTAGACCACGTCGGGTCACAGCACACTTCAAAGGTTGAAACTTGGCTCAATAACACTTCATCATAGTGCCAATGCCACGGTTTCATCATTGGGTGGTTAATGCCAAGGGAACTGTGTCTACTTTTGGCAAGCTTTAACCCGGCCTCCATAGTGGCTCGACTTGTATGCTCAATCTCTCTTAGATCCAAAGAGTGACTTGGGCCATGAACATTAAAATGTCCGAGGTCGGTCGTTACCTCTAGAGCAGGTAAGAACAGACACTGACTTGAAACAGGCAGTTTAGGTTGGCAAATATTGTGCTCAGTAATGAAGAAGAAATCTAAGCCTTGAGATTCGACAATCTCTTTCGCCGCAGCCAATGTGTTGTGGCCATCAGAGAGCTGAGTATGGGCATGCAGATCGCCACGATACCAACGCGACTCTGCGTTCAGCATCTGGCTGTAATCAAACTCGATATCGTGATCACTTGTCACCGTTGGGTTCAGTTCTAACTCAACATCGCTATTAACTAACTCTTCAGAACAAAGCACATCGACTTGATACTGCATCGCACGCTCGGTGCGAAACTCACCTTCCAGGTTATAAAATTCTAAGAACCACTCGCCCGATGGAATCGCGCCATCAATCACGCCTAGCCCTGAGTTTTGCGGTTGGATAGTGAGTGACTTGTGCACCTTTTCAAACAGCACTTTGCCACGAAATGCTTGGTTGGCATCATACGCCGCGGCGTACAAGAATCCTTTTTTCACCGTTGTGCCGGTAATCGTTACGCTGTGAGAACCTGCTGGCACATCAAAGGGAATACGTACTCTGCCAAACGGCAGCTCACCTTGAAATTGGGTCATTGTCTTCACCAAGTTCGTCCTAATTGAAGGACTGGGTCAAAAGAGGCCCACCCGAATAGATGGGCCTTTATGCATGCAAAGATAGTTTTAACCACTTTACAGATTAAGAACGATTCGCTCGGTCTAGTGCACGTTGTGCTTTCTTAGCCGCTTGTTTTAGCGCTTTTTCTGCTGGCACGTTTTGAATTTGGATTTGATCCGCAGCTACCTTCAGCGCATCCATGATCTTACCGTTGGTAGGGTCTAGGAAGTCTTTAGTCGCAGTGTTCGCTTGCTTCAAAGGAATCAGAGCTTGTGGGTTATCCTGAGTAAATGCTTGGTACTCTGGCACCTCAGATACGCTGTTACGTACTGGGATGTAACCGGTGAACATTGACCAAGCTGCGGTGTTTTTCGCGTTGGTGTAGAACTCAACAAACTCAAATGCACCTTTTGCCGCTTTGTCGTCTGTGCCTTTTGGCATCACGTACACCAGCGCACCCGCTTGTGGTGCTGATGGGTGGTTGCCCCAACCCGGTTGAGTAGTCGCTGCAAGCTTAGTGAAGTCCAAGTCACCTTGGTCACCAGAAGAACCTGTGTAGCCAAGCGCGTTGTCTTTCATCACGTCATCAATAGTCTTGTACCAGTATTCCCAGCCTTGACCGCCGTAGTGAATGCGCATGATTTGATCATCGTGAATCCATTGACGGAAGCTGTCCCATACCTCAACCCACTCTGGAGAGTCGATCAGCACTTTCTTACCGTCATCACTGATGATCTTGGCACCGTTTGAGAATGCCGCATCGATCATGTTGTCTTGACCCCACATCGGCTCCCAACCATAGAAAGTGGTGTTGCCTTTGTCGTCACGCTGCGTCACTTTCTCAGCAACCTTTGCCACACCTTGCCATGTCGCCAGATCTTGCTCAGTAAAGCCGTGTTCAGCCAGCACTTGCTTGTTGTAGTAGAACACTTGAGTTGTACCGTAAGCGGGCAAACCAATCACAGTGCCATCGTCTGCTGTCACTTGATCTTTGAACGCACCGATGAAGTCAGAGAAGTTAAACTCTTCATCCATGAATGGCGTTAGGTCACGGCTCAATCCACGTCCGTGCATCGCTTCTGCACGACCTGAGTCAAGAAGAACCAGTTCAGGAGCCGTTCGAGACGCCAATCCTGCTTGCAGCTTTTGGTAGGTTTCCGTGTAGTTACCTTGTAGAGCTGGCTTAACAACGTACTCATCTTGGCTCGCATTGAACTCTTCAATAAGCTTGGTCATCATTTGTTGAGGCTTAGTACCACCGGAATACCAGAAGTTAACCTCTGTTGCTGCAAGAACACTGCTAGAGAACATAGAAGCGCTTGCTGCGCCAGCACACACTAGTGCGAGAGTTTTTAGTTTCATTTCCGTTTACTCTTTTACGCCGTTATCGGCGATACCTGAAAGAACCGTCTTTTGACAGATGACGAATAGAATCAACAAAGGCATTACAGCAATGGTGCTCGCCGCCATGATCTGCGACCAGTTCAAACCGTAGTTGCCTTCAGCGATAAAGTAGTGACGAATACCAGTCGCAATCAGGTTCAATTCCTGAGTGGTAATAACCAGACTCGGCCACATGTAACTGTTGTAGTTGGTGATAAAGGTGATAAGAAATAGTGTTGCTACTGCCGCTCGACACTGCGGTAGCACTATCGCCCAAAGAATTTTTAGCTCGCCTGCGCCATCGATACGCGCCGCTTCAACCAAGGATGGATGTACCTTGATAAACACTTGGCGCAGATAGAACACGCCAAATACCGAGGCTGCGTTAGAAGCAATCAAACCCATGTGAGAATCCAAAAGTCCTAGCTTTGCCAACGTGATGTAAGAAGGAATGTAAGTCACAGCACCCGGCAGCATGTAACACCCCATCACCACAAAGTAGAGCAAAGTTTTAGAGCGAAACTTCAACTGAGTCAGTGCGTAAGCAAACATCGCCGAATTGATGATCACCAATAACGTGGTGAACAGAGCCACACTGAAGCTATTGAAGATGTACAAACCAAAAGGCGCGCTCTGGAAAGTATCGATGAATGTCTCCCAACGAAACTGCGAAGGGATTAGATCCAATGGGTTGGCAAAGATCTCATCATTGCTTTTCAACGAGCCCGATAGCATCCACAAGAATGGGAATACCATGATGGTGCCGCATACCATCAAGAACAGATGCTTACTCAACGTAGCAAGAGACTGTGCATTAACTCGATTTGCAGACGCAGTGCTCGATTGTTGTTTCTCAGTGTTTATTGCCTGAGAAGAACGCTGCGCTCTAGCAGTGCTACTTTTTAGTGGCCTTGTTGCGCGAATCACCGGATTCGCATCTAATGTTTGCGTGGTCATGATGTTGTCCTTTTCAAATCCGGTTTAGTAGTACACCCAGCGTTTGCCCATATAGGTATTGAGCAGCGCGAGCAGGCCTGTGATGAGGAAGATCACCAAAGAAGTCGCTGCAGCTGGCCCCATTTCATAGCGCTCAAACGCTTGTTGATAGAAGAGGTAAAGCAAGGTGCGTGTCTCGCCGCCCGGCCCACCTTGGGTTAAGATCTGGAACTGATCGAACGCCTGCATCGCCGTAATAATGTTGACCACCACCAAGAAGAACGTGGTTGGCGAGATAAGCGGTAAGGTGATTTTTAAAAAGCGCGTTAGGCTGCTACAACCATCAATCAAAGACGCCTCATATAGCGACTCAGGGATCTTGTTGAGCGCGCTAATGTAAAACAGCATTGTCCAACCAATCGCCTGCCATACCGTTACAATAATCACCGCCACTAGCGCAGTATTTCCGCTCTCTAACCATGGAATCGCGTTAAAGCCCATCGACTGTAAAAGATGGTTCGCTAGGCCTGATTTGGTCTCAAAGACCCAAGACCAAACTATCGACACCGCGACCGTTGGCGTGATCCAAGGGGAGAAAATCACCGCGCGGTAAAACTGGCTGCCCTTGAAGTTTTTGTGCAGCAGCATGGCGAACACAAGGCCTAATAAAATGGTTGGCACCACTACACCAAGCGAGAACCAGAAGGTGTTCATCGCCGCTTGCAGAAACTCAAAGTCTTCCACCATGTATTGGTAATTTTCGAGCCCGACAAAGTCGTAATCTGGCGAAATGTAATCCCAATCGGTGAAGCTGATGTAAATGGAATAGCCAAAAGGCACTAACCAAAAAGTAAACAGTGGAACTAACAGTGGCGCGGTAAACAGCAGCACTTTCAGTCGATTTGTTATGTGTTGTGAGAAAGCACTCATGGTGACCTCGTCCTTGTTTGTATGTGCTTAAACTAAGCGTTTTATGTGACAGGTTAGTAAGAGCGCCCCTCATATTTTTTATGGCCACTCATAAGAAAACCTTTTACTCAGGCTCTGCACTTTCTATTTGGTGATAGAGCCAGTCACAGAAGAAATTCACCTTGGCACTGCGGCTATGTTTGGTGATTAGGTAGTGGGCAGATTCAGCAGGCATAAGGGCGTCACTGGCGAGCACCACCTCCCCTTTCTTGAGCAATTCAGTAACCGCCAATGACCTAACCAGCAGTACACCAACACCCTGCTTGACCGCCTCTAATGCGTGTAATGAGTTACTGATTTCAAGCTGAACTTGTGGCAGTGACATCTCAAACTGGTTATGGCTAAGCCACTGCAGCCAGTTCTCTCGGTAGCCTTTTACTTGCACTGTCGGCAATGAAGCAAAGTCTCGTGCATCGAGCTGTTCTTGGTATTGAGCTTTAAAATCAGGGCTACAAACCAGTTGCCAATGTTCTTGGAAAAGACGTTCGAAATGGGTGTCTTCGCTCTCGACTTTGCCGTTGGTCAGTTCGATATCAACGTTCTGGCAAGGCGTAGTCGACGGCCAGTCCACCAGCTGAATGTCTAAGCGAATAAAGGGGTATTTTTGATAAAAAGAAGCGAGGCGAGGCAGTAGCCAGTTGTGGCAGAACGTGTGATTGACGCGCAGGCTCAATACATCGGTCTCTTTCTCACCAAATAAGATTTGCGTTTGCAGTTTTAGGTGAGCCAGTGAACCGGAAACAATCGGTTGATACTGCTGCGCAGCCGAGGTTAACTTAACGCCCTTTGAACTGCGCTCAAACAGTGTGGTATCGAAAAAAGTCTCTAGGCTTTTGAGTTGTTGGCTTACCGCTGCTTGAGTAACACACAACTCGCGCGCCGCCGCACCAATTGAGCCAAGGCGGGCAACTGCTTCGAATGCTACAAGGGCGCGTAGAGGGGGTAACATGGCTTCACCTAATTGAAATAAAAGTGAAAATTACTTCAATCAGGTTTCAGTTTTTTGCAGTTAGCGTTACAGATTAATGACGAAGGGACGATGATCATAGAATTATGATCACCGTCCCTTTTCTAGTAACAGTGTGTTTGTGTGTTATTCAAACGAGCACGAACTTACTGCTTAATGTAGAGATCTTTCGAGTAAATGCGCCCTTCTACATTATTCTTGGCAAAACCACCTACCGTAGGACGTACTAAACGGGCTTGCATGTAGTAGTAGATTGGAGCAATTGGCATATCGACCGCTAGTGACTGCTCGGCTTGATCATAGAAGGTTTGACGTTCTTGCTCGGTGGTAGCCGATAACGCACTCTCCATCGCTTTATCGTAGGCTTCACTGCTGTAGCGTGCAAAGTTACCCGATGAGCCAGAACGCAGCAGGCTTAGGAACGTAGAGGCTTCGTTGTAGTCACCACACCAAGAGGCGCGCATCACATCAAAGTCACCCTGCCTACGAGACACCAAGTAAGATTTCCACTCTTGGTTTTCTAACTCCACTTTGGCACCCAAATTATTTTTCAGCATCGAAGCAATCGCCACCGCAATCGACTTGTTTGACTCACTGGTGTTGTAGAGTAACTTGAAATCCAATGGGTTAGACGCATCATATCCTGCCTCTTTCAGCAGTTGTTGTGCTTTCTCATCACGCTGTTTTTGCGTCCACTGGCTGTATTCCGGCTGAGTGGCATCAAAACCTGCTGTGTACTCATGAGCAAAGGTGTAGGCAGGCAGATTCCCTACCTGTGTGACACCATTTGTGACAACATCACGCATGATCGAATAGGAGACAGCCTGACGAACTCGCACGTCATCAAACGGGGCACGCGTGGTATTAAACGCATAGTAATAAGTACACAGCAGAGGAACTGCGGTATAAGCTTGCTGGTACTCTTTCTGTAGTTTTTGTGCCATATGTGTTGGCACATCGGAAGTGATGTCGACCTCACCTACCGCATAGCGATTAATCGATGCATTCTGGTTTTCAAACGGAATGTATGTAACCTGATTTAGGTGCGTATCATCGCTATCCCAGTAATTAGGGTTCTTCTTCAATTCCACACGCTCATTGACCACCCATTCGTCCAAAACGAAAGCACCGTTACCCACAAACTGCTTTGGATCGCTCCAAGGTTTATCACTGCTTTCTAGATTGGCCTTGTCAACAGGCATCATAGAAGTGTGGCCCGTCATCGCCACAAAATAAGGGACTTTACTATCAAGTTCGAAGCGAAGCGTGTGTTTATCAACAGCGGTCACACCTAATGCATCAAGCGGCTTTTTACCTTCTGCAACATCGGCAATATTATTAATTTTGGTGAGCTTTAAGTACCACACGTTTGGTGATGCGGTTTTAGGATCCACAGCACGTCTTAACGCATACACAAAATCGTCTGCCGTAACTGGGTCGCCATTCGACCACTTGGCATCTTTGCGCAGATGGAACACAAAGGTTTTGTTGTCCTCAGTTTCCCAAGACTCAGCAACGCCCGGAGTAATATTGCCATCACGATCTTGAATCACTAAACCTTCGAACAAGTCTCGTAAGATGTGCATTTCTGGCAAGCCTTCCGCTTTGGCAGGGTCAAGCGTTGCTGCCTCGGCATCATTAGCACGAACTAAGTGCTGTTCTTTCGCTAGAGTGGTTCCTGCAGGCAGAGTATCTGCGGCGGCTGTTACTGATATGAAAGGGGTCAATAAAGATGATACGAGTAAAGCCGTTGAATGTTTCTTAAAATCCATATGTATTTGCTCTCCTAGCCTATCTTTGAAGCAGAGTAATAAAATTAACAATGCGACGGTTGACGAGTTTTGATAGTTGTATTTATCTAATAATTAATACTTGATAGTACTTGATCAATCAGGAGATTAAGGTGAGTTTAATTCCAAGAACGGAAAGAGCTGCGTTTTCAATGAAGCCGCTGACATATGGACGTTCGGTATTGGGAGCGCCCTTGCTCTATTTCCCTACACAAATAGAAAGCGACACTCGCGGGCTAATTTTAGCAGGCACTCACGGCGATGAAACCGCTTCTATCGCAGGCTTATCTTGCGCGTTAAGAAGTTTGCCAGCTGCCAACCTAAGGCACGACGTGATCTTGTCGATGAACCCAGACGGTAATCAACTAGGCACTCGCACCAATGCCAATCAAGTAGACCTAAACCGCGCCTTCCCGACTCAAAATTGGAAAGAAGATGGCACTGTGTATCGTTGGAGTTCAAACACTCCGGTTAGAGATGTAAAGGTAAGCACTGGGCAGCCAGATCAACTTGAGCCAGAAGTCCAATCGCTGATAAGCCTCATCGAAAAGCGTAATCCCAAGTTCGTGATCTCTTTCCATGAACCACTCGCCCTCATTGACGACCCAGCCCAATCACAACTCGCCTCTTGGTTAGGCAAGCAATTCAACCTGCCAGTTGTCGAAGATGTCGATTACGAAACACCAGGCTCATTCGGCAAATGGTGTGAAGAAAGAAACCTGCCATGTATTACGGTGGAACTACCACCCGTGTCGGCGGATTTCGCTATTGAAGAGTATTTGGATGCGTTTTTGGCGGTGTTGGGGTTTGAGGGAAGTTAGTGCACTCATTATTAGACAGAAGCGCGTTAGAGTTTGAGGTCTGACGCGCACGCTATAGATAAGGATAAGTATCTTGAAACCTTAAATGCTCGTAAGTGAATTACTACTTAATTGCGCCTAACTGGGATGCTATTTCACTTGCTGTTGGAGCCGTTACAGCAAAATATAAACTTACAGCACCGACAATAAAGCTAACAATAGTGAGCAAATAAGCTGTATTTGTTTGTTTGCGAGTTTTCTTTTGCTCTTCTTGGAGCTCTTGATACTTAGTAAGGATATTCGTGATTGGGGTCAGGATATGTTTATCCGACTCTTCACCCGACTTGAAAGCAAGCTCAGTTACCCTAAGTAAAGAAGGTTTAACCTCATCGGGCATAGTATCAAAAGGTTCTTCTTTTTCAATTTCGGACACTAAACCCCTTAATTTCTCAAATTCCTCAGGGGTTTTAATATCTTTGTAGACTCGATATAGAGCCGCACGCGAATTTTGCGCTGACAAATTGTGAGCTCTTCCAATAACAACGATGTCTTTACTACTAAGGTCAAAACCAGCTTCTACTTTCGACTTAAGATCTGCCTGCAACTCAGTAATACGGTGATCTCTTGAGCGTTTCATCCAAAATGCAAATATCAACATCCCACCAACTAACACGGCGTATAAAGCGTATACACCAAACTTTAAACTATCTGACATTGTATGTTTATCCTCCTATTCACATAATGCCAAGCTAAGCTATGAGTGCGCGTGTGCCATGATGGAGCGAAATCGGCACGCGTTCACGAATCAGACTTAAGCGCCTTGTTATATTTATTACCCAAAACTAAACGCTTCGCTAAGTTGCGTAACGATGTGGTCATAACTCAGGGCATTACTTATTAGCTTTGCAGCAGAATCTTTGGCACCTGTACCTATTACTGAGATAAGTTGTTCACCAAGAGTATTTTTACTGTCAACAGACTTCGGAACTGATTTCATTAAATGCAACCCCTTGAGAGAAAGTGTCAGGGACGCTCTATGGTCTATGTGATTCTGCAGTGTTCCGATCACGTATCCACTATCAATTAGCCAGCGAATTGAATCACAGAAGAATTTTAGGTCTTCCGAAGTTAACTCCGTAGAATCTCGCCAAATACCATCAACGTACTCACCTTGGTCTTTACAATCGAAGAAATCATAAACACTTACAGGCTTTCTAACTGGGAATGATTTATATAGCTCAGCAAATACATGCGCTACTACACGATCAAACTTTTCTATATTATCTGGCATTCATGCTCCCTTACAATATAACGCCTGCAATAAGGTGTGCCTCACTGAACCAACAAAGCGCACCGAGCCTCCTACCAAAACCGCCGAGTGTAACGCATCATCTTGATTGCTTTGTTAGCACTCTTGACCACATAGACTAAAAATCATGGAAGCACATGGTAATCACAGCAGAGAGAATTAGGATCCAGCCAGAGGCTAATCTAAGCTTATCCTTTTGTTCATAGATAAATGAGTTTAAATATCTAACTGGCCCAAACCCACTTACACTTCGACTCTCAACGCCCTTAACAAACTCAAGCATGAAAGCCTGAGAAGCTGACTTACTCACTCGTTGGTAGCAGACCGCCATAAGTATCAACTTAAAAACTATCCCAATATACGTATATATTTCAGCCTTAACCTCTAGTTCTAAAAGTGTTGGGATTATCAGGCCTAAGCCGATACCCGCTGTAACACTTGCGATTAAATGCCCAAGATATGATGTTGCATTTAAAATCAATCTTAGAAAGCTGCATAACCGCACAAGTGATTTACAAGACAACATAATGAGACCGTAGAGAATAGCTGTCGAGAACAACGCTATTGCACCGCCGGTATTTTGTAAATTTTCATCGATGCCATCAAATAAAATCAGGTCTATTGTTTCCGGTGATATAATAATCAACAAACCAAAAACTAAAGAAAACAAGGCCGGAGCCTTCATTGTATTGATAATCGATCCGAGAGCATAAGCTAGGCTTTGTTCGCCAAATTTAGGCGAATCACTCTTAAATGGAGCTGAGAAATCACTCGCAAAGTTGCAGCTAGCTTTCCAAAGCATTTCATTTTTTTCACACACTCAAGTTACCTTTTGTTTGTTTTTCAATGAATTATATAAGACCATTTGTTTGATTCATATATTCGATTACTGACATTCTTTATAATAGACAGTCTCGTTTTTCTGCACGCCTAGCTTTCGATTAATTTATCATAAGCTACTAAAAATCAAAAAAAACACATCAAAATACATACTCGATCTTCACATAAAAACGTGTCCGCGCGTTGTCCAACATTTGAAAATCACAACCCTATTAATGAACAGTGCCTTATGGAGCTTTCTATCGACAAAGCAGGAATAAACACTCACCACTTTCCATGCTGAAACAACATTCAAACTTCATAAACTGTGTAGGTATACAAAAAAGGAAGTGGAGGTGGTAAGCAAATCAATTATAAACTTGATATTAAGCTTTGTTGGGAAAACTCACACACCTAGATTCTGTAGAATATTCAATTCAACTAACAGTGGGACAAAACCAGTTAACCGTTCTAATGACTCACCGAGCTAGAAAACAAGTTGATGATCGCCACGCCAGCCAAAATCAAGGTGATACCGATGACTGCGTAGATATCAAGTTTTTGCCCGTAGACAAGCCAAGATAAGGCTGCAACGAGTACGATGCCCGCACCACACCAAATTGCGTATGCGACACCAAGTGACATGGTCTGTACCGTGAGTGATAGTAGATAGAAAGCACAGCCGTAACCAACCAGCACTGCAATTGAAGTCGGTATTGACGTGAATTGATTGGTCTTTGGAAGTAGCGAAGTCGCGATGACTTCAAGGACAATGGCGAGTGAAAGCATCACTGGTGGTGGGAGAGATAAGAGCATATTTAAGCCTGCGATAAAAAAATAGACGACAAACTTACACTCGATTTATTTCTAATGAATGTCTTTTCTACAAAGCCATTATTTGGGGAGCAGTAAGATTTTCTTATTAGGTATTCCACCTCAACCTCCCTCTTTTCAAGATACAACTATTACACATATGTAATAATCATTTTCAATTTCGTGGGATTATCAAAACAAAGAGTCGCACCTATACTAGCCTCAACAAAACGAGAGAGCGGAAATAAACATGCTCAACTACGCTTAATACGTTGAGCATATTGAGAATCAAAAATCCGCTGTAACGACATATATAGGAAGCATCCAATGACTATCGAAATCAAACCTGGTCAAACTCATATTCAATCTAAAGCTATGGTCGCTTGGAAAGCGGGCGAGCCTCTAAAACGTGAAACCGTTGACGTTGAACTGCCAAAAGCAGGTGAAGTTCTTGTTCGTATCGTAGCAACTGGTGTTTGTCACACTGACGCATTCACACTATCAGGTGACGATCCAGAAGGTATCTTCCCTTCAATCCTTGGTCACGAAGGTGGCGGTATCGTTGAAATGGTTGGCGAAGGCGTAACAAGTGTTGAAGTTGGCGACCACGTTATCCCACTTTACACAGCTGAATGTGGTGAGTGTAAGTTCTGTAAGTCTGGTAAAACTAACCTATGTCAGGCAGTACGTGAAACTCAAGGTAAAGGCCTAATGCCAGACGGCACAAGCCGCTTCTCTATCAATGGTGAGACAATCTACCACTACATGGGTTGTTCTACTTTCTCTGAGTACACAGTACTTCCAGAGATTTCACTAGCGAAAGTAAACAAAGAAGCGCCTCTTGAAGAAGTTTGTCTTCTAGGTTGTGGCGTTACAACTGGTATGGGCGCGGTACTAAACACAGCGAAAGTTGAAAAAGGCGACAACGTTGCTGTATTCGGCCTAGGTGGTATCGGTCTTTCTGCAATCATTGGTGCTCGCATGGCTGGTGCTAACCGCATCATCGGTGTTGATATCAACGAGAGCAAATTCGAGCTAGCAAAACAGCTTGGTGCAACTGACTGTATCAACCCAATGAACTTCGACAAACCAATCCAAGACGTTATCGTTGAGATGACAGATGGCGGTGTTGAGTACTCTTTCGAGTGTATCGGTAACGTAAACGTAATGCGTCAAGCACTTGAGTGTTGTCACAAAGGTTGGGGCGAATCAGTAATCATCGGTGTTGCAGGCGCTGGCCAAGAGATCTCTACTCGTCCATTCCAACTAGTAACTGGTCGTGTATGGCGTGGTTCTGCTTTCGGTGGTGTTAAAGGTCGCTCTGAGCTTCCAGAAATCGTCAACCGTTACATGGCAGGTGAGTTTGGTCTTCAAGAGTTCATTACTCACACAATGAGCCTTGAAGAAGTAAACGACGCATTCGACCTAATGCATAAAGGTGAATCTATCCGTACTGTTCTACACATGGATAGATAATCCCTAGTTTGGCTCTCACTTGAGGGCCAACACATTGCCTTCACCACTTTTCGCCCGGGAAGTGGTGAATCTGCTTTGTTAAGAGCCGATTTATAGCTTAATCGAAGACATTAAGACGCCTTTTAACAAAGTGCAGTATTTCCATTTTATTTAATGATTTTCCAGACCAACAGCCAAACGGAGCACAATTTAATGACTATCGAGAATATTAGCCAAGCCAAGGTTGCTGGTGGTTGGCACAAACAATACACACACTTCTCTGCAACGTTAAACTGCAATATGCGTTTCGCTATTTTCCTACCGCCAAACGCCAGCAAAGAGAAGCCTGTACCTGTTTTATACTGGTTGTCAGGCCTGACTTGCACTGATGAAAACTTCATGCAGAAAGCGGGCGCATTCAAGGCAGCAGCAGAGCAAGGTATTGCGATAGTCGCTCCAGACACAAGCCCTCGCGGCGAAGGCGTTGCCGATGATGAAGCGTATGACATGGGACAAGGAGCAGGTTTCTATTTGAATGCGACTCAAGCTCCGTGGGACGCACACTACCACATGTACGATTACGTGGTAACGGAGCTTCCAGCACTTATTGAGTCTTTCTTCCCTGTGACTCCGATTAAGTCTATCTCTGGCCATAGCATGGGCGGACATGGAGCCTTAACCATCGGCATTAAAAACCAAGAGAACTACCGCTCAATTTCAGCGTTCAGTCCAATCAGTAACCCAATGCAATGCCCTTGGGGACAAAAAGCATTCAGCCAATATTTAGGGCTAGATATTGAAGAGTGGAGACAGTACGACGCTTCTGAGCTTCTAAAAACCAAAGGCACTGTTTTACCAATGCTGGTTGATCAAGGCGAAGCAGATAACTTTTTAGTTGAGCAACTCAAGCCAGAGCAGTTAACTGAAGCAGCGAAAGCAACGGAGTCGGATTTGGAGTTGCGTATGCAGCCAGGTTACGACCACAGCTATTACTTTATCTCGAGCTTTATTGATGAACACATTGAGTTTCACGCTGCTTACCTAAAACAGTAATCAAGTGTCAAATAAGCCCACACCTTCTAAACGCGAGGTGTGGGCTTTTTGCTACCATTTTCTTTCTGCTAGAGCCATCAGCTTTCTTTTGTGACGCTCAATCGCAAATTCCTTATTTATTAATAACTTATTTATCAGTACGAATGATTTTGAAACAAATCACTGGCTAAATAATGTTTGTTTTGTGCGCCATGTTGCATTATTAAATCTATCTGTATACGCAAGTTTTATAAATTCAAAGCGAAGTGATACCTTCCGCCACCTATTCGAATTAAGAATAGTTTCATATCAAATGAAATCATAATTATATACTTATAAATCAAGTGGTAACGAAATGACGAATCTATATAAACACACACGTCAAATTTCTTCTGGCTTAATCTTAATGGCTTTGGCATCTCAGGCTCACGCAGCACCTTTCGACTTCGTACTTGGCGCAGGCTACGACTTTGGCGGCGAGACAATGAGTACCGTACAGTACACAAATGGCGATTCAGACAAAGTTGAGTCTAACGAAGGCCTACTTTTTTACGGTGGCATCGACGTACCTGTGACTGATGCTTGGCGTGCTCGTGCAACGGTTGGCTACAAAGGTATATCCGTCGACGGTTCAAACGGTGAAGTAACATTCGAGCGCGTCCCGTTCGAGCTACTAGGTTTATACAACTTCGACAATCACAATTTCGGATTAGGTCTGGCTTACCACACAGGTGTGGAATACAAGTGTGATATTACCAATTCGTGTAATTACACTATTGAATTTGAAGACAGCCTTGGCTTTATCGCTCAATATGAATATCAGTTTCACGTGGGTAAAGACAACCGTCTAGCATTAGGCGCCCGTTACACGCACATTGATTACGAAGTGAAAGGCGTTGACTACACAGTAGACAGTGGCGGCTTTGGCTTAAACATCAGCTTCCTTTTCTAGGAACCGTGGGCGATAAGTTTTCAAACTAGTGCTCAAGCAATATCAAGCAATGCCAGTCAGATTCATGACTGGCATTTTTTATTCTGACTGTTTGATATTTATAGAAAAAGTGGCTTTACACCCGATGGATTGAGGCATTCAAACCATGTACGCCTTGTGCTTTACTAAGCAAAGTAAATAGTTAACAGATACGCCCCCTCGTTCAGGCCATGAGTCAGAACGAGGGGTTTCTAATCTATTACTCTTTTTCAGCAACAATCTTCACCCATTGAGAGCGCCAAGTTTGTGCTTCCATTGGATCTGGCCAGAACTCTTTTTGATGAGTGATAAGCCCATCAACTACAGTATGAAAAGTAATGGCGCGTGCCTTTTGCACTCCATCCGTGATTGAAACGTCGGTGACCACTGTATTTTGCTCGGTCACAATTGAATGAATCTCAAACTGCCACTCTCCATGAGCAGGGTAATAGCTGTTGATAGCAACAAAGTTGTTTCGACCTAAGGTCAACTCGCCTGACTGTGGCCAATAGCCCTCAAAATCTTCACTCAGTAACTCACTGGCTTTAGCAAAATCATTTGATTTCATTGCTGTCCAGAATGCGACTACTACCTCTTTGGAACCCATATCTTTACTCCCTTTAACCTTAAATCAACGATACAGCCAAACAAGCGCACAGCCGTAAAAATAACATTGCATTAGAATGGTTTGCCGAATCTATCTACTTGGCTTACGATGCGAATATCCCGTGACTATACAAGAGTGACTTATGATAACTTGGCCTGCATTTATCAAATTAGAAGGCGATCACGAACTGTTCTACATCGCGTCGCTCGAACAGTTGCAATCAGAGAGTCATGACCTAATCGTCGGTGAACAAGACTGTATTATCGACGCGAAAGGGCACGCTTATTCACTACTTACCTACACCACCACTGAACTGCTTGAACGACAACAAGACGACTATTCGTTGGAAAATGTCACGCAACTGATCCGCGAACATGAGTTTCATAAAGTACAGATGTGCCTTACCAAAATACATTTTGTTACTATCGAGGAAGCCATTGAGTCGCTCGCTTTTGAGCTAGGTTAAGCCAAGGTATAATATCCCGACCTCGGGCTTGCATCTTTAGCATCGCTAGTTACCATAGCCCCAATTATATCCCCTAGATTATTGAAGGTTGCGATGAAAGCAATTAAGACTCTTTTCTTTTTGATGGTACTGCTGACTGGTTTGTTTACCGCTTGGCTATTTATGCCGATTCCAGCAACCATTGATAAGCAGACACTCGATGTCCCGCTCACCGAACCGTTCAAGCTTGTGGCGTACCGCAGCAACCCAAACGATGCAACCAAGCCTTTCACTTATCACTACTATGTGGTTTCAGACATCAGTGACATCGACGATATGGACCCGTTCCTAGTCACAACCGATCAGTTTGTGAAGCTTGGTGACTTCGACGAGAACACATTTAAGTTAACGGTAAACGGCAAGATAGAGAGTTACACCAACGATCTGTGGATTGAAAAATCTGACGGTAAGTTTCAACACTGGTATGTCAGCGTTGATGCGAACTACGTTCGTTAGATCCAAGCTCAAATAGCTCCGATTTTAAAACTGCGCTCTGGTTTCCAAGCGCAGTTTTTGTTTCTTACCTACCGCTTTCCCAAGCAATCTCCATGTCACCGGCTTTTCGGGTGTCATCACCTCGACATCTGTTATAAGCTCGCTCTATAAAAGTCTCTCAATAAATCAAAAAAATAGAGGTTCACCCGTGGAATTTACGCTCGACAAATTTAACGGCATCATCATCGACCCGCTGACTGCACCACACGATGCTGCTTCATTCCATGCTGAGCTCAGCGAAATCACCAAGTTTTCAAAGCAAAACAACAAAGGCATTATTTGGATTAGTTTGCCAATTTCACTGTCGCATCTTATCCCAGTAGCGACAGAGCTTGGCTTCGTGTTCCACAACTGTTTAGAAGACGAGATAACGCTGATCCACAAATCCGAAACTGTCGAGTTTGTCCCTTTCATCCCTACCCACACCTTGGGTGCAGGTGCATTGATCACCAACGAGCATAACCAAGTGTTGATGATCAAAGAGCATGGTATGACAGGCTACAAATTACCTGGAGGCCACATTGAACTTGGAGAGGGTATTGAAGAGTCTGTGGTTCGAGAAACCTTTGAAGAGACAGGCATCGAAGCCACGTTCGTTTCAGTGGTTGGCATGGCAACGCGCCACCCATATCAGTTTGGCAAATCAAACCTCTACTTTGTTTGTCACCTAACTGCTCAAACTCAAGAGATTGCGATTCAAGACACGGATGAAATCGCAGAAGCCAAATGGGTAGATATCCAAGAGTTTATCAGCGATATGAGCAACTTCCCGTTCAACCGTCATATGGTTGAATCTTTGGTGGGCAAGCGAGGTTTGGAACTGACTCAGCTAGAGGGCAACCAAGGGCCTACGTACAAACCTGAGATCTTCTTTTCGAAGCACTAACGCTTAGTCATCTTAAAGCGTAAAAAACAGGAACGCCCAAATCAAATGACTTGGGCGTTTTTGCTTCCACGTTACAGCAAGAATCAGCTAACTGCGCTGCTCGCTATAAAGTGCTTGTGAAAAGCGATTTAGAAAAAGCCTAGCGGATTAGTATCGTAGCTAATCAGCAGGTTCTTGGTGTTTTGGTAATGGTCGAGCATCATCTTGTGTGTCTCACGGCCAATACCAGATTTCTTGTATCCACCAAATGCCGCATGCGCTGGATAAGCATGGTAACAGTTAACCCAAATACGGCCTGCTTCGATATTACGCCCCATGCGATACGCTAGGTTAGCATCACGAGTCCATACACCCGCACCTAAGCCATACTCTGTGTCATTGGCGATCGCCAGAGCTTCTGCTTCGTCTTTAAAGGTGGTTACCGCAATGACAGGGCCAAAGATCTCTTCTTGGAAGACACGCATCTTATTGTTGCCTTCAAGCATGGTTGGCTGAATGTAATAACCACTACCCAGATCATCCGGTTGCTGCGCAATCTCACCACCAGTGAGAACTTTGGCACCCTCTTGGCGGCCAATCTCTAGGTAACTCAGAATCTTATCAAACTGCTCTTGAGAAGCTTGTGCACCAACCTGGGTGTCCGTATCTAGTGGGTTACCTTGTTTGATGGTTTGAGCGCGCTCGACCACTTTCGCAATGAACTTGTCGTAGACCGATTCGTGGATCAACACGCGGGAAGGACAAGTACACACCTCACCTTGGTTAAAGAACGCCAGCAACATACCTTCAACACACTTATCTAAGTATTCATCCTCATGATCAAAGATGTCTGGGAAGTAGATGTTTGGAGACTTACCGCCCAGCTCTACCGTGGACGGAATTAGGCTTTCAGCGGCACATTTTAGAATATGATGACCAACCTCAGTTGAGCCAGTAAACGCCAGCTTAGCAATGCGATCGCTAGTCGCAAGAGCTTGCCCTGCTTCACTACCGAAGCCATTAACGATGTTGACTACGCCCGCAGGTAGAAGATCAGCAATCTTCTCCATCAAGACTAGGATCGAAGTCGGCGTTTGCTCGGCAGGTTTCATTACGACACAACAACCAGCCGCGAGCGCCGGTGCTAGTTTCCAAGCCGCCATTAAGATTGGGAAGTTCCAAGGAATGATCTGACCGACTACGCCAATTGGCTCTGGGAAGTGGTAGCTAGCGGTGTTTGAATCAAGCTCTGCTGCACTGCCTTCTTGTGCTCGAATACAGCCCGCAAAGTAACGGAAGTGATCGACAACTAACGGGATGTCTGCCGCCAGAGTTTCACGAACTGGCTTACCGTTTTCCCACGTTTCTGCCACTGCGATCTCTTCTAGGTTTGCTTCAATGCGATCGGCAATTTTAAGTAGGATGTTCGAACGTTCAGCAACACTGGTCGCCGCCCAACTTGCACGCGCTGCATGTGCTGCGTCTAACGCTAGTGAGATATCGGCTTCTGTCGAGCGCGCTACTTGGCAGTAAACTTGTCCATTGACTGGAGAGCTATTATCAAAGTATTCGCCAGAAGTCGGCTTCACCCACTCTCCCCCAATAAAGTTGTCGTATTGAGCTTTGAAATTGACTACTGCGTTGTCACTGCCAGGCTGTGCGTAAATCATAGTAAGGTCCTTCTGTGATTGTCTAAGTATTTGAATATTCGCCATGTCATGTTCATGGTTTCTGTTTAAAACACTGTCATTTCGTGTTTTGTTCACATACCTAACAACGCAAGTCACACGCCAACATTGAAAATCTTGTTGTTAATAAATTGTAAAACTATGATTACCAAACGTTTACAACCAGTGGTGAGTTGGAATTGAATCGTAGTACGGAGATTGCTCCAGTGTTCAACTGTTCCAAATTGGTACACCGTTACTGTTACAACATGGAACAGTTATGCAGATTCAACACACAGATACTTCAGAGTGGCTTAGTTCATCTTGGCACCGTAGTAGTGAGGCGGGATTAAAGCCGAGGAAGCTACCCGATGACATTCGACTACCAAATGCGATGCTTAAGGAGCGTCGCTTTCACTCATCGCAACTCATCGAAACCGTGCAACGCATGGCGCTACCCCTGTTTAATCAGACCTTTGCACGCAGTGACAGTCGACTCATATTGACGGACACGGATGGTGTGATTCTGGCGAGTTGGGGACAGAAGCGCTTTGAAGAGAAATTAACGAGTATTGCATTGAGCTCGGGCGCTTGCTGGAAAGAGCAACTCAAAGGCACCAATGCGATCGGCACAGCACTGGTTGAGGCCAAGCCCGTTACCATAATTGGCGAGCAACATTTCATTCATCAGCACCGCTTTATCAGTTGCTCCGCGAATCCCATTTTCGATCACCAAGGGCAGATGGTCGGTATATTAGATATCACCAGTGAGCAGCAACAGCACGACAGCTCGGTGCAATTCTTAATACAGAATATGGTGCAGTTGATAGAGAACCAACTGCTCAATCATATCCCCCAAGGATCCACTCGTATCGACCTCGCGTGTGAAAAGTCGCTACTGCATAGTGGTTGGCAAGGTATTGTCATTGCCAATGAGGCGGGAGAAGTATTGGCTCATAACCAGGTCGCTTCTCAGCTGCTTGAGCAAGGTTCGATACTCGGTGAAAGTATTGATCAGCTCTTCGATCGCTCTGAATCGTCATTTGTATTTGAGAAAAAGAGCCTACAGGCACCATCAGTAAAACGCAGCCGTGCAATCACTGCTTCGTGTGAATTACACCACGGTGATCAACAGATAGAGCAAGCATGGCAACAAGCCAGTAAAGTTATTGATAAAGGCATCAGCCTTCTGATATTAGGTGAAACAGGTGTCGGTAAGGGCGAGTTTGTCAAAGCGCTGCATAAACAGAGTCAGCGCAACAACAACCCTTTGGTGGCAGTGAATTGTGGTGCGCTACCAAAAGATCTGATTGAGTCTGAACTGTTTGGTTATGCGCCCGGAGCGTTTACTGGCGCGAACAAACAAGGTTTTCAGGGTAAGATCCGTCAAGCAGACAAAGGGATCTTATTCTTAGATGAGATAGCAGACATGCCGTTAGAAGCTCAGTGCCGCCTACTTCATGTGCTGCAAGATAAGTCGGTGGTGCCTGTTGGCTCTAACCAAAGCCACCAAGTTGATTGCCAGATCATTGCTGCCACACATAAAGATCTAGCTAAACTCGTCGAGACTGGGCAATTTAGACAAGATCTCTATTACCGACTTAATGGTTTGATATTCACTCTACCAAGTCTCGAGCAAAGGCAAGATAAGCGCGAGTTAATTGAAGCCATCTACCAAAAGTACGCTGATTCAGAGCAAACTATCTGCTCGCACTTAATGACATTGTTTTGCTCATACTCGTGGCCGGGTAACATTCGAGAGCTCGATAATCTGCTCAAGGTATCGGCTTTAATGTCTAGTGGTGAGCGTCAACTAAAACTCGATCACATTCCGTCTCAATTGGCAGAACAACTGACGAATCAAAGCCAAGTCACTTGCACTCAAGCATCGTCTAGCAGTGATCTGCAAAGTACCGTTGAAGAGACCTTAGTTCAAACCTATCAGGCGAACCAAGGTAACATCAGTAAAACGTCTCGGGTTCTTGGCATTAGCCGCAACACTATCTATCGCAAGCTCAAGCGAATGGGCGTTTTGTAGGGGTTTAATTGGGCGTCAATGAGACAGATTGAGATCACCCAGTCGATTTAAAAGATCTTTATCTAACAGCGGGTGATGTTGCGAGCCCAAGATAAGTGCGATTTCCACCGCAGGTAACGGAGGCATATTCTCCAGAACAACGAGCTCAGGTGAAACACTGAGCTTACCCATTGCTCCCACAGCCAATCCGGCTTTAACGATAGCATTCTGAGCTGACGCGGTATTGCTGCAAGCGAGCAATCGATAGGCAGTGCCTTGCTTGGTCAGCCCATTGACTGCGGCTGCATGGTACTTACAATCCGTTTGAAACAGTGCCAGCGGTAGCGATTCATGAGCATCGACATCAAAGTCTTGGCTCGCAATCCACACTCCAACATCATTGGCGAGCCAGTAGCCCTCTTCACTGTCAGGTGCGCGCGTAACAATCGCCGCGTCGAGTCGGCCATCATCGAGCCATTCACGTAGCGTAATACTCGGTTGACTGAATACCTGTATCGAACAGGTGGGTTCTGCCTCCATCAACACTTCAATAAACTTAGGTAACAGTATGTCGTTGTAATCTTCAGGACAACCCAGTCGCAGCGGTTGCTTGTTCTCGTAACACTTGACCTGTTTCAGCGCCGTATTGTGCAACGCCACCAATTGTTCGGCATGAGAACGCAGTGCCAGCCCGGCTTCGGTCAGCACCAAGTTACGCCCCTCTTTTTGGAACAAGGTGACGTTGAGTTCTTCCTCTAGCTTACGCATCTGAGCACTAAATGCCGACTGGGTGCGATTTATCTGTTTGGCCGCTCGGGTGAAACTGCTGGTTTCGACAAAGGCGAGAAAGCCTCTTAACGCATCAATATCCATATCGATTTGGTACCCATCGCTTTTTTTAATGTATTACATCAAAATTATCCGTTAGTGGCGCGCAATACAATCTCTTAAGCTTATTAAGACGACAAACTTAACGCAAGGAAGCCTCTATGAAACTCTTCATCGCTAATCAAAATTACTCTAGCTGGTCACTTCGTGCATGGTTGATTTTGGCTCAGCACAATCTGGATGCCGAGATCACCAAACTGACACTATTTACGCCAGAATTCTACGAAACGCTTTCCGAGGTCACACCGACAGCAAAGGTACCTACGCTGGTTGATGACAAAGTCACAGTATGGGACTCGTTTGCAATTCTCGAATACATCAATGAGGCGTATCTTAATGGCTCAGCATGGCCACAATCCGCAGCTGAGCGCGCACATGCCCGCGCAATCTCTGCTGAAATGCACTCAGGTTTTTTCGCTCTAAGAGAAGAGCTCCCGATGAACTGCCGAGCGCGCAGAAAAGTAACATTAAGCGAGGGCGCTAGGAAAGATATTGAGCGAGTGGATGCTCTGTGGTCTGAACAAGGAGAGAAATACCCTGACGGCTGGCTATTCGGTGAATGGTCAATTGCCGATGCGATGTATGCGCCTCTTGCTCTAAGGTTCAGAACTTATGGAATCGAACTATCAGAAACCGCGACTCGTTACCAAGAGCGTGTACTCAATAGCCCAGCCATTGTGAGATGGTTAGAAGAAGCAAGCGTAGAGACAGACATTGTCGAAGAGGACGAGGCTGGAGATCCTGTATAAAGCTTGAACAGATCGAATTAAATGAGGCTCGGTGTGAGCCTCATTGGTTTTGGTCGCAACTCACCGACACGGCAAGTTTTCATTGTAGTATCAAGATGCTCAGCGGGCTTTCAGAAGATATTGAGTCCAAACACATCCTTCACATCAAACAGAACCTTGGCTGTTTTTTCTCTCGAACGCTGACTTCCGATAGATAAGATTTCCAACAGCTGAGCCTTGTCATCTAGGTATTCAGCTCTGAGCGCTCTAATCGGTCGAAGCATCTCTTGTAAGCACTCTTCCAAGGCTTTCTTAGTGGTGCCATCACCCAACCCGCCATGTCGATAGTGCTCTTTAAGCTGTTCAACTTCGTTTTTATCTGGGTGAAACGCATCGAGATAGGTAAACACGACATTACCTTCAACTTTCCCCGGATCTTCAACTCGCAGGTGATTAGGGTCTGTGTACATCGATTTCACTGCCGCTGAAATCTCTTTCTCACTCGCGCCTAAATTGATGGCATTGCCCATCGACTTCGACATCTTGTTTTTGCCATCAGTGCTGGGTAAACGCGGAGCATTACTAAGCAGAGGTCGGCACTCATTCAGAACTTTACGTCCCGCTAATCCATTCACCTTTCTCACTATCTCATTGGTTTGCTCTAACATCGGTAACTGATCGTCTCCAACGGGCACTAAAGTAGCGTTGAAGCTTGTAATATCGGCTGCTTGCGAGATGGGATAAGTTAAGAAGCCTGCTGGAATAGAGCGTTCAAAGCCTTTGTTCTGAATCTCACTTTTCACCGTCGGATTACGCTCCAATCGACTGATAGAAACGAGGTTGCTGTAGTACATGGTCAGCTCTGCAAGCGCAGGAACTTGTGACTGTAAGCAGATAGTGGTTTGCGAAGGATCTATGCCGACAGCTAAGTAGTCAGCCACCACGTTTAAGATGTTGGAAGAGACTTTACTTGGGTTATGCGCGTTATCCGTTAAACCTTGCATGTCCGCGACCAAAATCGTCTGTTCATGCTGTGATTGCAAAGCGACGCGCTGCTTCAGTGAACCCACATAATGACCTAAGTGCAGCGGGCCTGTGGCTCTGTCACCAGTGAGGATAATTTCTTTTGTATCAGTGCGTTGATTGGTGTTCATAATGGTATCTCCTAGTAAAAATAAACGGCTACTGGAGATATAAAAAGAGATGACATTCTTAGCTACCTACCAGCAGCTTAAGAATGTAAGAATCCCGCGCCGCTCTAATTAGAGCGCCACCAGATAATGAATGATGAAGGTGTAGGATTCGTTTGCATTCATTCAATCTAACAACAACGTTTTATAAATTCAACCGCAAACGAATACAAAAACAGCGCCTCAATCAGCGCTGTTTTTCTTATTAACTCATTGATATTTATATCAGCCGATGAATACCTTAGCTAACACGTAACCGAGGCAACATGCACCGACGACACCGATTAAACCGACTGACATGAATGAGTGGTTGAAGTACCACTTACCAATCTTGGTGGTACCTGACACATCGAAGTTCACCGTTGCGATGTCTGATGGGTAGTTAGGAATGAAGAAGTAACCATACACCGCTGGCATCAAACCGATAAGCAATGCTGGATCTAGTCCTAGCCCCAATCCAACAGGTAGCATCATACGTGCCGTTGCAGCTTGAGAGTTCACCACCACCGATACGATGAATAACGCCAGAGCGAATGTCCACGGGTAGTTAGTTACCATCTCAACGATGCCTGATTTGAACTGAGGCATTGCGTATTGGAAGTAAGTATCGGACATCCAAGCGATACCAAAGATAGCAATTGCCGCCACCATACCTGATTTGAATACCACACCGTTTGGTACGTCACGTGGGTCCGTTTTAGTCGCCAGCAAAATAATACCGCCGAAGCAGAGCATCATCATTTGGATGATCACCGACATTTTGATTGGCTTTTCACCTTCTACAATGGTTCTGATCTCTGGCACCATTGCCACAATAACGATCACCACAATCGAAAGTAGGAAAATCAATACTGCGTTGCGAGCCGAAGTTGGTAGCACTTCATCTAAAGAGGTCGCCGTGGTGCTTTCAATGCGCTTTTTCCACTCAGGATCTTTTAGTCGCGCTTGATAATCCGGATCGTCATTGAGCTCTTTACCGCGCTTCAAGCTATACAGAGAAAGTAACAGCGTACCAAACAGCGTTGCAGGCACGGTTACAAGCAAGATAGACAATAAAGTAATAGAGTGTTGAATATCAGAAAGCTGTGCTAAGTAGTAAACCACTGCCGCTGAGATTGGGGACGCAGTAATCGCCAATTGTGACGCCACAGAAGCGGCTGCCATTGGACGTTCTGGACGGATGCCATTCTTAAGCGCCACATCGCCGATGATAGGCATAATTGAGTAAACCGCATGGCCTGTACCCAAAAGGAAGGTCATCGAATAAGTCACAAACGGTGCTATCAAGGTCACGCGTTTCGGGTTCTTTCTTAATACCCTCTCCGCTACTTGCAGCATGTATTTCAAGCCACCTGCGGCTTCTAAGATGGAAGCACAGGTCACTACTGCAAGAATAATCAGCATTACCGTCACTGGCGGTGACGTTGGTGGCATCTTGAAGATGAAGACCTCAATCACCAAACCAATACCAGAAACAACACCTAAACCAATACCGCCATATCGAGAACCGATATAGAGGACGATTAGCAAAAATACAAACTCAAAATACAACATAAGCAACCCTACCTAAACATGGAATAGGGTTATTTTCTCTGTATGTTCAATGATTTACTTATTACTAGGTCACACTCTGATTGACCATTCTAACGGATTGTTTTTTATAAGATTATGGTCACGATAACAGACCAATAAGTATCTAAATTGTGATCATTTGTCTTCATCAACACTCTGATTTGTTATGCACACTGATGTTCATTGTTTCTTTTAGAACGTGGGAATCTATAAAATCCACCCATCAGATCCAACCGTTATTAAAGCAATAATATGCATATAGATTTTCTATCCTAAAAAGGGAGAATTGACGCTAGCTGGTCATAGTTTGGAACGCTTTTTCACAGAGCTTTAACTCGCCTAAGCCATTGGGGTATGTCAAAATAGCGGCCTTCACTAAAGACGATGTACAAGAACCACAACTATGAATTTCCAAGCAGCAATTTTTGATATGGATGGTCTACTTCTCGACACCGAACGTCTGTGTATGCAGATATTCGAAGAGGCGTGCCATGCACAAGGCGTCCCATTTCTAAAAGATGTCTACCTCGGCATCATCGGCTGTAACGCGAAAACCATCGAGCAGATTTTCAGAAACGGTTATGGTGAAGATCTCGACTACCCAGCTCTCAATAATGAGTGGCGAACTCGCTACAGTGCCATCGTGAAAAACCAAGCGATTCCGGTAAAAGAGGGCGTGATTGAACTCTTAGAGTGGTTGAAGTCCAACAACATTCCAGCAGCAGTGGCGACTTCGACTCAACTGGATATTGCTAAAAAGAAACTTGAGTTAGCAGGGTTAGATTCCTATTTCACGTCACTAAGCACTGGCTGTGAGGTAACGAACGGTAAACCCCACCCAGAGATCTACCTATTAGCGGCAGAACGTCTTGGTGTTGCACCTGAATCATGTCTTGCCTTTGAGGATTCTAACAACGGCATCCGCGCTTCTATGGCGGCGAATATGATCAGCTTCCAGATCCCGGATTTGGTTGAGCCGTGCGAAGAGGTAAAAGCGCTGGGTCACACCATTAGCCCATCTCTACATGACGTGTTAACTCAACTGCAAAAAGAAGCAGCCTAAACGCCTCCAACATATTGGCACACCACATTTTTAAAGCCGACGTTCGAGTCGGCTTTGTTGTTTTGGCGTTTCAGAAGAAGAGTTTGACGAGCTGAACCAACCGAAACTAGAACTTCAATACAAAGCTCACAAGATTACCTGTAAAACAGAACCAAAAATAATTAGCATGGCAACACAATGCGAATTAGAAAAAGAACCGAACGTGCTCGAAAATTTTGAAGATCAAATGCTTACCTTTGCAAAGCAAGAGATGACCCAAGATGCTGCCCATGATATCAGCCACATCAAACGTGTCGTCAAAACAGCAAAATCCTTGTGTGCTCAAGAGCAAGCAGAGCTTGAAGTCGTGTTACCTGCAGCCTATCTGCATGACTGTTTCACCTTCCCGAAAAATCATCCAGATCGAGCGACAAGTTCAAAAGTCGCCGCCGATAAAGCGATCGCATTTCTCAAATCAATCGACTACCCAGCTCATCATTTAGATGCGATTCACCATGCGATTGTTACCCATAGTTATAGCGCGAATATCACCCCAGAAACCGTTGAAGCACAGATCGTTCAAGACGCCGATCGTCTAGATTCTCTTGGCGCGATTGGGATTACTCGTTGCCTTTTTGTCGGTCATAGCTTTGATGCCGAACTCTATAACCACGAAGATCCGTTCGCCAAAGACCGAGACTTGGATGATAAAAACTTTAGCGTTGACCACTTCTACGTAAAGCTGTTCAAGCTCGCCAAGACTATGAACACCGAATCCGCTAAACAAGAGGCTCAGCGTCGCACAGACTATATGCGAGCCTTCCTCGATCAATTGGCGAGTGAGGTATAACCCTTTTCATCTGTCGATTCGTCCCCATATCATTAAAAACTCGACGTAATTTGGAACCCGTCATGACCCAAGAAAAGTTTGAAACCATTTACCAAAGAGCGGCTCATCGTAAAGGTGGCGAAGTTGAACTTGAGAAAATCGTTCGAAAGCCACTAAGCCGCGATGAACTGATGCAGATCGGAGATGACCGCTGGCTAGCAGCCATCACTGAAAAGGTATTTCAGTGCGGCATTTCTTGGAGCGTGGTGAGAAAGAAATGGCCTCAGTTTGAAGAAGTATTCTTTGAGTTCGATGTAGAAAAGATGCTGATGTTACCTAATGAAATGTGGGAGCAAAAAGCACAAGACCCACGCATTATTCGCCACCTAACCAAAGTCATGACAATTCCCGCCAACGCGATGATGATCCGTAACGCACAGCGTGAATACGGCAGCTTCGCTCAAATGGTTGCAGATTGGCCATCAGAGCGCATTACCGAGTTATGGGATCATCTTAAGAAACACGGTAAACGACTCGGTGGAAACACAGGTGCCTACACTCTACGCCAAATGGGTAAAGATACCTTCATTCTATCGACAGATGTTGAAGCGCATCTTCGAACTACCGGTGTTATCGACAGCGGACGCAACACTAAGCGAGCTCAACAAGCTGCAACGAATGCGTT
Organism: Vibrio fortis; assembly: GCF_024347475.1. Lineage (NCBI taxonomy): Bacteria > Pseudomonadati > Pseudomonadota > Gammaproteobacteria > Vibrionales > Vibrionaceae > Vibrio > Vibrio fortis. Next base: position 170,338 of record NZ_AP025488.1, read on the forward strand.
TAACGAATGGCAGCAGCAATCAGGACGAAGCTTGAGTGAAATAAGTCAAATTGTTGCTTACAGTGGTGGCGATAACCGCGTTTAACGCAGCAAGATTATTTACTTCAACCAAGCCATATTGGCAAGCTTTCATACTCTATGACACAGTTTTTCAAACAAGATGAAAACTGTGTCTCAATTGTTATCAGATATGCGCAAACTCTCTAACCTATTGAGTTCTGGCGGTAGCATTGTATAGATAAGTGTATACAATATAGAGTAATACCAGTGCAATATGCTCACACTCCCTACTCGACTAAACAAGGGTTCTTATCTCTATGACAGCTCTCAAAAACTCTGTCTCAAAAGGTGTAAAAACCAAAGTAACGGGTCAAACCCAAGATGACGTTGTTTACTGCCATATCTTCGATGCAATACTAGAACAAAGGCTGCCACCAGCCACCAAATTAAGCGAAGAAGCCTTAGCAGAAATCTTTAGCGTAAGCCGCACCATCATCCGCCGTGCCTTACTGCGCTTATCTTTGGAACAAGTTGTGGTTATTCGTCCAAACCGAGGCGCAGTGATTGCAGCCCCAACGGTGGACGAAGCAAAACAGATTTTCAAAGCTCGTGAGGTTATGGAATTGGCCATCACTGAACTTGCGGTTAAGAACGCTACCAAAGCTCAAATCGACGAATGTAGAAAACTGGTCGCAAAAGAGAATTGCGCCTTCGAACAAGGTGATTACGGTTCGGGTCTGCGCCTCTCTGGTGAATTCCACATAAAACTTGCTGAAATGGCAGAGAATGCGCCACTACTGGCTTTTCAACGTAGCTTAGTCTCGCAAACCTCGCTACTGATCGCTCAATACGAAACAGGCAACCACTCAAACTGCTCTCAAGATGAGCATGAGCGATTACTTGATGCCATTGAATCAGGTGATGAAGAGCAAGCAGTTGACTTAATGCGTGAGCACCTGAACCATATCCGCTCTAAGCTCAACCTAGACAGCAGTACCGCCTCTAGCGATCTGCATGTGGTTTTCTCAGACCTACTCAAGAGTAAGTCCTAGTTCAGGCACTTTCTGAACAACTTATGTCCTCTCTAAAAGCGAGTTTCACACTCGCTTTTTTTATATCCAACGCTCAAAAAACACACCTATATCGTGCTCATTTTCTGAAGTTTTTGACTTCCTTTCTGGTATTTTTCCACAACGACTCGCCCGCTCAATGCTCACCAAAACCACCCTATTATCCAAACATTATTTGTATACATAGAGATAGCTTCATTCACCAACATAAACATTAGCTACCAATAACTACTTTATTAAAAACAACGAATTAAAACCAAATTATCATTGTATACAATTTCAAGAAAAATCCTTTTGTTGCATTTTTGTAAATAAATAGTTGACCACAGGGTCAGGATGGATAATTATTGACCAAGAAGTCAAAAAAATTACACATGGAATATGTCGATATACAAGGAGGTCTCTTGATTACTTTTTTGCTCAATCAGGAAATAAGACACGAAGACAATCTGTCGCCGAATATGACCGTACTTGATTACCTACGTACTCACGTCAACAAGACAGGGACTAAAGAGGGTTGCGGCTCTGGTGATTGCGGTGCGTGTACTGTGGTATTAGGTGAAGTGGTAAACGGGCAATTGCAGTATCGCTCGGTCAACTCATGCTTAACATTTGTTTCTGCTCTGCATGGGAAGCAGCTGATTACCGTAGAAGATCTGCAGAACCGAGATCGCTCTTTACACCCTGTACAACAAGCGGTTGTGGATTTTCATGGTTCACAGTGTGGCTACTGTACGCCTGGTTTCATCATGTCGATGTTCGCGCTCGGCAAAAATAAGCCTAACGCTAGCAAAGAAGATGTGATGGAGTCGCTAGCAGGTAACCTATGTCGCTGTACGGGCTACCGACCAATTGTCGATGCTGCAATGTCGTTGTCTACAGACCAACCTCTTATCGACCAATTCGCAGAACTTGAACGCAAAACCATTGAAAAACTTGAGAGCATTCAAGGCACTGAAGCAAACCTTCGTTTAGGTCATCTCACTGCATTCTCTCCTAAAAGCATTGATGAGCTGGCGAAACTGTATATCGCTCACCCGAAAGCTAAACTGGTTGCAGGCGGTACCGATTTAGCGCTCGAAGTCACGCAATTTCACCGTGAGATCGAAACCCTTATCAGCGTCAATCTTGTCGAAGACATGAAACTGTGTGAAGAAACCGACACTGACCTTATCATCGGTGCCAACCTTCCAATCAGCGACGCCTACTCACTTCTGAAAAAGCACTACCCCGACTTTGGCGAGCTACTTCACCGTTTTGCGTCACTGCAAGTACGTAACCAAGGCACTATTGGCGGCAACGTAGCTAATGCCTCCCCTATCGGTGATACGCCTCCTCTACTGATTGCGTTAGATGCGAAGATCAAACTACGTTGTGGCGATGAATCACGCACTATGCCAATCGAAGACTACTTCATCAGCTATAAAGTCACAGCTCAAAAAGAGAGTGAGTTTATCGAGCAGATCATCATACCTAAGCCGAGCAGCGATAGTTTCCGCGCTTACAAGCTCTCAAAACGTCTAGATGATGACATCTCAGCCGTGTGTGGCGCCTTCGACATTCAGGTCGAAGAAGGCAAGGTAACACACGCTCGCATCGCCTTTGGCGGTATGGCTGCAACGCCTAAGCGCGCCGCTCGTTGTGAAAATACGTTATTAGGCAGCCCTTGGACAGACGCTACAATTAAAGAAGCGATGCAGGAACTGTATCAAGACTTCGAGCCACTCTCTGATTTTCGAGCGAGCCAAGAGTACCGTTCACTGTCGGCCGCCAATATGTTGCGCCGTTACTTCATTGAACAGCAGAACAAGCACAATCAAATCGAAACAAGGGTAACGTCTTATGTCTAACAAAAACAAACAGGCGATGACCCACGAAGAGATGGTGACCATCGCAAAACAAGATCTAAAAACTGGCGTGGGTAAAAGCGTTAAACACGACAGTGCACCAAAGCAAGTAACGGGCGAAGCGGTATACATCGATGACCGTTTAGAGTTCCCAAATCAACTCCACGTTTACGCGCGTCTGAGCACACAAGCGCACGCAAAGATTACCAAGATCGACGTGTCGCCATGTTACGAATTTGACGGCGTAGCCATTGCCATTCAAGCCAAAGACGTACCGGGTGAACTGGATATCGGCGCGATTCTTCCGGGTGATCCGTTACTGGCTGACGGCAAAGTGGAATATTACGGTCAACCTGTGATTGCCGTAGCCGCCAACGATTTAGAAACCGCTCGCAAAGCCGCACACGCCGCCATTATTGAATACGAAGAGCTGCCAGCGATTCTGGATGTCAAAGAAGCGTTGGCAAAAGAGCACTTCGTGACAGAGAGCCATACACAACAACGCGGCGACTCCAAAGCTGCGTTAGCCAAAGCGAAACATGTGATATCTGGCGATCTTGAGATCGGCGGGCAAGAACACTTCTATCTTGAAACTCAAGTCAGTAGCGTAATGCCAACCGAAGACGGCGGGATGATTGTTTACACCTCGACACAAAACCCGACCGAAGTACAAAAATTGGTTGCAGAAGTGCTAGGTGTGCCAATGCACAAAGTAGTGATTGATATGCGCCGCATGGGTGGTGGCTTTGGTGGTAAAGAAACCCAAGCCGCGTCTCCTGCTTGTATTGCTGCAGTGATTGCGAGTCTAACGGGTCGACCAACCAAAATGCGTCTATTGCGCAATGAAGATATGCAGCAAACGGGTAAGCGTCATCCATTCTACAACCAATACACGGTTGGTTTTGACGACAACGGCGTGATTCAAGGTGCCGATATTACCGTAGCAGGTAACTGTGGCTACTCACCTGACCTTTCGAGCTCGATTGTTGACCGTGCGATGTTCCACTCAGACAACGCCTACTACCTTGGCGATGCAACCGTCGTTGGACACCGCTGCAAAACCAACACTGCATCCAACACCGCTTACCGTGGTTTCGGCGGCCCTCAAGGCATGATGACCATTGAACACATCATGGATGAGATCGCTCGTTACCTGAAAAAAGATCCATTGGAAGTACGTAAGGCGAACTATTACGGCGAAGAAGGCCGCAACGTGACCCATTACTACCAAACCGTTGAAGACAACTTTCTTCCTGAGATAACCGAACAGCTTGAACGCAGCAGTGACTATCACGCTCGCCGTAAAGAAATTGATGAGTTCAACAAGCAAAGTCCTATCTTAAAAAAAGGCTTGGCAATCACTCCGGTGAAATTCGGCATCTCGTTTACCGCAACTTTCTTGAACCAAGCTGGTGCACTTATCCATATCTACACCGATGGCAGTATTCATTTGAATCACGGTGGTACGGAAATGGGCCAAGGCTTGAACATCAAAGTGGCGCAAATCGTTGCAGAGGAGTTCCAAGTCGATGTCGAACGTATCCAGATCACCGCTACAAACACAGACAAAGTTCCGAACACATCACCAACCGCGGCCTCATCGGGCGCCGACCTCAATGGTAAAGCCGCGCAAAACGCCGCAATAACCATCAAGCAACGACTGATCGACTTTGCAGCTTCGCACTTCAAAGTCTCGCAAGAAGAGGTAGTGTTCAAGAACGGTATGGTACAGGTCCGCGACGAGATCATGACCTTCAACGCGTTTGTCGAACTGGCTTGGTTTAACCAAATCTCGCTCTCCAGCACTGGCTTCTACCGCACTCCAAAGATCTATTACGATCACGAAAAAGCGCGCGGTCGTCCGTTCTATTACTACGCCTACGGCGCGTCATGTTCTGAAGTGATCATCGATACGCTTACAGGTGAGAACAAGATTCTACGCGTCGATATTCTGCATGACGTAGGCGCTTCACTGAATCCTGCTATCGATATCGGCCAAGTGGAAGGTGGCTTTGTGCAAGGCGCAGGCTGGCTGACTACCGAAGAGTTGGTATGGAATGAGCAAGGTCGTCTAATGACCAACGGCCCTGCAAGTTACAAGATCCCAGCAATTGCCGATATGCCGATCGATTTCAGAACACATCTATTGGAAAACCGCAGTAACCCTGAAGACACTGTGTTCAATTCAAAAGCGGTAGGTGAACCGCCGTTTATGCTAGGGATGTCGGTGTGGAGTGCACTCAAAGACGCCATTAACTCGGTGGCGGTCGATGGCGCCATTCCGAAACTGAATACACCTGCGACACCAGAGCGCATTCTGATGGCCGTTCAAGCCGTTTCAGAGCCCGCAAAGGCGTCGGTAGACAGTGAACAAGAGACTGCGTAGTGATTAACATCATCAAGGTGTGACAAACAGGTAACAAGGACACTCGCCAGTCCGCAGTATTGAGCAGGAAGCTCTTTAGGCTGGCGTAAGAAGCATCAAGTTGGAGCTTTTGGAGGAAGTATGTTTAAGGATAATTGGATTCACGAACTGGCAAAACTGGAAGAGAACTACGAACCTTGCGTCATGGTGACGGTTCTTGAAGACAGAGGCTCTGTTCCTCGTGATGCTGGAACAAAAATGCTGGTCACCCGCGATCGTATCATTGCGACCATTGGCGGCGGCCACCTTGAACATGTTGCCACCAAAATGGCACGCGAGATGCTGATCGCCAGCGAGAAATCTCTTAAAGTCGAGCGTTTCAATCTTGGTGCTCGCCTCGGCCAATGCTGCGGCGGCATGGCGACTCTGAGTTTCGAACCGATTGGTACTCAGCAGAACCATCTGGTGTTATTTGGAGCAGGTCATGTGGCCAAAGCTCTATTACACATTGTTGCCACCCTGCCTTTCCGCGTGACTTGGATTGATGAACGTGAAGAAGTGTTCCCAGATACCTTACCCCAAGGCGTTAAGAAGCTCGTCACTGATGATCCTGTCGGTGAAGTAAAACAGATGCCACCCAACAGTTACTACCTAGTGATGACGCACAACCACCAGTTGGACTTCGATCTGGCCAAGGCCATCATTGATCGTGAAGACAGTCGCTATTTCGGCATGATTGGCTCGCTAACAAAGCGTAAGAAATTCGACTTCCGCTTAGAGCAGCGCGGCTATAACCAAGATCAGATCAACACCATGATTTGTCCTATTGGTATCAGTGCCGTGAATGGAAAACATCCGGCAGAAATCGCGGTATCGGTTGCCGGTGAACTAATCGCACACTATCAAGGGCAAGCGCTTGAACAGAAACGCCCTACCCAACATTATCAAACTGAGGGTCGTAACGATCCCAACCAAACAAGCGATGTAGACGAACAGCCTCTGGAAGAGAAGATCGCCTAACACAAATCGCAGACTCCCGTCGCCATAACGTGACTGGAGGGCATTAAAAGGAAGTAGACATGACAACGCAACGCAAAGCTTATCGCGCCAGTATTCTTCATAGCGTGGCCGATCCAAAGGATGTCGGTTTAGAAGAGTCATATGAGTATTTCGAAGACGGAATTTTAGTAGTTGAGAATGGCCATGTGGTTGATTTAGGCAATGCCGATGAAGTGCTTGCTCGACAACCGAAAACTCTCAATGTCAAAGAGTACAAAGATAAGCTGATCACCTCGGGCTTTATTGATACGCACATCCACTATCCTCAAACTGGAATGATCGCGTCTTACGGCGAACAGCTTCTCGACTGGTTAGAGAACTACACCTTCCCAGAAGAGAAACGCTTTAAAAACCCCGTCTACGCGCACAAAGTAGCGAAGCTATTCCTAGACGAGCTGGCGAGCAACGGTACTACTACCGCACTTGTGTTCGGCACCGTGCACAAAGAGTCGGTTAACGTGTTCTTCGAAGAGGCAGAGAAACGTAACCTGCGTATGATTGCGGGTAAGGTTTTGATGGATCGCAACGCGCCAGACTACCTCACCGATACACCAGAGTCTGGCTACATCGATTCAAAAGAGCTGATCGATAAATGGCACAACCGAGGTCGCTTGCTGTATGCAGTGACACCTCGCTTTGCACCAACCAGTACCCCAGAACAACTTGCAACCGTGGGTAAGCTTTTGGAAGAGTACCCAGATGTATACATGCACACACACTTGTCTGAAAACGAGAAAGAGATTGAGTGGGTGAAAGCACTCTTCCCTGAGCGTGACAGCTATTTAGATGTGTATGACCACTATGGCTTGCTGCACAAACGCTCGGTTTTTGCACACGGCATTCACTTGTCTGATTGCGAGTGTAAACGACTAGCTGATACCGAATCCGCCATCGCTTTTTGTCCAACGTCAAACCTATTCTTAGGCTCAGGTCTGTTTAGATTACCGGAAATGGAAGAGCATGGAATCCGTGTTGGTATGGGTACCGATGTGGGCGCAGGTACGAGCTTCTCTATCCTCCAGACCATGAGTGAAGCGTATAAGATCATGCAGCTTCAACACAAGAAACTGCACCCAGCTAAATCGTTATTCTTAGCGACTTTAGGCGGCGCTCGCTCTCTGCACCTTGAAGATAAAATTGGCAACCTGGAAATCGGCAAAGAAGCGGACTTTGTTGTACTCGACTTGCACGCAACTCAGTTAATGCGTTTTAGAATGGAGCAAACAACAAATCTTGAAGAAAAGCTGTTTGTGTTAATGAGCTTGGGCGATGACAGAACCGTGAGCGAGACTTATATCTACGGAGAAAAGGCGTACGACGCCAATTTCAAGGAATACAAAAAACTCGTCAGTTAGGCTTAAAAACGAGTAACACCTGCTAGGTACCAACGACAATCGTTGCAAATAATCCGTCCAGATTCGCCTAGCCTTCTAAGACCAGTCGCCCCCAGCTTCTGGTCTTTTTTGCATCCTTATCAAATAACAATAATTAAATCTCTAGTGTGTGCTAAATGCCCACGACGTAAGCAATTTATGTTGGTAACTTAAGATACTTATATAAGCTGCTCACTCTTCCCTGACCATGTGAGCGCACTCTTACTTTACCCGTCACTTAGAAAAGGAATTCTATGTTCGAGCAGGTTGTTGGCATTCTGTTTCCCGTCTTTGCGCTCGCCGCTGCTGGCTTTGCCGTGGGTCGTTGGCTCAAACCCGACTTCAAGCCTATCAACCGCATTAATATGGATGTGTGCATCCCAGCTTTGGTGTTTGCGTCGCTCACGACCATGCCACTCGATACAGAGCAAGTGCCGCTGATTACCGCCTCATTGGTTGCGGTATTAGTGCCTGCTCTATTAATGATTCCTATCTGTAAAATCTTTAAACTCAACTTCAAAGCTTGGGCCCCTCCGCACATGTTCCGCAATAGTGGCAACCTTGCGATTCCCCTATTCACCTACACCTTTGGTGACACCGCACTCGCTCCAGCGGTACTGCTGTTCGTGGTTTCTGCCTGCATCCACATTAGCTTGGGCTTGGCGCTGTTGAGTGAAGGAAACCCGATAAAACAGATCTTCAAGATGCCGATTTTCCTTGCAGCAGCCGTAGCAATGACTCTCAACTTGTCTGGCGTTGCAGTTTGGAACCCTATCTACGAGGCAACATCGCTACTCGGCCAAGCTGCTGTACCTATCATGCTGTTATCCCTTGGCTCACAAATGGTCAACCTAAGACTCAGTGGACTCAAAGTGGGCTTACTGTGTACGGCTCAATCTCTGTTCACTGGTGCTATCGCATTCGCCATCATCTACTTTTTCATTCCACTGCCAACACTGCATCTACAAATGATGGTTCTGTTCACCATGCTGCCACCCGCAGTGATGAATTACTTGTTTGCTGAACGCTTTAACGTAGAGCCACCTAAAGTGGCGTCTATGGTGCTGTTTGGGAACTTCTTAAGCGTAGTGACCCTGCCTATATTGCTGACGTTTGCACTGTCATTTGGGTAACACCGCAACGTAGGCTAGGTTACATCACACAATATTGTTTTGACCTAGAGCGAGAAAGCTATCACAACCCACTACGACGACGCTTTGTCCAGTTTGAGTTCGGCAGTGACCTTAGTGAGACGAAGCGCAATCGCAAAGCAGACTAAGTAAGGACTAACATACCAGAAAAGGCTTTCTATCGGCTGTTTAAGCTGCGCTTCCCGAGTTTTGATGTATTGATTTTTCTGCTTCTCGTATTGATTTAGCATCCCACTCACCCACACAGAATCGCTCTCTAACAAAGCAATATCAGGGGCTGGAACCATTAATGTTTTGGCGCTCGGCAGCAGAGAAAAATCAACACCTCTAAAGGTTTTGGCGGTTGCGAGGTACCACATGCATGCTTGATGATAATCAGCTTGATCACTTGCTGAGGGCTGACCCGAACAAACATCACCACGTAATCGTTCAAGAGAAAACTGCTCAATAGACTCCAGAATCACTACGGCCCTTGTCTGTTCTGTTTCCACCCAATCACCGGCAACCTTAGCGCGAATCTCAGAAACCGCGCCAAGCATGCCAATCCCTGCCAGAAACGGCCATAAATAGTCCATACGCTTCCACTTTCTTCGGCTCAGATTAAACCCACACCAAATTGGGATATGCAGCAGAAGAGTCAACCCAACAGACAATAAAACAAAGTTAAGCGAGCTAGAGAGCATCAACTCACTTTCAAAGAAATGCTTCATAATTAGACACTTGCCTATATGAATAAGAGTATTTCGATAGTAAATATGAATTGCTTGAAGAGTGTAAGAAACACGTCAGAAAAGAGAGAAATGTCTGACTAAGAAGAGAAAACAAAAAGCCCCGGTATAGGAACCGGGGAAACAGGGTGGGACGAGTTTGGCGCGTGCCCGTGTAACCAAACTCTCCCCAAGCCTCACCTAAGACTCACGCTCTTAGGTAAAGGATTCTGGACAAATTATTGAAGTTTCGCTCCTTGTGCGGCCCAATCACCAATCAGTGCACGTTCGTCGTCTGTCATTTGGGTGAGGTTTCCAAGTGGCATGACTTTCGTAGTAACAGTTTGAGCGATGATTCTCGGTACGTTGGCTTTGATCTCTTCAGGTGTATCTAAGATCACTCCAGCCGGTGCCGCAGCAAAAGCGGCATGAGTTGGTGAAGCTGAGTGACACACCGAACAGCGCTCTTGAATGACCTGGTTGATGGTCTCAAAGCGAATGCCTGCGTCCGACGTTGCTGGAACACTGGTAGCTGCAGTTTGTTGTGCCTGAGCGCCGTTATCAGATTCCACAGCTCCTGCCGCGACTTCCTCTACGACTGGCGCAGCTTGAGCATTGCTTTGTACCTGCTCAACCACAGGCGCTTTGGCGACTGGGGTCGGTGTCATCTGCTTTTTCGCGTAAGGTGAGGTAACGAACGCAAGCGTGATCATTCCGAGAGCTGCCACTGGCACTGTCCAAGCAAATTTCTGGCTACCATGTCGGGTATTAAAGTAGTGGCGAACCAAGATACTGAATACCGCCAAACCCGCTAGAATCAACCAGTTGTACTCCGAACCATAGGTGCTTGGGAAATGGTTACTGATCATGATGAACAATACTGGTAGCGTCATATAGTTATTGTGACGAGAGCGCAGCAAGCCTTTTGCTGGAAGAGCTGGATCAGGCTCGCGCTTCTCTTCAATCGCTTTCACTAGATTGCGCTGCGCCGGCATGATCACGCGGAATACGTTACCTACCATGATGGTACCGATAATCGCACCAACATGGATGTAAGCACCACGGCCACTGAATACTTGAGTTAAGCCGTAGGTTGCAGCCACCAACAGCACGAACAACACGATACCAAGCAATACTGGCGTTTTACCTAATGGAGAGTCACACAATAGGTCGTAAATGAACCAGCCAGCAACAAAAGAACCAATACCAATAGCAATTGCGGTTGTCGAATCAAGGCCAGAGCCCGGTGCAATCAGGTAAATCTCGGCGTTGAGGTAGTAAACAACTCCAAGTAGACACACACCGGTGATCCATGTGAAGTAAGCTTCCCACTTAAACCAGTGCAGGTGCTCTGGCATCTCTGGTGGCGCAAGTTTGTACTTCTCTAGGTGATAGATACCACCACCATGAATTGCCCATAAATCACCAGATAGACCAGTTTTTGGGTTTACTCGGTTTAGGTTGTTTTCAAGCCAAACAAAGTAGAATGATGCGCCGATCCATGCGACACCAACGATCATGTGAATCCAGCGAATCGCCAAATTCAACCATTCTGTAATATGCGGATCCATAATAAACTCCTGTATCACAGCGCATTTTCAACGCGCTGCTCTTCCTTATTGTTGTCCGTCGGCAGGTCTTCCAAGTGCAGTGCCACGAGGTCGCTGTCAAAGTAAACTTCATCACAGTTATGGCCTTCGCCGCCTCTGTCTACAATCAAGAACTGGTCTTGATCGGTAAGCGCGAGAACGGGATGGTGCCACACTCCTTTGTGGTAGTTCACGCCTTGACGACCGTTACTAAGAAACGCTCGGCAGCTGGCTAGTGTCGGGTTTTCGCCCTTTGGCGCGACAACAATTAAATAGGGTTGACCAAGTAATGGAACGAATGCCTGAGAGCCTAAGGGATGGCGCTCTAGCATCTCGATAGTCAATGGGTAACTTAGCGGTGTGGCTTGGAAGATGCTAATGATGGCTTCTCCACCTTGGTCTTGCACATCCGTTGCCGCAAGCTTATGGTAGCGGCGGGTTGACCCATTATTGATCATGAAAAAATCACTGTTATCTGACTCGATAACATCACCAAACTCAGCAAAAGCTTGCTTAGTTAATGGCTCAATCACTAAACGACGTATTCCATTACTCATACTCTTTTCCTTACCTATTTCGCTTTAGTACCAAATAGACGTAAACGGCTAATACCACCATCAGGGAAGATGTTGGCACGTACGTGTGTTACAGCGCCAAGGTCGTTCACTTCGGAAATAAATTCATGAATATTGTGTGCCGAAAGCTTTTGTGCAGGCAGAAGCTCTCGCCAGAATAGGCTTTGTGTTTCAACTTGGTCGTCGGTACCGCCTTTCACGTATGCTGCTTGAATTGAACAGCTATCAGGGAAATTGCCTTTAAAGTGTGCAGTATCGACAACAATACGCTCGATGTTACCCGGGTGGCCTAATGCAACAATCACCCAATCATTGCCCGGTGTACGACGACGCGCGGTTTCCCAACCATCACCCATGTTTTCACCGCGGCCTGGGCCAAGAATGTTCGCTTTGTTCCCATAGTGCTCATCGCTACATGCCAGTGCGCGTCCGCCATGTTCAACCGCTGCAAGATCGATTTGCTGTTGCGCATCAATCGCATCCCAATCAACGCTCGGGCGACCGTAAACGCGCAGACGTGCAACACCACCGTCTGGGTAAATGTTTAGACGCAGGTGGGTAAACACTTGGTCACTTTCAATCTCTTCAAGGTGATGATGGTCGCCTTGCAGACCAATAGAAGGCAGGATCTCTTGCCACTCGGTAGAATCTGTTGGCTCGCCTTGTGGTGAATAGCATGCATCAATCGATGCAGAAGGCGGGAAGTTACCCGTAAAGAATGAAGTATCAATATCAACGCCTGCGATAGTGCCAGCCAAACCAAGGCGAATCACACAGTAGTCATAACCTTCGCCACGTTTACGACGGCTTTCCCAACCGTCCATCCACTTACCATTGTCGTCGTATAGATCATCTTTCCATACTGGCGCGGCGTGGCTAAGTAGGCGGCTTTTATCAGCGAAAAAGTCGTCCGTCGCGAAAGTCGCTTCCGCACCGAGTTTTTCGTCTGCAAGGTTTATGTACTGTTCAAATTTATGGGTCATGTCCGTGTAATCCTATGAAATTAATAAAGTAATAATAAAATGAGAACTTCATGTTTCAGCGACTGACTACTCAGATAGCTGAGGCATCAAGTTGATTCTGAGATAGCTGTTAACTCCGTTAACCTACATATCCCAGAGACGAAACATTGCGATCTTGTTGATCTCTTGAATCGCCGTAGCAAACTCAGTTTCACTATCATTTCCTAATCGCATCTCGAACGACTCAAGAATTTGGTAACGATTGGCTCCCTTTACCGCCATGATAAAAGGGAAGTTGAAGCGACTTTTGTAGCTGTTGTTGTAAGAAGTGAATTTTTCAAATTCTTCGGCGCTGCATTTGTCGATGCCCGCCCCCGCTTGTTCCTTAGTAGACGACTCTGTAAGTTCGCCATTTACTGCTGCTCGACCTGCTAAATCTGGGTGAGCATTGATCAAAGCCAACTGCTTGCCGTGGTCAGCTTGCAAAAGCGTGGATGCCATCTTCAGGTGCAGATTCTCGATATGATCATCTTCTGCATTTAAGCCTTGGTCATACACCGCTTCAGCAACCCAAGGGCTGTGCTCGTACACATCGGCAAAATGGGCGACAAATTCATCGCGAGCCATTTTGGTGGGTTGGCATGATCGAAATACTGTCACTGTTAGCCTCCTTGCTATTGCTCTCTTTGCTTGTGTTGTTTTTATCGTTGTTAGTTACTACTGCTTTTTATTCACTATCCCGCTTTATACGGATGGTGTTCATGCCAGTGATTGGCAATATCGATACGACGGCATAACCACACGCTGTCGTGTTGTTTTACGTAATCTAGAAAACGTCTCAGCGCCATGATTCGCCCCGGACGCCCCACCAATCGACAATGAAGCCCAACCGACATCATTTTCGGTGCGGTTTCACCTTCCATATAAAGAGCATCAAAGGTGTCTTTCAGGTATTGGAAAAACTGCTCACCAGAGTTAAAGCCCTGCGCCGTCGAAAAGCGCATATCATTGACGTCTAGGGTGTAAGGGATCACCAGTTGTGGGCGGCCAGTCTCGGTATGCCAGTATGGTAGATCGTCGTCGTAGGCATCAGAGTCGTACAAAAAGCCACCCTCTTCTGCGACAAGTCGACGCGTATTTGGACCTGTTCGGCCTGTGTACCAGCCGAGCGGGCGTTGACCCGTGACTTGTTGGATGATCTCAATCGCTTTCACCATATGGTCGCGCTCTTCAGACTCATCGATATATTGATAGTCAATCCAGCGGTAACCATGGCTACAGATCTCATGACCTGCTTCGATCATGGCTTTAGCGACATCAGGGTGGCGCTCGATCGCCATCGCAACTGCAAAGACGGTTAATGGGATTTCATATTCATCAAACAGGCGAAGTACACGCCAAACCCCAGCTCGACTACCGTACTCGTAGATCGATTCCATGCTGATGTGACGTTCACCTTTGATCGGTTGTGCTGATGGGATCTCTGAAAGAAATGCTTCTGACTCATCATCACCATGCAATAGACAACGCTCACCGCCTTCTTCGTAGTTCAATACAAAGGAGACCGCGACACGCGCATTACCCGGCCATTGAGGATTTGGAGGGGTCGCTCCATACCCGATCAAATCTCTTGAATAATCCTTATTCATCCAAGTACTCCTAACATTAGTGTTTGGTTTAGTCGCTCATTCACAGGTTTTCTCTATGAGTTGAAAACAGCGAGCAACCTCACCCCATACATTCATTGTATACAATTATTTATCTTAATGTAAAGATTTCGTTATTAAAGTTAAATATTGCAACCACGATCATTAAAAAACAATAACTTAATAAACAATGGTGCAAGATTTTATTGGTATCGCACAGACTTGGTGCATAAAAAAACCGACTTAAAGTTAACATTTTTTCTACAATTGGCTTTACTAATTGTATACAGTTCGTTCATAGTTAGTGCTGACAAAGTGAGCAGACATTCATTTTGTCAGGCAAAAAATCGCAGATGAAACACAGCATAAGGACAGGACGCGACAACGCGCCGTGAAGGATTATGGGAAGATTAACAACACATGTTTTAGATACCACCCACGGCCTACCTGGAGCAGAGATCAAGGTAGAGCTATACAAGGTAAACGAAGGCTCAACGGAAAAACTGGCGACGGTTGTGACCAACTCAGATGGCAGAACCGATGCACCCATTCTTGCTGGTAACGACTTTGTTCCAGGCAAGTATCAGTTGGTGTTCTATGTGGCAGATTACTATAAGAGCAAAGGCATCGAACTTGATGGCGTGCCTTTCTTAGATGATGTCGTGATTCGTTTCGGTCTTGACGACCCAGATGCGCATTACCATGTCCCCCTCTTAGTGTCCCCTTACAGCTTCTCGACATATCGCGGAAGTTAACCCCAATAAAAGACATATAAAGGAAATTTAGCCGCACTTATTTTTTTGCTAGGCCTTCGCTAACCGATATCGTCAGCGAGCTTGGTCAGGCTTGTTCGTGCCCAAGAAAGAGAAATCACCTTAAACACATGAAACCTTAATATTGAAATCTCGCTGTATTCAATACATGGATCACAACATAAAAGGACTTGCTGACATGAGTGAGAGTAAAACTGAAATACTCAACCAAGATGCGAATAACGGAATTTTAGAGAAGTTTTTTAAAATTAAGGCCCACGGAAGCAGTGTAAAAAATGAATTGGTTGGTGGCGTGACCACTTTCGCAACCATGGCTTACATCATCTTCGTTAATCCACAGATCATGGCGGCATCCGGCATGGATTCTGGCGCGGTGTTCGTCGCAACCTGTATTGGTGCAGCGATTGGCTGTCTGTTAATGGGGTTATTTGCTAACTGGCCGGTTGGCCTTGCGCCGGGTATGGGCCTCAACGCCTTCTTCTCATTCACTGTGGTGAGTGAAATGGGTTATAGCTGGGAAGTGGCGCTTGGAGCCGTGTTTATCTCTGGTGTGCTATTTGTCGGGATGAGCTTCTACAAGGTTCGTCAATGGATCATAGAGAGCATTCCAGAGAGTTTACGCTACTCCATGACCGCAGGTGTCGGGCTATTCTTAGGGCTTATTGGTCTCAAAACTGCAGGTATTGTCGTCGAAAACCCAGCAACTTTGGTCTCATTAGGTGACTTTACCAAGCCAGAAGCATTGCTTGCTGCTATCGCCTTTCTAATTATCGCAGTACTGAGTGAGCGCAAAGTGTTTGGTGCCGTACTGATTGGTATTTTGAGCGTCACGCTTATCGGCATGATGTTAGGTCTAGTGCAATACAACGGCTTCTTCGCAGCGCCACCAAGTTTAGCGCCAACCTTTATGGCAATGGACATCGCTGGCGCACTGAACGTGTCTATGATCAGCGTTATCTTAGCCTTCCTTTTTGTCAACATGTTCGACACCGCGGGTACATTAATGGGTGTTGCGGAGCGTGCGCATCTAACTAACCCAGAAACGGGCAAGATTGAAGGTTTGAGCAAGGCATTAAAGGCCGACAGTATTTCGAGTGTTGCCGGAGCTTGTGTGGGTTGTCCTCCTGTAACCAGTTACGTTGAGAGTGCAGCCGGTGTTGCGGCAGGTGCTCGTACAGGCCTTTCTGCAATTGTGGTTGGCGCGCTATTCCTAGCCGCAATTTTCCTATCACCACTTGCTGGTATGATTCCAGCGTATGCGACTTCAGGTGCGCTAATCTACGTAGCGTTTGTGATGATGAGCAGCATGCAGCACGTTGACTGGAAAGACTTCACCAACGGTGCACCAGCAGCCATCACCGCTTTGATGATGCCGCTCACTTTCTCAATCGCGAATGGTATTGCGCTTGGCTTTATCACTTACACGGTATTAAAGCTGGCAACAGGTAAGACGAAAGATGTCTCTATCTCTATGTATTTCTTAGCGGCTATCTTCATCGCTAAATTGGTGTTCATTGGCTAAGTGACTGTTTATTAGTTAACCGCCATTGAGTCACACACCATGAGCGCTTGGTTTATCCATCAATCAAGCCAGGCGCTCATATCACTTTTTAAGAAAGCTAATTGTACGGCGCCAATAGCGTGTCTATGCGCTTGTCGTGCACCTTTTTTATGACCCTACGCAGTTTGTAGAAGTCATTGTTTGACTGTCATTCGCTTGTGCACATAAACACAAACAGAGGAATATCAAATGAAACTTCTGTATACCCTAAATGAAAGACCGCCTCATGGGCTTACCCTCCTACTTGCACTACAACATATGCTTGCCTCTATTGGTGGGATCGTTGCAGTACCATTGATTGTTGGCGCATCCATTGGTTTGCCCAACACTGAAATCGTCTCACTTATTAATGCAGCCTTATTGGCATCGGGAATTGTCACCGTCGCGCAGTGTCTCGGTTTCGGCCCAATTGGTATCCGCTTACCGGTGGTGATGGGCTCTAGCTTCGCCTTCCTCGGCGTAGCAATCTCGATTGGTAATGAAGGTGGCGTGAGCGCAATTATGGGCTCAGCATTGATCGGATCATTCGTAGTGATTGCGGCCAGTTTTTACATGGATAAGGTGAGGAAACTGTTTCCTACCGTAGTAAGTGGTGTCGTAGTGACCTTGATCGGCTTAACCATTTTACCGGTTGCCATGAACTGGGTCGGAGACTCTCCAGCCAATAGTGAACAATTCGCCACACTCCCGAAACTCTTTCTCGCGCTGGTCTCTTTAGGGATTGTGGTTTGTGTCTCTGTCTACTGTAGAGGCGCTGTCGCTGCATCGGCCATCGTGATCGGGCTTGCTGGCGGCTACATAGTGGCGCTATCACTTGGCATGGTAAACCTCGACCAAATTAGCTCTGCAGCTTGGATTGGCGGCCCCGAGCCATTCAAGTATGGCTTCACATTCTCAATGAGTGCCATTATTAGCATGAGCTTGGTGTACATCGTCGTGATTGCTGAAGCGACGGGCGATTTCATGGCACTTGGCAATAACTGCCAAACCCAAGTCAGCGGTAAAGATCTAAAACGCGGCCTATTAGGCGATGGCCTCGGTAGCACACTTTCCTCTGTTTTAACCGCAATGCCGTTGGCATCATTCAGCCAAAATGTCGGCATTGTCGGTATCACTGGAGTTGCGAGTCGCTATGTGGTTGCGGCAACGGGCGGCTTACTTATCCTCGGTGGTCTATTCCCAAAACTCGCCGCTATTGCCGTTACTATCCCTAAGCCAGTATTAGGTGGTGTCGGCTTTGTGATGTTCGGAATGATTGCTTACGCAGGTATTCGCATGCTGATAAAGGCGGCGGACACCAAACGAAACGCCCTTGTGATTTGTGTTGGTCTTGCTTCTGGGCTAGCGGTCACGTTCGAACCAAGGCTGCTACAACACTTACCTCATGATTTAGCCAACTTCCTACACTCAGGCATTACTACCGGCACCATCATGACCGTACTGCTTAATCTAATTTTGCCGAAGTCATCAAAAGCAGAAGAGCAAGAAGCGCTAGCAGAGAGCCAAGCTCAAGTTCAATTAGAAATCCAAGAACAAGCAGAAATGCACGAGCAGGTAGAACGAGAAGAACACGCTGAACTGCAGCAAAAAGAACAAACCGAGACAACGGAAGTAAAAGCAAACTAAAGCGCTTAATCTGGCTAGCGACTTAAGGCTTAACGACTCAAATAGATAATGAGTAAGTGTGCACTCACATTACTTAAACAGAATACTGCAGTGTGTTGAATCAATACACTGCTTTATCACCCTTATCACTAACAATACAAAACCAAAGACCCTCTTCCCTGAAAAGGCTGAGATGGCTAAGGACTATTATGAATGGAAACCATCTGGATTAAGAATCCACTCGCAATCTACACTGGCTCACAAGCTGATGCCGAAGGCGGGATTGTCATTCAAGGCAATAAAATCATTGAACTGGTAGGTAAACACAAAGAGCCTACCTTACCTGTCGATTATAGCGTTGATGCCTCACGTCATGTTGTCACCCCGGGGCTTATTAATGCCCACCATCACTTCTATCAAACCCTTACTCGTGCCTATCCAGGCGCGCTGAATAAAGAGCTGTTCCATTGGCTGCAAAGCCTCTACCCAGTTTGGGCAAACCTTGATGCTGAGATGATGAGCCTAGCAACGGAACTCGCGCTCGTTGAGCTCATGATGTCGGGCTGCACCACCGCATCCGATCACCATTATCTACTCCCCAATGGGCTTGAACATGCAATTGATCTGCAAGTCGAAGCCGCCGAGAAGCTCGGTGTTAGGGCTATCTTTACCCGAGGTTCGATGAGTCTAGGAGAAGATGAAGGTGGACTTCCGCCAAGACACACCATTCAGACCGAACAAGCCATCATCGACGATAGCGAGCGCCTGATTCGTGACTACCACCAGCGAGATGAAGGCGCGATGGTTCAAATCGCTCTCGCCCCTTGCTCACCATTTTCGGTCACCACTGACTTGATGAAAGAGACTGCTAAGATCAGTGAGCGTGAAAACGTAATGATGCACACTCACCTCTGCGAAACCCTCGATGAAGAGGATTTTTGTATTGAGAAGTTTGGTCTACGTCCTGTTGATTATCTCGAAGACGTTGGCTGGCTCAATGATCGAACATGGCTAGCTCATGGTATCCACTTCAACCCTGAAGAGATAAAACGCTTAGGGACGGCTGGCGTCGGTATTAGCCATTGCCCTACGTCGAATATGATGCTCGCTTCTGGCATCTGCAAAAACAACGACCTTGAAGCTGCAGGCGTAAAAGTGGGTCTCGGCGTTGATGGTTCAGCGTCCAATGATGGCTCCAACATGATTGCCGAAGTACGCATGGCAATGTATCTGCAAAGGCTGCAGTACGGCTCTGCCAATGTCTCGCATTTTGATGCACTGCGCTGGGCAACATCCGGTTCCGCACGTGCGATGGGACGCTCTGACATCGGCACTATTGAGGTTGGTAAACAAGCCGATATCGCTATGTTCAAGCTTGATGATATTCGTTTCTCTGGCAGTCATGATCCGCTCGCCGCACTGCTTTTGTGTGGTGCCCAGCAAGCAGATAAAGTCATGGTAGCCGGACAATGGAGAGTGAATGATGGTACGGTCATCGGTGTGGATATGGAACATCTAATGCACCGCCACCATGCTGCCGCAATGAAACTTGGTATGGCAATGAAAAACCACTAGCGTTCATCTTTGTCTATCACAGTCTGAGTAGATGACCGTGATAGACAAAGCGATACACATTTCACGCAAACATCTTTATCTTCTGCTTTGATTGCTCACCCTTTCCTGATGAAAGCTTCCCTCAACCATATCTTCATTTATATCTTTTTTGAATATTTCCTACTTTGAAAACGAAAACATAATAATAAACTAATAAAAAACAAACTAATTTAATGAATACTAATTTACCTTTTAATTAATATAAAGCACGCGCATTATTTGGCACAGATCAAATTTAAAACGATCGTTCTAATTATATATTCATGAAATGAATCAACAGATTTGGTAATAACCACAAAACAATCGATAATTATAGATTTATCACTTAAAGCGACAATGCATAGAATAAAATTCTATTGAGGCCTTTATATGCCTAGCCTGAGAAGAAAAACAGAATAAATGACTTAAATATCACTTAAACCCATAGATCAACAAACGATCAATGTGAATTCAAATATGTGATCTGAATAGAACTTTTCATTATAAATCTGCTATAGATTGAGCGAATCTTATAAAAACAAAATTCACATTAGAGGAGGGAAATTTAAAAACCACATAATTACTACAAGTAATAACAAATAAAAACTATTCAATAACACCTTATAAATATTTAAAAATACCAGAAAAGTGGTAGGGGTATTATTGTCTTTGAACAAATCTAATAACAGATCAAGCAGGGTTAAAAAATGAAAAAAATCACTAAGACACTTGTATTATCTTCGATTTCCATTGGGCTACTTTCCTCTTTTGCACTCACTTCTCAAGCAGCCTCAATTCAAATAAACCAAGCGTCGGTTGAACAAAATATACCTCAAGTGACCTACGAAACGATCATTGGTGAGAATGGTGTCTTTATCGATTTAGATACCGACAACTTTATTCTCAAACAACAAGAGTGGTACCAAATCCAAGCCTATGTAGAGGGTGCATTGGCGCTACCTGTAACTGAAGCGAGTATGAAATCTACGCTCGGCATCCCCAATGATATCCCTTTCTCCAACTTCCAAGCACTCGTTGAACAGTACTCTAATATTCACGATACCGCCTTCTATTGGAAAAAAGACCTCTATCCAAGCATTGTTAACCTCTCATTAAGCTTGTCCAATTACGCACAAATCAAAGACTACATGCTTAAACCGTTAAGTAATGCGCTCAATGAAATGTTAGACAAAGCCTTCTCACCACTACCAGAAGACATTGAAGCTGTTGAGCGCAATAGAAAAATGGCGATTGCTTACCTAAAAAGCCTGCAAAATTTCTCTATGAGATACCAGCAAGAGGTGTCTGATGTAGGCGATAATTTACTGGAGTTTTCTGCCACATTAGACACTCAAAAGCTGCAATTGGATGTGTTGGAAGGCACACATAACGGTTATCTGAGTGATGATGGCAGTGCGTTACAACAGAGAGTGAACGACATAAATGCTCGTATTGCTCAGCTGAATAAAGACTACACTCACTACGTTACTGTCGCTTCAACTGCAGTCACTTATGCTTGGTTCCCGATGGTGGCAGTGCCTATTATGGGTGTATATGGCGACAAAGCAGAGAAGGCACGTAAGCTTCGTAATGAGCTACAAAAAGAGGTGGATGATCTTCAAGATCAATTAACTTACACTCAGAAAATATACAACTCTTACCATCGTTCATCAGAAAGCATCGATATAATTTCTCAGCAGATTGAAAACGCAATTCCACATATTAATGAATTGAAGCTCAACTGGCAGAAAATGAATTCAGATTTCACCTCGTTGCTTGCTGCATTAGATGAAGCTCAGAATAATGCTGACATCATGAAAGATGATGCAATGCTTGGCGCAATAGGCGCTCTAGCCAATACATCGGTAGCCGAAATGAACTGGAATAATATCAGTGAAAAAGCCAAGGCATTTGCAAATAACGCCTATATTCAGAAAATGGAATAGTCTACTTCCAGCTCGATAAAATAATAACCCTAATAAATTAAGCCAAATAATAGAGCCACGCCTTATAACAATAAGGTGCGGCTTCTGCTACCCAAAATTTGGTAATACTCATTTCGACAGGATTTTAATATGAGACTTCTACCTATTGTTATTGCTCTTTCATTTTCTCAACAGGCTTTTGCTAGTGATTGGCTAGAGTTGAATAATTTACCAAACTCCACTGAATACCCAACATGGATTCAATCTGCCTATTCAGAGGTGGGCGTATTAACTCGATCTACATCAGACTTACATATCAACCTTAGTGATTGGATTGCACAGCAGAACCTTTACGTTACCAAACCTTCAAAAATCGTCGTTTTTGCAGATACCATAGAGGTACCTGAGAACTTCAACTTAGTCGTCAATAATCAAAACATCCTCATTTTTGCACGCAAGATTGTTGGTCGAGGCACCCCGACATTTGTGCTTGGGCAACAAGGCTCTGCAGCATCCGTGTCTGTTATCGCGGGAGAGATCGAAACACCAATTAATGTATTGGCCTTCCAAAGTGATGGCAGTATCACCCGAGACGCCGTTTCAGGTGAAGAAGGCAATGGTACGTCTGTGGTATTGGCTGGTTCGCATTATCGAAGAACCACTATCGACTCCAACATTACTGGGCAAATGAAACTGGCATCCGATCCGTTTGCCGACATTGTTAATCGCTCTTTTGATATGGCCGCCACGCTATTCGATACGAACCCCGAGCTTAGTCTCGATCTCATCAACTGGATTGAGCAAAGCTTGCGCCACGCTGGTTCCGTTGTTGAGGATGACCCGATTCTTTCAGATCTGTACCTGCAAACCGTCGCTTTCAAACAGTTCATTAGCTTCAGCACCAAAGAGAGCAATTACGTCCCATATCTCGACAAAGTTTTATACCAAGACAAGTATGAGGCGTATCTGAACGCCATGATCGCCTATCAAACACAATGGGATATTATTCAAGACAGAAATACCGTTATTGAGGACAAGATTGAAGCAGCTAAGTTAGCGCTCGCTAACATTGAGGACGTTCTTAGAGCTCAAAGCTCGATCATCACGCAAACTCAGTCCAACATAGATAAAATCGGTGATAGCCTGACCGAAATCGACGCTCAATACAAAGCACAAGAGCTTGTTACCCTTGATGCCAGAACCACCTACCTAGTGGGGGTAGAGAATTGGAAAACGCAACAACAACTCAATGCCGCTTTAGCGATATTCAAGGCGATAGCGGAAATCGGAAGTGCGGTCAGTGGTGTGTTCACAGGCAATCTTTCTGGAGTGAATGACTTAACCGAGCAGCTAGCAAAAACACCTGAAGCACTGGAAAAGGCAAAGAACCTCGTTACCAACATTAAATCTGTCACTGGTATTATTGATAGTGTGACCAAAACGATTTCTGGTATTTCACAGCTGACTAACGATGTTAAGTCTGCCATCAAATTCCAAAAAGTATCGGAAGCGATGGACAGCTTTAACTTTAATATCCCAACACTCAATGAGAGTAATCTTGCATGGGATCTGATGATCACAGAGATTCGCAGCAATCTCAGATATGCTGATAGCTTAGGTATTAAAGGCGCAAGGCAGTATCTGTTAGAGCTTGAGAAACAAGTCCTACTCGGCAAAGCCATCAACATCACTCAGCTTAACTTTGCCCATGAGCAAGTAAAACTGGTTGACCTGCTATTAACCAATAATGTCACTGTCAATCAACAGCAACGACTGAACGCAGCCATTGATGGTTATCAGCTAGACAGTGCTGGCTTTGAATCCGTTGAACGTGAACTTTCTAGAGTTTTAATGCACTTCAAGCGTCCGATGTACGTTGCTCTATCGAACTACGTTCAAGCATACGAATACTGGGCATTGAAACCAAGCGAGATCACCCCTTCTCTGAACAAGAGCTACCTAGACTATCAATTTGACTTGGCCTCTATCGAAAGTGAGTATGTGAATGCTCTATCTTCATTCCAGCCTGCGCCACAAGACTTCACTATTGATAATTACACCATCTCTAGCCCAGAGCAGTTGGAAAGCTTTGCCAATACAGGGGAATTGAACTTCACGATTCCACTAGAGCAAGTTCAACTCTGTTCATTTGACCGCGTTAGGCTCTCTACCGTTCGAGTGTTCCTTGAAGGTGAAAACTTACCTTACGGCAAGCAACTTAACTTGCGAGTTTCCAGTTCTGGTGCCTATGCTGACCGATATGAGAATCAGGACTACCAGTTCAGCTCTAACCCTGTGTCGCGCGCATTCTACTACCGCCTTGATGATCCAACCACCAATGACGTAAGCATCATCACTGATGGCTCTGTGGCGAATAAGTTTGAGTACGCGTATTTCCAACCAACGCCATTCTCTTCTTGGAATGTCACGCTCAACAACTTTGATAAAACCGACCAAGCCAACAACCATTACCTTAAAGATGTCGAACAGATTCGTGTCGAGTTCCTTGGTAGTGGTATCCCCAATGGCAACAGTTGTTCTCATTAAAGACAGCCTGTTTTTGACCAGAAAAACTTAGGTTCTCACAGGAGAGCACACTAAAAAGGCCGACGAATTGTCGGCCTTATTTGTTCAATCTTAGGTTCAGGCTAAGACCTAATCCATCAAACTCTTTGATTTAATGGCCTTCTTCGCCAACTCCTTTGCAAACTCAGCAATGTCTGCTTCGAATTCATCCACGCTTTGGCGGATGTCATCCAGTTGTACCGTCTGCATCACGCGATTTTCCATCACGATTTGACCGTTAATGATCGTCGTATCGATGTTGCTTGGGTTCGCTTGATAAACCAAGGTGGCGTACGGGTCATAGCTTGGCATCATGTTCGCTGACTGAGTCTCTACAATCACGATGTCCGCTTTTTTACCGACTTCCAATGAACCGATTTGGTCTTCCATATGCAGAGCCTTGGCACCGCCTAGAGTCGCCATCTCGATCACTTGTTCAGGAATCATAATGGTACGGTCTGAGTACTTTAAGCGCTGCATGTTTGCTGCGTAGCTAAGGGTGCGCATGATATCCACTTGGTTAGAGCTCATTGGGCCATCGGTACCCAAACCTACTCGCATGTCTGCGCGGTACATATCCCATGCAGGAGCGATGCCGGTCGCCCCTTTAGCGTTTGCCATTGGATTGTAAGAGATCCCGGCGTCAGCCTGTTTTAAAAGCCTCTGATCGTTCTCAGACAAGTGAATACCGTGAGCAATCACGACACGCTCATCGAGTACGCCGATTTCATCCATGTACTCCACTGGTGAACTTGCTGTGGTTTCATCTTTAATGCGTTTTTCTTCATTAGGAAATTCCGCAACGTGAATCAACACAGGCACATCGTATTGAGCAGACAGTTTATTGATTTCTTGTAGCTTATCTTTGCTCACGGTATAGACGGCGTGTGGCGCATAAGCTGGCGTAATCAAGTCATCATTCTGGTACGCTTCGATGAACCCTTTTGCGTAATCAATACCACCATAAGGTTCTTTCGCATCAACAACCGGGAACTTAATAACAGTTTCACCAAGCACGGCACGCAGACCAACCTCTTTGGTTGCCTTGGCCATCTCATCCATGTGGTAATACATATCGGCATACGTTGTGACACCACTTTGTGCCAATTCAATACTGCCTAGTTTGGTCGCATTATAGATAAGCTCTCGACTCAGTTTTTCTGCTTCAAGCGGAAAGAAGTAGGCAAAAAGACGATTCGAGATCCCCTCTTCTCCCAATCCACGAAATGCAATCATAGGAAGGTGGTTGTGAGCGTTGATCATACCAGGCATGACGATACCGTCTTGAGCATCGATCACTTTCTCCGCGCGATATTGAGTCAACAGCTCCTCACTACCAACCGCGATGATCTGGTCGTCTTTCACCACGACAACCCCATCATCAATCACGTCCTTGTTCGCGTTAATCGTCAACACTTGGCCATTAGTAATCAATAAGTCTGCGTTGTAATCGTTGGTCGCTACAGTCGAGCCACAGCCAGTTAACAGAACGGCGCTAATCGTGTATGCCAAGCTTTTGAGAGTCATCAGTGTACCTTTAAGTTGTGCGTCCATTTATAGAGAGCGATAGCCCCTTGATAAAACAAAGTAGCTTGCCTGCGAGATTTCGCTACTTTCGATTTTGATGGCGGATATGACCTTGCCATTAAATAAAACGACATACTAAATCGAGTCGAGCGGATAATGAAATCGGTTATTGCACAGCAAATCACAATTATGGAAATACGAGGCGCAATCACTGCAATTGAATATCTTGAGGCCAATATGAAAAAGACCTGCAATTGCAGGCCTTGTATGAAACTGAAACAGCTTAGCTCTTAACACCACATCCTTTTATCACCAGCTGTGTGATGAACTTAGCGGCGTCTTCATAATCTTGGTCATCAAGTTGATCTTTTTTCATCACACTGCAAATCTGCCAACCAAAATCAGCATAGGTTTGCGTGGCCGCCCAGATGGTGAACATTAGGTGATGTGCAGGAACGTCATCCATTAGCCCTTGTGCAGACCAAGTAGCGAACTTATCGATGATCATCTGAGATTGCTTATAAAGCTCATCACCAATCTCTTTCGGCAAAACCTTAGCGCCCGACATCACTTCATTGGCAAAAACCTTAGAAGCGTGTGGGTGATCACGAGAGATAATTAACTTAGTTTGAATGTATTGAGACAGTGCTTCGACAGGATCATCGAGCTCTTCAATTGGGCGCGAGGCTTCTAACAACGGTTGCGTCACTGACTCTAACACTGCGTTATAGAGCTTATCTTTTGAACTGAAGTAATAGAACACGTTAGGCTTAGGAATGTCAGCAGCTTTGGCGATATCAACCATCTTTGTCGCTGCATAGCCGTGCGTCGCGAATTGCTCACACGCCACTTGAATGATTAAGTCTTGGTTCTTCTGCCTGATCTTAGACATATCATATCCCTACAACCGATTGATTTAGCTTTAGTGTCCTTCGCGATACAAATAACTTTGGCCGCCCCTTTATTGTGCATGAGACGGCCAATCGATTGGTTCATATATTTTAATAAATGAGAGGGAGGTTAACTTTAAAGTATCAAAATCGCTCGAAAGTCATTCACGTTGGTCAATGTTGGCCCCGTCGTAAGCAACACATCGACCTTATCAAAGAAGGCATAGCTGTTGTTAGCATCTAAATAGGATTCCGCTTTTAAAGACAATGCCTCACTCTGATGCCACGTGTTTGGTGTGATCCAAGCCCCCGCGTTATCTTCAACCCCATCAATACCGTCGGTATCTGCCGCCAATGCGTAGATGTTGTCATGCCCTTTGAGCTCATTAAACAGGCTCAACAAAAACTCACAGTTGCGCCCGCCTCGACCATTCCCTTTTACCGTTACGGTCGTTTCACCTCCTGAGAGCAATACGCAAGGCGTCTCAAAAGGGTGCTGTCGACTAGCCACTTGTTTCGCGAGCGCGGCGTGAACCTTGGCCACCTCCCTTGCTTCACCCTCAATACAATCACTCAAAATATACGCGGGAATGCCAAGTCCTTCCGCTTCTGCAGCGGCAGACTCTAACGCAGACACCGGAGTTGCAATAATATGATGTTCAGCGGTCTTCCAACACGAATCATCGGGTTTGATGGTCTCTGATTCGGGGCTATTAAGCCATTCGAATACTGACGCTGGCAGATCAATTCGATAACGCTCTAAGATAGCGAGCGCATCAAAACGAGTCGTGGTATCTGGAACGGTTGGGCCCGATGCAATCACACTGATGTCATCACCGGGTACATCTGAGATAGCCAATGAAACCACTTTGGCAGGGTACGCTGCTTTAGCAAGACGCCCGCCTTTGATTAGCGATAGGTGTTTACGAACACAGTTCATCTCATCAATTGCTGCGCCAGACTTCAGCAGCGCTTTATTAATCTGCTGCTTCTCGGCAAGGCTAATATCTCCACCAGGCAAACTCAGTAACGCAGAACCACCGCCCGACAACAAACAGATCACGGTGTCATCTGCACTTAAGTTATTCACCAGTTTCAACATTCGCTGGCTCACTTCTAATCCCATTTGATCAGGTACTGGGTGCGCCGCTTCAATCACTTCAATATGCTCACAAGGCGCGGTATGTTCGTAACGAGTCACCACTAAACCTTCGAGCTCTCTTAGTGCTAAGTCTTGTTTTTTCTTGTCACGCCACACGGCTTCTAGCTCTGCAGCCATCGACGCCGCTGCTTTTCCGGCGCCAATCACCACAGTACGTCCAGCCTGATTAGAGGAGCGATAAAAAATCGACTCTGAAAGAAATGGTTCTATGTGGTTTCGCGGCAGCGCTTCATTAACGGCACTTGAAAAGAGGGTATGTAAAAACTGTTTAGCATCGATGTCCATCAGCCACTCCTTAGTCGACGGAAGAAAAAAGAACCCTAATACAAGGACACAGGTGCCTGCTAAGAAATAAGTTGGAAAGGAACAACTTCAACCTTCACCTTATATTAGGGACGCGCATAAAAGGAGACGAAACTACGCGATTTATAAACAAACTGCTCGAGCCTGTGGGGTTGGCCGCCCACCCTGGAGAAGTGGCAGCCTAAGTTCGTTACTCTGATTTCGTGAACCATGCATTCAATACCAGAGTAACGAATGGATTTACCCAAGATTGGGTACTATCGGATTGAGTGATCCGAACGTTTTTCAATGGCTTGGATAAGAGCTGAGTGGTCCCAACCTTCACCACCCATCTCGGCACACTCATCAAATAGCTGCTGAGCAGTGGCCGTGTTCGGTAGCGCAACGCCAAGTTCTTCGGCACCAGTCAGTGCAAGGTTTAGGTCTTTTTGATGCAGCGAGATTCTAAAGCCCGGGTCGAATGTGCCCTCTACCATACGCTCGCCATGTACTTCTAAAATCTTAGAGTTTGCGAAGCCTCCCAATAGAGCCTGACGAACTCGGGCAGGATCAGCCCCCGCTTTAGAAGCAAATACTAGCGCCTCGGAGACAGCTTCAATATTCAGCGCCACGATGATTTGGTTGGCAACTTTACAGGTTTGGCCTGCACCGTTATCGCCCACTAGCGTAATGTTTTTGCCCATCACTTCAAATAGAGGTCGCGCCTTATCAAAAGCCGCCTGTTCACCGCCTACCATAATGGTCAGTGTCGCATTGATAGCACCCACTTCACCCCCTGATACCGGAGCATCAAGATAAGCTGCACCACCTTCATTAATTCGGGCAGCAATCGCTTTAGTCGCGATAGGCGAGATCGAGCTCATATCAATCACCAGCTTTCC
The DNA here is from genome assembly GCF_024347475.1 of Vibrio fortis. Classification (NCBI taxonomy): domain Bacteria; kingdom Pseudomonadati; phylum Pseudomonadota; class Gammaproteobacteria; order Vibrionales; family Vibrionaceae; genus Vibrio; species Vibrio fortis. The sequence continues at coordinate 199,467 of NZ_AP025488.1, forward strand.
GGCTGCACCACCCGCGATAAGGCCTTGCTCTACGCCGTTGTCACCAAACAGAACATCTTCAACTTGAGGTGTATTTGGCACCATTAGAATGATCACATCGGCCTGTTCTGCTACTTCCGCTGGCGAGTGGTAAACCGTAGCACCAGCAGCGACAAGATCAGCAGGCGCCGGATTGAAATGGTCTGAGAGAAGGATTTCATGGCCAGCTTTTTGAAGGTTGCTTGCCATTGGTTTTCCCATGATACCTGTACCAATAAATGCAATTTTAGACATGTTGTTCTCCTTAACGTTTTAAGATAACCAGACGCAATTAACGGTACTGGTGCAGCCAACCAAGGCCTTCTGTTGTTGTCGTTTTCGGTTTGTATTCGCAGCCAACCCAGCCTTGGTAGCCAAGCTCATCAAGGTAGTTGAGAACAAATGGGTAGTTGATCTCCCCAGTTCCTGGTTCATGGCGTCCTGGGTTGTCAGCCAACTGAACGTGCGCTATTTGGCCGATGTTCTGTTGCATGGTTGGCGTAAGATCGCCTTCCATAATCTGCATGTGGTAAATGTCATATTGAATCGAAAGGTTATCGCTCCCGACTTCTTTAATAATGGCTTTCGCTTGTTCAGTGGTATTGAGGAAGAAGCCCGGAATATCGCGCGTGTTGATCGCCTCAATCACTAAGCTGATCCCCTCAGCTGCTAATGCGTTTGCCGCGTAGTGAAGGTTAATCACAAACGCAGAATGCGCGTCTTGTGGTGTAACACCTTGAGGCACAATACCCGCTAAGCAGTTCACCTGTTTACAACCTAACGCCTTAGCATAGGCAATGGCTTTAGGCACGCCTGCTTGGAACTCTTCCACTCTTGCTGGGTCGACCGCTATCCCGCGATCACCGGCATCCCAATCGCCCGCAGGTAGGTTAAACAACACCTGTTCTAGATTGTTCTCAACCAACTTCTGCTTGATCGCTTGCGCATCAAAGGCATAAGGGAATAGATATTCGACCCCTTGAAAGCCTGCGTCGGCCGCTGCTTCAAAACGATCCATAAAATCAACTTCGGTGAATAACATTGACAAATTAGCCGCAAATTTCGCCATGACTCTGTCCTTCTTATCTGGTTTCTTAGGGCACGAGTTTGTACCCATTGATGCTCCGTTAAGCTGTTATGGGCTTAACGGAGACATATTATTTGTGTGCAAGCGCTGTTGGTGCGTCTTCGCGAGTCTCCGCTAGTGGCTCAAACTCGTTAATGGCATTGATCTCTACACCCATCGAAATGTTGGTCACTCGCTCAAGGATCAACTCCACAACCACCGGTACCTTATGCTTGTTCATAAGCGCTTTAGCTTGCTCAAAAGCAGCTGCAATTTGCTCTGGTTCACGAACTCGAATCGCCTTACAACCCAAGCCTTCGACAACAGCAACATGGTCTACGCCGTAGCCTTCAAGCTCTGGCGCATTCTGGTTATCGAATGCCAGCTGTACGCAGTAATCGATATCAAACTGACGCTGAGCTTGACGAATCAAACCTAGGTAAGAGTTATTCACCAACACATGGATATAAGGAAGATTAAACTGTGCACCTACCGCCAACTCTTCAATCATGAATTGGAAGTCGTAATCACCAGAGATAGCAACAATGTCACGATTTGGATCCGCTGCACGAACGCCTAGTGCCGCAGGTGTTGTCCAACCCAGCGGGCCCGCCTGACCACAGTTGATCCAGTGACGCGGCTTATACACATGTAGGAACTGAGCAGCAGCAATCTGCGATAGACCTATCGTGCTTACGTAACAGGTGTCGCGACCAAAGGCTTTGTTCATCTCTTCATAAACGCGCATCGGCTTCATCGGTGCTTCTTCGAAATTGGTTTTACGTAGCATGGTAGCCTTGCGCTGCTGACACTCACCCGCCCAATCACTTCGATTTGGCAGCTTGCCTGCATCGCGCCACTCTCGAGCGACTTCAACCATCAGCTCCAGTGCCGATTTAGCATCAGACACAATGCCTAAGTCCGGGCAGAACACGCGGCCAATTTGGGTTGGTTCAATATCAACATGCACGAATTTTCGACCTTCGGTGTACACATCCACAGAACCGGTATGACGGTTTGCCCAGCGGTTACCAACACCGAAAACAAAATCCGAGTTCAGCATGGTTTCATTACCATAGCGATGGGAGGTCTGTAGCCCTACCATACCGGCCATTAATTCATGGTCGTCTGGAATCGAACCCCACCCCATTAGCGTTGGAATAACAGGAACGCCTGTGATCTCTGCAAACTGTTGAAGCAATTCAGAAGCACCTGCGTTGATCACGCCGCCACCAGAGACAATCAATGGTTTCTCCGCTTGCGCCATCATAGCGAGGGCTTTTTCAACCTGCTGTTTGGTTGCTGTTGGCTTGTATGGCTCTAGGGGTTCGTAAGAGTCAATATCGAACTCAATTTCTGCCAACTGAACATCTAGCGGCAGATCAATTAGAACTGGGCCAGGTCGGCCAGAACGCATTAAATGAAACGCTTTTTGAAACGCACGAGGCACTTGCGCTGGTTCGAGTACCGTGGTCGCCCACTTAGTAACAGGCTGAGCGATGGATTCAATATCTACCGCTTGAAAGTCCTCTTTGTGCAGCCTTGCTCGTGGAGCCTGACCTGTAATACATAGGATAGGAATAGAGTCAGCCGATGCTGAATATAGACCGGTGATCATATCCGTTCCCGCAGGGCCAGAAGTACCGATACAGACACCAATATTATCCTGATTGGATCGCGTGTATCCCTCCGCCATATGCGAAGCGCCTTCTACATGACGAGCCAGAACGTGATCAATACCACCAAGCTTTTTCATCGCCGCATACATTGGGTTAATCGCTGCGCCAGGAACACCAAATGCGATATCGACTCCTTCACGTTTAAGCACTTCAACCGCTGCTTCAATCGCTTTCATAATTGCCATTCGAACCTCCAGTTCAGATTGTATACAATTAAACAAACTTTTGTGTACTATGAGCCATTCTCAGCATTTATCAAGTCCGATCTGAAACATTTTCATTACATCAAACGCGCGTTTTAAGTGAGCACTAACCCCTAAAAGCTTACAATTCATTGCTTTACATAAAATATCTTTATATAAAAATAAATTTTAGATTTTTCAAATGATAAATAAATGTTAAATAGGCTTTGATTGTTTACAGTTTTTGCCATATAAATAAGCTTAAAAATAGAATTTTGTATACAAAATGACATCGTATTGTTCAAAGGAGACAGACAATGATGAATGACGTAAAAGAGAGAGAAGACGCTTTGTGTATGCAGGTACTTGGCAACATGGACAATGCCGAGTACAAAAAGATCCTGTCTAGAGACGCTTTGATCTTCTTAGAAGCACTGGTGAAAAAGTTTGGAGAACGCCGTCAGAACCTGCTAACTGACCGCGAAACAAAACAAGCACAATTCGATGAAGGTGCGTTGCCTAACTTCCGAGAGGATACTGCGGCAATTCGTGACGACAAAACGTGGAAGGTTGCGACACCACCACCAGAACTATTAGACCGCCGCGTTGAGATCACCGGTCCTATTGAACGTAAAATGGTCATCAATGCGCTAAACTCCGGCGCCAAAGTTTTCATGTGTTGCTTTGAAGACGCCTCATCTCCAACCTGGGAGAACATGGTCGACGGTCAAATCAATCTAAGAGATGCCAACCTCGGCACCATCAGTTACTACGATGAAAAGAAACAGAAGAACTACCAGCTGGTGAATAACCCTGCGCTGCTAATCGCGCGACCACGTGGTATTCACCTTCCAGAGCAGTCTATCCAGTTTAATAACCAACCTATAGCGGGCTGCTTAATGGATTTCGCTCTCTACTTTTTCCATAACTATCAATCACGAGCAGAACAAGGCTTAGGTGTGTACTACTACATTCCAAAACTTGAGAGCATGGAAGAAGCACAATGGTGGGACGATATCTTCAGCTTTACAGAGCAATACTTCAACGTACCAAAAGGCACGATTCGAGCAACGGTATTGATTGAAACACTGCCTGCTGTATTCCAGATGGATGAGATCCTTTATGCGATGCGTGACCACATTGTTGCAATGAACTGTGGCCGTTGGGACTACATTTTCAGCTACATCAAAACATTAAAGAACCATCAAGATCGTATTCTGCCTGATCGCCACGGCATCGGCATGGATCAAGAGTTTCTTAACGCTTATAGCCAGCTGCTGGTACGTACCTGTCACGCACGTGGCGCGCTAGCGATGGGCGGCATGTCGGCATTCATCCCAGCGAAAGATCCTGCAGAAATGGAGCGCGTAACTGCCAAGGTTATTGAAGACAAACAACGAGAATCTAAAAACGGTCACGATGGGACTTGGGTGGCACACCCAGCACTGGTTGATCTTGCGATGTCAGAATTCGACAAACACCTAGGCGGTAAGGTCAATCAGATCGATTTCCAAAGTCCACAACACGAGATCAATGCTGAACTACTGTTAAAGCCTTGTGAGGGAACGCGCGACGAAGCTGGCGTGCGCAAGAACATTCGCATCGCTCTCTACTACATCGAGGCATGGATTCAAGGTCATGGTTGTGTACCAATTTATGGACTGATGGAAGATGCCGCTACAGCAGAGATTTCAAGAGCCAATATTTGGCAATGGATCCACCACGGCGTCACGCTAGACGATGGCCAAACCTTTACCAAAGAACTCTTCCACTCTTGGCTATACCAAGAATTAGACACCATTAAACAAGAAGTCGGAGAGCCGCGCTATGCAGCAGGTCGATTCGAAGAGACAGCCGATCTCTTCTATCAACTGTCTACAGCAGAAGCGTTCGCCGCCTTCCTAACTTTACCCAGCTATGGGCTGCTACAAGCGTCATGACCTGACGCTTGGCCAACTTGAACTTGCGCCGCTTTAATACTTAAACGAAGCGAGAACAAGTTGGTTTAAGCCCCTGAAAAACAGGAGATAACATGGGAAGTTTGACTCTACAACAAGCGCTAACCATCATAGATGGAACCTTTAAAGCAGGCAGGAAGATTCATACCGAGCCTCTGACCGTCGCGGTTTTAGACAGCGGTGGCAAGCTCATCTCTCTGCAGCGTCAGGACGGCTCTAGCATGATGCGACCAGACATCGCGATTGCTAAAGCTTGGGGAGCACTCGCACTGGGTTGCTCATCCAGAAAACTCGCCCAAGATGCAGATAACAGACCAGCATTTATCTCCGCGGTCAATGTGCTCGCACATGGAAATATGGTGCCCGTACCTGGGGGGCTACTCATTCGAGATAAGGATAGAACCGTACTCGGTGCCATTGGTGTCAGTGGTGATATCTCGGATATCGACGAAAGCTGTGCGATTAATGGCATTGGTTGTGCAGACCTTTACAGCGATGAGATGCTGCAAGCCTAATCGAATACCTATTTGTTGTGTTACCCATAAACAGGTATCTACACACTAATAAAAAAACCGAAGCACTGAGCTTCGGTTTTTCATTTTAACTTGGTGGCAATCATTAGACAGCTATCAATATTGACGTGCAACAAGCGCTTATTCGTATGCACTTAACCATGTTTTGAGCAGTTGATTGGTATTCTTTTTCTGACTCGCTGACAGGGTTTTCACCAATTTCTTCTGCATTTCAACATGCTCAGTCATCATTTCGTCAATGAGCGTTAATCCGCTTTTGGTCAACTTAACACTGACACTGCGACGGTCTTCTTTACTGTGCTCGCGACTGATCAGCCCCTTGGCTTCTAACTTATCTAATCGGTTAGTCATTGCACCAGAGGTCAGCATCATAGAACCAATCAGTTCTGATGGGGTGAGTCGATAAGGCTTGCCCGAACGTCGCAAGGTCGCTAATACATCAAACTCTCCTAGCTTCATATCATACTGCTTATGAAGGTCGGCAACCTGTGTCTCCATGTATTTAGCGATACGCATTACTCGGCCCATAATCGCCATCGGCTCTGTTTCTAGGTCGGGCTTTTCCTTTGCCCATTGCTCTACTACGCGGTCAATAGCATCCATTTGCAATCACGCTCCGTTATTAGTCTTAGTTGCTTCAAACTAGTTTAACATAAAGATACTTTACAACCACTAGTTATGGGTATACTCTTCACACCAAGAGTTATCTTAACGTAAAGATATTTTAGATGAATATATTATTAGCAATGATCCCCGCCTTCTTCTGGGGTACAACTTATGCAGTGACGCAGTTTACGCTACAGGAGTGGCCACCCTTACTACTCGGTGCTCTGCGTGCTTTGCCTGCAGGTTTATTATTGCTTGCTGTAAAACCTACTCTACCGAAAAAAGGTGAGTGGCAAATCATTTTCACACTGGGTTTAATCAATATTGCGACCTTCTTCGGTCTGATTTTTGTTATGGCTCTCACCTTGCCTTCTGCCATTTCCGGCGTAGGTATGATCTCAGTACCTGTATTTGCAATGATCTTCCATTGGGTTGTGAAAAAGCAGCGCCCTAACCTGATTCAAGCTTTGTCGGGTGTCGGACTGATTTCACTGGCGTGGATGCTGTTTAATCCAAGTCAAATCTCACTCAGCCCTGTAGGACTAGGTGCTATGTTTGCCGCTATCATGTGTATCATTGTTGGCAGCAGCATTACTAAGTCACTCGGCGATCGCATGCACTGGTGGAAAGTACTGACTTGGCAGTTAATTCTTGGTGGTGTAATTTTGTCTGTGGCTTCGGCGACTCATGCTTTCATCGACCCACAACCATACGCAAACGCAGTAACGCACTTCGATTCGCGTAACTTTATGGGTCTATTGTGGGTGATTGGTTTGAATACGGCACTGGGTTACGGCATGTACGTTTGGTTGCTACAACGTATGTCAGTGGTCGACTTTACCTTTGGCGGTATTGCTAACCCTGTAGCAGGGATCGTGATGGGAATGCTGTTGATGGGTGAGTCTTTCACTGCCACTCAGTACTCACTGATGACAGGTATGATTGTGATGTCACTCTTACCTCAAGTCATCCTTGCGATTCGACAACCTAAGACAATATCAACACCAAATAAGCCGTTAAAGGCAAGATAACCTCTTCAAACTTAAATAAAACCCGTTTCACACGGGTTTTATTTATTTGACCGTAACGTCATACGAATTTTCCATTTGTCCTACATGAATCGTCGTCATATGATTAAAGAGTATACGTGACGTTAGGGGGCAAAATGGCAAAAGACTTATTCGCAAATCTCGATCTCAACCTTCTTCGAACTTTCATCATACTGCATCAAGAGCGCAATATGAGAAAAGCATCAGAGCGACTTTTTGTATCCCAACCCGCGGTAAGTAAAGCCCTACAACGTCTGCGTGACCACTTTGGTGATGAGCTATTTGTAAAGACACATCACGGCCTGCGAGCCACGGAACATGCCAATATGCTCGCTGAAAGCATTTCACCGATTCTAGACGAGCTGTCGTGTGCGATAAACACCAGTAATGAATTCAACCCAGCTGAGTTACAAGGCATCATCAAGGTTGCACTCTCCCCCTATCTGCTCAGCTCTCTTTCTAGCAAACTGTTCAAAGCCATTCGTGCACAAGCCCCTCATGTACAGATCCAGTTATTGAACTGGTCTGGCACTACTATGACTGACATCATCAATGATGAAGTCCACATTGGGCTTAACTACGAGATCAATCACGCACCAAAAGAGCTGCTTCAGCAACACATAGCTCAAGATACATTCAAGGGTTATGTACGTGAAGATCACCCATATCAAGATGACTACATAGAGGTCAAAGATGGCGTGAATTTCGAATTAGCCTCAGTGATCGCCGTCGATTGGAACTCACATCAATCCCTTGCAGAGAAGATACTCAAAATCAAAGGTCATAAAGCTCGCATTGGATTTCGTTCAGAGCTACCTTCAGCGGTCATAGACGTTGTGCGCAATTCAGACATGCTCTTCCCCGCCTCAAAATTTCTAGAGATCGAGCAGAAAACGTCGTTAAGAGCGATCAATTTGTTGTTCGACAGCACAGATGTACAGCCAATGATGTGTGCCTACTATCACCACAAGAATCGTAATAGCCCTACCACATTATGGCTGAAGAAGATTCTAGAGAACCTTCTAAACAGTGCTTCGAGTAAAACTCAATAATAACCTAGAGTTATCACGCTGTTTCTTTTCTCTCATTAATAACCGAACGTTAAAGCCTCTATTCCATCAAGCAATTAGAGGCTTTTTTGTCCACTCCATATACTTCTCTCATCGGCTAGGAACGCCATCAATACTGCAAGACGCAACACGAGTTCCTTAACTATTTTGAGAGTAGATCAATGAAACTAAAATTACTAAGCACCCTAATCGCCGCTTCTTTCCTAGCTGGCTGTTCTTCTTCTGGTTCAAGTAGCAATCCACCAGCAGCTCAAGATGGGATTGCGGATGTAACTTACATGCAAGGTGAAAACGTGGACGCAGCTCGTGTAGTCGGTGATGAAGGCAACCACAACGCATTAATTATCCGTGATATATCGAGTGACAATGGTGAAACAACCACTTTAGTTTTAATTGATGGCAACCTGTATCACATTGAAGATGGTGTCGTTACTGATAACGATCACAATGAAATTGGTCACATCGAAAATCAAGGCGACCAAATCGTGTTTAACGGCGTGGTAAACGGTGAAAAAGTCGAAGTTACACTTACGGTTGTCGATGGACGTTTGATTGCAGATTCTGTTGTTATTGAAACACCACCAAAGTGGGGTGACGAAGGCGCAAGCTCAATTAAGTTAATTCCTGTTGATGGAAAAACACTGATCTTTGTTGGAGATGAACTAATCGGCTCAGTTAGTGATGATGGTTACGTTATCAAAGATGGACAAATTGTAGGTGAATTCAAAGGTAGTTCTGACGGAGGCACCGTGACACTGTACAACGGGACATCCCTCAATTACTCAGTATCGACTGAAACTACCATTGTCACCGTACACAAAGACGGAATGATCTACACATGGGATAGTGCGACAGGAGACACTAATGTATCTATTGATGGCGATACTGACAATGGCTGGGGTTTAACGGATCCTGACTACGGAGTTGGCTTCGAATTCGAAATGGTTGACGATAATAAACTCGTTATCACTTTAGGTGCGAGTGAAGTAACTATTACTGATACAGCTACCGGTGTCATTATCTCAGGAGATGAAGGTCGCAGCACCGTTTCTGTAAAGACAGTGAACGCTTACAAAGAAGCAATGACTCATCTAACAAAAGAAGAACAGAAATTCCTGGCACTTGCGTTTATTGCCAATGAAGGTGCTGGTGCCATCAATGAAGATATGCGAGTGAAAGCTTGGACTGTAACTAAAGAGATGACGAAAGAGTGGTCTCAAGACAATAAGCTAACCATGCTGAAAATCGCGAACATTGAAATGGATCTTCAAGGCAATTCTTTGGGCTACTACTTATTAACTGGTGAAAAGAAAACTGTAGATGAACTTCGCACTGCTGCGAAAGGAGCTATCTCAGATGCAATCCATGATTGGATTCCTGCAAAGCCAAATCTAACTGCTGAGCAAAAAGCAGAACTAAAACAGAAAGTTCAATCACTTTCACAAGAGCAACGTCAGCAAATCAAACAAGCTGTAAAAGACCGTGTTAGCCGCGGCTAAATAAAACAGTGAATAAAAGCAAAGGAGCCGCTTTCTAAGTGGCTCCTTTTTGTTTGAACCAAGGTTGAAAGTGAAATGAGACGAATATCTTTGGCAATGGCTATGCTGGTGACACTCAGTGTTTCCGCTAACGACCACCAGCTACAACAACTGAGCTACCACGAACCTAGCCTCAGCTTCCAAACCGCTAAGGCCGGTGATACTTGGGTCGGCACGGTATCAGGCGTGATTCAAGCGACCGATGCGATCAACATTAATGCAGAGATCGACAGTGAAGGCTACCTTGAGCTTGGAACTGGCTATGGCTTAGTCTTAGGGCAATTTTACACCGAAGCTTTCGTTAGTTATGGCCGCGCTGACCTTATTGATATCTATGACATTGGTATTTTTAGCGGAACGGCGCTTTCAGAAAATATCATGCTATTTGCCAACACTTCACATGAATGGCGGAAATTCTCGCTAGCCGATCTTCACGATGCGAATCGCGAATGGAAAAGCACCATAGGTACGAGCTATTCACCTTCCGAGCACATGAGCTTTTCCTACTCTTTCAGCCATGATCGCCAATTAACGGGCGAGAAAGGCTATTACAACAGCCAAGATGTCACGTTTACTTTAAAACCTAAATGGGTAGAGCCTTATGTGAAATACACCTTTGGACAGAAGCGTGTCAGCCCTGGGGACGTATTTCGCTCTGATGGCAGCGTAGAGCTTGGGTTCAACTTAAGATTCTAGAGCCCTGTTGAGATTCAACCCTTTTTACCGTTTCATTTGGTAACTCTCACCCCCTTTATTTTCTGTATCTTCGATAAAGGGGACTTTTCTCCTTCAGTCTCCACAAACCCTCACAAAGAACAATGATATTATTAAAAATCGCATTGCGAGAAATTATTTCTTATAAAGAACAATTTAACAGAAAAATTTTTTAACAAAGATAGAAATCAGAGATAAAAAGGAAAACTATTTCTCTTGAGAGCTCCTTATACTGTGGCACATCAATTAGGCGGCACAAGCCTATGATTTAAAATAATAAGTATTGGGAAGTCACCATGAATTCGAAGTCTTTTACTATTTTGCTCTTTTTGTCGGTATGCCTTATCTGGGGTACAACTTGGTTTGCGATGGAAGTAGCCTTGCACTCTATCCCACCAATCTTTGCGACAGCGTTGCGCTTTCTCCTTGCCGCACCTCTATTGGCCGTACTCTCCAGAGGGTTTAACCAGCCTTTGATGTTTCCAAAAGGAAAACGCCAGTGGATCTTAATTGTCGCGCTGATGTACTTTGCGATTCCGTTTACCCTAATGATCTATGGTGAGCAGTACATTTCTTCAGGCTTGGCCTCTATTATCTTTGCTAACATGCCGGTTGCCGTGATGCTGATGTCGGGGCTGTTTCTTGGTTTACGCCTTGCCAAACACCAAATTTTCGGTCTTCTTACAGCTGTAATTAGCCTGTGTTTGATTCTTGGGAATGAGATGCAAATGGGCGGTGAAGATTACCTGATTGGCACTGTGTCTTTAGGGCTTGCTGTAGCGATTCACGCAGTCATGTATGTTCTGGTTCAAAAGCACTGTAAAGAGATTCAAGTTCTGACCTACAATGCAGTGCCGTGTTTCATTGCTTCTCTTTTCCTATTCGCAGTTTCTGCTGTTGGTGAAAATGTCGATGTGTCTGCATTTACTTGGGACTCTATCTCTGCCGTTGTCTACCTAGGTTTTATCGCAAGTGTTGGTGGTATTGTGGCTTACTTCAAACTGGGACAAGTATCGACGCCTTTCCAAGCTTCAATCTGTTTCCTGATTTTCCCGGTGGTTGCGCTCGTTATCTCAGCCATCATCAACGGTGAGATGCTTGCGGAGCAGTCACTGATTCTCATGTTGCCGTTATTATTTGGTATCTTACTCACCAAGGCGCCGAAGAAAATGTTCAAACTGCGCAACGGTTTAAAGGTAAGTCAGTAATAAACTCGACCTCGTAAACTCAACGAAGTCATTAAAATCGTTCAGAGACAAAAAAGCTCCAATGGCGACATTGGAGCTTTTGTTTTATTCAATTTACCTAAGAGTGCTTATCGCCAACTGAAGTAACGCACCTCGTTGCCATCTTCCGGTACTTTAGGAATATTTAGAGAAAGCATTAGGGAAACTGCAGCCATCGCAGCACCGATATAGAATACGGTGGCAGGAGACGCTAACCAAATCACACCGAACACCACTGGGATCACCACCGCCGCAATATGGTTAATGGTGAAAGAAACACCCGCGGTCGAAGCCATATCAGCCGGATCCGCAATCTTCTGGAAATAGGTTTTGATTGCTAAAGCCAATGCGAAGAAAAGGTGATCAATTACATACAAGGCCGCCGCCCACTCAGCGCTTTGAACTAGACCATAACCCACAAACACACAAATCAAACCCACGTATTCAAATATCAGTGCCTTGCGTTCGCCCACAACACCAATGAACTTACCAATACGTTTAGCAAACAAGAAGTTAAATAGGTAATTAATCAAGAAAAGAAGCGTGACATCCGCAGCTGAATACCCGAACTTCTCCACCATCAAGAAGCCTGCAAATACAGTGAAGATCTGTCGACGAGCACCACTCATAAAGGTCAGTGCATAGTAAAGCCAGTAGCGCTTACGCAGCACTAGCTTCTTATTCTGCTGCGTCTCGGTTTTGAACTCAGGGAAACCAAATGTCATCACCAGTACGAGTAAGAAGCCTATCCCGCCAGTAATGCCGTAAACCCAAACAAAATCGAGCTTGAGTTGCTCTAACATCACCCAAATAGAGCCATAGGTGATAAGAGAAGCAAGAGCCCCAACCGAGATCATTTTCCCTAACATCTCTGGTGCTTCTTCTTTGCTCAGCCATTGCAAAGAAAGCGACTGCTTTAACGTTTCAAAGTAATGGAAGCCCGTCGACATGAGGACTGTAGTAAGCAATAACCCAGTCAATGACGGAAACAAACCTGTGATTGCTGTGCCTATAGTCAGCATCGCCAGCGATACCAGCATGAATCGTTGCTCGCGAATAAAAGCCAACACAAACACAACCGTAAATGCCAGAAAACCAGGGATTTCACGGACACTCTGAAGTAATCCGATATCGGCACCATCAAAGTTAGCGCGCTCAACAACAAAGTTGTTCAACAGCGCCATCCAGCTAGAAAATGCGATCGGGACAATAATCGAAATCAGCAACAAAAAGTTCTGCGGCGTCTTCCAACTTGCAGTTTTATCGAACATCAACAAACTCCTGTTCGTTCATCTCACTGAGCGCTTTCTTTGTTAGCTGCTCAGTGTATGGGTTAATCTTCCAGTGATTCGGGCTCCAACCCTTAACAAAGCGTTGAAAGTCGGCCCATGCCGTGGCAAACATAGGGCGCCAAGCCGCTTCGACTTCTGCCGCTGCTAGGTGTGGCTGATAGATTGCCAACGCGTGAGCAAACAGATCAAAATAGACGTTCAATACCTCGCTCTCTAGCTCTGCACAATCTCTGGGCCTAATTGCACTGCTCATAAACAGCGCCACATCCTTCATCGCACAGCCAAGCCCTACGTATTGAAAATCGACCGCGGCCGCATTTTGATTTTCCACATCAAAACAGAAGTTGGCTAATTTAGCATCGCCATGTACGAGCGTCGGATAAGGGCAGTTCTTTAGCTTCTGGTCAATCCGCTCGGCTTTTTGCTTCAGTGCTTGGTCTGCCAATGCACTGAGTTCGTCCGGGCGTGTTGCCAAATGCCAATAGGTTCCTGTTTCCCACAAACTCGCGACGTCACTTGGATTGATTTGGATATGTTTAGCGTGAAAATGTGCGAGCCAATGTAAACAAGCATGACGTTGATGCAACTCCTCTAGACTATAACCCTCAACGTCATTCGCTAACACATCAAAGTTAGATGTGTTTGGGAAGCCGAGTGTCTTGAGATCTTGCATCACGATTAACCACTCCCCTTCAGTTTGCTGGCATTGCAAGCCAACGGGAACGGGACAGTTCACATCATACTTTTGAGTAAACTCTTGATACCATGAGGTTTCCACCTGATAAGACTTTACTTTTCTTTGGTGCGAGAGCTGAGTATTCCACCCTTTCGGATGTTCTGTTTTCTCTGGCAGCGCAACGTGTTTGACGATAACGCTGTTCACGCCTTGTGTATCAGGGAAGTGCAGGCGAACCAGCTCTCCGTAGCCTCCCCATAAGCGCTGAATGACTTCGACGTGATGACTCTCAGAACCATGAATTGAGCGCGCGATATCATTGTATAGAAGCGTTGTTGAATCGGTGGTTGAACAAGACATACTTTCCTCGTTATGCCTCATCCGCCAGTAGATGAGCCCACTGCTTTTGCCTTGCCATATAGTGCACAACATAGCTGCAGACAGGGACAATTTTGAAGCCTGCCTTCTCGATCTCTGGGAGAATCGCTTCCATCATCACTTTACCCATGCCCTGCCCTTGTAGCTCATCTGGGACGCGAGTTGAGGTAATATGAAGCACTTGTCCTTGCTGCTGATATTTCACCAAGGCGTATTGTTCGGGAGCTAGCTCTACCGTTATTTGCTGGGCTTCCTGATCCCATTTTACTGCCTGCATTCTCAACTCCTATAAATATTCGACATGCTAAACGATAAACGATTGAAGTCTTAGATTGATGTTAATAGACTAACGCACGTGCATATAAATAAAACGATAAAGTGGGAATTACAAATAAATCTGAAATGGACACCGCCACCAGATTCAATATCCAATCCTCTCACTTACCTAAATCTAGCACGTAAGAACCGTCTATTGTCAGACAACGCATGTTGGCGCATGGAGAACACACAATGAACGCACCACTAAAGAAACCTGTGGAGCCAAACCAATCACTGCAAGATCCGCGAAATCGCACCGTATCCACCATCAACAGCACGGATGCATTGGCGATGATTGAGCATGGCAGTGAACTGACTCTCAACATTACCACCCCAGTTGGCAGTAAATTCTTAGCCACCACCAAATTCATTGGCACACACAGTGAAAACTGCATCTTGATTGAAGTTCCTGAAGTCTCATCAGACGATCTTGGCTTTTTCTTCCAAGAGGGCTTCTGGATGACCGTTCGCGCATACTCTCTTCGAGGTGAAGGTGCACTGATCCACTTTAGAAGTCAGATTCACCACAACATCGGCGAACCATTCCCGCTGCTGATCTTGTCTACACCCAGCACGATGCAAGTAACGCAACTGCGTAAAGAGACTCGTTATGAGGTCAACTTAGCGGGCAAGATCAACATCAATGATCAACGCACTGATTGTGAAATCCGTGACCTTTCTAAGAGTGGCTGTCGATTTGTCACATCGCCAACATCAAGAAACCTTCAAGTAGCCGAACGTGTTTCGATTGAGATCTCATCAGACAATTACAATGGTCCTTTGATACCCCCTCTGAGAGGCGTGATCTGTAACCTGCAAAAGTCGACCCACTATGCGAGATATGGCGTTGAGTTCGACGAGGTAGGCCGAGCTAATGCTCGCAACCTGCTAAGCAAGTTAAAGTTTGATGGCACCAAATTACGCCTAAGACAGGGCTAAGCGTTACCGAAACATATCCAATAAAAAAACAGCCATCGTTTGATGGCTGTTTTCGTTGATGACGATGACACAAACAAAGCCAGTCGTTCGCTTGTGTCGATCTCACTACTTTCTCAACGCATTGAGCTTCGCTTGGGCAATACCAAAGACAGTGTCAATTGGATAGCTGCCTTCATCACTTGGCTCGCCGGCAGGTTTACCCGTAAACAGCTCAATCGCTTCTGTCACATGCTCGATAGCCCAGATGTTAAACTCACCTTTCTCTACCGCCTTGACGATATCGCTACGCAGCATCAGGTTATGGACGTTAGAGCGAGGGATAATCACCCCTTGCGTATTACTGCGCCCTTTGATTTCACATACATCGAAGAAGCCTTCAATTTTCTCGTTCACACCACCGATAGGCTGAGATTCACCAAATTGGTTCATCGAACCCGTGATCGCAATGTCTTGTCGGTTAGGCTGTTTTGAGAAGGCAGATACAACGGCACAGAACTCAGCCATACTCGCACTGTCTCCGTCGACCCCACCATAAGACTGTTCGAAGGTAATGTTGGTCGTCAGTGGTACTTTTGCCGTCTTACCAAACACAGAAGATAGGTAAGCCGACAGAATCATCACCCCTTTTGAGTGAATACTGCCACCCAAATCGACGTTTCGCTCAATATCAATCACCTCACCATCACCGTAAGCGGTGGTCGCTGTAATACGGTTCGGCGCACCAAACATATGGTCAGTTGTACTGAGTACAGATAGCGCGTTGACCTGTCCGATCGCTTCGCCTTCCACACGCATCAAGGTTGTACCATTGGTAAAGGTCTCCATCACGCTGTCTTGCAATCGACCAACACGCAACTGCTGATTTGCCAATGCCTGTTCAACATGACCCGCACGAATCAGATTCGAGTTTGAACCTTTGGCTACATAGTTAGATTCACGCAGCAGATTGGCGATATGAGCTGAATGCAGCGACAGCTTACCCTGATCACCCGCCTGACGAGAACTGTGTTCAATGATGCGCGCAATCGCTTTACGGTCACAGTGCAGCATGCCGTTGTCGTGAACGATACTCGAAATAAAACGTGCGTAGTGCAGTTCTGAATCAGGGGTTCGCTTCATCTCGTCTTCGAAATCAGCCGTCACACGGAACAGCTCACCAAACTCCGCATCATAATGTTGAAGCAGTTGGTAAGTGCGGTAATCACCAAACAAAATGATCTTCACATCGAGTGGGATCGGCTCTGGATCAAGCGACACCGCGCCCGTTAAGGTGACCTCTTTTTCCAGAGAAGTCAGGCTTAGTTGACGAGAACGAAGTGCACGCTTGAGGCCATCCCAAACATATGGTTGCTCTAGTACTTTCACCGCGTCCATCAACAACACGCCACCATTCGCACGATGTAAGCTACCGGCACGAATCAGTGAAAAGTCGGTAAATACCGTGCCTTTAAACGTCGCCGTTTCCACATAACCAAACAGTGAGTGGTAGTTCGGGTTATCTTCAACCACGATGGGTAATTGATGCTCTTTCTGACTCACCAACACGTTAACTTTGTAGCGACGAGGCAGCTTCTTGTCTAACGAAGCGGTCGCGATTTCTGCCTGCTCGTTACTCTCTTCCAAGAAGATTTCCGCATTCTCGACAATGTCTTTGCGAAGCGCTGTGAGGTACTTTTTGATCTCTGGGTACTGGCTGTAATCCTGCTTCAGCTGCTTGATGAAATGAGTGATTACATCACGCGTGGTATCATCATTCAGTTTCTGGATCTTCTCAGTGTATGTCTCTTCCAGCTCGGTCAGTTCTCTAGAGATGGTACGTAGCCCGACTTCAAGCGCGTCAATGCTCTTATCGAACTGCTCTTGCTCTTCAGCAGAGAGTTGATCAAACGTCTCTTCGGTGTGCAGCTCCTCACCATTCATCGCAACAAACTGATAGTCACCTTTCGAAGTAATCGTTAGGTTAATACCCTTCTCTTTGGCTTCTAAACTGATCGCCTCAAGCGCCACTTGCTGTTTACTCGCCAACTGGTTCTTTAAGGTGTCAGCTCGACCAAAATACATCTCGTTATCAAACGCCAATGGCATCGCTTTTAAAAGCTTACGCATCAACTTTTCGATATCTTGTTTTAAGCTAGTACCAACACCACTTGGTAACTTAAGTACCTTTGGGGTCCGAATATCGTCGAAGTTCGCGACATAACACCAGTCGAATAACTGCTCTGGCTCTGCGGTGTGACGATTGAGATAACGCAAGATCATGGTTCGCTTACCAAGACCGTTGCGGCCAATCGCATAAATGTTGTAACCCTTTTCCTTGATCGACATAGCAAACTCGACCGCTTTTTGTGCGCGCTCTTGTCCAACTATCTCATCAATGGGAGCCAGTTCCTTGGTCGACTTACAAGGCAACTTTTCAAGTTCAGCTACCTGATACAGTTGCTCTGAGTTGAGTCTTTGAATCGCCATCGCCGCCTCCTTAATCCTTTAGTTCTGGGTATAGTTCAAATAAGTGTAGATGTAATTTCCCATAAATTTAGTGACTTACGCTACACCACAGCTCAACCGAACAAATAACGAACAATTTCACGCTAAATCCATGAAACTAACAGAAATCGATGACACTATAATGATTTAACATTTGCAACAAAATCAAATGATTTTAGTTTGCATTTGATAATAAATATCATTAACATTCTTTGGTCTTATAAATTAGAGGCCGAGAAGATGGATTTAGAACGATGCTGGATGCACTACCTTAAAGCGGAACAACTCATGGAGCAGGGTCATTGGCCAGAAGCTCAGCGTCTCTACGGCGATGTTTTGAGTTCACTTCCTCATCATATTCAAAACGCTGCATTCCAGAATGACATCAAGCCTTGTCAGTTTGCTTGCCTGTTAACAGGGTTAAGAGACGCCAGTATTTCTCAGGCAGAGATTCTAAACAAACTCGGCAACCAACAAGATGCGTTCGACACACTGAATCAATCTTATGCCTTAATGCAGTTCATCTCTTTAGAAGATAACTCTCTAATCAAGCGCACTCACTCGCTGCTAGAGCAACAGAGTGAAGAGCTACTCAAACACTTAATCGCTTTTTGTAGTGCACAGCGCAATGCTCAATGGATGATAGAGCTAGAGCAACTTCAAAGAGCGCATCACTATTTTGGACAATTGAAGTCGACACACGACACCTACCCATCACCCAATGTCTTAAACTGAATAAGGACGTATCATGTCAGACAAAGCCATCCTTAAGGTCAACAACCTTTCCGTGAGTTTTAAAACCAATGATGGAATCATTGATGCGGTAAAGGGCATTAATTTCACGCTCAACTCAAGCGAAACCCTCGCAATTGTGGGCGAGTCAGGTTCGGGTAAATCGGTATCGTCTAACGCCCTAATGAGCTTACTGCCAGATAACGCCATTATTCATCCAGAATCGTATATTGAGTTTGAAGGTGAGTCGATTCTCGATAAATCTGAGCGTGAGATGCAGGCAGTGCGTGGCGATCGCATCGGCATGATCTTCCAAGAGCCGATGACCTCGCTTAACCCTTACCTACGCGTCGGCATTCAAGTCGCAGAAGCGATCATGTGTCACCGTAATGTGTCGAAAGCACAAGCCAAAGCGCGCGTATTAGAACTATTTGATCTGGTGCATCTACCGAATCCAAGTCAAGCCTACACCAAATACCCACACGAATTTTCTGGCGGTCAACTGCAACGCATCATGATCGCAATGGCATTGATTAATGAGCCTGACATTCTTATCGCCGATGAACCAACAACGGCATTGGATGTAACGGTACAAGCCGAGGTCCTGTCTCTGATTAAAGAGATTCAAGCCAAGATGGGGATGGCGATTCTGTTCATTACCCACGATTTAGGCGTAGTAAAACACTTTGCCGATCGTGTACTGGTGATGTGTAAGGGCGAACTGGTTGAAGAGGGCGAGACTGTCCCGCTTTTTGAAGCACCAAGACATGAATACACCCGCATGCTGATCAACTCAGTACCAAAAGGCGCGAAAACCCCAATTGAAGAGTCTGCACCGCAATTGCTGGAAGCGGACGACATTCGCGTGAAGTTCTTGGTTAAGCCACACTTTATTAAGAGCCGTTGCCAATATTTTGAGGCAGTGAAAGGTATCTCTCTCAAGCTTAAGCAAGGTGAAACTCTAGGTATTGTGGGTGAGTCCGGTTCAGGTAAATCGACTCTGGGTCGTGCTTTAATCGGCCTTCTGCCATCCACTGGCCGCATCGTCTACAAAGGCCAAGATGTCAGCTTATTAACAGATAAAGAGCGTCACAACCTCAAGAAAGACGTGCAGATGGTGTTCCAAGACCCATACGGTTCGCTATCACCACGTATGACGGTAGGTGAGATCATCACGGAAGGATTAACCGTCCACCAGCCTCATTTGACTAAGAAAGAACGCTTGGAACGTGCACGAAAAGCCCTGCTCGAGGTGCGCTTAGAACCAAACTCGATCAACCGCTATCCGCATGAGTTCTCTGGCGGGCAACGTCAACGTATCGCAATTGCTCGTGCGCTTATCCTTGAACCATCATTCATCTTACTAGATGAGCCAACATCGGCGCTTGACCGCTCGGTTCAGCTAACGGTGATCGATCTTCTGAAGGATATTCAAGCTAAGCACAACATCGGCTTCTTGTTCATCAGCCATGACTTATCCGTGGTGAAAGCCTTATCTGATCGCGTACTGGTGATGCAAAAGGGTGAAGTGATGGAGCAAGGTACTGCAGAAGAGATTTTCCAAAATCCACAGCATGAATACACGCAGAAACTCATCGATGCTTCTTTCGATCTTGATGAAAAACCTAAAAAAAGTGCTGCATAAGTGGAACTAATTCACATTAACAACGTCATATAAGTACATTCTGAAAATTTGCATTAATGGATTGCTACAGAGTGGATATAGCAAATTGGTTTGGCCGCCAAAAATGAAAAAAGTCGCACGGATGCGACTTTTTTTGTACCTATAGAATCAGTTAAAGCAAAAACTAAACCGTCAATTCCTTAATACCCATATTCCACAAAGTAAAAGCGTAAGTATCTGCAGATAAGTCAATCGCTTTATTCAGTGGCATACCTGCTCCATGGCCCGCATTCACATCAATACGAATCATCACAGGTTGATCACCTTGGTGCTTAAGCTGAAGCTCGGAGATGAACTTGTAGGAGTGTGCAGGGACAACACGATCGTCATGGTCGGCCGTAGTCACTAATGTCGCAGGATAAGATTGCCCCTCTTTAACATTGTGCACAGGCGAATAACCCAGCAGGTACTCAAACATCTCTTGGTTTTGCGCAGACGTACCGTAGTCATAAGCCCAACCCTCACCAGAGGTAAAGGTGTGGTAGCGCAACATATCTAATACGCCAACCGCTGGTAGAGCAACTTGGAACAGGTCTGGGCGTTGCGTCATACACGCTCCAACCAATAATCCACCGTTCGAACCACCACGAATCGCAAGCTTGTTTGAGCTGGTGTAGTTTTTCTCAATCAAAAACTCCGCCGCAGCAATGAAATCATCGAACACGTTCTGCTTCTGAAGTTGTGTTCCCACTTTATGCCAAGCTTTACCATATTCACCGCCACCACGTAGGTTCGGTACCGCATAAATACCTCCCAGTTCTAACCAGCTAGCTACATTGCCAGAGAATGAAGGAGGAAGGCTAACGTTAAAGCCACCGTAGCCATACAAAATAGTCGGAGCCGAGCCATCTAGCTTTGTACCTTTCTTGTAAGAGATAAGCATAGGCACTCGGGTACCATCTTTTGAGCTATAGAATACTTGCTCTGACTGGTACTGCTCACTGTCAAATGGCGCTTGTGATTTCTCAAACACTTTCGACTCGCCCGTCTCGACATCAAACGAGAAGATGGTTGGCGGCGTTACGTAGTTAGTAAACGTGTAATAAAGCTGAGTGTGCTCACGCTTCCCTTCAAGGCCACTTGCCGCTCCTTGTGCTGGCAATTGGATATCGCGCACCTTGTTACCCTGATAATCAAACTGCTCATACTTTGAAAGCACATCCACCATGTAATGTGCTAACAGATAGCCACCACCGGTACTGATATCCAGCGGTTGCTCACGTTCAGGGATAATATCGTTCCACTGCTGAGTATCTGTATCTAAGCTCACCACACGACCGTTTGGCGCATCAAGGTTAGTATATAGAATGAAACGAGCGCCTTGATTATCAATCAAATAGGTGTCGCTATCGACGTGGTCGACAACCGTATTAATTGGTTGCGACTCGCTGTTTAGGTCGATGTAGAACATACGATTACCCGACGTCGACTCTTGGGCCAAAATGATCAGGTAGTTGTCATCTTCTGTGGTGTAGCCGTGGACGTAACGATGGGCTTGTTCTTGCTCTGCACCAAATACAACCGTATCGCTGCTCTGAGGCTGTCCTAGCTGGTGATAGTAGAGCTTATGCTGCTCAGTTCGCGCAGACAGATGGCTACCATCAGGTTTATCGTAACTAGAGTAATAAAAACCTTCATTCCCTAACCAAGACACTCCAGTAAATTTGGCATCAACGATCTCTGGCTCTAGCTGCTCCTTAGTTTCGGCATCAATCACAAAAATCTTACGCCAATCACTGCCACCTTCCGAAATGCTGTAAGCCACTAAGGTGTTGGATTTGGAAAAAGACACTGAACCCAATGATGTCGTTCCATCTTGCGAAAAGGTATTTGGGTCTAAGAACACTTCCGGCTCACCGCCAGCTTTGCTGCGATAGAGGATGCTGTGATTCTGCAATCCATCATTTTTATAGAAGTAGGTATAGTCACCACGTACAAAAGGTTGCGAGATCTTTTTGTAATCTTGCGCTGTCGCGATGCGTTCACGAAGGGCATCACGAAACGGAATCTGAGACAGGTAATCGAAGGTCAGCGCATTTTGCGACTCTACCCACGCAGCCGTTTCTTCACTAGTGTCATCTTCTAACCAGCGGTACGGGTCAGATATTTGCGTACCAAAGTAGTCATCAGAGACATTCTGTTGCTTTGTGTGTGGGTAGACGTTCTTATCCATTCTTATCGCTTCCTTAGATTTTAAATGATAACAATTCGCAAATAAGATGACGAATCGCCGTGTTTAAATCAAGTAACCATTTGCACTAAAACGTAACTTTAGATGTCGCTGTCATCAGTCAACATCATCACGACCAAACTCTATTCACGTGATAATTGTTCAACAAAAAAGCCGAAATGCCTATTTAAAAGTAGTGCGAAATGGCCAGATAACGGGCACGGATATGCTCAATCAACATCTTGATTTTATTCGGGGGTTGGCGTGTAAACGGATAAACCGCGTAGATACCCAGTTTTTTACCTACGATATCAGGGAACAGATCCACCAGTTGACCGTTACGTATGTCGTGGTAGACCAAACAGCGCGGTACGTAGGCAATGCCATGACCACCCAATGCCGCTTTTCTTAACGCTGTTGCATTGTCAGTTGAGAAAGAACCCGAAACACGCACTATGTATTTGCTATCACCCTGTCCTTCTCGAATAAATTGCCACTCACCCGCCCCAGTTGTCTGGTAGGCATATTGCAGACAGTTATGTTTGACTAAATCGGTGGGAATAAGTGGTTTACCATTACGAGCAATATAAGAAGGGGATGCGCACACCACCCATTGAGAGTCCAAAATGTGGCGTGCGATTAAGCTCGAATCTTCCAGATAACCCGTTCTGATCACCAAGTCGAAGCCATCATTCACCAGATCGACAAAGCGATTATCGAGTGACATGTCGACAGTAAGGCCAGGGTGCATGTTACAAAACTCAGCAACCGCATCTGCCAGTATCAAATCACCCGAAATACTCGGTACAGACATTTTGATGTGACCGCTGACATTTTCACCAAAGCCTGAAACAGCATCCATAGCCTCTTGGGTTGCCTGCTTCACATTTTTGGCTCCATGCAAGATTGCCTTACCCGCCTCAGTCAGCGTTAATTTACGCGTTGTACGATATAATAATTGAACACCTATCTCTTCCTCCAATCGAGCAATTCTTTTGCTAACTACCGAATTTGTAAGGTTATTTTGCTCTGCAACCTTACTAAATGAACCCATTTCTACCACCTGTGAAAACAGGATTAAGTCGTCTGCACGCATGTTATTATGCCAATTTTGGAATTAATTATTTTCATTATTTCCCTATATCAATAAAAAATAAAGAGGTAAATTCACGCCAAATTAACAAACCCATTACAACCACTGCCGTTGTAATAACAAAAAACAATAACGTGTAAGTCACTTCAAACCGACAAGGATTGAGGCAAGGACGAGGAAGTACCCATGAATGAAACTCTATTAGCTCTGTTGGCATTTTCGCCAATAGTTATGGCAGCTATCTTGCTGGTTGGCCTAAATTGGCCAGCGAAGAAAGCGATGCCGGTGGCCTTTGGTCTAACCGTACTTATCGCACTATTTGGTTGGGACATGTCAGGCACTCGTGTGTTGGCATCTGTATTCCAAGGTTTTGGTATCACTGTATCGGTTCTCTGGATTGTGTTCGGCGCTATCTTCTTACTAAACACTTTGAAGCACACCGGAGCCATTACAACGATTCGTAACGGGTTTACTGATATTTCAGCAGACCGTCGTGTACAAGCCATCATCATCGCTTGGTGTTTTGGCTCTTTCATTGAAGGCGCATCAGGCTTTGGTACGCCAGCGGCCATTGCAGCACCACTACTGGTTGCTATCGGCTTCCCAGCACTTGCTGCGGTACTAATGGGCATGATGATCCAATCTACTCCGGTATCGTTCGGTGCGGTAGGTACGCCTATTATCGTGGGTGTAAACAAAGGTCTGGATACGCACAATATCGGTGAAAGCCTAGTTGCTCATGGTTCAACATGGGACGCTTACCTACAACAAATCACATCAAGTGTTGCGATGATTCACGCAACTGTAGGTGTGATGATTCCTGTACTAATGGCAATGATGCTGACTCGCTTCTTCGGTAAGAACAAGAGCTGGACTGAAGGCCTAGACATTCTACCGTTCGCACTATTTGCTGGTGCAGCATTCACTATCCCTTACGCACTGACTGGTGTATTCCTAGGCGCTGAATTCCCATCTCTAATTGGTGGTCTAGTTGGCCTTGCTATCGTCGTGACAGCAGCGAAACGTGGCTTCCTAGTGCCTAAATCAAAATGGGACTTCGAGAGCGAAGACAAGTGGCCTGCAGAATGGTTAGGTTCTCTAAAAATCGACCTTGATGAGAACAAAGGCCAACAGAAGATGAGCATGACTCGCGCTTGGGCTCCATACGTACTGCTTGCTGTAACTCTAGTTGCTAGCCGTGTTAGCCCTGAGTTCAAAGGTTTCCTAAAGAGCGTTAGCCTATCGTTCAGCAACATCCTTGGTGAAACAGGTGTGAGCACTGCGATTCAACCTCTTTACCTACCGGGTGGTATCCTAGTATTCGTTGCATTGATTGCTGTACTGATTCAAGGCCGCAGCGCTGCGCCACTTGCGAAAGCGTTCGGTGAATCAAGCAAAACACTGATTGGTGCAGGTTTCGTACTGGTGTTTACTATCCCTATGGTTCGTATCTTCATCAACTCTGGTGTGAACGCCGCTGACCTAGCGAGTATGCCGGTTACAACCGCAAACTTCGCCGCTGACCTTGTAGGCTCTGCTTTCCCTGCACTAAGTGCAACAGTGGGTGCGTTGGGTGCATTCATTGCAGGCTCAAACACAGTATCAAACATGATGTTTAGCCAATTCCAATTCGAGGTTGCGCAAACTCTGACCATCTCGAGTGCAGTAGTTGTCGCTCTACAAGCGGTAGGTGCAGCAGCAGGTAACATGATTGCAATTCACAACGTGGTAGCCGCATCTGCAACCGTAGGTCTGCTAGGCCGCGAAGGTGCAACGCTACGTAAGACCGTAATCCCAACGTTCTACTACCTAGTTATGACAGGCATCATCGGTCTTGTGGTTATCTACGGATTCAACGTGACTGACGCTCTGATGCGTTAAGCTTAAATTAGGCGGTGTTCATTGCACCGCCACCCAACTTGGCGTCAGCGTTCATTCCCCGACACCGCGACGTTTGTACTGGTTACTCGTTGACTACGCACCTTCTGGAAGCCAGCAGCCTAGCAATTACTGTGTACGCTGACGCCATTTTATTTCCAAACGCCTGTTCCAACTGGCACCACATTCGACAGAGTAAGCCTTCGAAGAGAGGCGAGCCCTAAACTTAGGATAAAGATTATGATTATCTCCGCATCTACAGACTACCGAGCTGCCGCTAAATCTAAGCTACCTCCGTTCCTTTTCCATTACATTGACGGTGGATCTTATGGCGAGCACACTCTGCACCGCAACACAGCAGACCTAGCTGAAATCGCGCTTAAGCAACGTGTTCTGAATGACATGTCGGAACTGAGTTTAGATACTGAATTGTTTGGTGAAAAGCTGGCGATGCCTATCGCACTGGCTCCAGTTGGTCTTACTGGAATGTACGCTCGCCGCGGTGAAGTTCAAGCAGCGAAAGCAGCCGATAACAAAGGCATCCCATTTACGATGTCGACAGTATCGGTTTGTCCAATCGAAGAGGTTGCACCTAAGATTGAACGTCCAATGTGGTTCCAACTTTACGTACTGAAAGATCGTGGCTTCATGAAGAACGTTCTAGAGCGTGCGAAAGCGGCAGGCGTAACAACACTTGTGTTCACTGTAGACATGCCTGTTCCGGGTGCACGCTACCGTGATATGCACTCTGGCATGAGCGGCCCGAACGCGGCAGTGCGTCGCATTTTCCAATCAATGCGTCACCCAAGCTGGGCATTCGATGTGGGTGTATTTGGTAAACCACACGACCTTGGAAACATCTCAACGTACCGCGGCACACCAACCAAACTGGAAGATTACATCGGCTGGTTAGGTGATAACTTTGACCCATCTATCTCGTGGAAGGATCTCGAATGGATTCGTGACTTCTGGGATGGCCCAATGGTGATCAAAGGTATCCTTGACGAAGAAGATGCAAAAGACGCAGTTCGCTTTGGTGCCGATGGTATCGTTGTTTCAAACCACGGTGGTCGTCAGCTGGATGGCGTTCTTTCAAGTGTAAGAGCCCTACCTGCGATTGCCGATGCAGTAAAAGGCGATACTAAGATTCTGGTCGATTCTGGTATTCGTACTGGCCTTGATGTGGTTCGTATGATGGCACTGGGTGCAGACTGTACTCTACTGGGCCGTTCATTTGTGTACGCACTCGCAGCACAAGGCCAAGCAGGTGTTGAGAACCTTCTCGACCTGTATGACAAAGAGATGCGTGTAGCGATGACGCTAACAGGCGCTAAAACAATAAAAGATCTTACGCGCGATTCACTGGTTAACTTGCCCAAGTAAGCGACAATAAGTAAGACGGAAGCCTAAGAAAACATTTGGGCCACCTCTACCTCCGGAGTGTGGCCTTTTTTATACCTGATGATTTGGTATTTACTGCCTCTCAGCCAACTCACCGAGCGCCTTCGCATCCAACGCTTCTGCTTGAGCGCCTTGGGCAATCAAATCAATCACCTTGTAATCACTCATATCACCAAATTCCTTTTTCAAATAGTCTCGAAATGCCTGTTCATTTGGCCACTTACCGCGGACTACGTAACCCTCATCAGGGTCAAAATCTTCTGTTTCAAAGAATGAAAAATCGGTGCTGCCGATGTTGTGACAATAAAGAACAAGGTACATTGCGCTTCCTTAGTAATTAAAATTAGTAAAAACTGACTGGGAGATAAAAGTCCAACACAAAGGCTTCATCATGATTAAGAAAGTGATTTTGATGGTAATGAACGTACGCTGGTGTCGATCGTTGCTTGAAGCCAGAACTTGGCAACCATTGCTCTAGAACCTGACTAATCTGGGGCAACAGTTCACCATAAATACCAGTAAGGCGAAACACCGCATGTAAGCCACCTGGTATCACCATCTGATTAACCACACTGCGATACTTGATCGGCTCACCAATCGCGATACAGGCCACGTATCGACACTGATCCATCTCCACCCAAGCAGGATTGGAGTGATGCAAACCAAACTGACGGCTAAAATCTCGCTCTTCGGCATTCGCCCACGCTTTTAGGATAAGCCAAGCATTACGTATCGAGCGATTATATCCGGTATGCCTCACATAGGCCGCCAAGCGCGGTGCGACCTCCATGATCTTAGGATCAGGAAGCTCTCTCTGCGCGACACGGTGATAACCTGCGGCAATCTCGGCATCTTTGAGGTACGGCTTTTCTGCTGTTTGTAAGTCGTGCTTTCTCCACTCCCCCGGCGCCATATGAAAGGTAGCCTTAAACGCGCGGCTAAACGATGAGAGCGAGCTAAAACCACACTTGTTGGCTATCTCGGCAACAGAAGAACGGGTATCAAACATCAACTGATTCGCTGCATACTCCATACGAGTACGACGGATATATTGATGAATCGACTCTCCCACCACACTCTTGAAAATGCGGTGAAAATGTTGCTCCGAATATGCCGCGACTTCAGCCAGTTCTTTGGCTGGAAGTTCCTTGCTGATGTCTTGATGAATATAGAAGAGGACATCATTGATTCTGGATATGTGTTGGCGTGACATTCTCTAAACAGCATAAATGGACATATTTAAGAGCATAAATGGACACATCGTTTTTTTCAATGCCATGTAATATCACTGGATAAATAAAAAAGCAGACACAACGAGATAACTACACATGGAAATCGCAAAATCATTACAACAAATCCAGTCTTCCTATATCCGTGAAATTCTTGCCGCAGCAAGCGACAAAAACGTCATCTCATTGGCCGGTGGTCTGCCAGATGAACAAACATTTCCGATTGAACTGATGAAGCCGACTCTTGAAAACCTATCGAACATGCCTGAGGTATTTCAATACGGCTCAACAGCAGGTTACGGCCCGCTGATCGATCACCTCAGCGACACTTATCAATTGCCAGAGTCACACACTGCGATGATCTGTACAGGCTCACAACAAGGCTTGGATTTGATCGCTCGTGCTTATGTTGATCCGGGCGATACGGTTGTAATGGAAGCGCCAAGCTACCTAGGTGCAATGCAAGTATTTGGTTTAGTGCAAGCGAACATTGTGACCGTTTCTCAAACCGAATTTGGACCAAACCTAGACGAACTAGAAGCCTGCTTTAAACAGCAAGCACCAAAGATGTTCTACGCGGTACCCGATTTCCATAACCCAACCGGCGTATGCTGGACATTAGAAAGCCGTCAGCAAGTGGCTGCGCTTTGTGAACAGTACAACGTTGCTTTCATTGAAGATGCACCCTATCGCGAACTGCGCTTTACAGGTAGTGAACTGCCACTAGTGTCTTCGTTCTGCCCTGATCATTCTATCGTTCTGCGTTCATTCTCTAAGATTGCTTCTCCGGGTCTACGTATCGGCGCGGTAACCGGCAAACGCAGCTACCTTGAGCCGCTTATCAAGGTAAAACAAGGTGCAGATTTGCACTCTAGTGTTCCAATGCAGGCACTGCTACTTGGTCTTCTCAAGCACCAAGATTTTGGCCTACACATGGAGAACATCCGCAACCTGTACAAATCTCGCTATGAGGTGCTGTTCTCTGAACTGGAGCAAAAATTGCCACAGGGTTGTACCTTGAAGCCCGTTGACGGCGGCATGTTCATTTGGGTTGAAATCCCAGAGTGCGATACGTTTGCCTTGGCTAAAAGCCTGCTTGGTAACGGCGTAGCAGTGGTACCAAGCCCTGTGTTCTACCCAGATGCGAACGGTGCCAAGGCTGCATTGCGTCTAAACTTTACTAACGCAAATCCAGATGAATTGCGCGAGGCGGTATCTCGCTTAGCAGAAGGCTTAGCTGCGATTGGCTAATGACAAAAGCAAGAGTTGATGACGAAAGGGCAATTGCTGTTTCACCCTAATGGCAGCCAGTGCTAAAATGCCCCGAAATTAACAGTCGCTAGTTTAAAGGTAAGGTAATGAACCCAATTATTGCGCTATTAAAAGAGAACAACATCGGTGATGAGCAGATCAACAGCATTTTCAAAACGTTGACTGAAAACCCGCTAGCTGCAATGGCAACCATCAGCCAACTTGGCTTGCCTCAAGAGAAGCTACAACTTCTTATGGGCCAAGTAATGCAAAACCCTGCGCTAATTAAAGAAGCAGTTGAAGAACTTGGCCTAGACTTCTCTAAAGTAGAAGCAGCAAAAGAGCAGCTTAACAAGCAAGGCTAATTTGTTCTAAACCAATGCGAAACTGGCCCACTAGATAATCTAGTGGGCCAGTTTTTTATTTTGACAAGGTTAAATGATTATTGAGCAACCACAGCAGAGATGATTGGATCTTTATCGGCTTCCATCACTTTTGGGTTTACCCCGTAGTGACGAGAAGTGAAGGTATAATCTTGCCCTTTGGTATCAATGTTATTTTTCGCAGTTTCGCCACAGTTAAAAGAGACTGTAATCGTACCGTCTTCGTTCTTGTCCCATGTATGTGAATTAACATTTCGTACGCCTTCCATCAGATACTTATCACCATCATAAGCCGTTATCGACGTGAAGAATTTGTTCTCTGGATCTTCAAAGGTCGAGGTGTAACAAACATCGGCCTTCATCTTAGGGCTGTTTGAGTATTTGTTACCAACAAACGCCTCTGGACTCGCACCACCCCAACCTGCCGCGTTTTCCAAGTTCCACTGGTGAAGATCCGTCACCTTGTCAGATGTTCTTGGGAAGGTATAGGTAAAGTTGCTCGTGTCGTTGACCTCTTGAGTAAACGCCTGCACCCACGCTTCCACTTCTTCGTAATTGTATGGCTGAGTTTTATAGTCTGTTGCAAAATTGAACTGAGATGAGTTCACTTGGTCCAATGACGCCTTGGCAGCTTCAATGCCATTTTCTGTACCAGAACGATAAAGTAGAAATGCATATTCCGACTCTACAGGTAACTGATAAGTGCCATCTTCGACCACGTAGTGCTGGCCATGACCGCGCTCTGTTACCACTTGAACTGCCATGTAGTTGTCGGTTTCTGGAATCGAGAAAGTGACTTGGCCATCAACGCGCTTCACAATCGCTACCCCGTAGAGCGTGTCATCGTTCATTTGCACGGTCGGAGCCGCTTTTCCGCGTGGAGGTAAACCCTGCATCTTCACGAACTCTTGCGTCGCACCCTTGCTCGCCCAATTACGGTAGTTACGAGCGGTTTCTGCATGAGTGAAATTCTCGGCAGTAACTTCAATAGAGTTAGATTGTGCTGCCAAGACTGGTGTAGACATCAAAAGACCAGCGATAATAACACCTGAAACTTGAGCGATTGGAGTACGTTTAATAGCTTTCATAATGCTTCTCTCTTAGAGTCAAACTTACCGAGTCACATCCATTCACTGCGCTAACGATAAGTCATTAAGGTTAACTGTTCAGCTCGCGGCTAGGCTTGCTTTTACAAGGCTCTGGCTTCCAGTGCGGCTAACAACTTGATGACTACTTTACCGACTGAATGACATTACCGGAAATGATTCATAATTATCTTAGAAATGCATCAGACACATATCATGGTCGATGACCTACACAACCAACTGAACTTACTGCTCACCCGCTAATGTTGAGAGGATCAACGCTTTCAACCACTGATGAGGAGCGCTATTACTGGTTCGTTTGTGCTCAATAAGATAGATATTCAGGCACAGCTCAGGGAAGGCTTCCATCGTAAGCACAGGGACAAGTTGTTGTTTAAGGTATGAAGAGGTCAACAGCTTATTAGAAGAGACCATCACCGTGTCCGTCTGCTGCATGACCGAAACTAATGAGTGAAGCTGACCACTTTGGAAAACCACATCCCTTTTTCTACCATGTTTGGATAGGTATTTATCAATCGGATTAACCAAACCAGACGCAGAGCGAATATCCAGACTCATATCGACAAATCGATAATTCAGACACTCTTCTAATGTGACTTGTTGTTGCTTGGCTAAAGGGTGATTTCGCGAGACGTAAAAAACGGGATAGGTCGTCGCTATGCATTGAGATGGAAACTCCGATTCATTGTCTGGCTTATCAACATGAAACGAGAAATCCACGCTTCGGTCGGCTAGCTGTTGAGTGGGCTCTTTGGCGACTGGGAACTCAACTAAACTCGCCTTTGGAGCGTGCTCTTTGAGCGCAGTAATCAAAGGAATACTGACAAAACCACTCATCAAAGGAGGCAGTGAAATAGCGAATGTTTGGTCACACGATTCTGGTGTAAACGCGGATCTGGCAATCAGACTCTGCATGTTTCGAAGTAACTCTTCCAAGGGCTCTTGCAGTTCCAATGCCTTCTGCGTCGGCACCAAGCCATTGGATTCACGATAAAATAAAGGGTCGTCAAACAATTCACGTAAACGCCCCAAGGTTCGACTCATTGCGGGTTGCGACAAGTACAGCGCTTGTGCCGCTCGGGTGACATTGCGTTCTTTGATTAAAACGCTCAAGGAGACCAATAAGTTGAGATCAAGACGAGAAAGCTGTTGTTCTAGAGTTACCATCTACATGCACCTAAGTTATATCACTTTATTACTATTATCCTTTTTGAAATAAAAATCACCTTTATTAAGACTCTAAAAGACAGAAAGCCCCACCGAAGTGGAGCTTTTGCGTTGTAGCTCAGCTACAGGGTATGGACAGGCAATCTAGTATTTGAAGCGATCAATTTGCCCTGATAGCTCCTCGGTGTGACCCAAGATATCTTCTGCCAGTGATTGCAGGTTGCCATTGACTGTCTGCATGCGGCTCGCACTCGCATCCAGCAAGTTCATGTCATCAGCCACAGTAGAGCTCACATTTGATTGCTCTTCACAAGCTGAAGCGACAGAGTCAACCATCTCATTAATTGAAGAGACTGAGCTGATGATACTGATCAAGGCTTCTTGGATTTCATCCGAGCTCTCTTTAGTTTTCTCCACCAGCTGTTTCGACTTCTGAGTGGCATCAAAAGAGGCCGATGCTTCTACTTGTAAGCGCTCAATAATGGTTTCGATTTCATTGGTAGATTCGTGCGTCTTCGATGCCAAAGCGCGAACCTCGTCAGCAACGACCGCAAAACCACGTCCACTTTCACCCGCACGTGCCGCTTCAATCGCTGCGTTCAGCGCAAGTAAGTTGGTTTGCTCAGCAATGGCTTTGATTACCTCAATCACACGACCAATGTCATCACTACTTACCTTCAATGAATTTGCACAATCCGCAGCACTCTCTAGGCTTTGTACCAGTTCACCGATGTTCTGTGCATTCACTTCAATCGTTTGGCCGCTGCGGTGGCTAAGCTGCAACGCATCGTTTGATTGATGCAGCGTATTTTCAGTGTGTGCTGCGATCTCTTTCGTCGCGATATTGAACTGCTCAATCTTGCTCAGGCTCTCGTGAGTTAGGCTCGTTTGTTGGGTGGTTTGAACGTTCATCTCATCACGCAAGTTCGCAATCGCGTGACCATTACCTGTAAGGTGTTGTGTGGTTTTTGCTGTATCAACAATGATGCTCTGTACGGTCGCTACGAACTGGTTAAACGCGCTCGCAAGCTCAGTGACTTCATCATCCCCTTTCTCTTCCACTCGAGACGTCAGGTCACCACCACCAGCAGCAATGTCATTCATGTTCTCAGACATCTGTTTGATTGGCGCAACCACTTTACGGTCGAGTACAAAAGAGATAAGAAGTAAGTTAATCGCAAAGACACTGAACATGATCAACGACGATACCTGCATGGCATTGGCCAGTTCATCACGAGCGGCTTGCTGATTAAAACCAATTTCGACTTCACCGACAGGCAGGTTATCCCAGGTAATAGTCAGTGACGACAGCGTTTCTACAGGCAAAGAGTTAACACTCGCTAGCGCCTTACCGTTTTGATCGAGAACTGAAATAGAGGCGATAGAGCTCTTTTGTGCGTAAGCATCAATGATATTCTGAACCAGTGCTTTGTCGTACACATAAACAGGTTCTTGTAGGATAACCTCAAGCTCTGAGACCACTTCAGAGGCATTGAGTTGCGCCTGAGACTCTGCGGCATTCTTACTAATGAAGTACTGAGCTGGCAGAGCAACCGCTGCCACTAACACCATGACCAATGCGATCATCAGTACCATTTTCTTTGTTAATTTGTTCATGTGACTACTTCCGATTCGCTAGTGGGTCAAAATAGTATTTTTCAGGCATCGCCTGTGTCTGTTGTGTGAGGTATGGGTTATCAAGATCGATAATGACGCGTTCTTGTAACTTGGCGAGTGACAGCGCCATCTTTACTTCTTTGTCAGCAAAGAACATCTCTTCATAAGTGCCGTCTTCAAAGATCTCATTGATGATACTAAGCAGATGTTGCTGTAGCTCACTCTCACCTTTCTTTACGAAAAACATGTAAGGCATTCGATAGCGCAGCATGATATGGCTGTCTACGGCAAGCGGTAGCTCAGGATGGGATTCGACCTCAGCAAAGGGTTCCATCACACCGCGAGCAAAGAAATGACAGCGATTGCCCGCCAACATCATTTCAAAGATATTCGGATACTTAAGCGATTTCGCCGTTTTGATGTTGTTGGCGTCAATGATGAAAGTGTCTGGCCACGTTTTACCTGAGCAGATAGTGAACCTCTGCAGATCAGGCAAGTTTTGAACTCCGGCAAGCAGGTTATGATCGTTTTGATGGATCAAACCAATGCGCATACCGAGCATGCCCCGAAATATTGGGAAGTGCACCGGATCAAAGCGCTGCTCCATATCAATACTGGTCGCAGTCCATATTACATCCAGCTTGCCAGACTCTAAGTCCGCCATCACCCTAGAGCCAGCAGGCTCACCCGTTTCGGCATAAACAAATTCGATACTGTCAAAGCGCTCTGAGCGCGCTACCACCTCTTTGATGAGTGTTAAATGCAGCTTTTGGTCGTCAGGCTTACCCGCGACTTTTAGTGGCTCAGCAAATAATGGCATTGAGGTCATACTCGTAACCAGAGCCATTACTGATATTAGTTTCTTCACATCTATCCCCCGTCGATATTGATGCTGTTACCTTATTATCTCGGTAACAGAATAGCAAACTGTAACTTTTTGAGTTTGATATGTGACATATATGGCATTTTGTATGGATTAAATTTTTAAATTGTCATTCATACGAAACAGATGATGAGAAGGCTATCTTTGAAAGTGAGGAGGAAGAAAAACCCTTAGAAAGTAAAAACCACACATAAAGAGGTGCTATATAGCCCTAACTTTGGTTGGTTTTTGTGCTCGACAAGCTTAGCTATACTCACGCCGAAAACTATTTATAAATCCCTCACTGACAAGTGAGATTGCTCTGGAATTACGCTCCAGCTCGCGAAAGGAAAAGTCATGTCTCAATATGTTGTATGCGCACTCTACAAGTTTGTCGCACTGGATGATTACCAAGATATCCGCCAACCACTTACTCAACTGCTTCTCGACAATCAAATCCGTGGCACCTTGCTGCTTGCCCAAGAAGGCATCAATGGCACGGTAGCTGGCTCACGCGAATCAATCGACGCTCTGCTTGCTTGGTTCAAGCTTGATGAGCGCCTAGCTGATGTTGTCTACAAAGAGTCGTTCAACGAACAACAACCGTTCAACCGCACTAAGGTTAAGCTCAAAAAAGAGATCGTAACCATGGGTGTGGAGGGAATCGACCCTCGCCATGTCGTGGGTACATACGTAAAGCCAAAAGACTGGAATGAACTGATCTCAGATCCTGATGTGGTACTGGTCGATACTCGTAACGACTACGAAGTCGACATCGGTACTTTCAAAAATGCGGTCAATCCAAACACAGAAACCTTCCGTGAGTTCCCGCAATACGTTGAAGACAATCTGGATCCTACTAAACACAAAAAGGTAGCGATGTTCTGTACTGGTGGCATTCGCTGTGAAAAGTCGACGGCTTACATGAAAGAGCAAGGCTTCGAAGAGGTGTATCACCTTGAAGGCGGCATCCTAAAGTATCTAGAGGAAGTGCCTGAAGAAGAGAGCATGTGGGAAGGTGATTGCTACGTGTTTGATGGCCGTGTTGCGGTTAACCACCAGCTTGAAAAGAGTGGCTATGATGTATGTAACGCTTGTCGTTTGCCAATCACTGAAGAAGACAAACAGTCTGCTGATTTTGAAAAAGGTGTAAGCTGCCCTAAGTGTATCGACAAGCACACTGAAGAGCAGAAGCAACGCTTTAGAGAGCGTGAAAAGCAGGTACAGCTGTCTGCGGCTCGTGGTGAGACTCACGTCGGTGGCGATGCTGCACAGCTGATCGAACAGAGAAAACAGCAAAAACTCGAAAAGAAAGCTCAACAACGAGCAAACAATAAATAATTGTTATTTTTGAGATAGATAGGGCACTTTTGGTGCCCTTTTTTATTACTTTCGAGCTTTGCGTTCAGTGACACATTTCTTTAATGGTTGTGCTTCTATACTGATAAGCAAACACCTGAATGAGGACACTCGAATGCTCAATGAAAACCACGCTTTTATCCTAGATTTCCCTGAGTTCAAACTCGATATCGTGCAACTTAACCACGACGACCCTAAGTTCAAAAACAACATGCAGAAGTACCACGAACTCGACTACACCATTCGCGAACTTGAAGTTTCTGGCAGTCCAATCGATGACGACAACATGCACAATCTAAAAGTAGAACGCATGGAACTGAAAGACACCCTCTACAAGCAGCTTTCTCGCCACCATCAACTTGCTGAAGAGTCCAAATAAAAAGAAATCGAATTCAAGTAACAACGACACATAGCTATATAGATACAGTGATACATAGATAAATAGATAGATACAGGGACGTTCTTTCAACAATGAAACAAGGTGTCGAGCCTCATCCATTACGCTACTCGCCAATTCTTCCTTCAGAAGCTGAAACGCAGTTTTCTATGATAAAAGAGGCACTCTATTGTCATGTCGAAGCCGTATTTGGGTGGGATGATGAATATCAAAGGCAACGAGTAAACAATGACTATCAACTAGACTGGTTTTATTGGATAGATGATGGAGATGATCGAGTCGGTTTAGTCTGCTACAAACCCTACCAAAACGCCTACCATGTACACTTACTGATCATATTCACGCCTTACCAGAACCAAAAGCTAGGGTGTCGAGTAATGAGAGATATCCAAGAGCTCGCCATCAAAGAAAAGCGTGAAACGATTACTCTTTCTAGCTTTAGACGCAATCAGCCAGCGATCGCTTTCTATCAAAGGTTGGGCTATCAGATAACCGATGATAGCGAAGCAGATTTTGTTAGTATGTCGCTTCGTATCAACGAATAGAGACGCCGTTACAAACCGCCTCTATCCGCTGTTCTCTAGACTATTTTTGAATGTCTAACTTATCGACAAGAGACGGGAAGCCCCAACCGTTTTCACCAACCACAACCTGCTCACCCGTTAGGTACTCAAACAAGGTGGGGGCCAATGAGCCATTCGCTTCGATCGTCAGTGGTGTTGAACTTTCGCCAATCGGCTCACCCCAGAAACCAATAAAGGCATCTTTCTCAAGATAATCTTCACCGGCATGTCGCCCCGGCACCTTGGTGTTGTAACCAATCCCCTCTTTCGGAAATAGATTCACCGTACCGGCTCTATCTTCCAAGTAGATATTGGCCAACTGGTTTACTGAATCGGGCCTTGGTGTAAATCGTGTCAGTTGCGTCCACTCATCTGCGTGACACCAAGTCGAAGGCTGAGACTTAACTGCGCGATTTAAGCACTTATCGACCAAACGAGAGTAAGCGGCAAACTCGGCATCGGTAGGTTTAGGAAGGTAAGTGTTAAGTTGTTGCGTATTCAGTAACTGTGGACGCTGACCAGTCTCTAGTGACTCATAAAACAGCTTGTCTCCTTGACGTGTAATCAACTCATCCACACGCAACTGGTCACGGTTACCAATCACTCTTACAGAGCAACTCTCCTCAGTACAAGCCTGCTCGCGCACGACCATATAGTCCAGCGATTCGGGTAGACGCTTTGCTATCTGATCAATGATATCGATGTGGGTATCTTTAGGGGCTGCCAACGGAGTCCACTCAGTTAACTCTTGATACACGGGCTGTACCTTCCAACCCTGCTGCGAGTTAAAGAAGTCCATCATAAAGTTACCCCCCGCAGTCGAAGCCACCACGACATCCACCGCCTTAAGGCTTGGGTAATCGAGAGCATTAGTGATCTTCGGACCTTCCCCTTCATCGGATGAAATTTTCTCAACCACGATTGGATAATCAAGCTCTTGCTGAAGACCTTCTAGTACCTGTTTTTCTGGGTTAAGCGCATAGAATACTGGCGTTAAACCGTGATCTCCGGCCATGCCCCACAAGGTTCGCGAATAGACACCTGCAGACTTATAAGTGTTCTCCACTTGTGTCAGCCAGTAATCCAAGCGGTTGAGCTCACCAGTTGGCATCAGAATTTCATCGCTAAACGGGCCAGTGAAGTGAGCAAAATGATCCGGCCACGGGTTATAGATCAAGGTGTAATCCGGCATACCTTGTCCATCTAACTTAGCGTATTGGGATATCGCCTGCTCGACCTGTGCCTTTTTGGCAAACTTGGTGAAAAGATCAAAGCCAGAGATCCTTTCATAAGATTGGATATCTTCGATTAGCGCTTGGCGCATTTCGGTCAGAGACTGCTCTACATCCGCTCGTTGTTCTAACTCTTTCAAGCAGCGCTTTTCGCCATAGTCACGCAAAGACTCACCGAATCCAAGATTCACCAAGCCATCGTAAGTGGTGTGTGCGTTCCAGTCGTACTGAGCATTGCAGTTCAACGTCTTTAAGTAGTTAAGGCGATCAAACATGGTTTGGACCTTGTTATCTGCCATCAACACATCTAGCTGCAGTGCATCATTACCGAAGAAGTAATATGCGCGGTCGATCTCTCGATCAACGAAGTGGAAGTTCGGAACGCCTGTTCCGCCCTCTCCTGAAACTCTCGCACCGGTTTTAATGATCGGCAGATTGCGAACACTGATGGTTGGCGTTGAAGAGATACCAACTCGGCTAATATTGGCCTTGTTTTCGTTGTAT
This sequence comes from Vibrio fortis, assembly GCF_024347475.1. Taxonomy (NCBI): domain Bacteria; kingdom Pseudomonadati; phylum Pseudomonadota; class Gammaproteobacteria; order Vibrionales; family Vibrionaceae; genus Vibrio; species Vibrio fortis. The sequence continues at coordinate 237,821 of NZ_AP025488.1, forward strand.
AGTCTCTTAAAGAAAGGCAAATAGTACTGGTCTTGATACGCCTGTTCAGCCAATTGCGCCATAAAACTCACCTGTTGCTCATGTGGCGGCTCAATCACTTGTTCAAGCTTAGGTTTGTACTGTTCGCGGTTTTGATGGTGCTGATTCGCAATCGAGATAAATGGGGCAGTCGGGTCAACCAAACCTTCAATCAAACCTTGCTGTAAGCCATCAACGGTCACTTGCACCGCGAAGCGACGGTTTTGCTGAGAAGAGAGAAATTCAATCAAATCTTGCGGATTGTCATCAAAGGCTTGCCGCATCCAATCATCAAGTGCGTCTGTTCTCTCTTCTTTAAATACAAATTGGCGATATGCCTTGAGCAAGTTGAGACGAACAAAATCGATCAGGGTGACGGTGAGAGCTTGTGCCTTGTTGTTCGGTTTATTAGCGTTTTCCGGCTTACCATCTTCGACAATGGTCATCAATGCTGAGCGAATGTCGCTTGGCTCCATGCCTTGCGCCGCCTTGTCGATCAAACCCACAACAATCGGTTGGATTTTATTGATGATAGCCAAATCTTGTTCGCTATCAGTAAGGTAAGTATAGCTATCTGGCAGAGTATCCATATCTCGCCACACACCTAAATCAAACAAGGCATCGTAGATCACCACCATATTGGCAATAAACTTGTCATCTACCCGAATGCCCTCATGGTGCCCCGTTGATTCTGTTGACGTGTCTGGCTGCTGATGACTCTCCGAATGTGCTTCGCTTATTTCTTCGGCATCGCCAAAATGGTACAAGCTATGTTCAAAGCCCTTTAGCGTGGGTTCATCGTAAATTGTCGCCAGATACTCTTTAAACACATCTTCACTACCAATGCCTGCATAACGGTCATAATAGCTATACAGAAAATAACCAAGAGGAATCGAGTAAGTAGGATTTGATAACTGAGCGATGACACGCGCTTTGGTTTTCGCATCCAATGGCAGCGCTAATATGTAAGTGTCTAACGTCACGCCAGCAATCGTAAACAGAGCAGCATCGCGAGTCAGAGTTGCAGAATAGCTCAAACTCGACACAACCTGATTTTTCAAAACTTCACTTGAACTGAATACACCACCAATTACAGGAGTTTCTGAAAGTTGTGCCTGCACACCACTCGCCACTAGGCTTAACGGAAATATGCCCAGAACAAGCGCTGAACGATAAGGACGAAAAAGCTTCTTCATTGAATATCCTTTGACTTCGCGATCGATTTATAAAACTGGCGTATTGTTTCATTCCACATTCATTAGTCAACCTTAGTTTGCGACGAGAAAAAATGACAGCCTGTCTGTTATTGAGTGAACTGATACTTACAGAGTGAGTTATTTATATGAAACTTAGAGACTAATCACACTATTAGCTGTTATTTGTATCATTTATTGGAGCAATTTAACCTAAGATTAAGAACATTAATTTCCACTATGGCGTACAAAATGAACAAGTTGGTCGGAAGACACCTAGAAGAGATGGCCGATATTCGTTCGACTCGAAAACAGAAAATCGTCTACTCCTTTTCGCTAACCTCTGCAGCGTTGTTTGTTTTCTATACTTGGGCATATTTCCAAGATGGCTATTACACCCTGTCTGTCTTTGAAATGATGTTCGCCATTATTGCCGTCATTAACGCCGTTTATATTAAAAAGGTTCAAGAACCCCACTATTGTGAATTGTTGTTGAGCTGCGTATTGCTAATCCAAGGTGTTGTGCTGTTTCTCTATAGCGGAACCATCCCTGAGCGTATGCTTTGGCTTTATCCGATCTTAGCCGCGGTTATCTTTATTAATGAATTTCGCATGGGGTTGATCCTCAGTGTTACCTTCTTACTTTTTCTTAGCAGTTTGATGGCATTTATCCCTCATAAATTCGCACTGCCGTTCAACAGTACACACCGCTTCTCTCTAAGTCTTGTGACCATGAGTGCCGTGTGCCACGTGTCATCTTATTACTACACCAAGGCTGTGGGCTATATTCAACGCTTATATCAAGAAGGGATTGAAGACCTTGCTTACCGAGATCAACTCACAGGGCTTGCCAATCGTTGGAGCTTTGAACGTTGGGCAATCGAGAAACTCAACACCGTCAATACGAATAATAGTGTGACGGCTTTGGTCTTCTTAGATATCGATAACTTCAAAACCATCAATGACAGCTTTGGTCATGATGTTGGCGACAGTGTTCTACAACACTTTGCCCAGCGATTGAAAAATAACCTTCGCAGTAAAGACCGATCAACTCATAAGCATGACTATTCGATTGCCCGCTTCGCTGGCGATGAGTTTGTATTAATGCTCTATGATGTGAGAAGCAAGCAAGATTTAGATGGCATTTTGCAGAGAATCAGCGGCTTGTTTGAAAACGAAAACCTGACCAACAATCAAGTCGGCACACTCACCTTAAGTATTGGGGTGGCAATGTATCCTAGTGACGCGACCGATCTTGCAGAGCTGACACGCTGTGCAGACAAAGCGATGTATTATGCCAAGCACTCTGGTAAAAACCGTTTCGCTTATTACCAAGACGATCTCACGACACCACTCATTGAGGATGGGCACTGTTCTGAGCCGCGCAAAGCCATCGAGACAATACCAAGTAATGTCACCGCTTTACACCAGCAATCTAGTTAGCCAGCCATATACATAGCCCATAGGCTGACCAGACCAATAATCACTATCCAAACAACTTGACGCTGCTTGCTCGGACTCATTCTCTTTGGTTTAAGAACCGGTTTAAACGCCGCGTTTTTTGCTGATTGGAAGAAAGGTCTATCAAGCTCTTCCTTCTTTTTTCTGCGTCGAAATGCCGCGTTTGCCACTTCGGTAAAACGCTGACGTTGATCAGTGGTGAAGTCGTTTTCGAAACCAACTCGGCCACTTCTATCGTTGTGTTTAGATTGCACAGCCATCGTCGCCTCCTTGGCTAGACTATCCCTTATTGTAAGTATAGTCAGTAATCGCGAACTTTCTGATATTCAAGATCACGATTATCACCCAAGCTCACTGCAACAACGTTAACATCTTCTTTTGAAAATCTTTGAACTGCCATAAATAGCAGCAACAAAACGAACTCATTCCCTATGAAATCGACGCTTCACTGGCGCGTAACCTTCCATTTTTCACTTGTTCGAATTTTTCAAACAAGCCCGTCAGTTTTGTGCCCTGTTTGAGATTGTGCTTCCTACTTAGACTATAGGTATTGAAACATTTGGAGATAACAACCATGGAAAATCGACGTATTACACAAATCATGAATGCTCAGGCAACGTCCGACGGCGATGGTGTGAAAATCCAACGAGCTGCAGGATTCAACAACGCCAGCTTCTCGCCTTTCTTAATGATTGATGAACTCAAATCCGATGAGAGTAAAGATTACGTGGGTGGCTTTCCACCGCACCCTCATCGCGGAATCGAGACTCTCACTTATATGCTCCAAGGTCATTTCCAGCATAAGGATCATATGGGCAATGTCGGTGAGCTACGCAGTGGTGGCGCTCAATGGATGGCCGCAGGTCGCGGAGTGATTCACAGTGAAATGCCAATGATGGAAGAAGGCTCTCTGCATGGTTTCCAAATATGGATAAACCAACCTGCTCGCGACAAGATGAAGCCTGCTCAATACCACGACTTTCAAAGTGAGACCATTACTGAATGGGGTAACGAGAAGATGGGGCTACTGCGACTTATCGCTGGCAACGCATCAATTGAGGGCACACAACTATCCGGGCCATTGCAAACAACGGGGGTACCACTCAATGTTTCAGACTGGCGAGCACAATCAGATCAAACGCTGACGCTCACAACCGAAAATGATCACAACGCGTTCGTTTATGTTTATAAAGGCTCGGTTGAATTAGGGTCACAATCTCTCGTTGCTGGACAATTGGCGCTATTGAGTAAGGCTGAAATTCTGGAGATGATCGCGAAGGAAGAGTCTGGAGTACTGATTTTTTCGGGAGAACCCATTAACGAACCTGTTGTTCATTATGGCCCGTTTGTAATGAATAGCATGAAAGAGATAGAACAGACGATCCATGACTTTAACAATGGCGTCTTTGAAACCTATTAAGAATTTTGTCTTCTCGTTGGAAGGCTACTAAAACGTGACGTTATCCACTGCCAAGAATATCGTTCACTGATTCGCCACGCTCGATTGGAGCGTGGCTTTTTTCTTGGTCGCTTAGCGAGTACAGCAACCGACAGTATTACAAGTACTCACAAAGGTAAGCAGTCGCTTCCGCAACCTTAACATCGAATGAAGAATCACCTGCTACTTCAAACGAATCACCTGATTTAAACGTTGACCAATCGTCTTCACCAACACGCTTAATCGTTAATGCACCTTTGACTACTGTCATTCTTTCTGGGGCAGCCGTACCAAATGTAAACTCACCCGCTTGCATCACACCTACACTGACATCTTCACCCTCTTGTGAAAAACCAAGAGATTTAACGCCACCATCGAAATAGGTATTTTCTTTAATCATTGTACTTCCTTGTCTTTAATCAGAACGGCGTGAGCTTATCAAATGCCTCATCACCAAAATTACTTGCTTGAATGTTTTAACTAATTCACCCGTTTCCTACAAGCAATTAATCGTCATAAGTTAGTGCTTTTGAGTGTTCAATCAACTCGCTGCAAATACCAAACTAGCGCCCACTCGAAGTGTGAGTTTGCTTCACAATGTGGATCCTGCTTCTAACTTTGACAACTTTCATTGCAAACTGAGTATTCAATAAATAAAATCGTCCTTTGGAAGATGAAGGAAACAGCCATAAAAATGGGACAAAAGGATTCGAAAAGCAGAGACTTATTGACTCAGGCGCTGTTTTACCTACTTTTATTGATGGGGCTTATTGCCGCCGTCTTTGCCAGTTATACCGCTTATCAAACGCATCAGAAGTTTATCGATCCGAGTAATGTCTACGGCACATGGATTGAGGTAGGCGCGCCTCCTTATGACACCGATATCCTTTCCCTATCTGAACAAGGTGTGGTGATGAACCATCGCCTAATCAGCACCAACTTTAAGTTCAATGGCAAGACCATCACCATCAATACCGGGTCTGGAGAAACCGTGTACGCGATAAGTGGCACCTTCAATTCACCTCAACTTAAGCGCTTAGTTCCAAACATCCCTACGCAGCAATTCGTAAAAGAAGGGTATGAACATACCGCTATCCCTCTAAACAGCAGCGCTGTACAGCAAAGACGCGCTTCTTTGGCTGAGCAATTCAGCAAATAACCCGTTCATTTCAAAGCACATCTGATTATTCGCTGTTTTTAAAAACACTACACTACTTCCATTTTTCAACATAAAAATATGCAACTTCAAAAATTTGCATCATGTCGTGTCGTAAAAACTCACTTATGAGACCATTCCACTGGTTGCGATAATTTTATAAAACATGGACTCGACCTCTCACCCATAGCGCAACAACTTTGTAACAAGTTGTGATTTTTTCGTTGTCCATCGAAAACGGATTTATTTTCACTTATGAAATAAAAACTCTCTCGAATACTGAACTCGACGCCTCACCTTAGGGGCTGATTCGAAGATACAGCCGATTTAGCTGACCGCTGTGTACTTCAACCACATTCAAGGAGTGAGAGAAAATATGATTCGTTTAAACACGTGTGCGACCGGCATAGCACTAGCGCTATCAGGCACGGCACTGGCCGCACCTACCGCACCAAGCATTGATATGTATGGTTCCAATAACCTGCAGTTCTCAAAGATTGAACTTGCGATGGAGACAACCTCTGGCTACAACGACATGGTTAAATACCATGACAAAGCCAAGATCGCGGTTAAGTTTAACCAATGGAGTGGTACCGCTGGCGATACGTACAACATCTACTTTGATGGTGTAAAAGTAGCGACTGGCGCGATTACTGGTAGTCAAACCACCGCGTCGTTTGAATATGGCCAAGGCGGTTTGTATCAGATGGAAATCGAGGCCTGTGACGCAACGGGATGTAGTAAAAGTGCACCAGCACAAATCACCATTGCCGACACCGACGGTTCTCACCTTGCTCCACTCACTATGAACATCGACCCGAACAACAAGACTTACAATACAGACCCTAACACGGTAGTAGGTACTTACTTTGTTGAATGGGGTATCTATGGTCGAGACTACACTGTCGACAACCTACCAGCTGACAACCTGACCCACATCCTTTACGGCTTCATCCCAATTTGTGGTCCAAATGAATCAGTAAAATCGGTCGGTGGTAATAGCTTCAACGCACTGATGACTGCCTGTAAGGGTGTCAATGATTATGAGGTGGTTATTCACGACCCTTGGGCCGCGTTCCAAAAGAGCTTCAATCAAGCAGGTCATGAATACAGCACGCCTATCAAAGGCAACTATGCAATGATGATGGCTCTGAAGCAGCGCAATCCAGATCTAAAAATCATCCCTTCAATTGGTGGTTGGACGCTATCAGATCCCTTCTTTGACTTTACAACTAAAGCCAACCGAGACACCTTTGTCGCGTCGGTGAAAAAGTTCTTAAATACGTGGAAATTCTATGATGGTGTCGACATCGACTGGGAATTCCCAGGTGGCGGCGGTGCAGCGGCTGACCTCGGCGACCCTGTTAATGACGGCCCAGCTTACATTGCTTTAATGGCTGAGCTGCGCGCGATGCTAGACGAACTTGAAGCTGAAACCGGCCGCACCTACGAACTCACATCTGCAATTGGTGTCGGTTACGACAAGATCGAAGACGTAAACTACGGCGATGCTATCCAATACATGGATTACATCTTCGCAATGACTTACGACTTCTACGGCGGTTGGAACAACGTTCTCGGCCATCAAACGGCACTCAACTGTGGCAACTTTATGCGTCCAGGCCAGTGTGACGGCAGTGGCATTGATGAAAACGGCGAACCATACAAAGGTCCAGCTTACACCACAGACAATGGCATTCAGCTACTGCTTGCGCAAGGCGTGCCTGCAAACAAACTGGTTGTTGGTACTGCTATGTATGGTCGAGGTTGGGAAGGCGTACTTCCATCGACTCTGACTGACCCGAACGACCCAATGACAGGCGTTGGTAACGGTAAGCTGAAGGGCAGCACCGCTCAAGGCGTTTGGGAAGATGGTGTTATTGACTACAAAGGCATTAAAGCCAATATGTTAGGCGCAAATAATCAGGGCATTAATGGCTTTGAATACGGCTATGACGAGCAAGCTGAAGCGCCTTACGTTTGGAACAGAACATCAGGTCAATTGATCACTTTTGATGACGACCGCTCTGTGAAAGCGAAAGGTGCTTATGTGCGCAGCCTTGGCCTTGCGGGTCTTTTCTCATGGGAGATTGATGCAGACAATGGCGATATCTTAAATGCGATGCACGAAGGCTTGGCCGGTGGCACAACTGACCCAGTCAACCGCAAACCAACTGCATCGGCAGGTGCAGACCAATCAGTTGAGGGCCCAGCTTCTGTTTCTCTAGATGGCAGCGCTTCAAAAGACAGCGATGGCACCATTGCAAGTTATGCTTGGTCTCAAGTGAGCGGTACAGCTGTAACTCTGGCTAACGCCAATGCCGCTGTTGCAAGCTTCGATGTTGTAGAAGTGACTCAACAAGAGACGCTTACTTTCAGCCTGACAGTAACAGACAACGAAGGCGCAACATCAACAGACACTGTGGTAGTCACAGTAACACCGAAGAACACAGACCCAGTCAATACGGCTCCTGTCGCGGTTGTTTCGGCGCCTGCTGAGGTGAACGCTGGTGATGTTGTTGTGGTAGACGCCTCAGGCTCAACCGATGCAGACAACGATACATTGAGCTTCACATGGAATGTACCCGCTGAACTTAACGCAACGGTTCAAGGTGCATCTGTGAGTTTCGTTGCTGGTGAATATACGCAAGATACTCTGTTTAACTTCTCGGTTACGGTGAGTGATGGTTCGGAAACATCTGTTGCTTCTACTTCAGTAAAAGTCCTTAAGAAAACAACGGGCGGTAGTACGTGTAGCAATGCTTGGGATGCCAACACTGTCTACACAGGCGGTGACCAAGTGACTCAAGGCAATACGCTTTGGGAAGCGAAATGGTGGACGAAAGGAGATGATCCTTCACAGTCTGGCCAATGGGGAGTTTGGAAAGAAATTGGCCCTGCAAATTGTGCTAACTAAGATCAGTGAAAATCTAGTCTCAGCTAAAACCTAGGCTCAAGCCCAATTAACAAAAAGGCCAATCTCATCGCAGATTGGCCTTCTTCAGATCTGACATTTATCTAGAACGACGCGATTAAATCAGTGCGTCGAAGCTTTCAAAAACTTGCGGGCATTTCATCACTCGACCGTGCCCCTGGCCTTGAGTCGTCACCAAGGTCACTCGCTCCATCTCGTTCGCAGCACGCTCCGACACCGAGTACTTAGTGAACTTGTCTTTCTCATCATGCACGATGATGGTATTGGATTGGCGAAGCGCCAGTTTGCCATAAGGGTCGACCGACTGAATTGGGTAATTGAACTGCTCTTCAACTTCACCAACCACCGCTTCAAAGAGCTTCATTGAGTAACCCGATCGAGCCACGCTGCCGAACAAGTTTTCTAAGTAGTCGAGCACTGGCGCGATCAAAAGAAGTGGCTTGTTCTCAAGCTTAGCGTGTTTGCACTCTAACGCCGAAGCCGTGCCCATACTGTGCCCAACTAAACCAGCAACGTCTTCGATGGTATCTAGAATCGCTTCTAAGCCTTTAACAAATGCTGGAATGTGACCGTACACACCATCACTACCACCATGCGCAGGGTGGTCATAAGCAAGTGCGGTAAAGCCTTTGGCTGCAATATGCTCCATCAGAGGATAAAACTGACTCGCGGTACCAGACCAGCCATGAGTGAGCACCCAAACCGGACCAGAACCAAGTGAGTATGTTTTTAGAACACCGTCACGAGTTGTGACTTCGCCCTTAATTAAACCTTGTGGCTCACTGTTCTTGGGCTCTGAACGGACTGGCGTTAGTAGGAGCTTACGCGCAGTTTTTTTAGCGTGGCTTGGCGCAAGAATGTAGTGCAGGTTAGTCGTCGCACCAATCAAACTGCGCTTGAAACTGAATTTCGTTGAGGTGTTGAAATAAATTTTGTCACTCATGACGGTTCCTTTTGTCCACTCTATAGTGAGTTGGCCTGTTAGCTCAGCCGAAAAAGAACGACCGTGCTTTTTGTTATTTTAAAAAATGGCACCCATCATTGGGAGCCAGTTTGTCTATATTCTGTCTATTTTCTAACGGGTTATCGCTTCCAACTCGCGATTAATCGTTCTACACCATTCCAAAAATGGTCGTGACTCGCCTGTTGACCATGTAGTGAATAGAACAAATTCGCACTCAAGTACAAACCATACAACTCAAAGATGGCCTGTTTAGGTTCTAAGTCGGCTCTAAATTCCTGATTATCAATGGCTTTGGTGATCTGAATCGTCAAGTAATCGATCCAAACTGCGATCGTTTTCTGCAGTGCTTGCTGGATAACCGACTTTTCACTAGCAACATCTTTCCACGCATCGATAAACATACAACTGCCTTGAAAGGAGTGATTCCAACCGAGCCAGTTATCGAGTAGCTGTTTCAGTTTCGCTTCAATATCACCATCACCCAACTCGCGAGCAGGCACGATGACACGTTCAGTGAAAACTTGATTCGAATATTCAAGAACCGCTAACTGCATGTTCTCTTTAGAGTTGAAGTGAGCAAAAAGACCACTTTTCGACATGCCACATTGCTTTGCCAACTCGCCAATGGTCAAACTTTCCAGACCATTTTCACTCGCTAGGGCAAAGGCATGACTTAAAATATGCTCTTTAGTTATTCTTCCTTTACTCATCATTCATCACATAAAATTGAGACCTTTTATTTTTAGCACGTTCGTTCTTTTTTGCAATTATTTTTTGGTTCTGCTCAAAATTTGATTTCTGTGTCGATGTTATTTGTGGAAAAATGCGACAGTACTCAATGCGTTTTAATTCATCGTCGCTTATTGCTGCGATCACTCTTCATAAAAACCTAGCAAGGACTGCACATGACCTCTCTTTGGCAACAATTTGCGTTTTCCGCCTCAATTACTGGGCCTATCTGCTTAATGTTGGTGCTCGGTGTCATGCTCAAACGCATTGGGTTGATCAACGAAAACTTTATCGATGTTGCCTCAAAGGTGGTTTTTCAGGTCACCCTGCCAGCGATGTTGTTCTTAAGCATTGTTCAGTCTGATCATGACTTCGCTGCCAGCGGTAAATTGGTGGTATTCGGCGTCGTCGCTAACTTCCTGTTCTTCCTATTTACGACGCTGTCGACTCGGTTGGCTTTTTCAGAACCAAAAGATCAGGGTGTCATCGTTCAAGGAGGCTTTCGAGCTAACACCGCCATCATCGGTTTAGCTTATGTAGCGAACATTTATGGAAACGATGGCGTTGCACTGGCTGCAATTTATGTCGCCTCTTTGACTGTGCTTTACAACATTCAAGCCGTGGTCGCGCTTACACCCAAAGGACAAGAGTCTGGTCAACAAGCGGTACAAGTTATTGTCAAAACCCTCACCAAGAACCCGCTGATCATCGCAATTACACTTGGCGTCGTGTTCTATGCACTATCGATCCCTGTACCTAAAATGGTCTCTGACGCAGGGCAGTACTTCGCCAATATGACGCTCCCGCTGGCACTTCTATGTACCGGTGGATCGTTAGATATTGGCTCTCTAAAGAAAGAGAAAGCTTCAACTTGGTTTGCCACCAGCTATAAATTGGTACTGGCTCCATTGACCATTACACTCGCGGCGCTGTTTTTTGGCTTTAAAGAACAAGATCTCGGACTCATCTTTTTGATGAGCGCAGCTCCAACGGCTGCCGCTAGCTATGTCATGGCGAGAGCAATGGGCGGTAATTCAACCTTAGCCGCCAATATCATTGCGCTGACAACCGTGATGTCACTAATCACTTGTACCCTTGGCATATTTACCTTGAAAGCAACTGGATTAATATAGCTGCGAGTCGCTTCAAATAAACAGGCTTTGACTGGGTAATAACCGCACTTTCTTTTGATTTAAAGCTAGAGCAAGACACGAGAACACTGCTAACTTCTGGGAAAATTTTTCTAAGAGTCTTGTTATGTCTACCGCTAGTTCAAAGCCGTCCACACATATTGCCAGCCTAGAGTTAGGTCGTGTGGTGGCTATTTTGGCGATCATCGGCTTACACTGCCAAATGGCCCTCTCTTATGCACTAATCGATGAGGTGCCATGGGTAGGCTATGTTCTCAACCAAGCAGCTCGCTTTGCCGTTCCGCTGTTCTTTTTAATTTCTGGTTACCTCATTCAACCCAAGCTCACTCGTTCACCTTGGAGCACATTAACGAGTTACTCCAAGCCGCTTCTCAAGGTTTGGCTGGCCTGGAGCGTCATCAGTTTATTGATGCCGTTTAACTTGGGCAAAGTCATGGAAGTCGGTTACCTCGCAGAGCGTGAAGGTTACTGGAGCTTCCTAATGTCGACACCACTGAACAGCTTATTCGAAGGTGGTTTGGTGCACCTATGGTTCATCCCTGCTCTTATTTGTGCCGTTGCCATTCTCGCACTGCTCATCGAAATGAGCCTAACCAAAGCGATCTTGCCTTTGGCGCTCGCGTTATACCTCTACGGAATCTTGGCTGGTAGCTACGCTCCTCTGACTGAATTGGAAGCGCCGATTTTCACACGCAATGGGCCATTCTTCAGCACGCTACTCGTTGCCATTGGATTCATGATTCGACAAAACAGTTGGCGACTCACTTCAATGCAATCTATTGCGATGGCTGCATTGGGAATGATCATCCACTTTGGAGAGGCTGCTTGGTTGATGGGATTTGACGTCGCATTCAACATCAATGACTTCTTAGCGGGCACAACGCTCTGGGGCACTGGCGTATTCATGTGGCTACTGGCAAACCCAAACATAGGTGACAATCGTTGGATTCGAGCCATTTCAAGCCGAATGCTGGGTATCTATGTCAGCCATCTACTGCTAATCATCGTGATGTTTAATATATGCGGAATACTCGGTATTACAGGTTTGTCGAAAGACATTCTCACTTACAGCATGACGATAATTCTAAGCTTCGGCTTAGTCGTCGCACTTGAGAAAAGCCCATTACGTAGCATATTGCTTCGCTAATTCATTCTCTGATATAGCCTACTCAAAAAACAGCCCCGCTCATTGCAATCAACGAGCGGGACTCCCTTTCCCAATACACTTTTCGTCAATCCAAGCTCTCTTTCAACCATTGCCTTGGCGATACACCTGCGACATGCTGGAAAGCGCGTGAGAACCCTGAATAGCTGGTGTATCCCACCTCATCGGCTACCCAGTTAATCGGCTTATTTTGTAGCAATAGCGACTGAGCAACGGACACACGCCATTTCTGCACATAGTCCCCCGGAGTCTCCCCGACTTCGCGTTTGAATGTTTCAATGAACTGAGTGCGAGACATTGCAGCAAGAGAGGCCATCTCAACCACAGAATAGTGACGCGCCGGAAGCTGATGTATAGCAGACACCACCGATGCAAGGCGCGGGTGAGCAAGTGCAGAAAACACACCTTTGTTTATCTTCTGCTCCTCAATCAGGTGTCGAAAGATCAGCGCCATCAAGGCATCGCTCAACCTATCCATTAAATATTGCTGACCCGAAGATTGCTGAGTCGATTCGCGAAACAGCGCATCAATCACGTGGCTTAAATTTGGGGCGCTTTTAAAAGGAATGACAATCACCTCTGGCAACGCAGACAACAAGGGGTTTGTCTGACCAGAACGATATTCGACACTAGCACATACCAATTCAGCCCCCTCCCCAACACCTTCTATTGCGTGCGAGGTGTTGTTTGGTAGGTACACAATACAGGGCTCAGAAAGTTGTTTAGGCTCACCACCATTTCGGGCTAACACTAACTCACCACGAGTTAATACATGTAAATGTCCTTGTGTGCCTTGTTCCCCATTAAAAGACGACACTCCACACAAACGACCAGAGTAAAAAACACCGGTGCGTATCGAAAAATATTCCATCAGTTGTGACAACAGGTCCATAGCATCTCCGAACGATTCGCCTACTTTTTAGGTCTTTTGTCTCTCTATAGACCGGACAAGTCCGCTAATTTATTCATACAAGCTAACCAAACAGAGACAAGGAATACGCTATGTCACCTATCAAATCAGCAGGTAAAAAATTCACTCTTGCAGCAGCACTAATTGGCGCGAGTTTTTCAGTGATGGCAGCAGATATCGACATGAGCGTCGATAGCAATGATTTGGCGATTAAAGGCTATGACCCTGTAGCCTACTTTACGGATGCAGGCGCAGTACAAGGTTCACCTGAATTTACGGCCACCTATAAAAATGCCATTTATCAATTTGCGAGCAGTGAAAACCGCGACCAGTTTCGTGCAGATCCACAAGCGTATGCACCTCAATACGGCGGCTATTGTGCATTTGGTGTGGCAATGGGTAAGAAGTTTGAAACAGACCCTAACGCATGGAAAATTGAAGACGGTAAGCTCTACTTGAACTTAGATAAATCTGTTCAAAAACGTTGGTTGGAAGATACTCAAGTATTTATTCAAGATGCCAACACCAACTGGACAAGCATCAAGACTGTTGAGGCTGACAAGCTTTAAAAAGACACCGCTTTTCACTTCCTGCCTTTTAATCAAAACGGAAGAGTATGACTCTTCCGTTTTTTTCCCTTTAGATGAATGTGCCTCTCTAACAATGCTTAAAGCGTCGAGTGAGATAAGGCGAACCCACTAAGATCCAGAGCACCCCAATCAAAATAGCCAGTGCATTCACCGCTAAGAGTACGATACTGGTTGTTGCAGACGAGACTAAAGCCATGCTCACTCCTGCAATCACCATCACACCGATTATTGAAGCAATAACTTGCTGCCAAGGGTTAAGTTTCAAAACGTTCGATTGCTGATTATTCATAAACAAAGAAATGAACAAGCCAAGCGCGGCAAACCAAGCAAACACATAGAGAGGCTGCAACAGTTGTAAGGTACCAAAGAGATAAACCACCAGTAACAACAGCCACAAACGCTTCGATTCAACTAACCGCTTCTGATCTGCGCCTCTAAATTGGTAGACCTTCAACGACAGTAAAGCAATCAAACCACCTAAGCCGATTCCGGCGATAATGTCTGTCGGGTAATGAACACCCAACCAAACCCTAGCTGCGCCAGCAAGAAGCGACAGTGCAAACCAACTGACAATCGCTGTACTTGGACTGATATAGCCATGCTGTTCACCTCGCTTTGTTATCCAACCTAGTAACAACCCGACAACTGCCGCCGCTTGGGTTGTGTGACCACTCGGAAAACTAAATCCGCTGGCTTGAGCTTGCTGCAAGCTTGGAAGCAGATAGAAAGGACGTGGAATGGCGAAACCCATTTTTAGAAGGTTGACGGAATAAGCCGTGGCGAGCAGTGCAAAGGCAAGCGTCAGACCATAACGTAGGGGCAACAATAATAAGAACAGCACCAGTAATCCGACCGCAAATGCCCCTTCACCTAAGCCATTACCAATAGTGAGTAAGCTACCGATGATTGGCATTGATTTAGCCCAAGCTTGAAAAGAGACCATAAACGGTAATTGCTCTGTATGAAGTTCACTTGCTCCATTGATCAAGTCCTCGAGCACATGAAAAGCGCTGGTGTGGCTCGTCTTGATCCAAGATTTTAGAGCGTCGCTATCACTTGGATAACGGTACTTATCAACAACAGATGGCGTTAAAGGCGCAAGGTAAACCTGACGAATTTCTTTACCAAAGTGCTTGGAGTTAAGAGCAGGGATGATTTTCGCACCGAAACGGTTCTCGATAGCAGGGTCTATATAACCAACACTCTCTTTGGACTGGCAAGCAAAAACAACTCGATTGTCGTCAATATCAAGCCGCTCTCCCACATCGACAGTTATCCCTGTCTCTTCGAACGTTTCTCGTTTCGCGGCAGCCTGAAATGTCTCATCACTATCAATATAACCACCGGGCAAAGAAAGCGTGCGCGTCAGGTAATCTTGAACAAGAACAACCTCACCATCACTATTACGAATGACGCAAGTCGCACCTTTGGGTTGATAAGGCTTAACCTGCTGTGAATCCTGATTTGGTTGAGCAAAGACCGACAAACTGAGTACGCTGATAAAGACGAAAAGTGGCAGTAACGCATGTTGCAAAATAAAGCGCCCATAGTTGTAATAATTAGGTTGCTATTATGTTCCAATAAAGCCTCTCTGTTCCAGCCAAGTTTAGCTATACTCGGACTTAATAAGTCTTTATTTTTCAGGAAGAAGAATGACTCTACTCCGGATCTTTGTAGTTAGCCTTTTCACCTATTCAACGCTTGCTTTTGCCACACCTTGGGCCTTTGTAAAAAGCGAAGATGGCATCACAATCCACAAACGCGACCACGGCAATGGCTTGGTAGAAGTTCGAGCTCAAATGCAGGTCGAGACCAGCTACTCCGGATTCTTGTTGTTACTAGAAGACAGCGACAATGTGCCCAACTGGATCGATAATGTGTCCCACAGTGAAGTGCTGATGCAGATCTCCGCTAACGAAAACATTGTCTATACCCAATTCAAAGCTCCATGGCCGGCTCGTGACCGAGACATGGTTACCTACTCCAAATACGAGGTCGAAGAAGGACAATTTACTCTGACGATCAAAGACGCGTCGAACTACCTTGCAAAGGAATCTGGGTATATTCGCATTCGCGACGTGGACGCTATTTGGACTCTACAGCCGCTCACTAACGGCTTCACACACATCAACTACACAGCCTATGTGAACGCAGGTGGGATACTGCCTGATTGGCTAATGAATCGCTTGTCAGCCAACAACGCTTTTAGCACCTTTCAAAAGCTCAGAAATCAGCTTCCAAAGTACCAAGGGAAACAGCACCCAAATTTAAATTAATAACGAATCAATACAGGTCGTCAGAAAGCTCACTACCCTAACTTCGCCTTGCCAAATCGCGAGCGAGAATCAAAGCTAAGCCAAAGATTTGCAGAAAAAGGGCAATGTTTTTATAGAGCGTCATTTGCTCTTCTAGAGCCTGAAGAAGCTCGGATAGGGTTAGATTATCGAGATAAAAATCATCAATGCGTGTCCGTTGCGATTGCTGAGCTTGATTAATCATCATCATAATCTGAGAAAGGTTTTCAACGGTGATCTCAGGCACCTCTCCGCTCACCCACACACCTAACTGGCCTCGCATCGCTTCCTCTAACTC
Source organism: Vibrio fortis (assembly GCF_024347475.1). Taxonomy (NCBI): domain Bacteria; kingdom Pseudomonadati; phylum Pseudomonadota; class Gammaproteobacteria; order Vibrionales; family Vibrionaceae; genus Vibrio; species Vibrio fortis. Next base: position 254,123 of record NZ_AP025488.1, read on the forward strand.
AGGTGTGACCGCAGAGTTGGATGAGGTACTGATGTCCATATGTAGCAGCATGGATTCTCGCTTACGTTCTAACGTCTCTATAGTGTTCCACGCCAGCTGAATAGAGTAGATATTACCCTGCTGACGCTCGCGATATTGGGCTTGCTCAACCACCATTTTGTCGAGCACTAGGCTCGACACAACAATGGCGAGAATGTTGAGCACCAAGCCGGCTAATACGATCATCCATGGTGGAGGGAGGCGTAACGCCATGGCTATCCTTACATAAGTTTATCAAATGGCAGATAAACCAAGTTTAGGACAACCAGAGACACCATGCTGCCAAAGGTTAAATACATACCTTGTTTTCGGCCTTTTAGGCTGCGAGCAAGAATGCTCTTCCCGTGAATGATACGCCCCGCGATAAAAGCGATGCCGATGATATGAATCAACCAGACATTGACACCGTTAAACTCTAACAGCGCCATTAAAATCACAGTTATCGGGATATAGTCCATCGCATTACTCTGTGCAGATCGCGCGATTTGCAGCGATTCGACACCACCATCAGCATGGGCGACCTGATTCTTCCTTCTCTGCTTGATCACCTCAACGGCTAACCAGAGCATAATGAGGGCGAGTATAGACGCGTATAACGCTGTAACCATGATATTTCCTTATCTTCAATAATAACTGACGAGTATAAGCCTTCTTGATTCAGTCAAGCTTGCTCATCTCCTTGTAAGAGATCTCTCACAACCGACGTAAGAGATCTCAAATAAGCTTCGCAGAATATACTCAAAAAACAAACTCAACTTATTGTTTTCTAATGAACAGCGCACAAATCTTTCTAATTATTGAACTGAATTATAGTTTTGCTCCATTGCGAGTGAAGTCACAAGAGTGTTTAATTAACTTGTCGACAGGGAGTTGGCAGGAACAGGAAAAGCCTAATGGATTGGGTATCTTCAGGATGAAGATTTGATAGCACAGGAAGGGTTATCAGCAAGGAAGTCACACTCTAGGATGAGTTGCTTATCAGGATGATAAGGTCAGGACACCGCTAGGAAGGCGATGAATTGGATAGGTTAATGGAGTTAACCAAGTCAAGGAACGATGCAGGGAGCATACGTTACCTTATTTAAGAATAAATAAGAGACAACGTTGGTAGCAGGAAGGCTACGAAAAAGAACAGACCCCGTTTGGTGTAAGCCAAACGGGGTTTCTCTATTTTAGGGACTCGATAAAAATCACCAATATAACGCTTCGCCTTTTGTCGCGTTCAATCTGATTCATTTCTTGGTCTCTAAATAGTCAGTCGGCTATAAAAGTACATTCATGACCAACATCGCGCCGAACGCATTCAATACAGAGATAGCAATCATCACTGGAATATAACGGCCTTCCGTACCGATAGGTCCCATAATACGTCCCATGTATTGCACTTGAGAGCCCATTAGATAAATCGCAGGCGCTAAGATCGCAATGTGAGTCCCGTTTAAAATACCTTGGTCAAACAGCGTAATAACAACGCCCACAGCGCCGCCCATCGACATCCAAGCTCCGATTAGTACTGCAGCGGCTTCACCCGGAAGACCAAACACAGCCATAATAGGGGCGAACACACTGCCCATCAGATCGAGTGCACCAGTGATTTGCAATGCCTTGATGATCACAAAGGCCATCAGCACGTTTGGCAGGGTCGACGTAGTCGCGATCACCCAGCCTTTTTTAGCACCTTCAACGAAAATATCCGTCACCATAGGTTTCTTTGCTTTTACTTCGCTCATTATGCTGCCTCCTCTGTCATATTTTGTTTTTTATTGGAGTCCGACTTATCTTCTTTGCCCTCTGTGATATTTAGATAAATACGGAATAGGTTGGCACCAACAAACTTAAAGACAAACATCACCGCAACAGCAAGGCCGATCGAAGATGAAACCGCTAATGAACCATCGATCGTGGTGAGGGTGAACAGCACGGCACCAGAAGAGAAAAAGTTTACAATGGCAGCACCAGCCGTGAATTGGAACATGGTAAACACATCGGTTTCACGCTTAGTCAAATGCCCCTCGTCTTTGAGCTGCCTAGTCATAGCGGCCCCGGCATCCGTACTTTGTAAAGACGCAATCAAGGCTAGGCCCGAATTACCTGGAATCCCCATCAATGGACGTAGAAGAGGTGTTAACAACTTGCGAGCAGCCTCTAGTGCGCCGTAGTGTTCAAGGACATTAATCATTCCTAACGCAAACATCACAGTTGGAATCAAAGTCAGCGCGAAAATGAAACCGTCACGCGCGCCACTGCCGCCCTTACCACGTAGTGATGTGGTGGCAGCTTGGACGCCGTCTGCTGTCTCACTGACATCATAGGCGACCTTACCGAACGAACCATTTAGCGTGGTAAAGTCAAAAACGCCATACCACTCATTAGATTTGAGCAGGCCGGAAAAGAACACTATCGCGAATGCGAGAGCTATATAACAACCAATCGTCACTTTACGATCGGTTTGAGCAGGATTAGTCATAATTGCCTCTATACATCTTGTTTATGTGGAACAGAACACGTATAGATAGTGCAAAGTAATGCACATTGAGATAATGACCAAAATCAAGAGAGCAATAATATTACCCAATCAAACATAAGCAAAATATAAAACTGTGAATTAGCTTAAATTGCAGGTTATGAGGCTATATATTATTTAATAATTAGAATACAAAACCAATTATTGATAGAAAACAAACCATAAACAATTGCCAACATTAAGTATCAACTTCCTCAATTTAAATAACACTCCGTTCTCATTATCTCTGAAAGTCATGTGCGAGATCTCTTACACTAAATTTCACTAAAATTATATTTCCAATACATTACATACACTTAGAGTATGAGACTAAACCCCAAACAGACCGTACAGAGCACTGAATAGGCACTATTTACGAGCTTGATGATGCTGAGCCTTAACAGCAAAGATATGAGCTCAAAGTGAAATTTCAGCGTTCATGGCTGCTATAGACTGCGATCAGCCAATAGGAAGGAAAGAGAGCAGTGGTTATTATGGAAATGAGAACATTAAAATACCAAGTAATGGGCAAAGGTATGTGGATCAGTGCAACTGTTTCACGTGTTGTCGCTGACAAACTTGCGCTGGAGTACCAATCTTACGGTTGGCCCGTTGAAGTGTGTACCGTTGATCAAGCTGTCGTTTTTGATCGCAGTGCTGCTTAATATTGGCAACCACAGATAAAGCTCTATCAACAAATGAGTTGGTAGAGCTTTTTCATTTTTATCTCTAATACGATTCACTAATCTCTTGAATTATTAAGAGTTCTATCACACTACGCAGCCATATTTAGGTCTACGCTTTTACGCGTACAGACTCATCTAATTTCATGGAGCGTAAATTATGGCAGGCACAAAGATCTTCGTCTTTCTCTTGGCGATTCTTCCCTCTTTATCTTTTGCCAGTGAGACAGGAACAACTCACGCCCTCAATCTCACTCAGTCTTCAATTGGCTATCTGTGTCTGGCCATTTTCGTTATCGCCTACGTGTTTGTGATGATGGAAGAGTATCTGCAATTGCGAAAATCGAAGCCAGTTCTGCTCGCAGCTGGCCTCATATGGATTGCGATTGGCTTAACCTACCAAAACCATCAACAAATTGAAGTCGCCCAACAAGCCTTAGAGCACAACCTTTTAGAATACGCAGAGTTGTTACTGTTTCTACTTGTGGCTATGACCTACATCAGCGCCATGGAGGAGCGTCGCCTATTCGATGCGCTGCAAGCATGGATGGTGGGAAAAGGCTTTAACTACCGTTCACTGTTTTGGCTCACCGGTATTCTGTCGTTCTTTATTTCTCCAATTGCCGACAACCTAACCACTGCGTTATTAATGTGCGCTGTGGTTCTCAAAGTCGCAGGCTCAAACCCGAAATTTGTTAACCTTGCCTGCGTTAATATCGTGATCGCGGCCAATGCGGGCGGCGCATTTAGCCCGTTCGGTGACATCACCACACTTATGGTTTGGCAAGCGGGCTATGTGAGCTTCTCGGAGTTCATGCCATTGTTTATCCCATCAGCAGTCAACTACCTCGCTCCTGCGTTAATTATGTCTTACTTTGTTCCGACCACGCAGCCAGACACCGTCCACCAGCATGTTGAGCTCAAACGCGGTGCAAAGCGCATTGTATTTCTGTTTATCATGACCATAGCAACCGCCGTTACCTTCCACGCTGTGATTCATTTCCCTCCAGTGATCGGCATGATGATGGGGCTAGCGTATCTGCAATTCTTTGGCTTTTTCTTGCGCAAAACGCTACCCAAATCATTGGCGAAGAAGAAAGCAATTGCGATTGCCAACCATGATGAAGCGGCACTCAAACGCTTAGGTTCAGTGGTGCCATTCGATGTGTTCAGACGTGTATCTCACGCCGAGTGGGACACACTGTTGTTCTTCTATGGTGTTGTAATGTGTGTGGGTGGTTTGAGCTTGCTCGGCTACTTAGAACTAGCATCAGGCGTCATGTACAGCCAATGGAACCCGATTTGGGCCAACATCATGGTGGGTATCCTCTCTGCGATCGTCGACAATATTCCTGTGATGTTCGCAGTGCTATCCATGGAGCCAAGCATGTCGATTGGCAACTGGCTTCTTATCACCTTAACGGCAGGGGTTGGGGGTAGCTTGCTTTCGATAGGCAGTGCTGCTGGTGTCGCTTTGATGGGGGCAGCGCATGGCAAATACACCTTCTTTGGTCACCTAAAATGGATGCCTGTTATCGCGATCGGTTATGCCCTCAGCATTGCCGTACACCTCGCAATGAATTCGAGTCTGTTTTAAAACCTAACTTGATCACAGGCTAAAAAGACAAAAGCGCGGTAAAGCGCTTGAAATGGAGGTATTCGCCGAGTGGGTTCGTTAGCAGCTCGGCGAATTACTGTTTCGATTCAGGGACTCGTGTCCAAACGTTGCTCAATTGAAGGCCCGGACAGCCGTTGCAAGTCAGCTTTCTTCCATCGTTGTGAATGCGCATCACTAACCCTGGACCTATTTTGCTGCTCGCTGAGTTTAGTTCGATACTGATCAAATCATCGTCGACGCTGTAGTCGCGAGTGATGCTGATATCCGTGGTTTGGTAGCGTACTTTGCCCGATTCAAAGATCAAATAGCTCTCGTTTTCCGGGTTTTCATACATACCGCTGAATAGGACCAATTGAGGAACCTCAAATGGTTTCGTTGTCTCGCTCAAACACCCAGTCAATAAAACGCTACTACACCCAATCGCCGTAATAAATTGTCGGTTCATAGAGTTTTCTATTTTTATATTTCTTTATTAAGTTTTTAAATAATAAGCAGTGATTTATATAAATACCAGAAAACAATAAGAGCATTTATTCAACTAATTGATAGAATGCCTTCTAATTTCAACAGCGCGGACTTTCTTTCGACACCGCCCGCATAGCCGGTCAGTTTGCCGTTTTTACCAATAACGCGATGACAAGGCACTATGATAGAAACTGGGTTCTTTCCATTAGCCAAGCCGACGGCTCTGACCGCTTTGGGATTGCCGATTTCATCTGCAAGCTGTTGGTAGCTCCATGTTTCACCAAAAGGAATACGCGTTAGAGCTTGCCAAACTGACTGTTGGAATGGCGTCCCTTCGGCTGCAATTGGTACAGAAAAATGGTCTCGCTCTCCGGCAAAATATCCATCTAGCTGTTGCTTAGTTTTCTCAAACAACGCAAAACTATCATCTTGTATGCCCAGATCTTCTGGCTTAGTGGTATGCGTTTCAAACCAAATACCCAATAATCCTTCATCGCAGCCTTGTATCGTCACAATACCCAGTGGGCTGGTGTAATAAGTAAATCGTTTCATCATTGTCATTCGTTCTCTTAACGGTGCTTCACCGCGAAATTTAAAAATGGCTCCAGCAATGGAATGTTGCGTAGCTACCCCATGGTGAGACCTTACTTGCTGTCACGGTAGGGTGTTGATCGATGTATTTCTTCACGATTAAATCACCTGTGAGCAGGTGATCCGGTTCGCTCAAACCTCTCAGTAATGCGTACTGTACTGTCCAAGGGCCAATGCCTTTAATATCGAGCCATTGGCTTGGATGTTGATGATTGTTCTCAACCATATAAACCGCAAATCTGTGTAAGGTATCTTTTCGACTCTGCGGCATTCTTAAAAAGCTAATGTCAGCCTGAGCAACTTGTTCAGGCGTTGGAAAATAGGTCGCTTGTTCTTTTGGTGACAACTGCTTGGCCAGCAAATTCAATTGACCTATCGCCGCTTTCACCGACACCTGCTGCCCCAAAATAGCGCGCACACCGGCTTCCCAAGGCGACCATACTCCAGGAATACGAATACCGGACTCTTGGATCAATGAGGCGTCGACATTGCCTAGGTGCGCTTCAACTCGATTGATGTCGACATCGAGATCGAACATTCGACGGATTTGACGAATCAAATTTCTCAACTGATTCATCTGGCTGAGTTCGAACTCAACTTCCAGCACATTGGTTGGGTGTTTGCTGCTCTTAACGCAACGAATACGAAACCACCCTGTCGCCTCATTGATGATTACCGTTCGTTGATAGTAATCCTCCCCGACTTCCTCAACACCCTCAATCATACGTTTGCGATAAAAGTTCAACATGTGCTGCCAGTTAATCGTCCCTTTCATGGGTAAAGACACAATATTGGTCGTCGCGCTGTAAGATCCGGACTTTCGGATCTGTGATGGAGACAATTTCAGCACCTTAAGAAAGGCATCATTAAATCGGCGTGTACTCTTAAATCCACAAGCAAACCCAATATCAGTAATGCTCATCTGACTATTATGCAGGAGCTGCTTTGCAAACATGAGTTGGTTATAGATTGCGTATTGCTTAGGGGAAACGCCCATATATTTACTGAATAAGCTGCGAAGATAGCGGTCTGAGATGCCTAAGCGCTGACACAGAGCCGCACTGTTACCTTCGGCTAAACCACCTTCTTCAATCAGCTTTTGTGCTCTGAGAAAAGTCGTCTCAACGCCCTTCCAAGCTGGCGAGAAAGGGACGCTATCTGGGCGACAACGCAGACAGGGGCGATAACCCGCTTGCAGTGCCTGCGCTTGATTCGAGAAATATTCGACGTTTTGTTCTTTCGGTGGCGAAGCTGGACAGATGGGGCGACAGAAGATCCCTGTCGTCTTCACGGCAATAAAAAACAGTCCATCAAAGCGTGCATCTCTCGCAAGGCGCGCTTGTTGACACTGAGCACTGCTCAGATCGCTGTATTGATGAATCTTGCCTTCCATATGCCTACCTTAAAAACCATAACACTAAGTGATGAGTTAAAGTGTAACGACAAGCGAAACGAACGCTAGCCATTTTCGGAAGTGAATATGCATTAAATTGAATTTTTTAATTTGCTTTTGGCAGAGTTCAACTACCCTTAAGAGGGAAGAGAGGGTTCTCTCGCAACGTCACAGCTGTCACTTGGCGCTTAAGATGCCGAGGCTAGCTGAATAACAAGGATAAATTGGCTATGGATCTGCACACCTGTCGCATTGTTCTCAAGAACAAGCAAGTTCTCACCTGTCAGTCTGTCGAACAGTCTCTTGGCTTTCTCGAAGATACTTCGCAAAGCGGCATCTCAATGATTGAGATTGACGCCACTGACGGTCATCAAATCCACTCTTACATGTCTCACTCGTTAGAAGAGTCTATTGAGAACTTAATGAATTTATGACATCTCTCATGTGTCGCTCGCCTTCGCTGGCTTAAAACTATAATGGCTCTCAATCGGGAGCCATTATTTCTTTATCTATCTATTTCTAAGAGTCTATGAGTCTGAGTACTCAGCCTTTTGACCAACTTCTACCAATCACAACCCAAACGGGCTATTCAGGCGCAATCTCAGCGGCTTGCTGCAGGGTATAGGCTGTAGATGGGTCAATCTCTTTAACCAACTCTTCCACCTGCATGATTGCATCCACCGAAGTACTCGATTTACGGTAGCTCAGATAAATCGGACGATACCAATCTTCTACCCCTTTTACCTTGTGCAGCTGACCTGACTCAATAAAGGGTTCAACCAAAGATACTGGAAGATACGCACTGCCGCCTTTTTCTAGAATAAAGTCCAGCGCTATACGCGCTGTTGATGTGCGTAGATAAGGAGCTGGCACTTTTGGGTGTCGCTCTGCATGCTCTGAGCCGAAACGCGTTCCCCAATCCACATAGACGTATTTGTTTTGGAATACGCTTTCAAGGTCGTCGGGCTGTGTCGATACCAAGACGAGAACTAAATCCGCGACCTTTTTGCAGTTCAGCTCCTCCGCTTTGATCTGATCGAAAGCAAAGGCCATATCCAGCGTGCGCTCTAGCAGATTTCGGTTGAGTTGCTCGCGACCCATAACCTCAGCCATAAAGCCGTAACCACCGAAAGAGTCTGTCACTACACTCAAACAGTTCTGCAAGTAAGCATCCCAGATATTTGGTGTACCGCCCAAGGTTAATTGAAGCGCCTTACCACTCTCTAAAGAGAGTTCAAACTTAGCCTGTTGAAGCGTTGAGACCATCACTTCTGCATAGCCTATCAAACGCTCACCAGAGGAAGTCAGCTTAATATTGTTGCGATCACGTATAAAAAGCTGAGTATCAAAATAGCCTTCAAGCTGTTTGATACGGGCACTCACGGCCGCTTGTGTTAAATACAAGTTTTCAGCAGCACGACCAAAATGGCGCACCCTTGCAACCTCAAGAAAGGTTCTAAATACTTTCACATCCATCAAATACATCTCTGTAATAAATCTGCTAACTAGCAGATCTAGGATTGTTTATCGTAAGGGCAAAAAGGTTTTGTTTTCCATTTTTCCCTTTTAACAATATTTTCGCGTGAGCAACAAAAACACTAATTTCAATCCAACCACATTACTGAGGCTGTTATGTCTGAGACCGAATTCCGACACGGAAAAAAACGTTTTTATGACACCAATAAATTCCCAAGAGGGTTTGCTAAGTCAGGTGATTTTACTCTTGTCGAAGAAGAAATCCTAACCTTGTTTGGTGATACCATGCTAGCACTTGAATCGGGCGAACTTGCACCGACGAATGCTGAAGAAAAACACTTTGTGAAAGTGTTATCGCACCCTCACAAGGCGAAGTCTAAGTTAGAGCGTGTTTGGTTGAAATACATCCAGCTTGCTCGCGGGCGTCGTCGCTTCCACACTCTTAATGGCTGCAAACGTGGCGACGTACCAAGAGAAGAGTACGACAGCGAGTTAGTGTTGGAAGATTAATCTTCTTAGCTCAAGGTGTTTCCACGCCTTGAGCTTACTGACCTACGTACGCCCTCTACAAGTGTAGCGAATAAGCGCTCCTTTACAATATTTTTATAAATTTCATAATGATAGCGAGATTCTTCTCATTATCACGCCTCTGCGCGCCTCAAGCTTAAAGCAACCGAAAACTCTTCACTTATCATTCTAAACAGCAAAAATAAATTTCGTTTTTTTGAGCTCGCGTTTTGCGACAAATCAAGAGACGATAATTCAAACAAAAACTCCTTTTATGACAAGCAGATGAAGCTTGTTTAACGATGATAAATATCCCTATATATATTGTGCAATTTTGAGACTTACTGTCACAGATATCATTAAAAAACTAAAAATTTGACCTAAAACAATGGCAGAAACAGATCACTTATTTTATAATGCGAATTAATGTTTCAGCACACTATAAATTATTTATCTTAGGGGCTACAAAAATGAGACTTATTCCTTTAAACAACGCGGCACAAGTAGGTAAATGGGCAGCTCGTCACATCGTTGACGCAATCAAAGCATTCAACCCAACAGCTGATCGTCCATTCGTTCTTGGTCTACCTACTGGTGGCACACCACTAACGACTTACAAAGAGCTAATTGCGCTATACAATGCGGGTGAAGTTAGCTTTAAAAACGTTGTTACATTCAACATGGATGAGTACGTAGGTATCGATCCTAACCACCCTGAGTCTTACCGTACTTTCATGTACACAAACTTCTTCAACCACGTTGATATTCAAGAAGAGAACATCAACCTACTAGATGGCCAAGCAGAAGACATCGACGCTCACTGCGCAGCTTACGAAGAAAAAATCCGTTCTTACGGTAAAATCAACCTGTTCATGGGCGGTATCGGCATCGATGGTCACATCGCATTCAACGAACCAGGTTCTTCTCTAGCATCTCGTACTCGTATCAAGACGCTAACTGAAGAGACTCGCATCGCGAACTCTCGCTTCTTCGACAACGACATCAACCAAGTGCCAAAATACGCACTAACTATCGGTGTTGCGACTCTACTAGACGCTGAAGAAGTAATGATCCTGACTATGGGTCACAACAAAGCGCAAGCTCTACAAGTTGCTATCGAAGGTTCTGTAAACCACATGTGGACTGTTACAGCGCTTCAAATGCACCGTAAAGCTATCATCGTTGCTGATGAGCCAGCTCAACAAGAGCTTAAAGTTAAGACTCTACGCTACTTCCAAGAGCTAGAAGCTGAGAACATCCAAGACCTATAATCTCAGGTTTTGTTGAAACGAAAAGCCACCTCGGTGGCTTTTTTTGTGCCTGCTATTTGCCACCTACCGATAGAGTAAATTCAGAGAGAAGTGAGACTAGCGGAGACAAAGTCAACTGCGTGCAAAACGCCAATGGCAGTGAGAAGTCATTCTGAAAACAGTGAAGTAGCGAAGATAATGAAGAAAGATAAGAGCGAGAATAAATAGAAGAAAGCGAGCTTTCCCTAACTCAAGTTGGCAACCTATAGGGGAAGGTTGATCTAAGCCGAGCTGACTACACTCAAAGGCTAAAACTCAAAGAAAGGGAAAGCGGTGCAATTAGATAAATGAAATAACCAGAATCGATGGCTTAAGCGACCGAAAATAGACAGCTGAAACGCAAAAAGCGATCACACAATCAGTGCGTTGTCGCGACAAAGAGTATTGATGAGATCAGTAATGGCTAGAACGATGGTCGACTGAACCTTCTGATTGTGGCGCCCCAAAAACATATCGAGCATTGGACCCGACATCGACGCAACCATGTCAGCATCGTATTCAATCGGCATGATCTTTTGAATGGCGTGAATTCGATTTAGCTCAAACAGAACATTAGGGTCAGTGAAAGAAACCTCATCACCTTGAATTTTCGCCCACTCTTTCAAGGTGACAAAAATCTCTAGGTCATCATAGACTTCTTTACTGATGACACCCAAACCTAGCAGCAATTTAGCGCGAACCATGATCTCGCCTAGTGGACCTCCACTGTTAAGGAGAGGCTCAACAACAAACTTCACTGCGGTGTCATCTTTCTGGAATATGCTTTTCAGAACCGTATCTACCGTGTCATCCAATGCATCGTAAGCCGCCATAAAACAAGCATTGGCTGTCGTCGCCTCTGCAAGTGCTTCAAGGAGTTCTGTTTCATGGCTAGGATGTATTGGCATAACGGCTCTGCAATAAGAAAGTGCCACAGAAGTGGCACTTTGATGATTTATCATTTCAATGCTTGGTAAGCTTGTTCCGCTAGTTTAACAACTTCTGAGTCGATATTCAGCTCAGAATAATGCGCTAATGTCTCAGCAAAACCTTTTTCTGCGAACATTGCTTGAAGTTCAACCGCTTGAGGGTCATCTTCATTCTTGTAGTGGAATGCTGCAGCAATTGCTTTAATCAAATTCTCATTTGGTAAGCCGTATTCTAGCGTACCATTCAATGGTTTGACTAGACGATCTTGTGGGCTAAGTTTACGGATTGGTTGACGGCCAACACGGTCAACTTCGTCACGTAGGTAAGGGTTTGCGAAACGACCCAGAATCTTTTGAATGTAAGCTGCGTGAGCTTCAGGATCAAAACCGTAGCGTTTGATCAGCACCGCACCACTTTCTTCCATCGTTGCCGTAACTTGCGCGCGAATCTCATCATTCTCAATAGAGTCTTTAATTGTCTCAAGACCTGCAAGTACACCTAGGTAAGCCGTAACTAGGTGGCCAGTGTTAAGAGTAAATAACTTACGCTCAACAAACGCCATTAGGTTGTCTGTACACTCCATGCCTGGAATGCTTGGGATCTCGCCTTTGAACTGAGTCTCATCCACGATCCACTCGCTGAACGTTTCAACCGTTACCGCTAGAGGGTCTGTCTCACCCGCTTCTGCAGGCGGTACAATACGGTCAACCGCTGAATCAACGAAACCGATGTTCTCTTCAGTGAATGCTTTCATCTCATCAGATAGATGCTCAAGCACTGCCGCTTTAAGCTGGCTAGTACCACGAACCATGTTCTCAGCTGCGATGATGTTCATTGGCGCAGTGTTGCCTGCTGCTGCACGCTTCTCGATACCTTGAGCAATCGACTTAGAAATGATCTTTAATACTGTTGGACCAACCGCAGTAGTGATTAGGTCTGACTCAGCGATGCAGTCAATCACTGCGTCTGTCGCTGAGTTAACTGCCGTTACGTTCTTAACAACTTCAACAACGCACTCTTCGCCAACAATCTTAACTGGGTACTCTTTACGCTCGATTAGCGCATTAACGACTGTCTCATTTACGTCTGCAAAAGTGACTTCAAGACCTGCATCAGCAAGTAACTTACCAATGAAACCACGACCGATATTACCAGCACCGAAATGTAACGCTTTCATAATGTTTAGACCTTTTAACTGTGTAATCTATATAGGTGACGGTTCAACAACTTACTTCTAAACCGTGAGCTATCTAGACTGGGAAAATGAGGCCAGGGGGGACTGGCCTCGTTCACTCAGGAGCTTGACTTAAAGCTTCTTATTATCCGTTTAGAATCTTCAGAACATCCTCTGGATTAGTGGTGTTCTGTAAGCGTTCCACTGCTTCTTCGTCATCAAGTGAATTCGTGATAGCCATCAGTACCATGTTGTGCTCGTCACCTTGAGCGGCAATACCGATTACCATCTTCGCGATATCGTCTTCGTCTTCGCCCCATTGAATACCTTCTGGGTACTGACAGAATACGATGCCGGTTTTTTGTACGTGCTGTTTCGCTTCAATCGTGCCGTGTGGTACTGCGATAGACTCACCTAGGTAAGTAGAAACCAGTTCCTCACGAGCAAACATGCCATCAACATAAGCTGGTGCTACGTTGCCAAGTTTTACTAGTTGCTCACCAGCAAACTTAATCGCTTCATTCTTGTCTGTTGCTTTAAGACCAAGGAATACTGCATCGCTTGTTAGCGCTAGACCTTCTTCTTTAGACTCTTCTTGTGCTGGCGCTGCTGCAGGCGCTGCTTTTGCTTCGCCGCTCTGTGCTTCAACAAGCTCTGCTACTAGGTTGTCGTATACCGCACCATCTAGGAAGTTGCTTAGAGACATATGCATTGCACCAGGAATGGTTTTACGTGCACGGTCTGTTAGGTCTTTGTGTGTAATAACAATCTGTGAATCTGCTGGCAGGTTGTTAATCGCGTAGTTAGTTACTGTGATGTTTAGGCCTGCTGCATCCACTTTCTTACGTAGTAGACCTGCACCCATTGCACTTGAACCCATACCCGCGTCACATGCTACGTATACCGCTTTCACATCTGCTAGGTTGATGTCTGCACCTGTTGCTGCACCTTTAGAAGACGCTTTCATGTCTTTCATTTGTGCAGATGCTTTCTCTAGTGAATCTTCGTCGTCACCTTGTGCTGTTGTTTTAAGAAGAATTGACGCTACGACAAACGATACTGCTGTTGCTGCGATAACCGATAGAATCACACCGATGTAAGAACCTTTAGGTGTCATCAGTAGAATCGCGAAGATAGAACCTGGAGACGCTGGAGAGATTAGACCCGAGCTGAACATTACGTTAGTGAATACACCAGCCATACCACCTGCGATAACCGCTAGAATCAGACGTGGGTTCATTAGAACGTAAGGGAAGTAAATTTCGTGGATACCGCCTAGGAAGTGGATGATAGAAGCACCCGCAGCAGACTGCTTCGCACTGCCTTTACCAAATACCATGTAAGCAAGTAGTAGACCTAGACCTGGACCTGGGTTCGCTTCGATTAGGAAGAAGATTGAACGACCGATCTCTTCAGACTGCTGAATACCTAGAGGAGAGAAGATACCGTGGTTGATCGCATTGTTTAGGAAAAGGATTTTCGCAGGCTCTACAAAGATAGATGCAAGAGGTAGTGCACCCGCTTCAACCATTGCGTTAACACCAGCCGCTAGACCACCGGAAAGTACTTTCACTGCAGGACCGATTGCAAGGAATGCAATGATTGCGCAGATCATACCGATGATACCAGCAGAGAAGTTATTCACGAGCATCTCGAAGCCGCTCTTCACTTTACCGTGAACTGCTTCATCGAATTTCTTGATTGCAATACCACCTAGTGGACCAACAATCATTGCTCCCATGAACATTGGGATGTCCGTACCAACGATAACACCCATTGTTGTGATGGCACCAACAACCGCACCGCGGTCACCGCCAACCATTTTACCACCAGTGTAACCAATCAGTAGTGGCAGCAAGTAAGTGATCATTGGACCAACCATAGACGCTAGCGTTTCGTTAGGAAGCCAACCAGTTGGAATGAATAGTGCAGTAATGAAACCCCACGCAATGAATGCGCCGATGTTTGGCATTACCATATTGGATAAGAAACGACCAAAGTTTTGAACCTTAATCTTAGCTTCTGGTGATAACATAGGTAGAACCCCGTAGTGTATTGGTTGGTCAAATGACCGAAAGTGTGTGCTCAAAAGTTGAGTAAAATCTAACACAAGATTTTGAAAACGCACGTTCGCGCCAATTTAGTGATCCAAATCACATAGGAAAAACAACAAGGAGTTATCAATAATGACTTTGATCACATATTTAAGGTGAATCTAAATTACAACCCCAAATAGATGAGATTAAGTCTCATTTAATGATGATTTAGATCACACTTTACCCCCAGAGGGTAAAAAATAATTAGTGACTTAAATCACACTTTAGACAACACCACTCAATAAAGCACAGATCGCAGGCTAAAAACACAGCATACCAAGTCTAATTTATATGCATCAAAGTGACTTAAAATAGATATTATGTAATTTAATTACACAATTGTCGTGTAGGGACATTTAACTACTAATCAAAGTTACGGTTCTCATATCATCAGGTGTCTACTCTTCTTATGTACAATTAATGATATAAAGAGAACAACGAAATACATCGGATGCCGACGAATCAGAAGAGTGCCCCTTATGACATCAGATAAGCTATCAACATCAGCACTTGCCAAACTAAAAGGTCTAGAGCCCAAAGTTCTTTTTAACCAGTTAAAGAGTGCTGGCTATATTGTACGAAATGAGGATAAGTGGGTATTAACGGAACGTGGCGAAGCGTTCGGTGGAGAATATGTCGAGCACACAAAGTTCGGTCAATTTATCGTTTGGCCTGAAAACCTACTAATCGATACCGCTTCTACTGCTGGAACCACCCTTACAGCGACTCAGCTCGGTCAATCACTTCAACTCAGCGCTAAAAAGATCAATCTATTGCTCAATGAACTGGGTTGGATTCGCCGTGAAGATGATGGATGGCACGTAACGAACACGGGTTTAAAAGTGGGTGGTGAACAAAGAGAAGATAAAGTCAGCAATAATGTTTTTGTGGTTTGGCACGATACGGTGGCCAAGAACAAGCGCCTCAAACAATCTGTGGTTGAGTTTCTAGGTAAAGATGCGGAAAGCCATTCAACGGATGTCTCCTTTTCTAGCTTTAGACAGAAATTCGAAGCCAAGCACCGCACCTTAGATGGGCACTACGTTCGATCCAAGGGTGAACTCATTATCGATAACTGGCTTTATATGGCGGGAGTTGTGCATGCCTACGAGCGACCTCTCCCTATCGCAACTGAAATCGTCAGTGATTTCTATTTACCATCCGGTAAGGTCTATATCCAATTCTGGGGAAGTGACAAAGGCGCAACAGACGCCAAGCAAAAAGAGGCAACGCTGCAAGCTTATAAAGAGCACGGTTTTGACCTAATTGAAATCTATCCCGAGGATATTCCTAACCTCGATAGTGTGCTCCCTCCTCTATTAAGACAATTCGGCATTAAGGCCTATTAAACGACTCCACCCCCTCAGTAACACCAATAATCCAACCAAGCTCACATGATTATGGACAATTTAGTCCATAGTCATTTGAGATCTTCGCTATTTTTCTCTTACTTAAGTTCCTTTATCTTACACCCATCGATTTGAGCTACCGCAGATTCTCGATCATTGGGGCATGTTCGATGACCAGTTAGGTTGTCCGTTTATTGTTGACGTTACTGAACATTAAACCCTAAAACATTTATTCATATAGATACTAGGAGCCAACATGACTCATCCAATCATCAAAGATTTGAACACTCGCTACACTGCTAAAAAATACGATGCTGACAAACGCATCTCTGCGGAACATATGGACATCATCAAAGAAGCGCTGCGTCTATCTGCGTCTTCTATTAACTCTCAGCCTTGGAAATTCATTATCATTGAGAGTGACGAAGCTAAACAACGCTTCCACGACACTTTTGAAAACATGCACCAGTTTAACCAACCGCATGCAAAAGAAGCGTCTCACACTATTCTTTTTGCTCACGATCCTAAGTTCACAAAAGAGAAATTTGCTAAGCGTGTAGATGCTGAAGTAAGTTCAGGCCACCTTCCAGCAGACATGTACGACATGTTCATGGGTGCTTACGCATTCGCAGACATGAATACAGACGAAGAAGGTTTCAACGGCAACTGGACTAAAGCTCAGGTTTACATTGCTTTGGGTAACATCCTACACACTCTAGCGCGTCTAGGTATTGCATCTACTCCAATGGAAGGTGTTGATTCTGCACTGATTGGTGAGAAGTTTGCTGAAGAGCTAGAAGGTCACGTTGTTGATGTAGCACTAGCAATTGGCTACCACAAAGATGGCGAAGACTATAACCACGGCCTGCCAAAAGCGCGCCTAGCATTAGAACAAGTTGTAGAGACCCTATAATTCGTCTCTAAGATACGATCATCGTTCATATAATCGCACTGCTTTATTTGGCCAGACACACGTCTGGCCTTTTTTGTGTCTGGAAAGAAATCAAACCAATCTAACGAAAACATTTCAATCATTCTTACTTCCCAACGTCGCTTACACCCCTAACGCAAAGGGACACATAAGAGTCATAAAGACCCAAAAAACAGCAAAGTCAAAATGACACAAAACAAAAGAAACCATCAAAAATAATCCATTAAAATCAAAAATTTAAAAAGTTGGCACGAGCGATGCAATGTAGACCTTAGAAACATTCATAGAAGGTAGTATCGTTATGACAATTCACGTTAAATCAAATGTCCATTGGGTTGGTATTCACGACTGGGAAACTGAGCACTTCCACGGCAAAGAGTACCATATGAATAAAGGGACAAGTTACAACTCGTACTTGATTCGTGAAGAGAAGACTGTGTTGGTTGACACGGTAGACCATAGATTTACTGATCAGTTCTTGGCAAACCTAGAGATGGAGATTGACCTCAATGAGATCGACTACATCATCTGTCAGCACGCTGAGGAGGATCACTCAGGGGCGCTCTCGGCGCTCCTAGCTAAAATTCCTAACACACCCGTTTATTGTACTGAAGCTGGCGTTAACTCCATCGTTGGTCACCACCACCAGCCCGACTGGAACTTCCGCACAGTGAAGACAGGTGACACGTTAGATATTGGTAACGGCAAACAGCTTATCTTCGTTGAAATGAAAATGCTGCACTGGCCTGACTCTATGGCGACCTATCTTACCGGTGATGAGGTGCTATTTAGTAATGACGCTTTTGGTCAGCACTACTGCGACGAGCGTCTATTTAACGACCAACTCGATCAAGTAGAGCTTCACGAGCAGTGTTTACGCTACTTCTCGAACATCCTGACGCCATTCGCCCCTCTGGTAAAAGCCAAGATAGAAGAAGTGCTGAGTCTTGGTGTGCCGATCGATGTCATCGCCACCTCACATGGTTGCATCTGGCGTGACAACGCAACTCAGATTGTCGAACAGTATTATGAGTGGTCTAAAGCGTACAAAGAAGATCGCATCACCATTGTTTACGACACCATGTCGAACAATACTCGAATGATGGCCGATGCCATTGCCAAGGGTATTCGTCAGGGTAGCCCTAATACTGCGATTAAGGTCTTTAACATTTCGAAGCACGATAAGAATGACATTCTCGCTAACATCTTCCGATCTAAGGGTGTGCTCGTTGGCTCTTCGACTATGAATAACGTCATGATGCCCCAAATTGCTGCACTCCTTGAAGAGATGCATGGCCTGCGCTTCGCCGACAAAAAAGCTGCTGCTTTTGGTTCATCGGGTTGGACTGGTGGTGCCGTCAAACGTATCGACCATCGCTTACGTGAAGCAAACTTTGAGGTGAGCCCACCACAGCACATCCATTGGAAACCAGATACCGATGCTCTGCGTCAGTGTATTGATTACGGTGCGACTCTGGCCGAGGTCTGGAACCAAGATGAGTCATACAGCCAGCCTAAAGTAGTCGAGCCGCAAGCAACCAGATTAGAAGCATCGGACACGCAAACAGACGCACCTGACTCTGAAAAAGTTGAACAACCACTGCCACATGCCGACGACTGTACTTGCTGGCGCTGCACTGTTTGTGAGTGGGTTTACGATCCTAAACAGGGCGAGCCAAACCAAGATGTCGCTCCAGGCACACCTTGGAATCAAGTACCCGATAGCTTCCTATGCCCTGAATGCCACTTGGGCAAAGAAGTGTTTGTGGAGGTGTAACATGGCTCCCATCATTGTTATAGGCAGCGGTTTTGCTGCCTTACAAACCATCAAGATGATACGTAATAGTGACGCTGAACGGCCAATCACGGTGATCACCGCAGACCAAGGGGTGGAATACAACAAACCAAGCCTGTCGCATGTGTTCAGTGAAAAGCAGTGCCCAAGCGATCTTGTCACGCATACGCCACAACAGCTTGAGCAAAAATACCGTGTATCCATGATCACCAATACACGAGTCACCTCACTCAACACTGATGATCGCACCTTGATCACGGAGCATGGTGAGCGTTATAGCTACTCGAAACTCGTATTGGCGACAGGCGCAAACACCTTTGTGCCACCAGCATTGGCAGAGCATCAAACCTCGCTATTAACCATGAACAGTTTGCAAGAGTTCACTCAAGGTCACGAAAGACTTCAAAAAGCCAATACCGTCGCGGTAATAGGGGGTGGACTTATAGGCGTCGAACTCGCTCTAGATCTGCAATCATCCGGTAAGGAAGTGACCATTGTCGAGCCTGCTCCAACGCTACTCGCAAGCTTACTCCCTCGGTTTATTGCAGGAGAGCTAGAAAACGCTCTAACTGACGCAGGTGTGCAAGTTAAGACGCGCTCGCAGATCACGCACATAACAGATAACGGACGAAACAAAACCTTATCGCTTGATGTGCCGACATTCGCCTCAAATGAACAAAAGCAATCTATAGACGTCGATGAGGTGATCGTTGCGGCGGGGCTTAAACCCAATATCGCACTGGCTAAACAAGCCAGTATCGCTACTCAACGCGGCATTTTGGTTAATGAACAGATGCAGACTAGCGCACCGGATGTTTACGCGATTGGTGACTGCGCCGAGATAGAGGGGCAAATACGCGCTTACTTGCAACCGGCTATCTTATCGGCCAATGTGCTTGCGAAGCAGTTGATTGGGCAGCCGAGCAAGCTAGCCTTACCGCACATGATGACAAAAGTGAAAACGCCTAAGTACCCGATACTGTTTTCAGGAACCTTTGGAAAAGATGACCGTTGGGAGGCCAGCATCAAGTCTAATGGTATCGTAGCAAGGGCCTTTGACGAAAACAGTAAAATGGTAGGCTTTGTGGTCACAGGTGAAGAGTCTTCCTCTTCTTTTGCGTTATTTCGTGAATTGCAAACGGCTTAATGCACAACAAGAGTCGAAAAGAAGAAAAAAATGGGCGGTTCAAACCCAAGCTGAACTGCCCAATAATTAACTCAAGAAGAGCGATTCCGAGTTACAAATCTAATGAACCTAAAAGGTAACACGGCTTACGCAATTATGGTGTAAGTGCTTGTAAGCTAGTCACTTAATAATCCCTTACTTTGTTACTGGCTTTGTATTTTAGCTACAAAAAAAGCTCCACGATTAACGTGGAGCTTTTCATTTAAGGGGGCTTGTTTAATCACTAAGCAGATTAACCAATAAACGAAATATAGCCTTGAAGGATGATCAAGTTAACGATATCGATGAAGAATGCACCCACAATCGGTACCACCATGAAAGCTTGTGGCGAAGGACCAAATCGATTCACCAATGAGCCCATATTCATCACTGCCGTTGGCGTTGCGCCCAAGCCAAAACCACAGTGACCACCAGACATTACCGCGGCATCGTAGTTTGAACCCATCACTTTGAACGTTACGAAGTACGAGAACAAACCAAGAACGACGGCTTGCACGGTCAAAATCACTAAGAATGGGATAGCCAGATCAAAGATGTTCCACAATTTCAGGCTCATCAACGCCATAGCTAGGAACAGAGATAGAGACACGGTACCCAGAATATCCACCGTTTCACTGTCTGTTTTGTGCAGCTTCGTCACTTCGAATACGTTGGTGATGAACACACCGATAAACAGTGCGTAAACAAAGTCTGGGATCATCAGCCACTTAATTTCAAAGGTCGATACCCACTGCTCTAAGTACTTAGCACCAGTAATACAGATAAGAAGGATAAACAGAACTTCAATCACCTTCTTGGCTGTTACTTTGTCTTCTTCATACTCGTTGTAAGTCACAAGCTCTGGGAAGCGTTCGTGGGTATGCGTGCCCGTACCGTACTCTGATTCAAGGTTGTTTTTATCAATCAGCTTTTGTGCAACTGGGCTACCAATCAAACCACCGATGATCAGACCAAAGGTCGCTGAAGCCATCGCGATTTCTAGTGTATTGGCAATACCATAAGTATCAGCAAAGGTTTGAGACCAAGCCGCACCGGTGCCATGACCACCCGACAGCGTAATTGAGCCTGCGATAAGACCCATTAGTGGATCTAACCCCAATCCAGTTGCCAAGGTAACGCCCACACCATTCTGAATAATGATGTATACCGATGCGACAGCAAGGAATAGAAATACCTTTGCACCGCCTTTCATCAACTGGGTGTAGTTCGCGGCTAGGCCAACCGTTGCGAAAAACATCAACATAAATGTGTTTTGCAACGGTAGAGAGAACTCTAAATCAATGCCGTTGAAATGAAGACCTGTGATTGCAAGCGCGACAAGCAAGCCACCAACAATGGGCTCTGGGATATTGTACTTTTTAAGAACTGGGAGCTTCGCGTTAACAAAATGACCTAGAAACAAAACGCTTATCGCGATTAGGAAAGATTCTAGTGGCCCTATTGAAATTAAATGATTCATATCACCTCTATATTTTTACGTTCCTCATCTTCCCTAATGAGTCTAGTTTTATCTGTAGTTTTTGGTGCTGCTCTACCTGTGTTTATGCAAATGGTGAGATAGTGAGTTTATAAAACGCTCCACAATAGAGCGAAAGACAACCAAGATGTTAGTCCTAGGTCAAATTTGACGAGGTTTAGGGTGTTTTGTGACCATAATCACCTCGAAAATTCACGACAACATTTGGTAACTTTTAGTATTAACCATCGTTCTGGAAACCTAAAAAAGCAAAAAGGAGCTATTAATAGCTCCTCTTTCATTACCAGCTTTGGCAATTAGAATTTTTTCGGTGCGTAACCAGTCATAACCTCTAGACGAAGCTCTTTGCCGATCTTTGTCATTGGGTGAACAACTACAAGTCCCTTTACAGACTTTTTCAGTTTGCCCATATCCGCTTGCTCAGCTTTGGTAATTTCACGGCTAAAAGGCATATCTAGCAATGCTTTACGCTCTTTGTTTACGTCGTAGCTTTGCTTGTGTTTCAGCTGTGCAATTTTCTTGGTTAGCTTTTTAATTTCGTCTTCAAATTGACGAACAACGGGACGATCATTACGAGCCTTAGCAGCCGCTAACTTGTGGCGACACTTGTCTAGACGGTTGTTAATTTGTTGAAGTTCGTTTTTAGCACTCATAATAATTTCCTAAAATTAAGCAAGCCAATGCGGATTGGGGCGCGGAGTATAGCACAAGGGTTGACTCGAACCGAAATTTATCTGCTAAATACACTCCAAGCTAAATATAGCCTACACTCACAAACGATCGTTAGACTCTAAATTTCGACACTAGAGCTCAAAAACAGAACAATAGGAAGTGAATATGCAAGCCATCAGGAAGACTGTGACTCTCGGTTTTATGACATGTGCGCTACTTGCCACCCCTTATGCGTCATCAGAAACGCGACTCCCTGATAACATCACCATCGAATATCTAAAACCCACCAACCAACAAGACTCGAACATTAAAAAAGCCATTCAAGACGCCGTTGGTGATTCGATATGGTGGAAATGAAGGCCCAATGTATGACCCAAGTACGCATGTCGTTCATATGCCATACACCTTCTACGCAGAGTCGGCGAACTACTACCGTAAAAACAAGTATCAAGAGAAGTATGACAAGTCACCTGAAGCGGGAGCCGTCGATACTTTGCTGCATACACTTCTGCATGAAGCGGCCCATGCTTACATCTACGATCACAAGATACCGGTGTTAGGCAAAGAGGAAGATGCCGCCGACAACTTTGCGACTCTCATGTTGATTGATTACATTGAACATGGCGCTGACGCGGCAATCAGCGCAGCCGATCTATTCGCTTATGAGTCTGATGATCGACCTGAATACTACGATATGGGGGACTATATCGACGAGCACAGCTTCGATCTCCAACGTTACTTTTCGACACTCTGCCTCGTTTACGGCAGCGATCCAGAAAGTCACAGCAATCTGTTAGATGAAGTTGAAAATGACTACTTAAAAGATCGCAAAGAATTTTGCATCGAAAACTACGACACTCTAAGCACCAATTGGCATCACTATTTAACCACCCCAACAGACGATTAAATTCATCACATTAAGTATCAAACCAATAAGCCTTGAGCGACGTGTTTGACGCTCAAGGCTATCAAAGATGCACAAGCTATTAGTAACGTTTAGACATTGATTTTATATTTTAGGTCTTGGGCTTCATCGCCCGTCATACCGCGAAAGCCCCAGCAGTGTGACGGCTGTTCTTTAATGGTGATCTCGATATCAATAGGTGACAATCCCAACTGGCGTTCAACCTCACTGAAAATGGTCTTGATGAGTCGCTTTTTCGTCCCTACTGTGCGCCCTTCCATCATGTTGATCTCAATAACCGTATAAGCCTCAGTACGACCTTGAGGGAAAAAGAAATCTTCTTTATCTAAAGGGACAAAACGGTGCGCTCGTTTATCGTCAGGTAAACCTAACTCTCGGTTTAAGCACTGTTGTAATACGTCTGACAACTGCTGCTTAATCGGGTTTATGTGTTCCTTAATTCCATAAATTACAATCATGACCATTCCTTGGATTTCGATGATTTGAGTACGTTCAACGAGTTCTAAAACTATGCTACGAGTCTGTATCAACCACATCACACATACTACGCAATAATCTCTATAAAAGAGAGTGTCATTGCTTCTTTTCTAGACAGCTCTAACAGAATGCTCGATGCCCAGTCATTCTCCATGAACTGAATACTATGGCAGTTTGATCGAAAATAAATAGCCCAGCGTATACCAATAACAACCTCTCTTTCAGCACTACGGATGATTAAGAAAGAGCATCTTTATTATTTATTGGGGCAGGCTTTCAATGGAAACAAAAACTGACTACGCAATCTTCCCATTGCCACTCTTCATTCTCCCCGGCGGTCGACAACGCCTGAGAATTTTTGAGCAAAAATATCTCACCATGGTAGCGCAAGCTGCTCAAGGGGACGGTTTCGTCATTGCAACTCACGACAATCGCAACAACAGCCCACTCAAAGACTGGGGCACTAAGGTAAAAATTGTCGACTTCAATCTGTCTGACGACAAGCTACTCGAGATCGACGTAGAAGGTGAGTACTTGGTAAAGCTATTCAACGCTCGAAGAGACGAAACAGGACTCTTGAAAGGCGATTTTGAGACCCTTCCTCACTGGCCAAGTCTGGACTGCCAGCTTCCTCCTGTGTTTAGCGATTTTTTAGTGCAGCTATTCAGAGAGCATGATGCGATCCGAGAACTCTACCCCAATACGAATTTTGAAGACCCACAGTGGATTTGTGCTCGACTTCTGGAAGTCATGCCGCTACCGATAGAAAAGAAAATACGCTTTACCTCTCCATCAAGTTTTCCTGCGCTGGTTCCTTTTTTAAATCAGATAATTACTGGGCAAGAATAACAAATAATTTTTTTCTTTTTGTTTGATCCAAACATCACTTTCTTCCGTATTACTCCTCAAACCCGGATGAAGGTTAGTCTATTATGCAATTAGGTAAAGTAAAAAACGAAAAAGCCAAGGAGTCTGTCATCGTACCCGACAGTAAAGTGCCGCCAGAGTTATCCAGCTGGCTAGTTTTAGTTGCATCTCATCGAGACAAGCAAGCGTTCACACGTCTGTTTCAGTTTTTCGCACCCAAAATCAAACGTTTCGGCATCAATAAGTTGGGGAGCGCAGCCTCTGCCAATGAATTGGTCCAAGACACAATGACCAACGTTTGGAAAAAAGCGCACCTCTACAATAGTGAGAAAGGGGCTGCGACGACTTGGGTCTACACGGTAATGCGAAACGCAGCATTCGACATGTTACGTAAGGTCAAAGCAAAGGCCGAGCAAAACATCGCTGATGACATTTGGCCCATCGATGCGGCTTTATCTGAAGCGAGCGATGACGAAAGCGAGTACAGCGATCATTTAATGAGTCGACACGTTCGCAATCAAATAGACAAATTGCCACCCGCGCAGAGAACCATCGTTGAAGGGGTTTATTATCAAGAGCTGTCTCAAGAACAATTGGCGCAGCAACTCGGAGTGCCTCTCGGCACAGTGAAATCAAGACTGAGACTCGCACTCGCCAAGTTGAAGCTTCATATGGGAGAACAGAACCATGATTAAACATCACCCAACTGCGGAAATACTCAAAGACTTCGCCACTGGAGAGCTTCCAGACTCTCTCTCTTTGATCGTATCGAGCCATGTAGAGATGTGTGAACAGTGCCAAGCCGAAGTTATGCGTCTAACCGAGCTCGCTGCATCCGATAGTTTTGGTTCAGATGAAATCATCGCTGATGAGCTAATTGAAAATCAGGTTAATGCGGTTTTACATGGCAATGATGACATTAATTCTGCCGACTTCGACATGAGCTTAATTGACAGCATCACTGCGGATGAACAACTCGATGTCGTTGTTGCGAGTGAAGAACGCTCACCACAACGAATAAAAGTCGCCGATACAGAATTCGAATTACCACGTGCTCTAAACCAAGTGGTGAGAAAAGACTGGCTCAACCTAGGCAAGATCTCACGAGCTCGACTCGATTTTGAAGATGGCGACCATCACACCAGTCTTCTGCACATCGACAAAGAAGGCGCTGTACCTTGCCATACCCACAAAGGCTTTGAGATCACCCTGCTTTTAGAAGGCAGTTTTGAAGACGAAATGGGTGAATACCATAAAGGCGATTTCATCTGGTTGGATGGTGAACATACTCATCAACCTTTCACTAAGGAAGGATGTGTGTGTCTGACGGTGTCAAGCGATGCTCTATACTTTACAAAAGGTGTGAGTCAATTATTTAACCCAATTGGCAAATTCATTTATTAATGATTGAAACAAGTTAATAAACACACCATCTTATATACAACGTCTTGAGTAATGTTTAAAAGGATTTGACCTATGAACAAAAAAATAAAAATCGGCATCAGCGCTTGTGTTGCAGGACACAAAGTTAGATTCGATACGGGTCATAAACGCTCTCGTTTCTGTACCGACGACCTAGCCGACTACGTTGAGCTAGAGCCAGTGTGTCCAGAGATGGGAGTCGGGCTTCCAACGCCCCGCCCTACGATTCGCCAAACCAGAATGTTGGATGATGTGATTCACGTGTCTCGTCCAGACGGTACTGGTGACGTCACCAACGAGCTCATTGAATATGGGCAAAACTATGCGAAAAATAACGAGCATATTGCCGGTTTTATCGTGTGCCAAAAAAGCCCGACATGCGGCATGGAACGCGTAAAAGTGTACCATCACCACGGCCGTGGCTCTGAATCGACAGGCATTGGTATGTTCACCAAACAGTTGATGGATCATAACCCGCTGTTACCGATAGAAGAGAACGGTCGTTTGAATGATCCGATTCTTCGCGAGAACTTCATGACTCGCGTATTCACATATCAGAAGTGGCTCGACTTGGTCGATGAAGGCGTTACCAAGCACAAACTTATCCAGTTCCACAGCGCGCACAAGTACCTTGTAATGTGCCACCACGTCGAAGGCTATAAAGAGCTCGGTAAACTTTTGGGTGAAAGTGATCTGGAAATTAACGAGCTCGCTGAACGCTATATCGAAGGGCTAATGACAGCGCTGCAACATCACGCCAATCGTGGTACGCATGCCAACACACTTCAGCATTTGCAAGGCTACTTCAAAAAGCAGCTTAGCAGTACGCACAAGAAAGAGCTGTCACGCCAAATCAATGATTTCCGTGAGGGTGTTATCCCGTTATTGGTGCCTCTAACGCTGATCAATCACTACTTGATGGAGTACCCGAACGAGTACTTACAATCACAAGTTTATCTGAACCCGCACCCACAAGAACTTAAGTTGAGATACGGATATTGAGCACTCTACTCTGGATACGACGCGACCTGCGCGTTCATGACAATCCAGCTTTGATCTCTGCAATTGAAAACGGCGCTACTCACGCCGTTTTTATTTCTACACCTAAACAGTGGCAGCAACACCACTTAGCACCGATTAAAGCGGACTTTATTTATCGTCATTTAACTTTGCTTTCGGAGCAGCTCGCCTCGTTGGGCGTTGAGCTTGTTCATTTAAAAGCAACCGATTTTACCGACCAAGCAAGCACTCTTGCCCGTTACTGCCACGCGCATAGCATTACCGAAGTAGTTGCCAACTCTGAGCCAGAAGTAGACGAGCAGCAGAGAGACGAAGCGGTTCGCGATCTCGGTATCCCATTGACCATCTTTGATTGCGACACCATAGTTCCTGTTGGGCGAGTTCTCAACCAACAAGGCGAAATGTTCAAGGTGTTTACTCCTTTCAAAAAGGCTTGGCTCAAATACGTTCAAGGCTCTGGTATTGACTGCGCCCATTATCCGAAAGTTGCGTCAGAAAACGCACAACCCAAACTAGACACCTTATCCCGAGAGTACGATTTTGACTTCCCGAGGGAGGACTCCTCCCGCTGGCCGTTAGTCGACAATGTACTGGGTCAAGTCGTGCCGCAATTTCTCGCTGAGAAGCTTTATCACTACGCAGAAAATCGAGATATCCCATCAATAAAAGGGACCTCTGGGCTTTCACCCTATCTTGCCATTGGCGCTATCAGCCCACGCTGGTTAGCCATTCAACTGATTCAAGAACACCCGGAACTTTTGGTCGATACTCAATGTGCTGAGTTTTCTTGGCTCAACGAACTTATCTGGCGTGATTTTTATAAGCACCTGATATTTCACCACCCAAGGTTGGTTAAGGGTGAAAACTTCCAAGAGAAATACAACGGCCTCACTTGGCACAACAATCAAGATGACTTCCAGCGTTGGTGTGAAGGCAAAACCGGCTACCCATTGGTGGACGCTGCCATGCGCCAATTGCTCGAAACAGGATGGATGCATAACCGCCTGCGAATGGTGGTTGCCAGCTTCTTAACCAAACACCTGTTAATAGACTGGCGTTGGGGCGAGCGCTTCTTTATGGAGCATCTTATTGATGGTGATTACAGTGCCAACAATGGTGGGTGGCAGTGGGCTGCGAGCACCGGCTGTGATGCACAACCTTACTTTCGAATTTTCAACCCGATCACGCAGAGTGAAAAGTTTGATCCTAAAGGAGTTTTCATCCGTAAGTATCTTCCAGAGCTGCAAAACATTCCCGATAAAGACGTGCATTTCCCGCACACATTCATCGCTAAGAGTGGACAAAACAGTAGTTATTGGGGACCTGTCGTTGAGCACAAAGAAGCACGATTAAGGGCCCTAGATTTTTATAAATAGCACGACAGATGGAAGTGAGAGTGAACCCATGGAAAATTCACGATGGCTAGATAATTTTCTTGATATGTATAGGCAGCTGGGTACTGAAGACTTTGGTGCACTCCAAGATGTATACCACCAAAACGTCCTATTCAAAGATCCACTTCATCAAGTAGATGGGCTAGACGCACTTACCCGTTACTTTGAGAACATTTACACCAATGTAGCTAGTTGCCACTTTACTATTGTCAGTACATTTAAATCGGGTGAGGAAGCAGCTGTCTATTGGTCGATGGAGTTTACACACAAGCAACTCAATGGACGCAAGCCTATCACCGTTGAAGGGCACTCTCATTTAAAGATGAAAGACGATCTGGTGATTTATCATCGAGATTATCTTGATGTGGGCTCCATGCTCTATGAGCACATCCCAGTTCTTGGCTGTGCGATTAAATCCATTAAGCGAAGAGCGAGTCAATAGCATGAGAATCCTCATTACAGGTGCTACCTCAGGCATCGGTCGCGATTTAGCAATCAAATATGCTCAGCTCGGGCACTCCGTTATCGCCTGTGGTCGCAGCCAAGACAAACTCGATTCATTAACGAGCGAACACAGCAGTATCGAACCACTGTGCTTTGATCTTTTGGATTACGAAAACTATCCGAACATCGGTTCAGATAAAGGCCTCGATATGGTCATCTTGAACGCAGGTGATTGCGAATACATCGATGACCCCATTAACTTTGACGCAAAGCTGTTTGAACGAGTGATAAACATCAATTTGGTTTCCATCGGTTATGCGTTAGAAGCTTGGCTTAAATCTATTAGGCCCGGAGGGAGAGTTGTCTTAGTAAGTTCCAGTGCAGGGTTCTTGCCGCTACCAAGAGCAGAAGCCTATGGCGCTTCTAAAGCTGCACTTACTTATTTAGGCCGAACGCTCGCCGTCGACCTCGCAGCACACAATATCCACGTATCTCTCGTTCACCCTGGCTTTGTTGACACCCCACTAACTGAGCGAAACACGTTCTCTATGCCTATGATTATAAGTAGTGAACAAGCCGTTCAAAGAATCATCAGTGGACTCGAACAAGGAAAGAGCGAAATAGATTTTCCTCGCAGGTTTATCTTCATCATGAAGTGTCTGCGATTTTTACCTCAGTCGGTTTGGCATAAGCTTGCCTCAAGGATGGTATAACAATGAAAAAAATTGCCATTATTGGCTCCGGAATCTCCGGACTCACTTGCGCACACGTATTAGATAAACACCACGACGTCACGGTTTTTGAGAAAAATGATTACGTAGGTGGGCACACCGCCACCGTCGATATTGAACACCAAGGCAAGGCATTTTCTATCGACACAGGTTTTATTGTTTTCAATGATCGCACCTACCCCAACTTTAACAAACTGCTAGAGCAACTTGGCGTCGATCGCCAAGAGACAGAAATGAGCTTCAGCGTTCATAACACTGGCACTCAGTTTGAATACAATGGTCACAGCATCAACTCGCTGTTTGCCCAACGAAGCAATGTCTTCAAGCCACAGTTTTGGACCCTGATTCTCGAGATCATTAAATTCAATAAGCTGTGTAAAGAACGCTTTCAAAACAATCAGTTTACCGAGGATGAAACCCTAGGCGACTTCCTAAACCATTACCGTTTTTCCGACTTTTTCAGCCAGCACTACATACTGCCTATGGGGGCCGCTATTTGGTCGACAAGCTTGGAAGAGATGGAGCAGTTTGAGCTTAAGTTCTTTATCCAATTCTTCTTCAACCATGGGTTACTCGATATCACCAACAGGCCACAGTGGTACGTGATTCCAAAAGGTTCACGCTCCTATGTCGACGTTATCCTATCTCGCTTATCTAAACCCGTTCAGCTCAACAGCCACATCAAACAGGTGACCCGCTACGAAAGCGAAGTTGCCATTGAATTTGAATCCGGTGATGTAGAAACATTTGATGAAGTGATCTTCGCTTGTCACTCTGATCAAGCACTGGCGCTATTAGGCGATGCCACAGAACAAGAGCAAGCGGTGTTGGGTGAGATCCCATACAGTCGCAACGAAGTGGTGCTTCACACAGACACCAAGCTGTTACCAGACCGTAAGCTTGCATGGGCAAGTTGGAACTATATGTTAGATGGCAACAGCCAACGACCAGCTTGTGTTACCTATAACATGAACATCCTGCAAGGCATTGAAGACGAAACCACCTTCTGCGTCACCCTCAATCAGAGAGAAGCTATCAATCCAGATAAAATCATTCGTCAGTTTATTTATCATCACCCAGTACTCAACTCCAACACCGTTCAGGCACAACAGCAGCGTGAAACCATGTGCGGGCACAATCGCACTCACTTTGCTGGTGCTTATTGGTATAACGGATTCCATGAGGATGGCGTACGCAGCGCTCTCGACGTCACCAAGCGCTTTGGGTTAGGGCTATGAGTACGGCAACTCGCCATTTCGATGAAAACACAGAGCGCAGTGGTATCTACTGGGGCAATGTAAGGCACCGCCGTTTTGGTGCCATTACCCACGAGTTTAGCTATCAGCTCTATATGATGGGTCTCGATTTAGACGAGGTTGAGCAAACAACCGCGCGCAGCTTTGTATTCGGGACTCGTTGGTTCAACCCAATCCGGTTTGTTGAGTCAGATTATGTGCCCGAAAAAACCTTCGATGGAAATAAGACGTCAAACAACTATGAATCGCAAAACAGCGACCAAACGTTAAACCGCAGTGAACCAAAATCTCTAAAGCAGCGTATAGCACTCAAAGTGAAATTACTGGGCGGGCATTGGAGCGAATCTAACCGCGTCACTATGCTCGCACAGTGCCGTTGTTTCGGGATTTATTTCAGCCCAATCAACTGCTTCTTTTGCTTTGATGAAAACCTGGAGTGCCGTTACATGCTTGCAGAGGTCAGCAACACGCCTTGGCGCGAACGACACTACTATTTGATCGATATGCAGCAAGAATTGAAGGCAAAGAAAGATTTCCATGTGTCACCGTTTATGGATTTAGACATGACTTATCACTGGAAGATTAAGCCTCCATCTCGCCGCACTTTAGTCCATATTGAGAATCACAGGGACGAGCAATACCCCGGAGACAAAAAGGTGTTTGACGCCACGCTGGCATTAGAGAAACAACCGATGACTGCCAGTGGTATCCGACAAACGCTAATGCGAACTCCGGCTATGACCGTTAAGGTTGTGCTAGGCATTTATTACCAAGCTTTGAAACTGTTCATCAAAAAGGTGCCCTTTATCTCGCACCCAGACTCAGTATCTAAGCCACCACAATACAAGAATTAACTAAGACGAGAATTTTCTCAGCGAGGTCTACATGGAACAGCTTGCCAAACAAAATCACAACATCAAGCAGCAGCCTCAAACCGCAGTGCTGAACAAAAATTGTAAGTATCGAAGCCTTGTTTTTACCATCTTAGAACGCTTACAGGGAGGTCAACTCGAAGTAATCGAAGGGGATGAGCATTCAATATTTGGCGACAGAGAAGCGACGCTTCACGCCGAAATCGTTATTCATGATTCTAGTTTCTTCAAAGACGTTGTTCTTAACGGCAGCATCGGTGCTTCAGAAGCGTATATCGATGGAAAATGGACAAGCCCGCACCTAACTCGTGTTATTCAAATCATGGCTCGCAACCAGCAACAACTCGACGAACTTGACGATAAGACACAATGGCTTAGCAAGATAAAAAACTTATTCCTAAGAAAGCAGAATGCCAACACAGAGCAAGGTTCAAAGCGCAACATCTTAGCCCATTACGATATTGGTAATGAGCTGTACGAGCGCTTCCTAGATCCATCAATGCAATACTCCTCTGCTATCTACAGCGAGCAAGCGAGCCAACTAGCAGACGCTCAACAAAACAAGATGCGTACCATCTGTGAACGTTTGGAGCTCACCGAGCAAGACAGCGTGGTAGAGATAGGTACAGGATGGGGCGGACTCGCAATCTTCATGGCGCAAAACTACGGCTGTCACGTCACAACCACGACCATTTCTGATGCTCAGCACGAGCTTGCTAAGCAGCGTATTGAAGCTCTCGGGCTAAGCAAAAAAATAACCCTACTCAAAGAAGACTACCGTAATCTATCCGGACAGTACGACAAGTTAGTCTCTATCGAGATGATTGAAGCCGTTGGTCATGAGTATCTTCAAACCTTCTTTACCACCTGTTCTCAACTTCTTAAACCGACTGGAAAAATGTTGATACAAGCGATCACCATCGCAGACAGCCGCTACGAGAAGTATCGCAAAGGGGTCGATTTCATCCAGAAGTACATCTTCCCAGGAGGCTGTTTACCATCTGTAGCCGTCATGACCGGACACCTCGCTCAAAGCACTGACCTTGTTGTCCAAGAAATTGATGACATCGGTTTGCACTACGCGCGCACTCTAAATGATTGGAATGTCGCCTTTGAACAGAGCTGGGATGAACTACAAAGCCTAGGGTACTCAGAAGAGTTCAAGCGACTATGGACCTTCTACTTCTGCTATTGCGAAGGCGCCTTCCTAGAACGCGTGATAAGCACTCATCACATTGTGGCGCGTAAGCCTCGCTACTTTGGAGCAAAAGATGAAACGGTTCTGGATTATTAACCTTGTTCTGTTTCAAGCCACTTGGGTAAGCAGTGCCTTTTTTACTGAGCAAGCCGTCTTTATAGCGCCGCTGTTGGTGGCGCTTCATTTCTTTCTCTCACCCACTCGTCGCGACGACTTCCGTGTTCTACTGCTGCTGCCTATCGGCCTACTTCTTGATAGCTTGATGATCGGTCTTGGCACCTTTTCCGCTCATCCAAACATTGCGAATCAAACTTGGTTTCCAGTGTGGCTCGCTTGTTTATGGGTGATGTTCTTAATCAGTTTCAACCACAGTCTTAATTGGATAATGAAATGTCCGAAAGTGATCCTCTTTCTCCTTGGCTTCGTAGGAGGTACTAGTAGCTACTGGGGCGGCATCAAGGCTGGTGCGCTTCAGGCCACATGGCCAGATGTTTGGGTGTTATCCACCCTTGCGGTCAGCTGGGGTTTAGTGATCCCACTGTTAGTGGCCGGCTACTCGTATCTAAACAAGCCTAATATGGCGGAGACAACGAGGTGACTTATGGCTTATTCATCACAGGGTCGTGCTAAAGCTCAGCGCCACCCTCATTATTCTCAATGGAAGCGCTACGTACTGTCGGTGCTTGCAACACTGTTTGCGTGCAGCGCCCTTGTCTTTCATAACGCCGCCAAGGCGTCGCCAGTCGGTGACTTAAATAAGCAAGGCGAAGGTGAGATGACCTATCTTTTTTGGACGCTGTACAACGCCGAGCTCTACACCACCCCCACTCGCACAGAACAAGCACTGAAAATTGAATATTATCGTGATATCGAGAGCAAAGACCTCGTCGATGCCACGCAAGACCAGTGGGAAAAGCTCGGCTATTCAGACAGCAAAATAAAAAGCTGGATCGCCCCACTTTACGACATGTGGCCTAACGTCAAACAAGGCAGTACTCTGACGATTCGCGTATCAGAAAATCAACAAAGCCAATTCTATTTTGATGAGCAACCGATCGGCACCATTACTGATACCCAATTCGGCCCAGCCTTTCTCTCTATTTGGTTATCGGAAAACACGTCCGAACCAGAACTCCGTCAGCAGCTCCTCGGGCTCAACAAATAAAACAGGACATGATGAATGAAAACAGGATGGTTACTTCTACTTTGCTCTCTACTAATTGGGTGTGGCTCAGCCAACTTATCCGAACATACGGGCACCACACCTGAGCTCAAACTCGAAGAATTCTTTGACGGCAACCTTATCGCCTATGGAATGGTACTTGACCGCTCTGGCAACCTGCTGCGCCGTTTTAAAGCGGATTTGGTCGCAGAGTGGCAAGGAGATCAAGGCGAAATCAAAGAGTGGTTCCGCTTCGCCGATGGTGAGCGTTCCACACGAATTTGGAAGCTGACCAAAACTGGAGACAATACCTACACTGGCACCGCGGGAGATGTGATAGGCGAAGCCTATGGCGAAACCCAAGGCTCGGCACTCTACTGGCAATACACCCTCGAGATAGAAGTAGACGGTTCGATGTATGAAGTAACGCTTGATGACTGGATGTTCTTAATGGACGACAAACGCCTGTTCAACAAAACTGAGATGTCCAAGTTCGGCTTCAAGGTCGGCGAAGTCATACTGTTTATCGAAAAGCGCTAACTACTGCTAACGCCAAGACACACATATCAGTTAAACACGCACAGCAGCGCATCAAACAAACCTCGACTCACTCTTTGAGTTGAGGTTTGATGTTTATACGTCCTCAAATCAGCTTTCATAGCACTGTCCTATCACTAGGTTTTCCTTTCAATAGCTTTTGCCTTTCATACTTGATAGCTATCTCCTATCAGAACAATAGAAACGTCCGAATTTACCCTCTGAGCCTCTCGGGGCAATATATATCCATCGACGCAAGGCAGCGTCAAAACAACAAATTAAAGAGAGTAAAATCATGATCAACACAGAAATCAAACCATTCAACGCAACAGCATTCAAAAACGGCGAGTTCGTAGAAATCACAGAGCAAGACGTGAAAGGTAAGTGGGCAGTATTCTTCTTCTACCCAGCAGATTTTACTTTCGTATGTCCTACTGAACTTGTAGACCTACAAGAGAAATACGCAGAGCTTCAGTCTCGCGGCGTTGAAGTTTACTCAGTATCAACAGACACGCACTTCTCTCACAAAGCATGGCACGATACGTCTGACAAAATCGGTACTATCGAGTACTTCATGGTAGGCGACCAAACTGGCACTATCACAAACAACTTCAACGTAATGCGTGAAGGTCAAGGTCTAGCAGACCGCGCTACGTTCCTAATCGACCCAGAAGGTGTTATCCAAGCAATGGAAATCACTGCTGAAGGCATCGGTCGTGACGCTGAGGACCTACTACGTAAAGTGAAAGCAGCTCAGTACGTTGCAAACAACCCAGGTGAAGTTTGCCCAGCAAAATGGAAAGAAGGCGAAGAGACACTAGCACCATCTCTAGACCTAGTAGGTAAGATCTAAGCATCTGCTAACCGATTCTACAGGCGCACCTCAGCCTGCCTCCTAAAGGGCTTTGGCGCGCCGCTTTAATACTCAAAACCACATCCACGCGATGTGGTTTTTTTGTTTTTATTCAAAATGTTAGAAGAAACTTTTCGAGTCGATTAGTTTCACCGATTATTGATAGGTTTTACCTACCAAACTAATAGAAACGTCCGAATTTACCAATTGTGATGGTCAAGGCAATATAGCTCCATCAGCGCAAAAGAGCGCCCCCGAACAGAAAAGAAAAGTAGGCATATCATGTTAGACCAAGCAATGAAGCAACAACTGCAAACATACTTAGAATTCCTAAAAAATGACGTTAAGCTCGTTCTTAGCCTGGATGAAAGCGAAACAGCAAGCAAACTAGAGAAGCTGGCAAATGACATCTCAGAACTATCGAGCAAAGTTGTGGTTATCCGTGACGATAGTGCAAGTGATCGCAAGCCAATCATGCAAGTTCTAAACACAGAAAAAGGCACGAGCATCGGTTTCGCTGGTCTACCTATGGGTCACGAGTTCACGTCATTGGTATTGGCACTTCTACATAGTGGTGGTCACCCAATCAAGCTTGACGATGAAGTGATTGAGCAGGTCAAAAACCTTGGTCAACCGCTGAATGTTGAAATCTTCATTTCGCTGTCTTGCCAAAACTGTCCAGAGGTTGTGCAGGCATTCAACATGATGTCTGCAATCAACCCGCTGATCAAAACAACCATGATTGATGGTGCAGCCTTCCAAGACGAAGTGAAGTCTCGCGACATCATGGCGGTACCTAGCGTATTCATTAACGGCGAATTGTTCGGTCAAGGTCGCATGTCACTGGCAGAGATCCTAAACAAAGTCGATTCAGGCGCAGCAGAGAAAAAAGCACAAGCATTAAGCAAGACTGCTCCTTTTGATGTACTAGTTGTCGGTGGTGGTCCAGCAGGTTCTTCAGCAGCAATCTACGCAGCACGTAAAGGCATCCGCACTGGTGTAGTTGCAGACCGCTTTGGTGGTCAAGTAATGGACACAATGGCAATTGAAAACTTCATCTCAGTGAAAGCGACAACAGGACCTAAACTGGTTGCAAGCCTAGAAGAGCACGTAAAAGAGTACGGTGTTGAAGTGATGACTGAGCAACGCGCAGCCAACATCATCGACGCTGAAGACACAGAAGACGGCTACATCCACGTTGAGTTAGAGAGCGGTGCAACACTTCGAGCTCGCACTGTAATCACAAGTACAGGTGCACGCTGGCGTGAAATGAATGTTCCTGGTGAGCAAGAGTACCGTAACAAAGGCGTAGCGTACTGCCCACACTGTGACGGCCCACTGTTCAAAGGCAAGAAAACAGCGGTAATCGGTGGTGGTAACTCAGGCATCGAAGCCGCAATCGACCTAGCGGGTATTGTTGAACATGTAACGGTTCTTGAGTTTGCAGACACACTGCGTGCTGACCAAGTACTTATCGACAAAGCAAACGCAACACCGAACATCGAAATCATCAAGATGGCACAAACAACACAAGTGCTTGGCGATGGCAACCGAGTAACAGGCCTTGAGTACAAAGACCGCAACACTGATGAGCTAAAACAGATTGAGTTGGCAGGTATCTTTGTTCAAATCGGTCTAATGCCAAACAGCGAATGGTTGAAAGGCACTAAGGTTGAGCTATCACCACGTGGTGAAATCGAAATTGACGCACATGGTGCAACATCAATGAAGGGTGTGTTTGCTGCAGGTGACGTAACAACCGTTCCTTACAAGCAGATCATCATCGCGATGGGTGAAGGTGCAAAAGCAAGCCTAGGTGCATTTGACCACCTAATCCGCAACCCAGCACCAGTCGCTAAAAAAGTAGCAGAAATGGCTTAATCAAATCGCGCACTAAGCCTATCAAAATAGCAAACCACCACTGAATTCAGTGGTGGTTTTTTGTTTTGCACAACAGATAGGTATGCTGATTAGGTTTAATCTTGATAAGACTGGGAAGCCAGACGAATAAAAGCGTTGGTTTCCCCGTATTTTTTATACTCGCCTACACGCTGCACCACTTCAAAGAACAGGCCATTCACTTCCTTGGTATAGAAGTGGAAAAACGCACCTGTATCGTCTTCGGTGTAAAGAATATTGTTTTGTTGCAGCTGTTCAATCGACTCATCTTCTAAATCGAACTGTGCCTGAATATCTAGGTAGTAGTTATTCGGGATCTTCAATTGATAGATAGGCGATAGGTTAGCCGCTGCTTTGAAGATGTCTCGGCACTCAATCGCAATCTGGTTGATGCTCGCCCCGTTAGAATCATTTAGGAATCGCTGAGCCGAAGTGCGCTTAGCACTGGTGCTGTTGAGTGCGATCTTAATGTTCTCGTTCGGGCTTTTAATGGTACGACTGGTTATCAGGCCGTTGATGTCTGGCAGATCGAAGCTCTCTTCCGGCACAAAGCCAAAGATGGATTTGTAGAAGAACAGATTTGATAGCAAGGTTTCAGGTGGCACCACTTGACCAATATGGTCAACGCGAATCAAATTATCATTTAGCGCAGATGTTTGCTCGACGAGCTTAAAGTCAACATCGTAGAACTTGTCTGCTTGGTTCTCATCTAACAGATGAATCATTAAGTTGCTTGAACTCTTGAGCGTTGGAATATCCAGCTCATTTTCTTGGCGAGCTTGGAAAATCGCTGGGCTATTGTAGCGTTTTGCCAGTTCAACCAAACGATCTGAATCTTTGGTTAATACGCCTAACGCACACACAGATTCACCATGACCTTCTAAGTAAGCCTGAGCGTTGCTGTTTTTCTCGTAGTTAAAGACGAAGTTAATATCACCTACTTGGTAAAGGTCGACATTCTTGCTCTTGTGGCAATGTGTTTTGCTAAAGCCTAATGACTCAATTACATCGGTAAATGGGTTATCTTCACGCTCTTTTACCGCAAATTCAATGAAGCTCAAATCAGACACGCTCGGCATCTCAAACAAATTGTTGGTCTGATCTTCTAGCCATTTCAGTGAGCGCACACCATCAACTGCTTTCTCTTTCGGAGAAGAGGCTCGGAACTCATCGTTAAACACTTCATGAGAGAGGTAATCATCGTAACCTTTATCTTTGAGTGTTTTCACAAAGTCGATAACTGGGAAATCGCCTTGCCCCGGGAAGCAACGGTAGTGGCGGCTGTATTGCAAAATATCCATCTGCATTTTTGGCGCATCAGCGACCTGCACTAAAGCAATCTTTTCCACTGGAATATCTTCACGCAGCGTATCCAGTGTGTTGCCACGAGCAAACATGTGAAAGGTGTCCAATACCACACCAAGGTTCGGATGATCGACCATCTTCACCAAATTCCAAGCGTCATCGTAATCGGCAATATGACGCCCCCATGCCAGCGCTTCGTAACCCAATTCCATGTCTTCACGCTTGGCCAGTTCTGCCAAGGCATGCAGATCTTCAGCGCAGCGGTCAAGATTATTGGTCGAAAGTGGATTGACGTTACTGCACATCATTAGCCGTTTCGTACCCAGTTGATGTGCCAGATCCATCTTGCGCTCCATCATCTTGTATTTCTTTTGACGAAGACCATTTGGCATCCCTTCCATATCTCGGAAAGGTTGTAGAACCAAGATCTCAAGCCCCATGCTGTCAGCGATACGTTTAACATCGGCTGCAGAACCACGGTACTGAGTTAAATCATTTTCAAAAATTTCGATGGCATGAAAACCGGCTTTTGCCGCTGCATGCATCTTCTGTTCCAGAGTGCCAGATAGACAAACGGTCGCAATTGAATACTTCATCCTGAACTCCCCTAATTAACCAGTGCAGTAACATCTTGAACCGGAACGTACTGCTCCGTTTCTGTCGCTTTGATGATGGCGTCGATCACCAACAGGTTTTGTAGGCCATCGTAAATGCTGACTTTTGGCGTCTGTTCTTCGCCACGAATGAGAGCGCAGAAATGCTCAAGTTGACGCTTAAGTGGATCTTCACGCGTTACTGGTTCTTGGCGCTCTTCCATTGCATTCCACCAAGAAGGCGTCACACCCTCTTTAAAAGACTTAATCTGCATCGTCGGGATCGATAGCGAGCCGTTAGTGCCAGCCACGTGGTAGCAATCTTCAGTTTCGTAAGTCGCGTAGGTCTTGTTCTCTTGCGAGGTTTGTTCCCAGCTGCGCGGGCTTGCCGAGGCATCGGACAACATGAATGAACCCAGTGTACCGTTGGCAAATCGCAGCGAGATTGCGGTTGTATCTTCCACTTCGAACTCGCGGGTCGCGCTTGAATTGAGCGCTTGGACACCAACAATATCGCCAACCAGATGACGCAGATTGCCAATCTCATGAATCATATTAATTAAGATCGGGCCGCCACCTTTAACTTTGCGCCACTCGCCTTCGTTGTAGTAGTAATCAGGCTTGTAGAACATCGCGCTGCCCATGATAGATACCGTCTTACCCAGTTCGCCGCTGTCGATGATCGACTTAGCTGTCTCAAGCAGTGGGCTATAAGCACGGTGGTGGCCAACCAGCATTTTTGCTTCTTCACGATTTGCGTGTTTAAGAAGCTCAATAGCATCTTCTATCGAATCAGTAACAGGCTTCTCGACAATCGCAGGCACGCCAGCATTGATACACTCGTGCGCTTGAATAGCATGCAGGCGATTTGGTGTCGCCAAGATCACACCGTCTGGCTTGTCTTGAGCAAACAGCTCTTCTAAGCTGGCGTAAACCTTAACGCCATATTCTTCGCCAACCTCTTTTGCACCCGGAGAAGGATCAACAATCGACGCCAACTGACATTGCGCGTTTTCAGAAACCAGTTTGATGTGTGTTTTCCCGATCAGACCTGCCCCAGCGACAGCAATTTTAACTTGTTCCATGTTATGACCTTATTTTTCATTCACGCTCTACAGGCGTCTATTTTTATGATGATGTTGTGATAGCAATTACGACGGACAGCGAGAGTCCAGAGGCCACCGTCGTGATAATTAGAGTGTTTAAACAGAAGCGTTGTTGTTGATATAGCCCACCTAAAATGGGGTAGATGGACAACATCGGTGACGCTGCAAAGATCAACAAGACATACTTAAGATCCCCTTCTACGGGTAGCGTCATCAGCAGTGCAACGACCACCAACGGGAAAAACACCAGCTTCATAGAAGAGACAAAAGCGATTCGTCTGAACTGCTCAAATTTCAGTGACTGCCCCAGCGCCCCACCGATAGCAAACAGAGCCAATGCAACCGATGTTTTCGCAAAAATGGATACCCCTTCCGTCACGAATTCTGGCAAGCGAATCCCCGCGATATTCACGACCAAGGCAAAGCTGATTGCTAGAATAATTGGGTTTCGACTAATACGACCCGCGACAATCTTTAGCTGCTCACTGATGCTTGACGAACGACCTTGAGCGAACTCCAGTGAAATCAAACTCAATGGGATAAACACCAGATTCTCAATCAGCACACACATTAAAAATGCTTCAATGAACTGACCGTCGTACAGCGATAACACCACTGGAAAACCGACGAATGCGCTGTTTGGCATTCCACTACCCAGACCATTAATAAAGCTTTCAGTCCAAGTGGACTTAAGTAAGCCTTTGCTGACCAATATCGCGACAGTCATCGCGCTTAAACCAGCAATGGCATACACCAGCATGAAATTGACGTGGATGACCTGCCCTAATTCAATGCTGCTCAAGCTGCTGATGATCACGGCTGGCAGCGATACATACAGCACGAACTTGCTCACCTCAGCGACGAATTGTTGGCTAAAAAAGCCTTTTTTGGTCGTGAGGAACCCTACTGCCACGATAAAAATCAGTGGCAGCAACACTTCAAATACAAACATTGTTTTTCTCTAGTAGCCGAATAACTTCGGTAGGAAGAGCACGCTCTGTGGTACGAAAGTGATAAAGAACAGCACCACGACTTCCAGTAGGAATAGAGGAATAACTTGCTTAGATATCGCAGCAATCCCGACCTTGGAGATGGTATTGGAGACAAACAGACAGATGCCCATTGGTGGTGTAATCAAACCAATCATTAGGTTGAAGATAACCACAATGCCAAAGTGAACAGGGTCGATACCAAAGCTCATCGCAATCGGATGGAAGATTGGGATCAGAATCAGCATGGCTGCAATACCCTCAAGGAACAGGCCCACCGCCAGTAGGATTAGGTTCACCATGATTAGGAACATAATCGGATCTGAGATAGTGCTAAGCACCTGTTGGCTAATGTATTGAGGTACACGCGAGAACGTCAGCAGCCAGTTTGCAACAGAGACAACAGCAATCAGAATCAATACGATAGAAGAGTCGCGCATTGAGCGCATAAACACTTCAGGTAAGTCGCTGAGTTTGATTGATTTGTACATGAACATGCCGACCGACAGCGCATAGAATGCAGCAAAAGCAGCCGCTTCAGTCGGCGTTACAATACCCATTAGAATTGAGCCAAGGATAAAGATTGGCATCGTTAGCGGTACAAAGGCTTTAACCAAAGCCTTGCGACGACTGGTTCGAACACCGTTGTTCACAATCTTATGTTTAGTCGCATAAAAGAAAACAAACACTGACAGGGCGATTGCCGACAAGACACCCGGAACAATACCCGCTAAGAACAGAGCTGGAACCGAGACACCACTGGCAATAAGCGCATAGATGATCACCGGAATACTCGGTGGGATCATAGGACCAATCACCGAAGAGGCAGCGGTCAGTGCTGATGAGAACTCTTTGCTGTAGCCCTCTTTTTCCATTTGAGGAATAAACACTCGGCCCAGTGCCGAAGTGTCTGCGACCGCTGAACCTGAGATTCCGGCAAACATCACC
This sequence comes from Vibrio fortis, assembly GCF_024347475.1. Taxonomy (NCBI): domain Bacteria; kingdom Pseudomonadati; phylum Pseudomonadota; class Gammaproteobacteria; order Vibrionales; family Vibrionaceae; genus Vibrio; species Vibrio fortis. The sequence goes on from NZ_AP025488.1 coordinate 296,295, forward strand.
GAAGACCAGATATTTACTTGTGCTAAACCACCGCGGAAGTGTCCCACCAAGGCGTTAGCAAAATCGATAATACGATTCGTAATACCACTCTTGTTCATCAGCTCACCAGCGAGAACAAACAGTGGAACAGCCAGAATAGAGTATGAGTCTAATCCGCTAAAAATTCGTTGTGCAACAAGGCTGATTGAGATTGGAGTGCTCGTTACGTAGAACGACATAGCCAAAATAATGGCAAACACTAGCGGAACACCAAATACGAGCATACCGCCCATTAAAGCTATTGATGGCATAGTAGATCCTTATACATCGCCTTGAGTGAGAGAAGAGACTGGCGCATTGGCGCGTCGAGATAGCGTGACGTGTTGTGCTAAACGCAATAGAGCGGCAACAAACAGACAGATACCACCAACCACTAGCGCAGACTGGAAGTAGTACATGCTCAAGCCAATACCCGGTGATTCGATACCACCGCGTTTCATGACAAATAGGTAGCCGGAGTAAGTCATGATGCCCGCCGATACTAGCACTGCGATATCAACCACAATCGCCAATACCTTTTGGAAAATCGCCGACTTGACTGAATCTAGAACTGCAAATTTAATGTGCAATCCTTCTAAGTAACAGAGAGACGTACCAAACATCACACCGTAGATCATTGAGTACTTACACAGCTCTTCACCCCATAGAACTGAGGTATTGAAGAAATAGCGTGAGATAGTAGTGACCAGCATGACTGCAAACAGTACAAACAGAGACGAACCTGCGCAGAATGCCAATAGTTTTTTATATTGTTCCATCATAATTCCCTATCTCCTTGGGAAAGCGCAGCATTGAGACCATCAATGCTGCGAACATCAGAGTTACTTCGTTGCAGTCTCAACCGCTTGGAGTGCGCCATCGATCCATTTCGAATCTACGGTGCCTTCAAGCCATTTGATTACCGCTGGCTGAGTTTTGTCGCGGAATTGCTTCTGCTGCTCTGCTGTCAATGACGTGATCTTCATGCCCTTCTTACCTAGCGTTTCTAGACCTTCTGCAGAGTTAACCTGCTGAACAGCTCGGCCAACCGTACCTGCAACTTGCGCTGCACGGTCGATGATCGCGCGGTCTGCATCCGATAACCCTTGGTAAAAGTCATCATTCATTAATAAGAAATCGGTGCCATAAACATGACCATCCAGCGTGATGTACTCTTGTAGCTCGTAGAACTTATTTGCGCTGATAACGCTCACTGGGTTTTCTTGGCCATCAATAACACCGGTTGTTAGAGCTGCAGGTACTTCAGGGAAGGCAATAGGCGTTGGCTCAGCGCCTAAAGATTTCAGCAACTCAACATAAAGCGGGGTTGTCATTACACGAATTTTTAGACCTTTTAGGTCGTCAGGAGATTTGATTTCACGCTTCGAGTTTGTGAAATGACGAAAACCTGTTTCACCGTACGCTAGGTTGCGCAAGCCAGTCTGTTTTAAACACTGCTCATTGAGCTGCTGGCCAAACTCACCATCTAACACTTCCCAAGCAACAGGTGCTGAAGGGAATAAGTACGGAATCTCTAGAACATTGGCTTCTTTACATAGCTTAGAATAAGCACCAGACACCATTGTCATGGTCAGCATTCCCTCTTGCGCAGACTGAAGCAGTTCAGTTTCGCCACCAAGTTGACCCGATGGGTAGATGTTGACTGCAATACGACCGCCAGACTCCGCCTCTACGATATTTTTAAATACCTGAGTCGCTGCACCCTTCTTAGAAATCGTCCAATCCTGAGAGTCAACGTGACCAATCGTAATGTCGATATCCGCAGCTGATGTGTTTGCAGCAAATGCCAGTGATACAGCCAGTGATAGTGTTTTTATAGTTTTCATTCGATGGAACCTCCTGTTTCATTGCCGATAAAACTAACACTGGGAATTAACAAAACAAAATTCACTTACTGAAAGCATTATTCAAAAATTAGATAACCTGCGTTATAAAAGAGTTGTTCATAAATAAAAATAAACATAAAAAATCAAAAACTTAAAACCAAAGAACAAGCATAATTTCCATCAATAATTGATTAAATTTGATATTTTACAAATTCGTTAAATTTGGAGAATGAAGTCACACTTTAGAAACAATATATCATTCGCTACTTCATTGAGTGTTTGAATTCCGTTACTAATATGTCCATAGATAAGGGCGTCGAGTATTTCGAGCTACATCATACTTAGAGTTATAACTCTAAGTTTAAAAAGTGTGATTTATTTCATATTCCATGCTGTAAATACAATCAATAGTAAGGAAGCGGTGTGTTTAATATTCCCAATTTACGTCACCTTAGGGCCATTTCTGAAGTCGTTCATACAGGAAGTATCAGTAAAGCCTCTGACACAGTTTTTCTCTCTCAACCCGCAATCACACAAGCCATTTCCAAGCTCGAGAAAAGCATGAACAGCGAACTCTTCGAACGCACTAGCGATGGCATGACACCAACCAAACAAGGTGAAGCCTTTGCTTTGCGAATTGATCGCGCTCTAGAAAGCATCAGTCAGGGCATCTCGAATGCGCTTAAAATTGCCACTAAACAACGCAAAAATAGCGTTCAACGTTACCTGTTCAATATCACAACCACACAGTTAAAAGCCCTGGTTGCTGTTGCAAATGGACAGAGTTTTACTGAAGCCAGTCGACTACTCGAAGTGTCTCAGTCATCGGTCTATCGCGCCTCTAAAGATCTCGAAGAAATTCTGGGCTTTACCCTTTTTGAAAAGACCAGTACAGGTATTGCACTCTCTAAGGCTGGAGCCATACTAGACAAAGCGAGCAAGCTTGCTTTTGTTGAGATAAAACAAGGACTTGATGAGGTTAACCTGCTCAGTAATCGACACAGTTCAGTGATCACTGTTGGCTGTTTGCCTCTGGCAAGAACCTGCTTACTTCCAAGTACCATTAATGAGTTTTCTAAGGCCTACCCAGACTGCCAAATACACGTGATTGATGGCCCTTATAAAGACCTGCTTAACCACCTCAAATATGGCGAAATTGATATTTTAATAGGTGCGCTACGCTTTCCTGTACCCAGCACCGATATCCGTCAAGAGACGTTATTTGAATCGAAAAACACCATTTTGTCGCGAGCTGACCACCCTTTAGCGACTAAAGAGAAAGTCAGTATCAAAGAGCTTCAAGAGTCGAGTTGGGTTGTCTCCTCCAGTGCAACACCCGCACGTAAAATGTTCGAAGATATGTTTACCAAGGCATCGCTTGAGATACCCAATCGCTTAATTGAAGCCAGCTCGCAAATGCTAGTCAAAGAGCTATTACTAGGTAGTGATCGATTAACCCTTCTTTCTCAACATCAAATCAGGCGTGATCTCGACGAGGGTCATTTAGTCGCTCTCCCTTTTGAAGGTGAAGAGCAATCCAGACCCATTGGTTTAACAGTTCGAAAAAACTGGTTTGCCACTTCTGTACAAACTCACTTCTTGCAATTATTGCGAACAAACGGGGTAAAAATGTCTTTGTAATAACCCTATTATTTTCAAAATTGAATACCCTTTGACTTAATTTGATTATCCGCACCCAATACCAAATGTTAGTGTTTGACCATAGCCAAAGATAATTAATGAAGAAAAAGGTGGTTATAGTGAAAGTCAGTAGGATCGCATTTATTGGTTTTGGCGAAGCAGCTACAACATTTATTTCTTCTTGGAAGAATAGAGCACCAGAAATAATAAACGCCTTTGATATAAAGACGAACAATATATTCACCAGAGAACGGAAACTTCTCGAATATATTGATAAAGGTGTGCAAGGGACATTTCGCCCTGACGAAGCAGTACAAGGGGCACAACTTATTTTTTCTCTAGTCACTGCAGATCAAGCTGAAAGCGCACTGCATCAGATAGTAGATTCTCTGACTAAGAAACAAATTGTGCTCGACTTTAACTCTTGTTCACCGCAAACCAAACAACGATTAGCACAGACCGTTGAAGCACAAGGCGCAGACTACATCGACATTGCCATTATGGCACCAGTGTTGACATCACAGCCCAATATTCCGCTCTACCTGTCCGGCCAGAAAGCGAAAAAAGTCGCGGAGTACTTAACGCAACTTGGTTTCGACACAGAGGTTATCTCAGAAAATGTGGGGGATGCTTCTAGCATCAAGATGTTGCGCTCAATAATGGTCAAGGGTTTAGAAGCACTGACGACCGAGTGTATGTTGGCCGCGCGTAAATCTGGCGTTGAGCATCATGTCCTCAAATCACTAAGCAAAACCTACCCAGAGTTAGAGTTGAGCCACTTAAGCCGTTACCACATGGAGCGGATGCTCAACCATGGTGAAAGACGCCACGCAGAATTAAAAGAGGTCGCAGCGACCTTAAACGAGCTAGGCATGAGTCACTCGATGGTCGAAGGAGCAATGAACTGGCATCAGTCGCTCGGTGAACTCAACATCGAAACGTCAGAGCAGTCTCTCGCTCAACTGTCTGACCAGATCATAGAAAAACTGCAGGTCGCAGATAATGAATCGACCGCAACTAAATTACAAAATATCCAATAGTTTAATCGCTTGAATACAAAAGGAATGATTATGAAAGTGTGTGTAGTAGGCGCTACGGGTGCATTCGGCCAAAAACATTTAGAGGCACTGCGTAATATCGACGACGTTACCGTTACTGCGATGGTTGCCCCTGAAGCGGACAAGCTTGATCAACTGATCACAGATTACAATCAAACGGCTCAAGGCTTCTCTTCACTTGAAGAAGCACTCAAGTCTGACAACATCGATGCTGTGATTCTAGCCACACCAACTCAAATGCATGCTGAGCAAGCTATCGCATGTATGGAAGCTGGCAAGCATGTTCTGGTCGAAATCCCAATGGCAGACAACATTGAAGACAGCTACAAAGTGGTTGAGACTCAAAAGAAAACGGGTGTTGTTGCTATGGCTGGTCACACTCGCCGCTTTAACCCAAGCCATCAGTGGATCCACAACAAGATCGCATCTGGCGAGCTAAACATTCAACAAATGGATGTTCAAACCTACTTCTTCCGTCGCACCAACACCAATGCCAAAGGTGAACCACGCACTTGGACTGATCACCTACTATGGCATCACGCTTGTCACACTGTTGACCTTTTCCAATACCAAACCGGTGAGAAGGCATCAAAGATTCAAGCACTGCAAGGCCCGATTCACCCAGAGCTCAACATCGCTATGGACATGAGCATTGGCATGAAAACGCCATCTGGTGCGCTATGTACGCTATCACTATCTTTCAATAACGACGGTCCATTTGGCACCTTCTTCCGCTACATCTGTGACGAAGGCACCTACATCGCTCGCTACGACGATCTATTCGATGGCAAAGAGAACCCTATTTCATTGGAAGGTGTCGCGGTTTCAAACAACGGCATCGAGCTAATCGACCGTGAATTCTTCGATGCGATTCGTACAGGCCGTGAGCCAAACTCAAGTGTCGCAAGCTGCCTGCCAGCCATGGAGACACTGCACGCATTAGAACAACTGCTAGAGCAAGAGTAAGGAGCCCGGCGATGATTACACTAGGTGAGCACTCACTCGCGCCAGTCGCCCTTGGATGTATGAACGTTTCTCACGCATACGGAACACCTCCAAGTGAAGAGCACAGCATCAAGCTACTTAATAAGGCGCTTGATCTTGGCTACAACATGCTGGATACCGCAGCTCTTTATGGTTTTGGTAACAACGAGAAACTACTCGCTAAAGCAGTAGGTCATCGCCGTAATGAATTCTTCCTTGCCAGCAAGTGCGGCATGTTTAAAGGCCCCGATGGTAAACGCGCGATTGATGGTCGCCCAGAGACAATACGCAAGACATGTGAAGAGTCACTGCAGCGTCTCAATACCGATGTGATTGACCTCTACTACCTGCACCGCTGGGACAAAAATGTGCCGATTGAAGAGAGCGTTGGCGAGCTGTCTAGGTTGGTTGATGAAGGCAAAATCAAACACCTCGGCCTATCTGAGGTATCGGCAACCACGCTGGAAAAGGCACACCAGATCCACCCGATAGCAGCGGTTCAATCGGAGTATTCATTGTGGTCACGCAACGCAGAGATCGCAGTGATTAATAAATGCCAAGAGCTAGGAAGTACCTTTGTGTCTTTCAGCCCTGTGGGGCGCGGCATCCTGAGTGGCGAGCTGCAAAGCAATCAATTTGTCGATGGTGATATTCGCAATGCGATGCCGAGATTCAATGCAGAGAACTTTGAATCTAACTTGTCGGCTGTAAATAGGTTCGCTTCTCTGCTGCCAATTTTTGCTGAAGAGAACGTATCACTACCTGCGCCAACTCTGGCTCAATTTGCCTTGGCATGGACGCTGGCTAAAGCATCTCACTCGATTGCACTACCAGGCACCACTAACTTTAAGCATCTAGAAGATAACTTAAACGCACAGCACTACACGGTTTCGAACGCCCTGCTAGAACTGGTTGAGCGCACTGTACCGCAAAAGGCATTTGTTGGCGGTCGCTACAACGCGCCTACTCAAGCCGAAATCGATACCGAACAATTTTAACCAAATAAAGAACATAAAAGACACGCTCATCAGACGAGCTCAAGAGTAAATAAAGGATTAATAACATGACAACAAAGAAAACAGCTTTAGTAATCAGTGCCCATTCAGCAGATTTTGTATGGCGTTGTGGCGGTGCCATCGCCCTTCACCAGAAGCTGGGCTACGAAGTGACCATTGCATGTCTTTCATACGGTGAGCGTGGCGAGTCTGCAAAGCTATGGAAACAAGAAGGCATGACACTTGAAGACGTTAAGCGTATTCGTCATGAAGAGGCAACAGCAGCAGCGGCAGCTCTTGGCGTAAGTGACATTCGTTTCTTTGACTTCGGTGATTACCCACTTGAAATCGACAAAGAAGGTAAGTACCAGATCGTTGACCTGATCCGTGAGATTCAACCAGAATTCATCATGACGCACTCTAAATGGGACCCGTACAATACAGACCACATGTACGCAACTGAGATCACTCTGCAGTGCCGCATGATCGCACAAGCTTGGGGTCATAACCCAGGTGAGAAAGTACTAGGCGCACCTCAGGTTTACCTATTCGAACCGCACCAAAGCGAGCAGATGGAATGGAAACCAAATACCTTCCTAGACATCTCTGAAGTGTGGGAAAGCAAGAAAGCCGCTATTGAGTGCATGCAAGGTCAAGAGCACCTGTGGACCTTCTACGAAAACCTAGCAGAAAACCGTGGCAACCACTTTAGACGTAACTCAGGTGGCCAAGCGGGCGGCAGAAGCTGTCAACACGCTGAAGGTTTCCAAGCGATCTTCCCGCAGTGTGTTGATTCGCTGTAAAGCCTCTAAACAACCACACCGGCCAACAAGCAAACAGATAAATAACCTAAGCCCCGCTACACTGCGGGGCTTTTTGTTATCGTTAATCATCTACCCTTCTCAGGGCGCAGCAAACATCCGAGCTAAGCCGATACTGTTTTAAGGTAATCAGTCGGCGTCAGTCCGAATTTCTCTTTAAAACGCTGGCTAAATCGCCCTTCAGACAGATAACCACACGCCAAGGCTAACTGAGCAACATTGCTGTAGCCACTCTGTATCAGATACAAGGCATGAGCTAAGCGAACTTCCGTGAGCACCTCTCGAAATTGGGTACCTTCTCGCTTTAATTTACGAATCATGGTCGCACGACTCATGGCAAATTGCGCAGCAACATCGTCCAGAGCATGCTTGTCACTGGGTGAGCGAGACAAGTGGCGACTCAGCTGCTGACGAAAGCTGGTATTTATGCTTGGAAAGAGTTGATGTAGAACGCCTTTTTCTGCCAACTGCTGATATAAACCAAGCACCCAAAAACGCTGCGTCTCACCACTTATCGTTTGGGATTCAAGCGAAAACAGCGCATTCAGAGTACTTTGCAGTGCCTTGTCAGATTGAAAAATGGCTCACTCTTTTCACAAGCTCTATTGCTACTCAGTTCCAGCATCGTCTCTGTCGGAGAGCAGTGAAAAGTGAATACCCGAGAAAGAAATCGCCCTTTTTGTGGCAGGTTCTCAAAGCTCAATGAGGCGGAGGCTTCACACAACAACAGCTCGGTACTCGAGAGATCTTGAACCGATTCTTTCCAAAACAGCCGCTTACTTCCAGCCATGATTTGAATGATACTCGGAGAGTGAACCCGCACATTTCTGAGCTTCTGAAGTTGTTCCGCTCGAAAAAGAGTCACTTGATACTGAGCGTTCATTAAGCCTCCTAAATGATCGACTAACGTGTATACGTTGCCGTTAATGTTGCCTTATCAATAGCAATGCTATTGAGTGTAAAACCAACCACGGCTGGTGGAGTATTCTCATCAAGGCCTAAGGTCGCCTTTGGTAGTGCCCACACTGTAAATTGATAGCGGTGCATACCATGGCCTTGGGGAGGACAAGCACCGCCAAACCCTGTAGTGCCATAATCGATACGAGCCTCCTTGCCACCGAGCTTACCGATATCAACACCTTGCGCTAGCTCGGTTGTTTTGTTTGGAATATCAAACGCAACCCAATGCCAAAAACCACTGCCTGTTGGTGCATCTGGATCGTAAGCCGTTACAGCAAAGCTCTTGGTGCCTTCCGGTACATCCTTCCACATCAATTGTGGCGATACATTGTCGCCATCACAGCCCCACCCCTGATATTCAAATTTCTTAGCCATTGGGTGGCCTTCCTGAATGTCTTGACTAACCAGCTCAAATGCTTGAGTTGAACCTGCGACTAAAAGACCTAGTGCGAGTAGAGATAGTGTTGGTAGTTTCATTGTTCGATTCCTTTTGTGAGTTCGGAATCAGTCTATCGTCAGTCACATCGTACAACTCCTCTATAAGTATCACATCAAATTTAATTTAAACAATTTTTGATACTTTTAGTATCTTTCTGAGTTTTGTATAGCGGAAAAACCCAAAAGAAACCCAGTTTTATAACCACATTATCCAGACAAATAAAAAGCCCCAGAGCATGACACTCCGGGGCTTTTTAAACATTTGACGGTTAATGTAATCAGCGGTTTTCTATCAACATGGTGCCAGCGCCGGTATTCGACACGGGTGCGTGATAGCTGCTTTTCAGCACATTAAGCTCGCCCGTCAATGCACCACGCATACCAAGCCACATAATGAATTCCGCACCTTGCGCGCCACCCTGCTCTACTAGGTCGTAGATCGAAAGCTTAGTCAGCTCTTCTGGGTTGTCGATCAACTTCTTCATGCAGTAAAGGTCGAACTCTTTGTTGATAAAGCCGGCACGCTCACCGTCCAACTGATGAGAAAGACCACCAGTTCCAAGCACCACAACTTTTAAGTCTTTATCGTAGCTTTCAACGGCTTTACCAATCGCTTTACCTAAGTCGTAACAACGTTTAGGTGATGGCATTGGGTGCTGTTCTACGTTGATACATACCGGAATCACCTTCATATGACCGTAGCTGAAGTTTGGCCACATCAGTTGCATTGGAACAGTTAGACCGTGATCAACTTTCATCTCTTGGCAGATGGTAATATCGAACTCGTTCTCAACCAGTTCGTTACAGATGTGCCATGACAGCTCTGGATCACCGTTGATTTCTGGAATAGTTGGAATACCCCAGCCTTCATCGGCATTCTTGTAACTTGGCGCTGCACCAATCGCGAAAGTCGGTTTCTTATCTAGGAAGAACTCTAAGCCGTGATCATTATAAAAAACGACCGCAACATCAGGTTGTACTTCATCTAGCCAGTGGTGAATCGGTGGATACGCATCAAACAGAGGCTTCCAGTATTCAGTTTGTTGTAGATTGTTCTCAATTGCTTTACCAATTGAAGGAATGTGGGAAGTGGTAATTCCGCCAACGATCTTTGCCATAACTATTTCCCTGCCTCTACTAGCATCTGTTTAAATTCTTCAACTGTCATACCCGTTTGCATCGCACCAATATCTTGCATGTTGAGCCCCAACATACCGACGAATTTAGCAAGGTAATAGATACTGCCACCTTCTGCGATCAACCCTAAAACATCACGCTCTTTAATTGCCGTCTTTTGAGCTTCCGTCAGTCCATATTTGTCACAGTAGGCCATTTCATCGGCTGAAAACGCATCGCGTCCCGCTTGCTCGTTAAGTGAATGACACATCTTGTTCAAGCCATAGCCTTTACGCGCCATCGCGCCATCAAACATGGTTGTGCCGGGGATCGGCTTATTATTTAGGTAAGTCATGTTACACGCTCTCCGGCCAGTAAAGTTTCATTGGGTTAGTGACAAGTAGTGCTTGCTGCTGCTCTACTGTAGTCGCAATTTGTGGAATCACATCCACTAAGTGGCCATCATCAGGAGTGTGTGACTTCATGTTTGGATGTGGCCAGTCGGTGCCCCAAAGTACGCGGTTTGGAAACAGATCAACCAAGGTCTTAGCAAACGGCACCACATCGGAGTAATCCGGTGGCGTTTGAGTCAAACGCTCTGGGCAGCTCACTTTGCACCAAATATCTGGGTTACGCTCCATCAACGAAATAAACTTGCCGAACTCTTGGCTATCAACACCTTTTGTCACATCAGGACGACCCATGTGGTCAATCACCACCGTCATGTTGAGCTCTTCTAAAAACGGCGTCACATCATCAATGTCTTGCGCTTCAAAATAGACCACAACATGCCAACCTAGTGGGCGGATCTTCTCAGCGATCGCTTTGAGCTTTTCAGTTGGTACTGTATCAACTAAGCGCTTCACAAAGTTAAAGCGAACGCCACGAACACCAGCTTTGTCCATCGCTTGCAGCTCTTCTTCCGTGACAGTTTCGTCAACGAATGCAATGCCACGAGCTAACTCACCAGCGGTCTCTAGCGCATCAACAAGCGCGCGGTTATCTGTACTGTGGCAAGAAGCCTGAACAATCACATTACGGCTAAAGCCTAAGTGATCACGCAGGGCAAAAAGCTGCTCTTTTGACGCGTCGCACGGGGTGTACTTACGCGCCGGAGAGTAAGGGAATTTAGCCGCAGGACCAAAAACGTGACAGTGGCTATCCACTGCGCCTTCTGGCACCACAAACTTCGGCTTGCTTGGATTTGGGTGGAACGGTAGGTAATCAGCGTCCATGTTTCTTCCTTGTTATTTTCAGCAGGCTTACAGCCCAAATACGGTGCCATCGAACAGCTTTCTTGCTGTGCGAAGGATCGCGGCGGACTTCACTTGATTTTGTTCAACGTCTAGCACCACGCTCATCTTTCCGATTGGGTGTTCAACATCGATATGTATTTGTTTTTCTATTTCGACTTCAGCAAGTTGCTTGGCTGGGGCGTCATTCAAGATGCAGGCACTCGCGACACTCACCGCACCTAGCACGCCAATCGACGCATGGCAGCGATGGGGGATAAAAGTTCGCGTTGAAATACCACCACCATATTGAGGCGCGCTCACCAGTGTCATTTTCGGCACACTTAATTCACGAACATCGCCGAGATTCATCATTGGCCCAGCTTGCAGGCGTATCGACTCCAGGCGTTGCTTAAGTTCGGAGTTGTCATCCAATTGCTCGCGAGATTCGTCGCCTGTGAGGCCAAAATCTTGCGCTCGTAGCACCACGACAGGCATACCGTTATCAATCAAAGTCACGCTCACGCCATCAATCACGTCGACTTCGCTCCCCGTTGGCAATAAAGCACCGCAGGTAGAGCCGGCTGTATCTTCAAAGCAGACCGCTAGCGGAGCCGCGGTATTTGGGACTCCATCAATATGGCAGTCACCAGCATAGGTCACTTGCTTGTTTGGGGTTTGCACGGTAACCGTTGCTACCTGCTGTGTGTTCTCCATGAAGATGCGAACCGAGGTTTGACCCTCTTGTGCTTCTACTAGTCCACGTTCAATCGCAAACGGTGCAACACCCGCTAAAATATTGCCACAGTTTTGCTTGCCACTAATAAGCTTTTGGTCAACAAATACCTGTTGAAATAGGTAGTCAACGTCGACGCCTTCACGTTTTGACGATTCCACTATCGCCACCTTCGAAGTGAGTGGGTCTGCGCCGCCAATACCGTCGATCTGTCTTGGGTCCGGGGTACCCATCATCGACAACAAAAACTGCTCACATGCTTGCTCGTTCTCTGGTAAATCCTTGCGCAGGAAATAGGCTCCCTTCGATGTACCAGAGCGCATCCACATGCATGGTGCACTGAAGGGATGACTAGACATATTTCAGCCCTTTCTCTTCTAGGCGGCCACGCATTTGATAGATGTCCAGACCCAACTCGCCGTTCGCTAATCGAACACGCTTTGCTTCTTCACGTTCCATGCGCGCTAATGATTCATGCAAAACCTCTTCCGCTTCCTCGCGACGTACAACTACAACGCCGTCTTCATCCGCAACCATCACATCACCTGGGTAAACCAAAGCGCCGGCACAATTCATTGGCACGTTCACCGAACCCAGAGTCTCCTTGATGGTGCCTTCACTGAAGATCGCTTTAGACCATACTGGGAAATTCATTTCGCGCAGGTCACGAGTGTCACGTACGCCACCTTCGATGATAAGGCCGACCACACCGCGCGCTTGCGCCGATGTCGCTAGCAAGTCGCCAAAGAAGCCGTGATTAGAAGGGGAAGTCGGTGCGAATACCAAGAAGTCACCCGCTTTTGCTTGCTCGATCGCTACGTGCATCATCCAGTTATCACCCGCTGCACCTGAGATGGTCAATGCAGAACCTGCAACCGCGTCGCCTTGGAAAATTGGGCGCATGTAGTGAGCCAATAAGCCCTTACGGCCCTGAGCTTCATGAATGGTCGCCACACCACATTGACGCAGGCCTTCAATAATCTCTTTGTCTGCACGCTGAATATTTTGTACTACGACGTTGTTCTGCATTTGTGTTCCCTCTTAATACATTTCGGCAGGTGAATCCCTTCAAAGGTAGTTACTGCTCGCTGATGTATTCACTATAAAGAGGTGCTGACAAAGGCGATATTTCAATTATTTCGCAAGGTATAAGATTTTGAGATAGGAAGCGCAATCGCGCCTGTTACCACGTGCGTGCTGCGCCCTGCGCTATCAGTAATCTTCAAAAATTGAATGGGTGTTAGGAAAAAACAATTATCGCGAGAAAGAGGGTTTTGCTAGCGTAGTGGCAAATAACGATAAGGAGTGAATCATGATTCAATGTCGACTCATAGGGCAGAACATCCAACGTTCTCAATCGCCAGACTTTCACAACGCCCTTGCTGAAAAGCTTAATATTGAGCTGCACTATCAACTCGAAGAGCTGACCACCAATAGTGCAGAGTCACTCCACCAGCACACTACTGACTTGTTCGACAACGAGATTGATTCCGCGAACGTTACCTACCCCTACAAAGAACAAATACTATCGGTCGCCGATCAGCTCGCGCCTTGTGCCAAGCGAGTTGGTGCGGCCAACACGCTAGTTAAACGTGACCAACAGATCATCGCTTACAACACGGACTACAGTGGCTTTATCGCTGCATTTAATCAGTTTGGTCAGCACAAGCTGGGTAAAGTAGTGGTGCTTGGTTGTGGTGGCGTCGGCAAAGCAATCTGCTTTTCACTTGCCGATCTCGGTGCGACAGAGATCGCAATCTATGACCGGGATCTAACAAAAATGAATAGCCTTGCGAAGCTGCTTGCGGCTGAGAATATAGATACCGTATGCTTGAATGAAACGACGCTAGAAACAACGGTACAGAGAGCAGAAGGTGTCCTCAATTGCACGCCTATCGGACACTATCAAACACCTGGTTGCCCTATTGATCCCTCTTGGTTGCAGCAGCAGGCTTGGTGTTTTGATGCCGTATACATCCCACGGGAGACAGAATTTCTGAAAGCCGCACAGCAGAAATCGATCAATACGTTGAGCGGCTTTGAGCTCTTTTTCCATCAAGCGCATGATGCGTTCACCTTATTCACCGGTGTCCAAGTTTCAACTCAACAACTCAATACTTTTAAGCAAACACAGCTTGCGAATTTACGTTAAGGACAATGACTCAATGAAAAAAATCTTATTACTCAACGGACCAAACCTAAACCTACTTGGCACACGTGAGCCTGCACAATACGGCTACGAAACACTGGCTGACGTAGAAGAAAACTGCCGCAAGGTCGCAGCAGAGTACGGTTATGACGCTGAGTGTTTTCAAAGCAATACCGAAGGCAGCCTAATTGATGCTATCCACAAAGCGGGTCGCGAGTTTACTCAAGGTGAATGCGCTGGCGTTGTGTTTAACCCGGGTGCTTACACGCACACGTCGATTGCTCTTCACGATGCCATCAAAGGGGTTGAGGTACCAGTGGTTGAAGTTCATATCTCAAATGTGCATGCGCGCGAAGCCTTCCGCCACCACTCGTACATCTCACCTGTAGCCGCAGGCACCATCATTGGTATGGGCACAAAAGGCTACAAATTAGCGTTAGATTTTCTGTTAGATAAGTAATCAAACTTGATGAGCCTAGGGGCACTTACAGCCCTTCAAACTCATCAATCGCGATGCGCGCTTCTGTGAGTGAACAGCCAGATTCACTGACCAATTGAGCGACGGTCATGGAAGGCGTTTGTTGAAGCAGTTGTTGCAGGCAAACTGTTGGCTTAGGCAATACTTTGTCAATTGCAGTCACCATCCAAAGTAAGGGAGCATCACTAAGTTGCTCCCTTAATTTATGTAGCTGCGCCTCTTCACCCGTTAACATCCAATTCCGAGAACGTCGAATGCGTTTTAACTGACAGCCACTTTGGGCTGCTAAGGCGAGCACCTGTGCCTTATCTGGCACGCGGTGGACAAAGCTATTGAGTACAACTGAAAACATAGTGTGGCTTACGAGTCTATCTCTACCGTGATCTCGGTTTTTACGGAATTGGCAATGAAGCAGTTACTGTGCGCCAAATGATGCAGCTTTTCGAGCTGTGTATCCGATGGGCGCTTATCACCAACAAATTGAATTTGAGGCCTAAGCGTAACATGACTGACCCAAGCTCGCCCTGCTTTATCTTCTTCCAGAACACCGATTGCATCATCAACGTAAGACTCAATCACGTACTTGCGCTTGGCTGCAATCCCCAAAAACGTCAGCATATGACAACTGGCAATCGCAGCAATAAAGGCTTCTTCAGGGTCAACATTTTCCTCAACAGAGAGTGGCAATGGCACTACATGAGGTGATGACGAGGCGGGTACAATAACACCCCCATCAAACTCCCACGTATGTCCGCGACTATATTGGTTATCGCTAAAAGCCTCATCTTCACCTTTGTTCCAGCGAACAATCGCACCATAATCCGACATACTTTCTCCTTAGCGATCCGCTGGGTGGTTGACACCATCATTGGTCACCACATCACCAATATCAAAAGGATTCACCCCTTCTAAACAACCAATATTGAATCCATATTCATTTGGGCTGGAGCGACGTTGATGGTGAGTGTAGATACCGCAGTTTGAGCAGAAGTAATGCTTAGCGGTATTGGTATTAAATTGATACAACTTGAGATGCTCCGCACCTTTGAGGATCTTGATGCCATCCAAGGCTACTGAGCTCACTATCGCGCCTTTGCGACGACAGATCGAGCAATCACAACGGCGTGGTTTTTCGATGCCATTAGGTAGGCTGAGCTCTA
Source organism: Vibrio fortis (assembly GCF_024347475.1). NCBI lineage: Bacteria > Pseudomonadati > Pseudomonadota > Gammaproteobacteria > Vibrionales > Vibrionaceae > Vibrio > Vibrio fortis. The sequence goes on from NZ_AP025488.1 coordinate 311,928, forward strand.
ACTCCACCGCACCACAATGGCAGGTCGCTTTATGAAAAGGTTTAATAACCGTATTACCAACGAGTTTCATTCTTCTCTCCAATCACATCCATGTATTGCTCGCATCATAACCAGTTCTGCGCTCACTGTCCGCAATGCTATTTGCAGTTCGAGAGTTTTGTCATATCGCGTTAATTGATTGATTTGTCATTCAAACGACTGAAGTTTTCGAACAGAAAATCCAAAAAGAGTCGAATACGCTTAGGCTGATATTTCTTACTGATGTACACCACATTTAAGTCTGCACTCGACACGTTAGTCGAGGTATTAAAGTTCTTCATGTAGCCATTGAGCAGAGTCACAAGGCGCTGGTTATTAATGTCATCTTGCACATCCAGCACCGACTTAAGCGCAATGCCCTCGCCTTTTAATGCCCAGTAGCGAATCACTTCTCCATCATCAGAAAAGCGTTTGGGCACTACAGTAATCGACTTTTTCATGTCTTGGTCTTGGAAGTGCCATGTCTTGAGTTCTTCATTGCTACGCAGCATTGCTAAGCAGTCATGGTCAACGAGATCTTGAGGTGTCAATGGTGTTCCGTGCTTGGCGAGATATTCTGGTGAAGCGCACAGCACACGCCTGCTTGGTGACAAGCGTCGGGAGATCAAATTACTGTCCGCAAGTTCACCATAACGAATCACAAGATCCATACCAGACTCACCAATATTCGAGAGCTTGTCGTTCAAATACAGATATGGAATCACGTCAGGGTACAGCTGACAAAACTCAGATAAAATGGGCAAAATATACTGCTTCCCGATGTCTTTCGGTGCCGCAATTCTCAATGGGCCTTTCACCTCTTTAACCCCATTTTGAATCAAGTTTTCCGTTTCACTCACGCTGTCTAGAATTTCAATACACGCCTTATGGTACAGCTCCCCCGAGTCGGTCAGAGACACATGCCTCGTACTTCGGTTCAAAAGCTTCACGCCATATCTTTCTTCTAGAGCTTGTAACCGAGCTGTCATGGTCGCAGGCGACAACCCTAGCTCACGACCCGCTGCAGCTAACCCTTGATGTTTCACAATGCTGACGAACATCGCCATGTCTGAAAACTTATCCACTCGCTACCCTTCCTTACCTTTAGATTCATCATTCATAAAAACCGAATAATGAATTCACATTTTAGCCAATTATCAAAATTAGTCGAATAAATATAATGACAACCATCAACAGAACAACGCAGGAATTCAGACCATGAACAACGAACTAACGGCCCCAAAAAAGAGCACCTTCGTCATCATTGGTGGCACATCAGGGATCGGCAAAGCACTAGCGATGCAATTAAGAAATGAAAACAACACTGTGCACATTGCTAGCCGACACACAGGTCTTGATATCAGCAGTGAGAAGTCGATTTGTGAGTATTTCGAATCGATTGGTGTGTTTGACCACTTGGTTGTTACAGCTGGCTCATACGCTCCAGCAGGAAAAGTGACGGACGTTGCTATCGAAGATGCCAAAACAGCATTTGATACCAAATTTTGGGGCAGCTTAAACGTAGCTAAACATGCCGCGCGCTACATGACACCAAACGGCTCAATCACTCTTACCAGCGGCATGTTGTCACGCAAAGTAGTCGCGGGGACTTACGTAAAAACCGCCATCAATGCCGCACTAGAGAGTGTAACCAAGGTGCTTGCGAAAGAGCTCTCGCCGATTCGCGTGAACGCCGTCAGCCCTGGCTTAACCATGACTGAAGCGTATAAAAACATGGACGAGTCTGCACGTTCAAACATGTACGAGAATGCCAAACACAAATTACCCGCGGGCAAAGTAGGCGAAGCCTCAGAGGTCGCGATGGGATACCTACTCGCAATGAACAACCCATACATGACGGGTTCAATCATCGACATCGATGGCGGCGCTTTACTCGGCTAACCACCTCGCAAAGACACAAAGTACAACCGTTGGGGCGTGTATCTAAACGTCCTAACAAACAAGAATTTAGATAGGTAACTCATCATGAAACAAGAAAAAATCCCTTTCCAAGTATGGATTCTCACCCTCGCAGCATTTGCCATCGGTACCGCTGAATTTGTTATCGCAGGCCTTCTACCACAAATCGCCTCCTCACTTTCAATCACCGAAGGCCAAGCGGGCTATCTAATCAGTGCTTACGCGTTAGCTATCGTTATCGGAGGCCCGATCTTAACCATCTACCTTGCACGCTTTAACAAGAAAATGGTGCTCATCGGCTTAATGGCCTTATTCATCGTCGGCAATGTGTTTTCGGCACTAGCACCTAGTTACCCATTACTACTGGCAAGCCGTGTCATCGCAGGCTTAGTGCAGGGGCCTTTCTATGGTATAGGGGCGGTTGTTGCGACCAACTTGGTGTCTGAAAAAATGGCAGGGCGTGCTGTGGGTCAGATGTTCGCAGGTTTAACGCTCGCTAACGTTCTTGGTGTCCCTGCAGGTACATGGATCGGCTTGCAATTTGGTTGGCACACTACCTTTTTCATTGTTGCAGCACTTGGCACCATCGCAATGACCTCTATCTTTACGTCAATCAAATCAAGCGGTCACAGTGAAGCGAAAGACATCAAAACTCAACTTATGGCGTTCAAAAATCCAATGCTGTTAATCAGCTTAGCGATCACTGCCTTCGTTTGGTCTGGCTTCATGACGCTTTACGGCTACTTAGCTCCTATTGCTATGCACATCACGGGGTACGGTCAAGAGTCTGTTACATGGATCTTAGTGATTGTGGGTGCGGGTCTGATCATCGGCAACATTTTGGGTGGACGCTCTTCAGATAAAGATCTAAGCAAAGCATCAATGTTTTGGGCTGCTGCACTTATCGTTTCACTGGTTGTCGTTGGTCTGGTGGTTGATAACAAAATCTTGTTCGTTGCAGCTGCATTTGTCTTTGGTATCGCATCATTTGCGAACGTTCCCCCTATGCAACTTCGAGTGATGAATCACGGTGATGAAGGGCAAGAGTTAGCAGCAACCGCCAATATCTCTGCATTCAATCTGGCTAATGCCTTCGGTGGATTCCTTGGCGGCATGGTACTCGACAGCCAACTAGGCGCAGGCATGATTCCGTTCGCAGCCATTGTTGTTCCTGTGATTGGCTTGCTACTTATCGCCAAAGCCAACCGAGCAAACAAACCACAAAGCAACGCTATCTTCAGCCCTGCGGAAAGTAAGTAACGCGATAGAGCAACTCGGTGAGCGGCAATAAAAAGGGTATATCGATTATCCCGCCTTAGGAACACCTCAATCACCATCGAGGCGTTCCTACAGGCAAAAGAAAGGCTCGCGTGACTAGTGCGAGCCTAATGCTGTTTAGGGGGTAAACTGCATAGATTAAATGGAGATTATTTTGTTTAAGTTTGCCGCAATACGGCAAGTCTCCGCTTGTAAGTCTCAGTTTTAAATGATTAACGAGAATTAATCAACTTTTATAAGTTAGAGTCAGGTCAATTAAAAACCTTAACTTTTACAATGACTTATTAATACAGTGTTCGCTTAATCATGCCAAACCACGCATTTGCCAATACCCTTCACCGTGAGTAGCGAGATCTCGATGCAAAAATTCCAGCACATCGGCGACCTTTCCAGCAAGGCCTTGCGGCGGATTAAACAGCAGCAGTCCACTACCAATAAGGCGGTCATCCCCTTTCGGGTCGCGCAGCCTCAGCTCTGCCTTAATCGGATTTGGTAACTCTTCAGCTTGCATCGCATCGAAACAGTGACTAAGGATCAGCGAGCTCTTATCTTCGGTGTACAACGGATACCAAATGAGTGCAGAGACTTTATCTGATTTCTGGTATGCCTTCGCCAACGCATCAATCACCGCAAGGTATTCATCGTCGCTTTCATAGGGTGGATCAATCACCACCAGCTGATGTCGGTCACTTTTAGCGACCACATCTGGTAGTGCTATCAGCCCATCGCCCGCACTAACATGCAGCGCACTAGAGACGCCACGCTGTTGCTGGATCTCTTCAATATTGACACGTAGCAGATCGGCCTCAGATTGCTGAATATCGGAGAAATAGAAGTTATCTTGGCTGCGTCCATGCTGATAAGCGATCGCAGCAGACCCCGGATAATCGGTAATCAGTTGATTAGGATTGTAGTATTCCAAAATCGAGATAAATGATGAGAAAGCACTCGGTAAGTAACCTTTGTTGCGCCACAGATACCCAACACCTTCAGCAAACTCGCCTGCGTGGTTGCTCGGTGCTGTGGTCAAGTCGTATCGTGCTGTCCCTGAGTGCGTGTCAATCACAGTTAAGCTCGAATGTTGCTGCATAAGCATTTGAACAAACTCACTCAATACTGGATGTTTAAGTGCATCTCCGTGATCGCCCACATGACATTGATGTCGATATTCCATTGCTTTGCCTCGTTTCCAACAAACATCTTATAAACATAAGTCATATTGGGTGGAGACGCTGCGCCAATGTGCAGATTTTTGAAATAGAGTCACTTTATCTAACCTATTGACCTCACTAAAAATAAAGCCCCAAGATTGAAACCAACCTTAGGGCTTTTTGTTTATTGAGTACTCAAGACTCGGGCCTAACAATGCATGTGAAGCACATTAGGCTATGGGCGACTCTCTTCCAGTTCATCAACGGGTTTCACTTCATAGTGACAAGGCAGCAATCCAAGTAATTTCGGGAGAGTAATACCGACCGAAATTGAAGACCAAGTACCACTCGCAATGCCCACAACCAATGCAATCGCAAACCCTTGCAACGCTGCACCACCGAGTAACCAAAGCGCCGAGACCGTCAACAATGTCGTACCTGACGTCACCATAGTGCGTGAGAAGGTCGCTTTCACCGATTCGTTAAGCAGGTTATCTGTATCACCGTTTGGATTACCACGCAGCATCTCGCGAACACGGTCGGCAATAATGATAGAGTCATTGAGTGAATAGCCGAGAATCGCTAACACCGCTGCCAATACTGTTAGGTTGAACTCAAACTGAGTCAAAGCGAATAAGCCGAAGATGATGGTTACGTCGTAGATGATAGCCGCCAGAGCCCCCAGAGCTAAACGCCATTCAAATCGAACACTTAAATAAAGCATGATCATTAAGAAACACACCAGTACCGCGAGACCACCTTGGTCAACCATGTCTTGACCAACTTGAGGACCAACGACACTGCTGTTGAGCACTTTCACTTGGTCGCTCACCGAAGCTAGAGCATCCACCAAATTAGTCTGTGTTGCATCCGTCAGCTGGCTGTAACGTATTGTCCAGCGGTCTTGTTCTGCCATACCGACCACTTGAACGTCTTGTTGGAATGCCGTATCAAGCTTTGCTTTTAGCGCGTCTTTGGTTACTTGATCAGAGAGCTGAACCTCGGCAACGACACCACCAGTGAAGTCTAAGCCCCAGTTAAACCCTTTTACTGCCACGAGCATCACAGAGCTCATGAACAGCACGATAGAAATCGCCGACATCACCTTACGCAGGAGAGTCATATTTCTGTCTGAAAAATATCGGTCTGAAATCGTCATTTTTGTTGAAGTACTCATGCTTAAATCCTTACATCGCGGCGTTGATCACGCCCCCAAACCAAGTTGATGATCGCTCGTGAAGCAAAAATGCCCGTAAACATACTGGTTAGAAGACCTAAGCCCAGTGTCAAAGCAAAGCCCTGTATTGGTCCATTACCAATGGTGTAGAGCGCAACAGCCACAATCATGGTGGTGAAGTTTGCATCGAAGATTGACGAGAACGCGCTATCAAAGCCACGATCGATAGAGCTAGCAAAGCTGCGTCCCTCTTTCATCTTGTCTCGGATACGTTCAAAGATAAGCACATTGGTATCTACCGCCATGCCGACAGTGAGCACCAAACCCGCGATACCTGGTAGCGTCAATACCGCCCCCGGCAGTAACGCAATCAAGCCAAATAGGGTCACCATGTTTAAGATCAGCGCGCCGTTCGCAACCCAACCAAGGCGACGGTACCAAAGCGCCATAAACGTAAGAGTAAGACCTAAACCAAGTGCCAGAGCAGCAAAGCCGTTGGTGACGTTTTCTGCACCCAAAGATGGGCCAATGGTACGCTCTTCAATGATGGTAACAGGCGCTGTTAATGAACCGGCGCGAAGCAATAAAGCCAGCTCTTGCGCTTCAGCCATGGTGCCAGCACCTGTGATTCTGAAGCGACTACCCAATTGAGACTGGATATTCGCCACACTGATCACTTCACTGGTTTTCTCACTGTTACCGGCTCTGTCGCGGCTATACTCGCTGTATACCGTCGCCATTGGTTTGCCGATGTTATGACGAGAAAACTCAGACATTTTCTTACCACCCGCAGAATCAAGCGTGATGTTAACTTCAGCGCTGCCCATCTCACCAATACCACTGCGTGCATCGATAATATGTTCGCCACTCAGGACGGCTTTGCGAGCAATAACGACACGGTTACCATCGGTATCTTTTAACGTCTGTGTGTTTCGCGTTGGGTTATCGTACACAGAGTAGAACGCCAATGAGGCCGTCGCACCAATCACGTCTTTCGCCGCAGCTGGGTCTTGTACACCTGGCAATTCGATACGGATGCGGCTTTCACCTTGGCGTTGAATTGAAGCTTCCGTGATACCCAGCTCTTCGATACGGCTGCGCATGATTTGCAGGTTTTGTTGAACCGTTAGGTTGCGTAGCGTTCTTTGTTCATCTTCAGACTGCGTCAGGGTGAGCTGTTTGTCTGAGCTATCACGTAGCCATTGCGGGAACTCTTCACGAATCAGCTTTTGCGCCTTTTCAAAATCCGCTTCCGTACGGAAGTCAAACTGGACTTGATTGTTCACAACCTTGCCACGCGCATAGCGCACTTGGCTGGTTACCTCGTCAACCATCGCTTGAGCTTGAGCGTGATAAACCGGAGCCATATCCACTTCGAGTAAAAACTGCACACCACCGCGTAGATCAAGACCAAGCTGAATCGGTGCAAAGCCCATATCTGTCAACCATTTTGGAGCCGCAGGTTCCATTGCCAAAGCTACCGTTGCGTTATCTAGAAGGCGTTCATTAAGCACCTCCTTGGCTTTCGCTTGTTGTTCGGCATCTTCTAGAATTACGACTAATCGGTTGTCTTTCTGATAAGCCGACTTGGCTTGAATGCCTTCGCTCTCGAGGTATTGAGTGACCTGAGTCGCGTCGATTGTCTGTTGAGAACGGTTGTTGATTTGAACAGAGGCATCTTCGCCATACCAAGAAGGTAGAGCGCTGAGAATCATGATAATAATGGTGGTGATCAGCACCACGTATTTCCACTTTGCATAGTGGTTAATTTGTTGTCTTGGGTTCTGCTTTTTCACAGGCAAGATCTCTTCATTTAAAGCTAATAGTGCATCAACGTGCCGTACGCTTCGCTCTCCCTCATCATGAAGAAGATAAAGTACAGATGTGCACGATGACTGATTGATAATGAGAAACGTCGATTGTTGAAAACAACCGCTTCTCAGAGTGAAACAATCAGCTAATTAGCTCTCTAAAATGAGAGTATTGGATATTGCCCTCTTTCCACCCTGCAAGCCGAGAGGGTGGTGAAGCAACAATGCTAGTCCAATGCTGTGTGGCGTCCATTAACGGATCGCTAAGTAGCAGAGAAGCGAGCAGAGAGGGAGGAGAAAAGTCAATCAGCAGGTGATAAACCGGCTCAATATCGGCCGAGCCATCTTGCTCATTACTGAGTATTCGACGAAACGTGCTAGCTTGCAGACTCGATTCGGAGTCATGATAGTGTGAGCTGTCCTCCTTGGGTGGAATCAGCTTGGTTTGCTCACACGCCTGTCTTGTTTCTGAGGATAATTTATGAGAGGAATCAGTAAATTGCTGACACAACTGGCTGGTTGAAGTTGCTGTTTGGAAAGGCTTGGCAGGAAACGAGTAGCCATGACTGTTCACTAAGCCAAAACTCAGTACAAACAGCATCAACACTAAACGCGCGCCAAACTTCAACAATTCAAAACAATCCTAAATGGTAGAAACGACGACAATATATAACAGCAATGAAAGATACAATTGATTTAAAAGCTGCCAAATTCATATTTGACACAACGCTGACAATCTTGAGGCAATAAAAAAGCCAAGCAACATTGGCTTGGCTTTGGATCTATGGCTAACGTGCGAGGCTATCGCAGGCCTTAAATTTCAGGTCGAAGAATATTCTTATAGTGGCGGCTATTCTCACCAAACAGACGCTCGGCCAGCACATCCATATCTTGACTAGAAATAGAATCGACTGTGCCTTCTACATCGAACAGAGCCTCAACGCCAAAATCATAAATAGTATAACGAGAAACAAACCACGCTTGATCCACAGGCGCCGATTCTAATGGTGAGAAGTCGTTCACGAGTTGCTTACCCGCCGCTTTAAGCTCATCGTCAGAGATGCCTTTAAGCAGATCCGCCACGACCTTATCAATGGCCACCTCTACTTTCTGCGCGTTATTTGGCGAGATTAACGCCCCAATAAACCAATCATAACTGCGCTCACCATCTTGTGAGATCCAATAGGTATAAGGGGAGTAGTCCAAACTCAACTCTTCGCGAATGTAAGCATCTAAGCGTGTCGTCAAGATACGCTGCATCAAATCAGTCATGAACACTTCCTTCGCAGACACGCCCACCCCAGTCGGAGGGTTTGACAGATCAGCAGCCGGCACCTTAGAGATCACTCGCAGAATGTATTCTGAGCTCTGCTCCGTATTCGCAGCTATATCAACACGCTCTTTATTGGGCAATTTATAAGGCACTGAAAAATCTGGAATCGACGCTTCTTGCAAAGGAATCGAAGCCACATATTGACTGACCAAGGGTTTCAAGATACTTGGATCGATGTCTCCCACAACAACTAGCTGGTTGTTGCGATTTTGCAGGAACAAAGTTTGCTGAACAGCAAGAACTTGTTCAACCGACACATTTTCTACCGCACTGCCATCTGTCAAATAATGACTGCTATTCACTTGGTAGGTATTGTGGTTCATAGCCTGCTCGAATTGCCCCATAGGACCTTCTAAATAGGCGGTTCTGCTCTGTATAAACTCCTGCTTTACCGCTTCCAATTGCTTCGGCGAAACATTCGGTGACATTGCGATTGCGTTAAGAGCAGCAAAGGCTTGGTTGAGGCCATCTTGATAGAATTTAAATTCAATACCGTGACGGGTTGATTCGATAAAGGAGTACAACTCGATACCTTCTCTATCTAAATGCGCCTCCAGTTCAGAACCAGTAAAGCTACCCAAACCGCTGCGAGCTATGGTTGGAATCGCCACATCTGCTGCTGGGTATAGACTCGGATCAAGCGCCATTCTCCCGCCAAGGCTGGTGTAGTACATCCCAACTTCATCATTGGCATAAGTGTCTCGCAGATACCACATCTCAACGCCATTACTTAACGTCCACTTTTGAATGTTAGGATCGGCATACGCCTGCTCGACCAACACCACTTCACCGGATGTTGTTGGCACAGCAAAACCATGGTCATGAGTAGCCTGAGCCGTTTTTACACCACGCTCAGCATAAGCCGCTTTCAGGCTCACCATTGTCTGCTCAATCGCACTTTTATCTTCACTACTGTCTACCCCTAGAACCCAGAAGTGATCACTAGAAAGTAGACTGCGAATATTCGCGTTAATGGTGTTTACATCGAGGCTCTCGACAAAAGCCTCCAAACTGGCTTTCTCATCCTTTGCCGATTGCATCGGTGCTTCAGACACCAGACTACCAACCTTATAGTTAGCAAAATCAGGCCCTTCCATAGCATCCCATTCACGCTCGACATTCTGTAACCAATCTATGTAGTACTGTTTCTCACTCACGATTTCATCTTGTGACACACCATAATCACGAAGTGAGGTCAGTGCAGAGATAAATTGCTGCTGGGAAACCTCTCGGGCACCGACAGGAAATGCGACACTGGTTAAGGAGTAGCGTTGATATTCCATTGAGTAGCGTTCAGAGATGATCCATTGGGTTGGCAAAGCTGCATCATTAAACACGGTGCCTAAGCGCTGTTGGATAATGCGTTGAGATAGGTCATCTAGCCAGCGTTGATGTTGCTGTTCATGGGTATAGACAACTTCTGATCCTCGATTGAACATCAAGGTAATGCTTGGTGATTCGCCACCTTTTACATACTCAACGAAGTCACCTTCATTGAACGAGGTGATTCTCTGTTTTTCCGGTCTAACAGTTTGGCCACGGTTCCAATCGGCAAACTTCTCTTTGATGAGTGTAACCGCATCGTCTTTGTTGATATCACCAGCGACAACAACCTCGACTAATTGAGGCTGATACCAAGTTTCATAAAAGCTTCTTAGACCTTGTTGATCGGCTTCCAGCACTGACGCTTTGGTGCCAAGCGCATCATTAGACTGGTACTGACCACCCTCGATGAAATAGTCGTAAAATTTATCGGCTAGTTGCTTATCTTCCAGTCTTGAGTAACGAAACTCTCCAAGAATCACGCCTTTCTCTTTCTCCACTTCAACGTCAGCAATATCAAGACCATCACCAATATCGCGCATCCAAGTCAAAGCTTGAGTTAATTGAGTGTTGTCTGGCAGGTCGAGTTGGTAGACCGTCTCTTGGTAAGAAGTGTATGCATTTAAATCAGCACCGAAGCTAACACCTGCATGTTCAAATAGGCTAATGACATCGTTTTGAGAAAAGTTGTCGCTACCATTAAACGCCATATGTTCAACAAAGTGGGCGTAGCCCTTTTGCAGCTCTGTTTCTTGGAAAGAGCCAGCATGCACCACAAGTCGTACCGATACCGGAGCTTCATGATCGCGATAAACGTGGTAAGTCAGGCCATTTTCTAACTGGCCCGATGCCCAATCAGGGTCGGATTGAACTCGGTCACCGTTTGGTGTGGAACTACAACCGATCAAGGTCACGCTTAGCGCAACCATTAAACAATAATTTTTCATAACAACCTCTTATATGTCATGCGTGACAATATATGGTTCAAATGAATAATTCTTGTTTAATACTAAATCAAATGAATATCTTTGTGATCAAGATCGACATTTTATAAATCTACTGCGTTATCTGATCTATCAAATCACAATTACAGTCGTGTTGTTTGACGCACAGCAGACACTGGTTCTCAATCACATTCCTTTAAAAAGTCCTTGTGAAGAACGACTTACTGGTAGTTTCACCCCTGAAACAAACGCCGACATCTGCCCCGAGAAGCTCTTGCTCACCTTATCAATCGCCGCGACTCTCACTACTACTGAGCGATGGATTTGCCAAAAGACGTCGGGTTCTAATTGACCAAGCAACTCTTTGAGAGACGTACGCAAAATGAACTCTTCTACTTTGCTCCCCTCCCCCAACTTAAACACGGATACATACTTATCTTCCGCTTTGAAATAGAGCACATCCTCTACCGAGATAAGATGAATATCATCTCCGGAGTGCGCCTTAAGCCAGGTAAGATATTGCGGTGTCGCCACGGTTTGAGAAAGCTGCTGGATGTGCTCCATTAACGAACCCATGTCGACAGGATGTGAACTGGACTGGTGCACCTGTAGGCGCTCTTTGAGCTTTTGACAGCACGAGAATAGCCTTTCTTCGTTGATCGGTTTGAGTAGGTAATCTGTGGCATTACGCTCGAAGGCTTGCACCGCATACTCATCATAAGCTGTGATAAAAACCACTAACGGTGGGTTCGATTGCTTTTGTAACTGCTTCGCCAGCGCCATACCATCGAGCTCAGGCATACGGATATCAAGAAAGACTACGTCCGGTTGGTGCGCCTCTATCAATTGCTTAGCCTCTAAACCATTGTGCGCTAAACCAACAATGTCGAGTTCTGGCCAAACATCAGCCAAGCTCTTATCAAGATGATGGCGAAGTAGAGGCTCGTCATCAGCAATGATCGCAGTGAAGCCGTTGTTAGTTGCCATATTCGCCATTATTCTTCCTTAAAATTCACACTGTAAATCGCCATTTTTACTGGCCTGAGAGCGGTAGTCTTAACTGAGCCGACACCCCACCGGTCGCTTGCTCTTTAATTGATAGCGTTGCTTGTTCATCAAAAAGCATCGCAATACGTTGTCGAATGTTACTCAGCCCGACACCATGTCCACCGCTTGACGATGTGCTCGACAAGCCTAAGCCATTATCAACCACATCAATGACTAGCCGCTCTTGTTCCACACTAAATCGAATAGAAATGTACCCCCCAGCAGCCTTCGGCTCTATCCCATGAGTTAGAGCATTCTCAACCAAAGGCTGAATCAAGAATGGAGGGATTACTTGGGATGAATCAACTTGGCTATTGTCTATATTGAAAGATAAACGCTCACCGAGGCGAATTTTCTGAATATTAAGGTACGCGTCAAGCAGATCGCTTTCCTGAGTAATCGTTGATTGTTCACTTCGGCTATTGCGCAGTGTCACACGCAAAAGCTCCGTGAGTTTATCCAACATCAGTTTCGCCTTGTCACCATCAGTCTCAATCAGTGCGCTGATGGTTGCTAGTGTGTTAAACAAAAAATGCGGTTCAATTTGGCTTTGCAGCTGCTTAAGCTGACTTAGTACTACCACTTTCTCTTGGTCTGCTTGGCGGCGTTTCGCGATTTCTAACTCATTGTCTGCACGTAGCTTTTGCTCACGAGTATAGAAGTAGTAATAACTGACGGAGCAGAAAATAACACCTAAGAATATCACTGATTTAAGCTCAGAAATCCCCTCACCGAAAAAGCCATTCAACCAGTAATGGGCATTGAGTGTCCCGACCGTCAGTGCAAACACCATAGAAATGGCGATCTCCAGCAGACGCGAAGTGTCAGGAAATAACTTGATCAGAACAAAAGAAGATAAAACCGCGCTGTAGCCAAAGCCAAAACTGATCATGGCATTGGTGAATAATGAGCCTCCCCAAATACTTTGAGTGGTCACGCTAATGGCGATACAAAACAAGGTAGTAACTAACCAACTCTTGAACCAAGAGTACTGTTTACATCCAGATTCACTCATTAAAATCTTCCTTTAATATTTAATAGAATCATATGACTATCGGGCAAATTAGCGTAAGCAGAATCCTTATTTCCGCCTAAAAAGCGTGCAGCAAGTTCCAGTTCAACCGATGCGTTGCCACTGTCGACTGCTTGATAGTTGATCCATTGCGTTGCAATAATGCCGCCATCTTGCGGAGCGACCATAACATCTAAGGTGGGGGTGACATCATCAAGCCACGACCATACTGAAGCGCTGTCCGCAAACCAATGCCGCCAACCGCTTGAGTCCAATGACCAGTGAAACATCAGGTTATGCTCGACAATATTGGCATGTTGATATCCCTGCGCGTACGTACTTGCCAAAGGTTGCGTCGCAGGCACTTGAGACAAGTCTTGAGCTCGCTCTAGCGCTGTCTGCCACTCCGACTGACTCCAAGCGCGGCTGTCATACCAATATTCAAGTACAATGTTATGCCCCGTATCATTGGCCCATGTCAGCCCTGCTAATGCTTGGAAAGCTTCACCCTGTTCTTGCAGTTGAACGGGTTGATATTGTTCATTCGGTAGCCCGTAGCCAAGGCTGTGGCGTTGATAGACCATTGATCCATGAAATTCCCAAGCTAGGTTGAGAACCGACACCAAGCTCGCCCCCAACAGGCCATGTCGTACATCATCGTAATAAGCCAACCACTGATACTCATGGTCACCGATCATGTTGTAGCGTTTTAGTCCAAAGCCTTGTTGCTCACTTGCGGCTTCGAGTTGATTGACCTCTTGTGAACTCCAAGAGGAATCACTGTAAAGCAGTGTCCACTCACCGCTGTGGTCAAACATGGATAAAGATGCCACGCCAGCTCCCTCCTCAGCCACTATCCCCACTGGGTTTTGGCGATAAGGTTTGATCACATCGAGTGGTCGGTAGCCATAGCCGACACCCCAGTCCAAGCGCATCTTGCCAAGCGTAATATCGACATACTGTTCCCCCGTGAGCGAGGTGGAAAAACTGGCACTGTGTTGCCAAAACAGCTCTCGCACAATCAGCTGCGTATCACTGTGACTATCGGGCACTTGTTGCTGACTTTGCTCGTGATAGAGGTCATCCCCTTTGATTGAGAACAAACCAAGCCATTCGGCATAATTAACCTCAAGGTCGAGTAAGGCATTCACCGATTGACGATGATATTCCGGTGCCGTAAACCATGGTGTTTCGCGAGCTTGCACTGTTTCAGCGCTCACTTGCCAATCCCAAGCCAAGCTCAACGTCTCATCAGCAACAGCGTGGGCGCTCATCAATAAAGCCCCCGTCAAGCCTATTGTTTCTGGGCGTGCAAAGGAAAAAAGGTTCATAGTATCCAACCTACAGCCCTGACACGCTGTTACGCGACAAATACGCAGGGTTATAGTACTTGTCTGCCAATGACTGCTCGCTGATCTCCTGATACTCAATCAAAGTGCGCTTGTTGGGTTGAATCTTATCGAGCAAGCTCATCGCCACAACACTTGGCAAACCGTTGCGCTCTCCTTCAGTAAACCACGCCTGCTTAGCAAGCTTTCCCGATCGTAAATAGAGATCCGCTTTGATAGGGAAAGCTCGGTCTGTGGTCAGCCACAAGTCAATCGCTTGATAGCTCGCACCTTTGGTCTTTGCAGTGAGACGCAGTTGATGAGTCTCAACTTGTTGGCCGTCTTCTAAGTTCAGTGGCACTTGCTGTACCCACTCACCTTGATAATCTTCGTTCCATGTTAAGGTCGAGATATCACCAACAGAGGCTTCACCCAGCAGTTTTTGCATCGGTGTAATTCGAATTGGTCGGCGTGATTTAGGCATCAATAACCAGTAGTTATCTTCGATCATCAGCATCTTTTGTCCCGCTTCCACAGCCGATTTGAAGATCACCAGTGACTCACGATTTGGACGCGTGTAGACGTTGTACTGACGCGTTTTATCCAACTGATCATTCTCAAAGAGATGCACCATAGAGACCACCTTGGAGGCTTGCTCACTGTTAAGTCGGTAGCGATCGGCTTTCGCAATCATCTCGGTCACTTGTTCGGCATCAACTGCCCAACTCGAACCACTGAATGCAGTGAACAACATCAACACCAACATCGTGGCTCTATGAGCCCAAATGGTCTGATTTGAGCGTCGATTCGAAACAAAATTTGGGAGATTAAACATAAGTCAGCGCCTCTGTAATGGGCTTGTTCACACCCTTGCGAGCAGCAAAGTAAGCAGCGATTAAGCAGATAGCCGTAACACCAACCATGGCGTAAGCCACCAGCTCAAATGAGAAATAGATATTCAATGGATAGCCGTCTGTACGACCTGGAGGCGGCGGCATTTGCACATCCACAACCAGTAGTAGAACGGTCACGACCGCGCTGGCGAAGGCGCCAAGTAAACCACCGAGTACCGCCAACAAGCCCGCCTCTTTCAAAAATCCGGCAATAATTTCAGATGGATAGCTGCCCAATGCCGATAGCGTTCCCATCTCGCGGGTGCGCTCAGTGACCGACATCGTCATGGTATTAAAGAGAGAAACAAACACCACCAACGCCATCACCGCCCCCATGATGCCGAAGATCCGATCATAGAGATCTTTCACTTTGACGTAGAAAAATGCGCGATCTTGCCACGGAGTGATCTCGATCTGCGAGCTATCTGTGTTATCACCACCGCGCTGTTTCAGCTTCTGTTGTAAACGTTGATCAACTTGAGCGGTCTTTTCGGTCTCAAACAAAAATACCGATAGTGTGCTCACGCGATCAGTGGCAAGCAGTTCTTGAGCTTGGCTGATGTGAACATACAACTGGCGTTTATCTAACTCAGGAACTCCTGTTGAATAGATACCCTGCACCTTGAAATCAAAGGCATTTAGCGCACCGTCACTGGTGGTCGCAAGCAGCGTGACCCAATCACCGACACTCACTTTCAAGTTACGGGCTAAATCTTTGCCCAGCATCACTTGCGGCTCGGTATCGTCGTATCTTGGTGAATCGATACTGGTTAGGGTTTGGCCCTGTCGAACATCCAAAAACGGCCCTTTCATGTCGAACTCACGCTCATTGACGCCGGTTCCCATAAAGATGGTGGATTTAGAACCATTAGAGACCAATCCACTGAAGTAGACTCGGGGCTGAACGCCGCGCACATCGCTATCGCCAATAATCAACTTGGTCAGCTCACCTGCGTTGTCTAATCCATTACTTAGTGGCGTATCTTCATCTTGTTCAAAATAACCCGGCGTACTCAATGTTAAGTGTCCGGTATCGCGCGCAGTCGACTCTCGAAGTGATTCGTAGGTGTAGAGCCCATAACCGCCCGCCGAAGTAAGCGCAAACACGGCAATCGCCACGATCAAAACCGATAGCAAGCTGCGACGCCCATTGCGCAGGAGATTAAGCCACGCCAAACGCAGCGAAAGTAGAAAACCGAATCGCATTAACTTGCCCATGAGATCGCCTCCTGATTCAACGTTGAAGTAACAAGCTTGCCGTCCACCAGCTCAATCACTCTGTCGCAGCGGCTGGCCATTCTTGGATCATGGGTAGCAACGATGAACGTAGTACCGAACTCGTGCCCCAGTTCGCGCATGATGTCGATCACTTTATTGGCTGTTTGGCTATCCAGGCTTGCTGTTGGTTCATCGGCGATCACTAACTTAGGCTTATGAACCAAAGCTCGAGCAATTGCGACACGTTGTTGTTGGCCACCAGAGAGGTTATCTGGTCGGTGATGTAGGTATTGCGCCAAGCCAACGCGAACCAACATCTGCTCCGCTTGTTCATGTTGCTCTTCTAGGCTCAACCCATTGAGCATCAAAGGGTAGGCGACATTTTCAAGAGCCGTCATCACTGGCACCAAGTTGAACTTTTGGAATACGAACCCTAATCCGTGGCGACGAAAACGCGCAGCGGGAATGGCTTGTTCTGGGTATGCCTGTCCTTCTATCGAAATCGCCCCTTGGTAATCTCGATCTAGCATTCCTAAGATATTCAGTAAGGTACTTTTGCCTGAGCCCGATGGGCCACACAGCGCGACCATTTCACCTCGCTCGATACAACCAGAAACCCCATTGAGGGCATGCACACTCTGTTCACCCGTTTGGTAGCGCTTTTTAATCGCTTCGAACACTATCATCTTGTTATCTCCCTTCTTCGAACGGCTGTTATTGAGCCTGACCAACGAGTGCTTTTGCCGTCATGGTTTCAATATTGCTGCTGTCTTTCTCTTCCATCACCGCCAGCCAAGATTGTGCTTGTGTCAGGTCTTCTGCTCGAATCGAAGCGGTAATCGCGTAACGATAAATCCAAGCCGTTGCTGCGAAGTGTTGCTGCTTAAATCCCTCTTCAGCGAGTAGGTCTAAGTAAAGGTCATAACCGCGATCAAAATGGTTAAACATGTCTGGCAGCGAGGTATAGGTGGTTGCAGCCATGGCGCGGGTGAGGTAAGAATCTGGTAATCCTTGAACACGAGGTTGCTCATGAATAGGTTGCTCTTCGTCTTTTAGCAACACCAAGGATTTATCGATGGTCGATAAGCCCTTCTCGACATACTTCATCTTGTTCCAAGGCAGAAAAGCATCGCGCCCTTGAAGGGTTTCAGTGCTACCCAAGTAGACCAAAGTTAGTGGTGTTGCACCTTCTTTATCGAGAATCGCTTGCAGCGCATCATGAGCGGCTTCAACCATCTCCTCATCACCTTGAGCAGCTTGGTTATACATGGAGAGAGCCTCTGGCGTTGGATTCGCCAATACAGGCGCGCTGACCGCTAAACCAAAAGCGAGTGCTGATACAAAAATAGAGGCTTTAATCGACTGCAGTGTGTTCACTGCATTGAATGGTGTGTGGCTTGCTTTCATCTTGGTATTCCCTTTCCTGTGTTGATGATGAAAGGTTAAACCGAGCGATGAAAAGTATTTTATGAATGCGATAAACGGTCAATCAGCCGCGTGAATGGTAAAAATCATGAGTGAATGGTTAGCGATTTAAGCAAATATCAGTAACTACGATTCTAAGCAAAAAATAGCCGCAGGTTTGCGGCTATTGGATTTAACTTTGAATAGGGGTTACTTCTTGGATTCGACGATTTAAATCAGCCGACTTTCTTAATCATCGTCACTGGGTTGTAGCCTTTCTCTCCCTTGCTGACAGGCTCGCTTGGGTTGTAATGGCGCATAAGCACATTAAATTTGCCCGTAGTATTACCTTCCATCGTTGGAATATTGTTTGGCTGGCCCTCACATCCAAAACGGAGAGTGTAAGTGCCATCGCTGTTCATCACGGGTTCCATTTCACTCGAAATGTTAGCCTTGTCGTTAAACATACGCCCATCAGCGTTGTATACGGTCGCAGACCAGAATGCTCCTGCCTTCGGATCTTTAAAAGTCGTCTCGTAACATGCATTCGCATCGAAATACTGACTGGTTTGATAGATGTTGTCTTCGACCATCGCACCACCCCAACCGCCAGCAGCACCAACGTAATTCATATAATCCGTTTGGCCACTTTCTTTGTTACCAAACGCCTTTGATTGGTCGTATCCGTCACTGAAATCGATGTTGCCAGCTTTATCCGTGGCCTTAAATGACGCCATATCCCATTCTTTCACAACAAACGGTTTCTCACTGCTGGTTTCAATCTTCAGGTTACGACGAGCATCATCTTCAAGAGCACGGACAATAACAAATGCGTGATCAGTTTTTGCACTGATTTTATGACGACCCGAGCCGTAGATCATTGGCTGAGTCTCGTGGTTTTCATCGACAACTTGCAGCGACACATATTGGTCAGTTTCCGGAACAGTCACATAGACATCATCATTCGACATATCGATGACAGAAACGGAATAAAAGGTGTCACGATTCATTCGAACAACGAACTGCTCTTCTGGAACGCTGCTCGGTACTGGCATCTCAAAGAATGTATTGATACCACCCGCTTTCTCCACCACCGCGCCGAGACGCATATTTGTGTATGCCTGAGCAAAATTATCTTCCGTGACAATAGTTGGCGCTGCAAAAACGCTGGTTGAGAATAAAGCGACAGCAGTAAGGGGAATTAGTGTTTTCATAGTAGCGACCTTTATATTTCAAAGTGAATGTCATTTGGAAGAGTATTATTTGCTCCGCCGACAGTGATCACTTTATACTTCCAATATGGAAAGCGAGGAAAATAGGACTTGCCCAGATGGAAAGTGTAGACTTGAACTTGCTGCGTACTTTTGTACTGCTGTGTCAATCGAATAGCCTTAAAAGAGTTGGGATGAAGTTGGGGATCTCAGAGAGCGCAGTCAGCAAGCAAATGACCAAGCTAAGAGACCAATTGGGGCATCCACTATTCGAACGCACCACGGAAGGGTTGAGACCAACGCATTACAGCAAATCTATTTTGCCCAAGATTGAACAAGCCTTGTCCTTAATGCACTCCGCTACCTCACCAGCAACATTCGATCCAGCTACTTATGAGGGGCCAATTACCCTTGCTTTCTTCGCCTCCACACTCGAATTTTCAGGTGTTCATTTGTTTAGGGAACTCTCGCAAACATTCCCCAAAGCACAAATAGAGCTGAAAACTTGGGCATCGGATACAGAACAAAAATTAGAAGAGGGTGATATCACCTTAGGTGTGCACTTTCTAAATGAAGACCGTAGTTCCAATATATTCCAGAAACGTATCATGGCTGACCAACTGGTGATCGCCGTATCAAAGTCATTGGGGCAACTAACATGGGAAGAGGCATTGCAATTGCCTTTTATCAAGATCCGAAGCCAAGGTTGGAATGAAGAACGTTACCGATATTTAGAAATGTTGAGAAACAGTGGTATTGACCCCCATATCAGTATCACGGTGGACAACTTTTCAGTTGCGAGACAAATACTGGATCAAGGTGACCACGCCTGCGTGTTAAGTAATAGTTGGAAGGACGCTTCGCTCAACACCATAGAGCCTCCCAAAGCGCTTAGGATTGATCTAAATCTTGTATCCTGCATGCGCCTTGTCGATCGTCAAAGCCCACTAAACCTTGCCGTTCATGAAGTGATTAAAAAAGTTATGCTTCAGTCTGAATAGGTTTCAATCTAGATAGTTAATACCCTAAGGCGAGCGAGAGAAGCCCATAATCATTTTGCACAAATAAAAATAGCCGCAGGGTTGCGGCTATTGGATTCAGTTCTATAAAGACTATTATTTCTTAGATTCTTCAACCACGGCTTTCATCAATACTGAAGTATCCATGCGGCCTTCGCCCTGTGCAGATAGCGCTTTGTAGGCGTTATTGGTCTTTTCCGTTAGAGGAAGTTTCACGCCTTGACGCTCAGCTTCATCTAGACAGAAGCCTAGATCTTTAATCATCCAGTCGATAGCAAAACCAAAGTCGAATTTGTTTTCCGACATAGTGACAGCACGGTTCTCCATCTGCCATGAGCCTGCCGCGCCGTTTTTAAGGCAATCAACCAAAGTTTGGATATCTAAACCTGATTTTTCAGCAAGCACTAAGCCTTCTGACAAACCATTCAACACACCTGCAATGCAAATCTGGTTAACCATTTTCGCACGCTGGCCTTGGCCGACCTTACCCATGAGAACCGATGATTTACCGTAAGCTTCAAATACTGGTTGCAGGTCATTGAATAGCTCTTGCTCACCACCACACATGATGGTTAACACGCCATTTTCTGCGCCCGCCTGACCGCCTGAAACGGGTGCATCCATGAAACGAACACCCGCTTTATTTGCAGCAGCTTCAAGCTCTTCAGCAAGGATTGCAGACGTTGTTGTGTGGTCAACAAGAATTGCGTTTGGCTTCATAGCGGCCAATGCACCTGTTTCGCTGGTTGTCATGCTGCGTACGTCATCATCGTTGCCAACACAGACAAGAACAACATCCGCTTCTGCCACACACTCAGCTACGCTCTCAGCGGCCTTCCCTTGGTATTTATCAGCCCAATCTAATGCTTTACTGTGAGTTCGGTTAAACACCGTTACCTCAAAACCCGCTTTAACTAGGTGGCCTGCCATTGGGAAACCCATCACACCCAGTCCGATAAAACTTACTTTCATTTCTTTCTCCTTTTAAGAGGCGGGCGCTTGATTGTGGAAGGATCGAATGCTTTCAATCAATGCATTAATCAACAGCGTCAACGCCTTAGGCTGATATTTTCTCTCTTTGTACACTAAATATGCCTGTCGGTCACCTCGGTGGTACTCAGGTAACAGTTGAATCAGATCCATATTGGGCGAGATATGACGAAATGGCAGTGAGGCCACACCTAAGCCGTTCTCTATTGCTTCCGCCACTCGGTGAATATCATTGACCACAAACTTTGGTTGAATGCTGATATTGCGGTCTAACTTATCCCCTTTGTAGAGCGGAATATTCGTCACATGATCCACGCTGACCCAATCTTGCTCTGCTAGTTGTTCTGGTGTGGTTATAGCGCCTCTACGTTGCACGTATTTCTCGCTGGTAAAGAAACCATGCTTGGCTTTAAACAGAGGACGCGCAATCATCCCTTCCAGATTGGAGACATTGAAAGTGACTAATAAGTCGCGATCCGTTTCAGGAACTAAGTGTTGCTGACTCAATACCAAATCCAGTTGCACCCTTGGGTATTGAATTAGAAAGTTCTCAATGGTTTTACTCAGAAAACTGCCATAAAAGTTATGTGGTACGGTCAGCTTGATCTTGCCTTGAATGACATCCTTACCCTTGATCAGGTCGACAAAGCCCGCCTGCAGCGACTCCATACCGCTGCTGAGCGATTGAAATGCCGCTTCGCCATCTTCGGTCGCGACCAACTCACGCCCCTTCTTCTCAAGTAGGCGAATCCCGAGTCGCTCTTCAAGAGCCGATAAGCGACGAGACATGGTTGAAACAGGTAGCTGTAATGAGCGCGAAGCCGATAGTAAAGAGCCCTTCTCTACTACAGCACAAAATAAAAACAGATCGTCAATGTTTCCATATATGGAATTCATAGTTCTTTATATGCCTATTTTTCTCATTTGTGGATAGGAGTAACCTTAACTCAACGAACAAGAAAAATCATTAGGAGCAGAGATGAACAACAAGCTTCACTATGTCACTGCGACACTATCATCATTGGTCATGGCACTGCTGATGTCGGGCATTATTTCAGGTACCAAGATGGGATTTAGTCACGAATGGCCGCCAGTTTGGTTAAACAGTTTTTTGATGGCATGGCCATGCGCTCTGGTATTGAGCCTAACGCTGCTACCCAAGGTGAGAAAGCTTGCGGAGTGGATTTGTAAGCCAAGAGAGTCGCAAAAAACGGCTATCGAGTTATGCGATGAGTGATCTCAATCAGTACCGTTTTTTCATCGTTCCGGCGGAACAATGATCAAGGTAAAATCGCAAACATAAAAAAAACCGAGCACTAAGGCTCGGTTTTTCCATTTAGCTTTTACTCAATGAGTAACACGCAACTGAATTAAAGCTCAGCGTTGTGGTAAACCTGTTGTACGTCATCACAGTCGTCTAGAAGGTCTAGGAACTTCTGGAATTTCACTGCATCGTCACCCGCTACTGGCGTGTGAGTTTGAGGTACGAACGTGATCTCTTCAACATCTAGCGTTAGATCTGGGAAAGCAGCGGTTAGTGCTGTCTTAGTCTTGAAGAACTCAGTCGTTGGAGCGAATACAGTGATCACACCGTCTTCTAGTTCAACGTCAGTTACGTCTACGTCGTCCATCATTAGCGTTTCTAGAATGATCTCGTCATCTTCGCCTTTGAATTGGAATACCGCTTGGTGAGCGAACATGTGAGAAACAGAACCTTCAACACCGATTTTCGCACCAGTCTTAACGAAACATTGGCGAACGTCTTGGAAAGTACGGTTACCGTTGTCTGTTAGACAGTCAACGATTACGCTTGTGCCGCCTGGGCCGAAACCTTCGTAACGAGCTGGTACGTAGTCTTCACCACCACCGCCGTTTGCTTTATCGATCGCTTTGTCGATAACGTGTGCAGGTACTTGGTCTTTTTTCGCTTTAGCAATCAGGTGCTTAAGCGATAGGTTCATATCTGGATCTGAACCGCCATTCTTCGCACACATGTAAATTTCTTTACCGTACTTGGAATAAACTTTAATTTTTGCGCCAGCTGTTTTCGCCATAGAGGCTTTACGCACTTCAAAACTTCTTCCCATCGGGATCTTCTCTCTGATTCAATTAACGGGGCAAATTCTAGCAAAATACCGCATCATTTCAATTCTGCGGCACTGCTGGGTAAGCGTGGTCTGCAATTATGCGACACCCATTACCTGTTTGTATTTCTCTACAGACTGCTCAAACCAAGCTTTCTCTTGTGGGTCAGTGAGCTTCATTGCTTCTTCAACAATGGCTTCAGGGCCACATTTAGCTTGCTTCAATTGCCATACGAAAAATGAAGCCTGCTTATCCAGCTCGATCTTGTTTTTCTCATCGGGTGGAAGGAGTGAAAGGTTGATAGACATTTTCAGCCTTAGTCTGTAGTAAACTTGGCCGAGAAATATAGCATATAGGGGTCTAGTAAAACCAATATTATGAATAAAATTCCGCTACAAAGCGCTCAGTTATGCGCCCTAACATCAACTCATAGGGCGAAGTATCCACTCTTATCACAAATTGCTCACAAATCCCCTATATGCTCGATTCAACTCTTCAACAACAGAGATGGGGCTAGACGTCCTCGTTGAATTGATCGCATTTTGATGCGCAGATGAAATCGTTGCTATGCAGCCCCTTGATAGAGTGGCTCCACCAAGTCACCGTCACCTTCCCCCACTCCAATAAAATCGAAGGGTGATGAAACTCCTCTTCCGCCAACGCGGCTACTTTGTCGCTGAATGCCCATGCCAGTTTAAAGTTCTTAAAGCGATAGGTTTTCTCCAACTGCGGTATGCCCTCTCTAACAACAATTTCCCAGTTTTGTAACTCTTGAAGCAGGCTCTGCTGCTCGGATTCGTTCAATGCCTTGGCATCACTGGTACAGGCTTCGCATTTTAGTTCATTCAGCATGTGTCGCTTCCTTTGGTTCAAATAGTGGTGGTAATAGACCCGACTGACAGGCCAAATCAGCTTGGGCAATAAGGTTCTGTTGGCTTAACTCAAATAACTGCGTTAATCCATCAATGACGAAATACTTGGGTTGCATGATGTCAATACGATAGGGCGTTCTAAGAACAGTCTGCAGATCGAACGTTTCTCGAATAACATTGGACTCTTCCAAGGCGTACAAGGTTTCCGCTGGCGATGAGAGGATTCCACCACCATAGATTTTAGTTTGTCCCTGTTCTTTCACTAAACCGAACTCAACGGTAAACCAGTACAAACGGGCAAGGTAAGCGCGCTGCTTTGGGGTCGCCGCTTGTCCTAAACGACCATAGTGCTCGGTGAAAGAAGCGAAGCTTGGGTTGGTTAGCATGGCGCAGTGACCGAAGATTTCATGGAAAAAGTCCGGCTCTTGCAGGTAATCGAACTCATCACGAGTTCTCAGAAATGTCGCGACCGGAAAGCGCTTGCTGCCAAGTAGTGCAAAGAACCGATCAAAATCAATTAAAGCGGGCACAGGCTCTACCTGCCACCCTGTGGTGGAGGCGAGTACTCGATTAATTTCAGGCAGTTGCGGCACTTTGTCCAAAGGTAAATCCAATAGACGTAAGCCCTGCAAATACGCATCACAGGCTCGATCTTGAATCACGTGCAGTTGCCTGCTCACCAAGTCATGCCATATCGCATCTTCTTGGCTGTTCCAATCAACCCATCCATCTTGGCTGACTGGTTTAGAATGATAATGTGTCACTGCATCCCTCCAATTGGTTGCCTACTTTAAGCGTATCGTCCCTCCCTTTAACCGCCAGTTTGCAGCAATGGATTGCAAACACAGAATCTGTAACAATTACTTTACATTACAATCAAATTACTGATTTTATTAACTTTAAAATACTCAGATTCAGCGATAAAACCACCAATCCTACTTGATAGCTATACAGTTCGTACGTGCATATGATCATGGCTGTTGTTTGACTTTGGATATCGTCGGTACAAGACTGAATCTATTAATTTTTTATCAAAGAGGCACTCATGGATAAGAGTGAACCAATCTGGCAGCCAAGTACGGAGCGTATTGCTCAAGCAAACATCACACGGTTCATGGAACGACTAAACCAAGATGGTTTAAATCTCGATAGTTACTCCGCTCTGCATCAATGGTCTATCGAACACCCACAGCGTTTTTGGCATCAAACTTGGGCGTTTTGTGGCGTTGTGGGCTCACAAGGAAGTGAGATCAGTATTTTGGGTGATCCGCGCTGGCAGCAATCACAACCAAATCGAGACACACAATGGTTCCCTGACGCCAAACTCAACTACGCTGAGAATCTGCTTAAGCATGCCCACCAGCAACCGGACGCACTGGCCATATGGTTTGAAAATGAGCAAGGCGCTCAAGCGCAATACACATGGCAGACGCTGTATGACGAAGTGTCTCGTGTTCAACAATGGCTCATAGCGTGTGGTGTGACGAAAGGCGATACCGTCGCGGCGTATACCCCGTATTTGCCAGAGGTAGTGATCGCCATGCTCGCCGCGACTAGCTTAGGTGCAACTTGGACATCAACCTCTCCAGACTTTGGCGTTGAAAGCGTTCTGGAACGTTTTGGACAAGTCCAACCTAAGGTCCTGTTTACCTGCGACGGCTACTCATTTAATGGCAAACATTTTGACATGTCAGAGAAGAATCGAGCTCTTTCCCAACAGATACAAGGACTAAAAGAAGTTTGCCAGATAAACTACATCGGCACAGACAGCGCACCGACATCTTCCTCTCATCACAACTGGCAGGAGGTTGTCTCTTCTTATCAAGCGCACCCGATCGAGTTTGCTCAAGTGAGCTTCAATGATCCGCTGTTCGTCCTCTACTCTTCAGGCACTACAGGTAAGCCTAAGTGTATAGTGCACAGTGTTGGTGGGACGCTGCTCAACCATCTAAAAGAGCATCAACTTCATTGTGATATCAAACCAAACGAGCGCGTTTTTTATTACACCACCTGTGGCTGGATGATGTGGAATTGGCATGTATCTTCGCTTGCGAGTGGCGCTTGTTTAGTGATCTTTGATGGCAGCCCAATGTGTCCGAACCCCAATGTTTTGTGGGATCTCGCTCAGCGAGCCAATGTGAATCTATTTGGAACATCAGCCAAGTATCTAGAGGCGCTGGAAAAGGCATCATTCAAACCCGCTGAGCACGGTTCGCTACCTGACTTAAAAACTCTGTGCTCGACAGGTTCAGTGCTCTACCCTGAACAGTTCGATTTTGTCTATCAGTCGATAAAATCAGACCTGCACTTAGCGTCTATCTCCGGTGGTACCGATATCTGCGGCTGCTTTGTATTGGGTAATCCTATCTCTCCAGTTTTTCGCGGGGAGTGTCAAGCGGCCGCTCTAGCGGTGGATGTACGGGTATTCAATAGTCAAGGAGAAGCCATCACTGAGCAGCGAGGCGAGCTAGTCTGTTGCAACTCAGTTCCAAACTTCCCTAACGGTTTTTGGAACGACAATGGCGAACGCTATCACGATACCTATTGGAGTCGCTTTGAAGATACTTGGCACCATGGTGATGATATCAAACAGAGCACTAATGGCGGTTATGTGTTTTACGGGCGCCGTGATGCCACACTCAACCCTGGTGGCGTACGTATCGGTACAGCCGAGATCTACCAACAAGTGAACCATATACAGGGTATCGTTGATTCTATCGCGGTCGGTAAAGAAACGGAGCGTAATGAGCAGATCTGGCTATTTGTGCAGCTCGAATCGCAGCATGAGCTTACCGAATCGCTAAGAACAACGATCAAGAGCCAGCTAAAAGCGGCGTGTTCGCCAAGGCATGTACCTAGCCAAATCTTTGCTATCAGTGACATTCCTAAAACCCGCTCTGGCAAGTTGGTGGAGCTGGCCGTGAAACAGGTCGTGAATGGTAAGAGTGTAGAAAACCTCGGTGCTATTGCGAATGCCGAGGTTTTGGAAGAAATAAAGCGAGTTGTTTTGCGTTAACGTTTCAGTAAAAGCCCCCATCAATATCAGGGGCTTACTTTTCTATCTTTCTACTCGTTTGACTAGACGCACGTCATCAACATAGCCAACCAGTCCATCTGCTGGTTCGCCAGGGTAACGTATGGAGAACTCGTCAATGCGAATCTCTAGCTCATCATCAATAAATTGGTCATGTGCTAAAATTTGCTCCGAAGTGAAATTGATAGTATCGATCTCCATAAGAGCGAATATCTCCAGTGAATCATAGCCTTGCGTATTAAAATCAAGAGTCACCTGTCGGAAACAATCCTTGATACTACCTTGGGGAGCGTCGTCTAGATCTTTCACGTGGGCCCTTGCTTCAGCAACAATAGTCCCGCTGTTAGGCAGGCGTAAGCCGTAATGTAAGGTGCTTAGTGAGTCTTCCCCTTTTTTGTCGCAATAGTACATGGCAAATGTCATGTCTGTCCCTGTAGGCAACTCATCGACAACTTGACTTATCCCAGGCTTAGAATCGAAGTCATGCGTTGATTCACCATACTTAAAGCGGATTCGAGCGGAACCATTACTGCCTACCGCATCACTAAAGGCACTGTCACCAGAGCTCCCAACATCACCTTTTCCTTCTGAACTGCCCTCATAAACTGCCCAGACGGTGCTGGTTCCACCATCAGCTCGCCATTGGCCTAATTGATGGTCAGCAATGTCTGCAAATACGGTAATACTCTCAGGTAAACTGAGTTTCAATGACGCAACTTTATCTTCCTGAGCAGTAAACTCTTCGCTGACCCAAGCATAATCACCAACATCCTGCCCCTGTATCGTTACTTCATCGCCTAGCGAGAGTTGATAGGCCCCCTTCACAAACGCAGAAATGGCATAGCGGGTGTTCGCTTCTAAAGCAACATCTTGGCTTACCACACTGTTAGATTGAAGCTGGAGACTGCTATCTCGAGAGAATGCTTGCTCTCCTGTCACTGTCGAAGCATTCTGATAACTCCAGTGACTAAGACCTTCATCAAAAGCAGAGTTCTGCAATGCGACTTCTATCATTATCGCTTGAGGTTTAACTAAGCTATAACTCAATGGCCCGACATCATCGTAGCTAAGAGGTTCGTAAATCACCGAAGAGGTGAGAGATTCATCGGCACCAACGGTAGTGGTTTCACTGCGCTCTTGACCATCAAGATCAATCACTACATCACTAAACTCTCCCTTTTCATAATCAGTAATTGCATCAAGGTTAGGTGAGTTCAACGAAGGGCGATAAATCCCTTTTTCATCCTGCACCAAGTTTGCACTATAGAATTCAAAGCCAGGCTCGGTAACTTTGAGAGTATCGCTGTCAGCAAACTCTTGCCCAAACACAACATTACCCGTCACGTGTGTCGATACATCAAAACCTCGCTCCGATTGCGTCAACACTGGGCCGATAGCCATATCAATCAAGTTGTTCGCTAAATAAGCCAATTTAGGCGCTGTCGATTTGCTACCACCATCGATGTTTAAGCTATTAACGCTGTCGACAATGGTGTTGT
Source organism: Vibrio fortis (assembly GCF_024347475.1). Classification (NCBI taxonomy): domain Bacteria; kingdom Pseudomonadati; phylum Pseudomonadota; class Gammaproteobacteria; order Vibrionales; family Vibrionaceae; genus Vibrio; species Vibrio fortis. The sequence continues at coordinate 340,495 of NZ_AP025488.1, forward strand.
GAGCCACGTGAACATTCTCGAATTGTTGGTACCCGTTGTCACCATCACCTGCCCCATCTGAGCCCATTAGTACAATGCCGCCATGATGAGTGGTATTTTTGTAGCGAGCACCTTGAATGTAGTTATTGGTCACCACATGATCGCCATCGACCAAGCGCAGGCCACCGGCAAACGGATAGTCCTGACTCAAGATGAAGTTATTACTAATGGTGGCGCCGCTGCCATGACGCGTAGTGATAGAGCCGTAGCTATTTAAGACCGTGTTGAAGCTGATTGTGTTGTTGGTCCCTTTGTTTGACACCACTTCCGCTTCGCCCTGAATATTTTCAAACACGTTGCGAACAATCAATGAGTCACCGGCATACTGATGAGTATCACTCAAGCCAGTACGAATAGCTTCATAATTGTTGTCACTGCTCTGAGCGTACATCTGACCTTCCGCAGGCGCTCGGTTCGCAATATAGTTGTTATAAACAATAATGCCTTGCGCAAGTTACGCGAGTTGGGTCTCTTCGTCCCAATCACCAGAGACCCAACGGTTAAAGGAGATCATTGGAGATGCGGTGGTTTTTCCACTTAGAATACTGTGATCGAGCCAATTATTCTTACCATAAATATGTACCCATTCACCCGATGTACTGTCTCCCGATGTGATGCCTTGATCAGCATCGACGTCGATGATTGCGATTTCGGTAATACGACAGTTGTGACAAAGGTTATGAGTACCAAAGCGTGTAGCAATCAGATTACTGCTGCTACTCGTCGCGCCATCAAACACGAAGCCTTGTAACTGTACATAACTACCACCCATCGCAATTTTTGCATTACCTGTAATCACCGCTTTGCCTGGGTTTTGGGCTGCGACTTTAATCGGGCTCTCTTTTGTACCGGTACCACCATATGTAATCTCCAGGTCGACATACTCACCGTCGGCTAAACAGAGTGTGGTGCCCGCAGCCATATCCTGGGATACCGCGTTCTCAAGCTCCGACGTCGACCCAAACACTTCAGAACATTGAACAGAAGGTACCGTTAATATGTCTTCTGGCAGCAGGTCTGATAATACGTCATTCGACCCTCCCGGCACTTCAGGCGGCGTGGTTTCTTCGCCACTGCCATTGGGTGTTGTTGTAGAATCTTCACTACAGCCAACGCCCAGAATCAACATCAACACCACACTCAACTTAGATAACTTCATCGAACAGCTCCATTGCTTACATTGTTATTTGTATTACAATGTTACAAATAACAATAACTATCCGTGACACGACCCGCAAAGTCATTGCTTTGGTCTATTTTTCATACAAATTGTGAAGCCATTCAACTGACACTTATCTCCACTAAACGGCTCTCGAGCCCATCTCTACGTATCTACTAACAGGTATAATATGAGCGGATAAGTCTTTGTTCTAAATACAACAAGTCAATGGCTTTCGTTAGTGCCATGCAACGCGCTTTGAATTGATAGGTGTCTTGATTGACAGAAGTGCTGATGCAGAAATGGTTTGGGGGAGCAAAGACCTATATTGAAGATTAGGTCATGCATCCCCCAGATAGACAGTGAATTCCGCCGGATAAAGAGTGTATTACGCCGGAATCAGGATGAATTAAATCAGTTTCAGATCTTTATTCTCTTTATGGGGATGAAGCAGCATCCGCTTGATTCTCTGGCATAGCATCAATAAACGCAGGCAACTGGTTACACGCTGCTACGATCGAGTTAATCAGCGGATAGGGCGACATATCAAGGTCAAATCGCAAGGCATTGTAGACTTGTGGTACTAAACAAATATCAACGATACAAGGCGAATCCGTGAGGCTATACAGAGAGTCGCCATGTACTTTTCTGTGCTTCGCCAGCTTCTCTTCTAGAGCACAGAAACCTTGGCTCATCCAATGATGAAGCCAAGCCATTTTCGCCTCGTGATCGCACGACAACTCACGCTCCAAATACTGCAACACTCGCAGATTGTTAAGAGGGTGAGTTTCCATCGCAATATCCTGAGCCATCGCCAACGCTTGATAGCGAAGCGGTGTTTTCTCAGGGATCAACAAGTTGTCTGGGCTACTCTCACACAAATAGTTTTCGTCTAAATATTGCAAAATCGTCAGCGACTGATTGAGTTGAACATTGCCATCCACCAGCACCGGCACTAGTTCACTGGCATTGAGTTCGCGATATTGTGGAGCATGCTGCTCGCCACCATTGCGCACCAAATGCACCGACTTAGACTCATAGCTGAGTTGCTTTAGGTTCAATCCAATGCGCACTCGATAAGCCGCCGATGAGCGCCAATACCCGTAGAGTTTGATCCTCTCACTCATTGCTTACCCTCTTACTAGGAGCCTTGATACTGGACGACTTGTTGATCGATCGCACCGAAGATCGACTGCCCTTCCCTGTTTAGCATCTCCAACTTGATGGAGTCACCAAAGGTCATGAAGCGTGTTGTCGGTTGACCATCACGAATCGTCTCAATCATGCGCACCTCTGCGATACACGAGTAACCTACGCCACCTTCTTGAATAGACGTGCCATGATCTGTGCCCTGTTTATTCGATACGGTTCCAGAGCCAATAATGGTGCCTGTCGACAACGGGCGTGTTTTCGAGGCGTGCATGACGAGCTCAGCAAAATCAAACGTCATATCAACCCCAGCATTAGGACAACCAAAAGGCTCATTGTTGTAAGTAGAGATCAGAGGTAGGTGAACTTTACTCTGTTGCCAGTCTTGACCGAGTTCATCAGGAGTCACCGCGACTGGAGAAAAAGCGGATGAGGGCTTTGATTGGAAAAAGCCAAACCCCTTGGCGAGCTCAGCCGGAATCAAACCTCGCAAAGAGACATCATTCACCAGCATCAACAAACGAATCGACGCCTCTGCCTGAGCTCGGCTCGCGCCCATCGGCACATCACCGGTAATCACAGCGACCTCTCCTTCAAAATCTATCCCCCACTCGTCACTCGCAAACTCAATGTCGTCGCGCGGGCCAATGAAGGAGTCAGAGCCACCTTGATACATCAGTGGATCGCTCCAAAAGCTCTCTGGCATCTCAGCGCCACGCGCCTTTCTGACCAGTTCAACATGGTTAACATAAGCACTGCCATCCGCCCATTGATAAGCGCGTGGCAGCGGTGACTCGCAAGTCGCCGCCTCAAAGGGTTCGCTGCCTTCGACTCTCTGGTTATTGAGTGCTTCATACAATTCAACCAGTGACGACTCAACCTGTTGCCAATGGTCCATCGCCATCTGCATCGTCGGCGCTAGATGCAAAGCATGAAAGATTTCTGTCGCAGGAACACATTGTGATAAATCTCGACTCACGACCATCAATAGCCCATCGCGAGTCCCGTTTTTCTTCGTTGCTAGTTTCATCCTTGCTCCCTACTTCTCTTGCCAACTGTAGACATATTGTTTGTTCTCTACCGCGTCTAGTTCATCAGAAAATGATAGAGCGTGGCGTGTATCAATCATGACGGCGACTTCATCTGTGAAGGTTTTCTTATGCTCCAACCCTGCTTTGAATGCCTTAGGGTGAGGGCCATGCGAGAAACCTGCAGGATGGAACGTCACCATCCCTGCTTCAATGTTGTCGCGACTGAAGAAGTCACCCGCATGGTAGAAGAGCACTTCGTCGTAATCATCGTTGTTATGATAAAACGGCACCTTAAGTGCGCCGGGGTCGCTCTCTATCGGACGCGGCACAAAAGTACAAACCACAAACCCCGCCCCAACAAAGGTAGTGTGAGCAGATGGCGGTAAGTGGTAACGGTGCGACATTAAAGGTCGGATATCGCGCCAATTGACCTTCACAACTGCCAGGTCACCATGCCAGCCAATCGCATCTAATGGATTGAATGGATAAGTGATCACACTCGTCTGGTCATGGCGCTTCACATACACTCGCGTCTCGTCTTCTGAGTATTGAGCCTGAAACGCCTCATCGATTGAAGGCACCTCAAGCACCGCAGGATCGAACACCGCGTGGTTACCCACCATGCCCTTCTCTGGCAAGGTATACGCCGCATCGGTGTTTTCAATCATCAAGATAAACATCGGCTCATTCGGCTCTAAACGCCAGCTGGTGGAGCGCGGGATCATCACATAGTCACCATCTCTTAGCTCTAAGTGGCCATAGTCACAATAAAGATGCGCACTGCCTTGATGAATGAACAACAGCTCATCGCCATCGGCATTACGAACTAGGTGCTCCATATCGCTATCGACTCTCCAAACCCGTATCTTGCAATTGGCGTTGTGTAACAGGTGTGGTACTTGCCAAGGAGATGTCTGGCTGGCGGCTTCAATACGGCTAAAATCAAAGGCTCTAGGACGCAGATCGCCCTCCCACTCCGACCAACCAGTCGGGGCATGCTGATGATGAAAATGCGCAGCAGGGCCAAAGAAGCCGCTTCGCCCCGCTTCTCGCTCATAGATTGCCTCTTTGGGAAAGTCAGCGTGTGCTTGCTTCGAGCACGTACCCTCACGGTGAGGAAAAGGGATCCATTTACTCATCGGTCAATACTCCGCGTCGGATCTGATCCTCTTCAATCGATTCAAACAGCGCTTTAAAGTTACCCTCACCAAAGCCCTCGTTCCCCTTGCGCTGAATGATCTCAAAGAACACTGGTCCAATAACAGTTTGAGTAAAGATCTGGAGCAAAATGCCATCTTTGGTCGGTGCGCCATCAATTAAGATACGTAAATCTCGAAGTTGGCTGGTATTTTCGCCGTGGCCTTTTACGCGCTGGTCGACTTTCTCGTAGTAAGTGTCAGGGGTTGGCATAAAGTCCATGCCTCGGTCGCGCAAAGTAGACACTGTTTGATAGATATCGTCTGTCGTCAGGGCGATGTGTTGGATCCCCTCACCGTTATATTCACGAATAAACTCTTCAATCTGAGATTTGTCATCAGAGGATTCATTGATCGGGATACGGATCTTGCCACACGGGGCAGTCATAGCTCGACTGACAAGACCTGTGAGCTTACCTTCAATGTCAAAGTAGCGGATCTCTCTGAAGTTCCCAATGCGCTCATAAAAGCCGGACCATAAATCCATATTGCCTTGCTTGACGTTGTGGGTCAGGTGATCAATCTCGTACAAACCCACATCTGCACCGGCTAACCTCTGATCCGCGTCATCGTAGAAGCGGAAATCGACATCATAAATACTCTGCTTTCCGTAGCGGTCAACAAAGTACAGAAGGCTCTCACCGATGCCATAAATCGCAGGGATGCTAAGCTCCATTGGACCAATGTCTGTGATGTACTCCTCTCCCCCATTGTTCAGCGCCTGTTGTAGCGCAGCACTGGCATCGTGAACGCGAAAAGCCATGCCGCACACTGACGGGCCATGTACTCTCGCAAACTCCTCAGCTTGGCTGTGAGGTTGCGCATTAACAATAAAACTGATGTCCCCTTGTCGATACAGCCACGCCTCTTTTGAGCGGTGCTTGGCAATCTCGGCAAAACCCAGTGACACAAACAGCGCCTTAAGTTGTTCTATCCCTTCATCATTAGCTGCTGTGTACTCAACGAATTCAAAACCATCCGTACCTAACGGGTTGTAGCTATCGACCATGTTTCTCTCCTTGTGAAAATTGAAGCACGTAGAACGCGCCTAACTTAAACGTGGAACAGAATTCGAAATATTGAAAATCTTCAATTAAATCAGTCAAAACGACAAGTCACCCCGAAAAATGTAAACAAGATGTTACACCCAAGAGTAAGGGCTCTGAAAGTCAAACCAATCAAGCGATTGAACACTAAAAGCGTGGTTTACAAGACAGGCCAAGTGTGAATGAATTGTTACAACAGGCTGATTGATTAAGTTTGTTGTCAAACGGATTAGAACATAACGCGCACAAAAAAACGGGCCATACAAACAGTCTGTATGGCCCGTTGGTGTGTCTAGATGAGAGAAGAACTAAATGATTTGCTGCTCCACTCCATCTTTGTCTTGTGCTTGCTTTGGCTGACTCAAGAACTTCTCAGCAGCGGCCAACAGCTTATGCTGATTAACAGGCTTGGCGATGAACTCATCCATCCCAGCCTCAAAGCAGAGGTGCTTGTCTCTTTGCACCACGTTAGCGGTTAGGGCAACAATGGGTACATGTCGCTCAGAGCCCTCTTCGATGGCACGAATCAACTTAGTTGCTTCAAAACCATCGAGTACTGGCATCTGGCAATCCATAAAGACAATTTTGTAATCCGCCTTTTGGTACATCTCAACGCCGATCTTACCGTTTTCAGCAATATCTACCTCAAGTCCCAGCTTTTTGATCATCATCTTGGCGACTTGCTGATTCACTCGCGAATCTTCAACCACCAGCGCTTTGCCTTCAAATTGCGGCAGTGGTGCTTGCTCAACTTGAGGTTCTGCTTCAGGTGACGGTTGCTCAGTCGAAACAGACTTGAATGATACTTCACCTCGGTTGGCATAAGTGAAGCCCTTCTCAGAAGCGTGGTTTGAGAGGACACGGTTCACCGTCCACTTTAATTGGTTATCGTGGTAAGGACGCGCAATATACGCCACATAACCCACTTGCTTAGCTCTCTGCTCGTCCTCAAGGTGTGGATCTGCGGATATCATCACAAGGAGTGGGCACTGGTCATTGAATCGTTGCGTTAAGGTCTCCGCTAATTGGAATCCATCAACGGATGGCATTACCTTATCAATCAATATTAAATCGTAAGGGGTATTTTTCTCTAGCGAAGCTGCCACTAAGTTAACGGCCTCTTCAGCACCATCACAACTGACCGACTCGCAACCGAACGCTTTCAGTTGAGCGGAAGTAATGCGCATATTCAGCTGACTGTCGTCCACTAGCAGCACCGAGACCTTGTTCATATCTACTTGGGTTTGTGTCACTTCACTGCACACATCAAAGTCAGCGGAGAAGTAGAACGAGCTGCCCTTACCTTCAATACTGTACAGTTCCAGCTTAGAGTCCATCAATGTGACAATTTTCTCACAGATCGCCAGACCTAGTCCGGTACCGCCATAGTTTCGAGTAGTACTGCCATCAGCTTGTTGGAACTTCTCAAAGATGCTGACCTGCTTATCCTCTGCAATCCCGATCCCGCTGTCTTTCACTTCAAACTTAATTCGAACCTTGTCGCTGTTTGGGGCGCCATTCAATGATGGCTCTAAGAACAGGGAGAGCGTCACATGACCTTGTTCAGTGAATTTAATGGCATTGCCGACTAAATTATTCAGCACCTGACGCAGTTGAGTTCCATCACCTTTGATCACCGCTGGAATACGCGGGTCGGTTATCAATTGGAAGTTCAACGATTTTTGTTCAGCTTTAATACGGAATGTCGACTCTACATCATCAATAATATTGGCAATGCGGAAAGGCTCTGATTGTAAGTCGAGATGCCCAGCCTCAATCTTAGAGTAATCGAGTATGTCGTTGATAAGATCTAAGAGCGTCAATGATGAAGTGTTGAGCATGCGAACATACTCTTTTTGCTCTTTGGGCATATCCATATCCGCCAACAACGATGATAAACCGATGATCCCATTCATTGGCGTGCGTATTTCATGGCTCATATTCGCCAGAAACTCACTCTTGTTTTGGTTAGCGACTTCAGCGGCTTCCTTGGCCTGCTTTAATTCTTCATATTGCTGACGAATACGTTCGATTGACTGGTTATAGCTGTACTCAAGAGTGGTGATTTCATCAGAGTAAGTATGTCCAACCGGTGCTAGTTTTTGCGGGCCGGCTTTCTGATCTTGTTCATCGATTTGAGAAGAGATGGTCATCAAACGTCGAACGACAAGGCGATAAACAACGGTCAGACACACAAGTGACAGCAGGAATACCTTCACTGCCTCAAATACGGCCAGAACCAATACTCGATCAACAAAATCATCCAAAATAAGGTTAAGGTCTGACTGCACTGTCAATGTCGCGAGCGGGTATTCTTTCCCCCCCATCTTGTAAACCATATCCCAAGTTTTGGAATAGGCTCTACCGACAATGGGTTGCCCTAACTCAGTCACAACCTGGTTATCGTCTTCAATAAGAAGATAACTGACCGTAGGTAGCTGAAACACACTGTCTGCTTGTACTTGCAGTTGATCGCGATCCTCAACCCAAAGGCTTGAGGTTAATCCAGGAAGGTGACCCGTTTTTACTTGGTCAATTTGAGTGCTGATGTAAGAAACGCGATCTTGGTACTCAACATATAGGCTGAGCCCTGTCACAATAACAGTGAACAAAGTGCTGATAGCGATAATAATCCCGATGAGTTGTCGAGATAATCCGATATAGCGCTTTCCTTGTTTCACCATAGATAAGTTCCGTTTATTAAGTTTAGTAAATTACTATTACTCAACTAGTATAATAGTAGTCGTCCTACAAATAACCAGGGAAGGTTATGAAAAAATATCTTCTTTCAACTGCAATAGCAGCTTTATTTTCAAGTGGTTACGCGTTTTCGTCCGAACCACTCCATCACTACATCATTGCAAGCCAAGCTCAACCTTTTCAAATAGAAAAAGAAGGCGGTGCGCATGAAGGCATGGTGACAGACATCGTCGAGGCCGTCTTCCAAGACAGCAACTACGACATCAACTATCACACCTACCCATTTAATCGCATGATCTCTAAGCTTGAAGCTCGAGAAAACGACAACTGGGTAACCTATGGCAGCCCAAGCTGGGGAAATATCCAAGCTGAGAACCTCTCAGACATCCCAATTTACAATGTAAAACACGCTCTACTGAGCAGCAGTAAGAAACCATTTGAGTTCAATAGCATCGACGATCTAGAAGGCAAGGCAGTGGTACTGCTGCTGGGGTTTGAATACCCAAACCTTGATCCTTATATTGCCGAAGGCAAACTCAATGAAATTCGAGTGAAAGACTATACTGCCGCTTTCCGTGTACTGAATCGAACTCCTGGAGACACTGTGTTTGTCGAAATGGAGTCACGAATCAAGTACAACCTCAACGATCAAAACCTTGATATCAATGACTACCAGCTACAAAGGTTTGGTTCGGTAATTAATGATTACCCTATTCACCTCGCCTTTGACCCTCAAATGAAGCCTGAACTGCAATCATTTATCAATCAGCGCTTAGTAGAAATGAGAGATAATGGGCAACTTGATGATATTGTTAACAAATATCTTTAATTCACCCACACACCTTTGATCAACCTTTGCAAAAATTAAGCCTCAAGTATCACTTGGGGCTTTTTAGTATCGTGATTAGTATTGCGCCTTGAAGCTTTCTCTTGGACGTGCAAACAACAGTGGCACAGAAAACAAATCTCGCTCACGGTGTGTTTCCATCGGCTTTAAACAGACAGGCTGAGCGTTAAGCTGGCTGCGCACGCTCATCAAGATTCTACCAAGATGATTTTCACCCTTGCCATCTCCCCCATCTCCCCAAAAGCTATCTTTGTGGGAATGCTCTTTAATCACTGAATCACCCGTATTGATAAGAAACAGTGCGAAGCAAGGATTCTGTTTGAATTTCTCAGTCACGATAAAGCGCATAACGTCCACACGAATGTCATACCAATCGTCACGCACTTGTGCATCAAAGTCACGACTCAGTGAAAAAGCTTCTGCGGGCGAGCTTGCTGTGTATATCTGTTGCCTCAGCTTTTCACAGGTAAACTTCATTGCTTGATAATAGTGCTCGCTGGTGGCCCACACCTTGTCTCCCACACGAATTGGGCAAGCCGCAAAATTTGAAAGGTAACCATTTGGATCTTCGGGCTCATAAAACAGAACCTCTTTGTGACTCGCCATTGTCTACTCCTCACCAACAGTGCATCCCAGCGCCTATCTTTTCTTTTAAAACTAGTGCTGCGTAATGGTAGTGTCAAATAGGGGGAGCTTATGATTTATGAGTCTGTGAATGGGGTTCACTAAAGTGGTAGGAATAGAGTGCAGTATAATGGAGCATGAGACAGATAGAGCAGCATTGCGCTGCTCTAAAAGAACTGATCAAAGATCAATGAATCAAGCCTAATTCTCTCGCTTCTTCAAGGCTCAAACCGCTTTCTCTAATTTCTCTAAGAGCCTCAATACGACGGCGAGCTTCAGCCGATTTCATCTGTTTCTCTGGTTTTAGGGATACTTCTTCATCACCATCCCACTTGTTTGCGATATTCGTCATTTCATCATGGTTGATTGAATTAATGGACATGTTTTCCTCCGAAAAGCACCATGTAATGGACAGGTAATCTGTAGCAAATGCCATTTCTGTTGTTAAGAATTTCTGTACCGAAATGTGATGATTCCGACGCTTCATAAAGCTAATTAACAAATGCCTCATTTATACTTTGCCAAGCCGAATTTATGCCATTACATTTAAAAGATTCCCCATAAGAAATGTGGTTTGATCTAACTCTCACTTTCGTGGCCTCCCAGACGACTTGCTCCCCTGAAATTTCCTGCAAACGGATACAAATTAATTACGAGTCACTTCAATATTTCTGAGCTCTTTACTTTCCCTATAAGTACAACATGATATTGATAATAATTATCAATATCATAACGAGCGATAACTATGTCCAGTGAACTAAAAAGCGCGCCACTGATTGAGGTAAAAAACCTCTGTGTCGACTACATCACCGACGATGGTGACTTCAATGCGGTTAAGTCTGTGAGCTTCCATATTGGCAGAGGAGAAATCTTTGGCCTTGCCGGTGAATCAGGGTGTGGCAAAAGCACCATCGCCTTTGCCATTAACCGTCTACACAAGCCGCCTGCCTTTATTTCTGGTGGCGAGATCTTGTTTGATGGACAAGATCTATTGAAACTCTCCGATTCTCAACTCAACACATTACGCTGGAGCGAGATTGCCATGGTGTTCCAAAGTGCCATGAACTCTCTAAATCCAGTATTGACCATCCAAGAGCAGTTCGCCGATGTACTTCGTCATCACAAAGGAATGAACGACGAGCAAGCTAAAGACCGAGCCGAGAAGCTGTTAGATCTGGTCAACATCCCTCGCAATCGTCTTCCTGAGTATCCTCACCAGTTTAGTGGTGGGATGCGACAACGCCTAGTTATTGCCATTGCACTAGCATTGAATCCCAAGCTAATCATCATGGACGAGCCAACAACCGCGCTTGATGTGGTAGTACAGCGGGAGATCTTGCAACAGATACACCAACTAAGAGAAGAGTTCGGTTTCTCTATCCTATTCATCACCCATGACTTGGCGCTAATGAGCCAATTGTGCGATCGCATTGCCATTATGCGCTATGGCCAGATTGTCGAAGTCAACGATGCCCATGAAATCCGTAACAACCCACAGCACGAGTACACCCAAAAACTATGGAGTTCATTCCCAAATATTCACGAACAGTCACACGCGATTGCGAGCTAGGAGATCATGATGCAAAAACCAATTATTCAGGTTAAGAACGTCGTTAAAGAGTTCACGGTCGGTGGTGGACTGGGCAAAGAAGAGATTTTCAGAGCACTACATGGCGTCAGCTTTGACCTCTACGCAGGGAAGACTTTGGCGTTGGTGGGTGAATCAGGTTGTGGTAAAAGCACCTGTGCAAGATTGATGACCAAGGTCTACCCTGCCACCGAAGGTGAGATTTTGTTTAACGGTCAGGACATCTCTACGCTTAAAAGTCGCAAAGAGATTCTAGATTACCGCAGCAAGGTACAAATGGTATTCCAAGACCCATTTGGCTCACTCAATCCGACTCACACCATAGAGCACCATCTAACTCGCCCGCTTAAGATTCATAAACAGGTAGACTCAAAACAAGCGCTTGAGAGCCGCCTCAAGGAGTTATTAGATCTGGTCGAGCTTCCTATCGAAACTTTGGCTAAGTACCCACATGAGCTCAGTGGAGGCCAAAGACAGCGTGTTAATCTAGCAAGAGCACTCGGTGTGGGCGCACAAGTGATTTTGGCTGACGAGCCGACCTCAATGCTCGATGTATCAATTCGTTTGGGCGTATTAAACCTCATGCAAAGAATGAAGAAGGAGCTCGGTATCGGTTTCCTTTACATCACCCACGATCTCGCGACCGCTCACTACATAGCAGAAGAGACCGCGGTCATGTACAAAGGGCAGATCGTCGAATGGGGATCAACTCAATCGATCCTAACCAACCCGCAGCACCCCTACACCAAGCTGCTGATTTCAGCAGTACCGGATCCCGATCTTCCATTTGGCGAACTAGTAAAAAATGAACCAAACTATTCAGTAGATGCCGACCTCGTACGCGAGCGGAGCAGTATTATTCAGCATCAAGTGAATCAAGTTGCTGAAAATCATTTTGTAAAACATTGGGATAGTGTTGCATGAATGAATTAGACGCATGGTTAGAGAGTATCGAAACTTGGTATCGCTCTCGAAAGCATGATCAAGTAAGCAAACTTGAAAGTCTGATCTTAACGCCTCCAGATGCGATCTGGGGGCCGTTGATCAACGACAAGCAGAGTAAGGCGATTGCATGTTGGCTCGATGGTTGTTTACGAGTTTATATCCACTACAAACAATCCACTATCGACCAGTCAGATAAAGCCTTTCAATTCGTGATGTTTGCTTATAGTAAGCTGCAAGCGGTATCGAGTGATGCTGCGGCGGAAACAGAACTGCGCGACTGGTGCACGAAACGTATGCAACATTTATGCGTGCTTGCGCTCGAATTTGCTAACCAGCAACAAGACCCACGTTGGCAAGGCGAGTCGGAAAGATTGATCGAATCCCATGTAAAATTCATGACTCATCATCCGCATAACGGTGATCAAGTGAATCAACCGTCTCACGTTCATTGATCGCGGAAAGATGATCAAGGAAATCACGGCTAATTTTGATCTCACTCTTGATCATGCTTTCGATACTGAGACCAGAACAACGCCCAATAATCACTTTGATGGCACGTTTAGCCACTGATTTTTTAGGCAAAAAAAAGCGAGCTCCAGTGGAACTCGCGAAAAATCTATTCAGTATGATGTAACAAAATATGAGCCAATCTATTAATCATAAGAAAGGACAAAAGGTTGTCTATTCGGGATAAATAATAACCAGTGGCATCATGCTCAATGTCAGTGAATTGTCAGCGTTAGGTGCGTTTACCATCAATATCCAATCAATTTCATGAAACGATTCATCGAGTCACTATTTCGTCAACTTCTAGCCTATTCAGAAGCAATCAACTTAGTGACCGATGGCCATCTCATCTAATGCTTGAAAGACGTTTTCGTCCAAGTGCCCTTCATGAATCTGCTTACACACTTTACGTCTTACAGCCAATCCGGAGATCAAGCGTTCGATCGACAGGTGTTTGTTGGTATCACGATCGTTATACAATTCAATGGTGCGGCTTAACGTTTCGTAAGGAATCACTTCCTCTGCCACTCTCAACCAATCAAGCTTCTCTACAAGCTCTGAGCACTCTTCTTTAATTGAAGCGTGTGAATGTCCTGTCATAGCGGAAAGAGCCGTTATACTACGTTCTAGAGCCTCTGGAGAGGTATATCGAGAAAGAGTAATGGTGATTTCATCAGCATTGATCTCAACAGAGTGCTTTCTCAGCTTAACTCGACGCCCCAACTTGCCGCGCGGTGAAGGCGCTTTTCGCTGAATAGGCTCGAACTCTCCATCGATAATTTCTGACAGCTCTTCTAACTTCTGTTTCGACACCATTTCATTGCGCAGAGGGTTTGGCAATGTTGGCGCCATGTTGCGCTTACCCGCATTAGTGGTACGAGCACGTGAATAGCGAAGAACTTCCTCCACATTGCACTTAATATCAACCTGGTAATCGACCGTTTTATCTTTTTCGATCATTGAGGTGATCGTTAGATGGTAACCCCATAAATTGACTAAGAATGTATCGTCTTGATCGCTGACTTCACCCAATTTCCTTAATTCTCGGATCAAATCCATCGAAAAACGACGCCAATCGATGTTTCTCGCAAGTTTTTGGTTCAGTTCACTCAACAACATGCAATCGGAATGACGACGCGCCATACGGCTTCTGAAGTAAGAGTAGAGCTGGAATACCAAGGTATGCTGCTTCAGAATTTCAGGCGGAAACAGGAAGAAGTAATCGCGAGTAAGCAGTTCTTCGTAAAACGAAGGTTCCCAAACAAGAATGTACAGATTAGGTTTAATGCGAATTTCACCGTCAGCGCCCTCTGTTGGTGCCTCTTCTGACGCTGTGATAGTACGCGCTAGAAAGCGGAATCGGTCACTCTTGAAGCCCTCTGGCATATTCTCGCTCAGCCAGCGACCGGTCAGTTCATGCAATTGAAAATCGGTAAATTCGATACGATCAATACTGTCGCGAATGGAGTCGCGTGCTGGGCCACTGTCTTTCTTACCACGAAGAGAAAGAATATCCGTAATGTACAGTGGCGTTTTGTTAGGTGTTGATTTTGCATCAAGATGATAATCATCTTGGTGGTGATCATGATACTGCACCGTAAGCGTAAACAGTGCAAACAACGTCATAAGATCGTCAACAGTCATGATATTTTTCGATGATCTTGTCTCGATCACAGCTCGTGTTCCTGAGATCGAAACCATCGATTTTTGATAACTTTTGCGAGTGCGTGGTGGCGCTAACGCTTGATCGATAATACCAGCCCAGTTAGTCGGTGAGACGATAAATTGATCCGCCTCGTCCTTCATCGTTGGTGGCGTATTTAAGCCGTGCTCGTTCAGCAAACGCTTATTCACTTTCGTTTGAGCCAATGCTTTAGAACGTTTCTGTTTCTCGCTCTGTTTTACGCTTTCAGTGACTAAGCTAGTTGCACCGAGTACTGAGATTAATTGATTCGGATTAACAAAGCGATGAAGCATGGTTTTTCCGGCTAGACCTTCTTCGAAGCGAACCGGGATCTGTTTGAAGAGGCCAATATTAACGGCTGCTCGTAGTCGTTGTTGAAGTGCGGCACGAGTGACTTGACCATCTGTAGCATCAATGATTTCAGTTGTGGATACATAACCATCTTTACTGCTAAAACCACGCAGGGAGATCAGATTAAGGAGCTCAACAATACTTTTGGTAACGCCCTTAAAGTGTTGATACTGCTCTATCCATTCTACTGCGCTTTCTGATACCTCAAATAAATGACCATCTTTGTGGCTTCTTGCCTTAATCAGTAATTTTTCATCTGGTTTCATTTTTGATCCGTATCACACTAGCCGTAATTTCACTATAGTTCCTGAAGAATAAAGAAAAAATGATCATAAATAAAGAGAATTTATTATCTTTTAAATAACTGATCTTTTTGATTAATCTGATCTTAATTGATTAAGTGATCTAATGATCTGGCGGTTAATCCCCTTGTAAGTTGCTGAATAATAGAAATAAAAAAATATAGCGCTGGAAAGCATGATCATATAACTATCGAAAACATGATCAAAGTAATTCGGAAAGCATGATCAATAAACGCCAGAACGATGATCACTAAGTTATTGTAACTATGATCATTATCGTTCCGAAAGCATGATCATTAGCACTCTACAGCTTATCCACAGAAGGGAATGAGTTCGTCGCCTATGAAACTGAATTGTGAATAGAATTCGTCACACATGATTAGGAACGATGATCATGGAAAGGGGAATTTGCTGTGGTTTTGCTCGTCATTGCCGAATATTTCGCCTTGTTTGAGGTTTAAGGACCTAATCTTCCATTCAAGCCAATCGTTGGCACTGTTGGGGAAGCATGATCACGAAATAAAGTGACATTTGTATTTCAATTATATGTTGATTGAATTTTCAGGCCAAACCTCGAAATTAGGGCTCAAACCCCAGTCTATCTACATTCTTCCGTAATTTAGACTCAGAATTACATGCTTCCGGAGCTATATACACTTGATCATTTTTCCGAAGATGGATCTTATTGAAAAGCACAATGGCTTGATCAAGAGATGGGTTAATATCCCTTGATCATGCTTCGTCGACCGTGGTTTTGTGGAACAATGAAATGATGACTCTCCTTGATCATAGTTCCGTTCTGACAGTGCTATCTGCATCCAATATCGCGCTTGCCACGATTTCTATTTAATTGCTCATGAAGGCTTGATTGAACTGTGACTCCATAGAATTCTGTTCAGAACCTCAGAACCTCAGAACCTCAGAACCTCAGAACCTGTTTTTTCAATAGAAATCACATTCACCGTAATCTGTGCTTGAATTTCAATCGTTCCGAAGAGAATGCACCAAAATTCATTTACATTGTAAATTGGTGACAATGTAACATTTTAAAAGTGGCTAGTTGGGTGACGCATTATCGTGGATATTTGGGGGGATTTTTTGTTCAGCTGTCATCATTACTTAGCACACAAAACAACACAAGCAATCAATTTTATGTGATTTTACTCATAAATGGATGTTCATGTTTTTGTTGGATTTGTCCTTATTTGCTGTACAATTCTTACTAAGTTAACCATAACGGAAATTGGCAATGAAAAGAGAACAAACGATTGATAAGCTCTATCAGCTAGCCGAACAGACTCAACAAGTTCAGGCTGACAGAATTGAGATCATCTTAGAGGAGCGAAGTGATGAGCACTTTCCTCCAATGTCTAAGGCAATGATGGAGACACGCTCAGGTCTAACTCGTCGTAAACTAGACGAAGCGATCACTAAGCTTGAATCGGAAGGCCATCAGTTCACAAAAAATAACGCCAACCATTACTCGATTTCTCTTACCGAAGCACACATGCTAATGGATGCAGCTGGCGTAGCTAAGTTCCACGAACGCAAGAAACACGCAGACAATAAACCTTGGATTATTAACGTTCAGAACCAGAAGGGTGGAACGGGTAAATCAATGACAGCGGTACATTTGGCTGCTTGTCTCTCTCTTAACTTGGATAAGCGTTACCGTATCTGTTTGATTGACCTTGATCCACAAGGCTCTTTGCGTCTGTTTTTGAACCCACAAATCAGTGGTACAGAGCATGACAGCATCTATTCGGCTGTTGATATCATGTTGGATAATGTGCCAGAAGGCCAAGAAGTGGATTCGGCGTTCTTACATAAAAATGTTCTACTTCCAACGCAGTACCCGAACTTGAAAACGGTGTCTGCGTTCCCTGAAGATGCAATGTTCAACGCGGAAGCATGGCAGAGTCTGTCTCAAGACCAATCTCTAGATATTGTTCGTCTATTGAAAGAGAAGCTGATTGATAAAATTGCTGATGATTTTGACGTGATCATGATTGATACCGGTCCACACGTTGACCCGCTAGTATGGAATGCAATGTACGCGTCTAACGCACTATTGATTCCATGTGCTGCTAAGCGTCTTGACTGGGCATCAACCGTTAACTTCTTCCAGCACCTACCGACGGTTTACGAAATGTTCCCGGACGATTGGAAAGGCCTTGAATTCATTCGCTTGATGCCAACCATGTTTGAAGATGACAACAAGAAACAGGTTTCTGTATTAACAGAAATGAACTACCTGTTGAATGATCAAGTTATGATGGCAACAATTCCTCGTAGCCGCGCATTTGAAACGTGTGCCGATACTTACAGCACAGTTTTTGATTTAACGACAAGTGATTTTGAAGGCGGTAAAAAGACACTGGCTGTCGCTCAAGATGCCGTTCAAAAGAGTGCTCTCGAATTAGAGCGTGTATTACACAGCAACTGGCCTTCACTTAATCAGGGATAATCAACATGGCAATTAAAACATCTGACTTAAATGCAAAGCTATTTGGTAAAGCGAATAAGCGCCGAGTAGCGACTCCTCAAGAAGCTCAAACGGCAGCAAAAGAGCAGGCTCAAGTGATTGAACTGGCTGTTGCTGGTGAACAAATGGTGTCTTTTGAGCTTGTTCGTATTCCTGCTGATAAAGTGGCAACGCAGACCGTGGTCTTTGAAGAGAATGCTCGTGAGCAATCTTTTCTTAACGAACATGCACTTTCTGACGTTTTAACCACACTCAAAGAGCGTGGACAACAATACCCAGCCGTTGGTCGCAAGAACAAAGATGGCAAGATTGAGGTTCTAGACGGTAGCCGTCGTCGTATGTCTTGTATTCTTGCGGACAAAGAGTTCCTTATCTATGTTGCTGAGAACATTAACGGCGAACACGCAAAGTTCCTTTCTGACGTTGCGAATGCGCACAAGCCTCTTTCTCTATATGAGAAAGGTAAAGAGATGCAAGCTAAGCTAGACAAAGGCGAAGCTGAAGATCAAAAAGCACTGGCGAAAATGTTCCAGTGTAGTGAAGCGTTAGTGAGTGGTGCATTAAAAGCGGCGTCGCTTCCATTGGAGTTGTTACAAGCTTACCCAAATGTGAGTGACTTGGGTCGTCCAACTATCGTAAAACTTCACAAACAGTTTGGCGCTTTGAATGAAGAGCAGCAACAAAGCTTACTAACTAAATGTGATGCTACTGATGGTTTTGTTTGGCAGCGTAGCGATGCACAAGGTGTTACTCGTTTGACAAAAGATGTGACTGAAACGCTAGAGAACTGGATTTCTGAACTAGCGCCAGCACCAGCGAAAAAGGCCACACCAAAAGTTGAACTGGTTAAAGGTCGCGCTTCTTATAGCCGTAAAGGTGCCAACCTAGCATTGAACCTTAAAAAAGTGGATGATGCGACGATGGAAGAGATCCTCGCTTTTGTTCAATCTAAGCTTAACTAAGCTCTTAGTAAATCAATTAAAAGCCGCTTGATGCGGCTTTTTCTTTACCTGTGATAAACTGTGTTTAGATGAATGTGGACACAATTTATGACGACTCTTCCTTTCTTAACTCAACTCTCGACGATTGCCTTTCATAATAACCACCGCTACGGCGTCCTACTCGAAGGCGATGAAGCGTGGCAATCCAATGAGCTGCAGTCTTATCTCACTTATTTAAATAACTCAAACTCAGATAACTCCAATTTAGATGGCAACAAGGCGTTCGTTTTGGGTGACCTGAATATGCCCGGCGCTACTACGATTGCGTTTAATAAAGGGCAGCAGTTACTGGGCCAAGAGTGCCAAGTTTTGATTTGTGATTTTAAAGCTGGATTTGATGCAAACAGCTTTACCGCTGCGTCAGGTGCGTTAGTTGGAGGAGGGCTTCTTTTTATTATTCCACCAACAGATTGTGATACGACTTTTTCAAAAACTGACGGGGCTTTAAATAACAATCCGTTCGCCTCTTCAAGCAATAAAGCGTTGTCTGATGTTTGGCTAAAGCTTCAGTTTGATAAGCTCATCGGTTTATCTCAGCAAGCTCCGTCAAAAGAGTCGGAACCTCCCACACTACCTGACACGATAATTGCACCTGATGGCTTCGATAAATACGCGCAACAAAAGCACGCGATTGAAGCGATAGAAAAGGTCATGTTTGGTCATCGTAAACGCCCCTTAGTTCTAACGGCTGATCGCGGTCGCGGTAAAAGTTCAGCTCTGGGGATCGCTTCGGCCAATATTATGAAGTCAAAAGACTGCGTTACTATCGTCGTCACAGCGCCCAACGTTAAGGCTGTTCAACCTCTGTTTGAACACGCGCAACAGCAACTACCGAACGCTTCGATGGAGAACCGTCATACACTCGTTAGCGGCAAAAGCAGAATCGTTTTTGTTGCACCTGACGAAGTACTCAGAACTCAGCCTGATTGTGACCTTCTGTTGGTTGATGAAGCGGCTGCAATCCCACTGCCAATGTTGAAGCGTATGGTCGAGCGTTATCATCGTATGGTTTTCTCAACCACGGTGCATGGTTATGAGGGGAGTGGGCGTGGCTTTGGTATCAAGTTTGAAAAGTGGCTCTCTGAGCATCGTCCGAATTGGCGCTCATTTAAACTTGAACAACCTATACGTTGGAACGTAAACGATCCTTTGGAAGATTGGCTGTTTGAGACTTTCTTACTGGATTCTGATATCAACGTGTTGCCTGAAGATGTTGAGCTTAACTCTGATGAATTGTCCTGGCATCAATTTGATAAGCAGTCGTTACTCGACAACCCAACAATACTGACTCAATGTTTTGGCTTACTAGTCAGTGCTCATTATCAAACGTCTCCCAATGATTTGATTCAACTTTTGGATAACCCAGAAATGTCACTGCATGCACTGTTTTCAAATAAGCAGTGTTTGGGTTGTGTTTTGACGGTTGAAGAGGGCGCTTTGGATGATGAGCTTATCAAAGACGTTCAACTTGGAAAGCGTCGCCCTCGCGGTCATCTAGCACCAACACTTATCGCTAATCATTTAGGAGTTCATCAGGCTGGAGTTGAGAAATGTCTTAGGATCATGAGAATTGCTGTTCACCCTGATATTCAAGGTCGTGGAGTAGGGCAGCAAATGATTGGTCATTTAGTGAGGCTAAATATTGATTTTGATTATTTGGCAACGAGCTTTGGTGCGACTCACGAGCTTATCGATTTTTGGTGTAGCAACGACTTTGTCTCTGTTCACCTTGGCCATCAGCGCGATCAATCTAGCGGCTGTCATTCACTATTGATGTGCCGAGCTTTGAATGAAAACAGTTGTGATTGGATTGCTAAGGTGAATCTTCACTTTGACTCGAGCTTGCGTTATCTACTGTCGACGACATATGCGTCATTGGAGACTTCTATCGTACGTTCATTGATTGCCTCTCAACCTGGCAACTCGTCGAGTATAGAAAATTCGTCTTTGCTTGATCACTACGTTGAGGGAGGAAATGGTTTTGACAGTGTCGGCTTTATGCTTGAGAACTTGATCTACGGCTTGGATAAATCGAGCCTTCATCAAGTGACAGACTTGTTGCTTTGGAAAGTTGTTCAGAAAAAGTCATGGAGTCAGTGTTCTGAATTGACCAATCTTGCCGGTCGCAAGCAAACTGAATCCGCTCTTCGTCAGGATCTTGGATTGCTGCTTTCAAATTTACAGTGTAAATAGAGACAGCCTCTAATTCACCCTACTCATCGATTTACAGTGTAAACTGAACTACGACTCAATTTACACTGTAAACTCGTTTTTCATATCGGCTGTTTTGCCCTTCCTTTGCCAACTTGAATTATTGCTGATTTGTACTAGCGGCAATAAATTCACTCCCCTGATTCTCTCTCATAGACCTGTCTGACAGTGTCCACATTATCAGCCATAACTGACGGTGGTTAGATCGATTTAATGCGTTAAGTCAATAAGTTGCTAATTGAAGTGTAGTAGCTCAATATTGAGAATATGTTCAGTAAAGTGACTTATCCCTTGTTATTGAGAAAGGAATATGTTCACAAAACAGTATCTTCTATAAACTGAAATCATACTTTTTTGCTAAGGAAGTGGCAGTCGTATGTGGGACAACATAGTTACATTGTCTGAGGATGGAAAAGAAGTGATTGCACGGTTGCAATCAGGCTTTGTCGTGGATAGCAATTTTGACCAGAAAGAGTTACCGGCATCACTGGCGAAGTTGGAAGCCCAGCAATTCTATCCTTTAGAAGATGAAGTTATTCGCTTTGTTAACTTAGCAAAAGAGGGCAAAGGAGAAGCATACGAAGGCGTCGCTGTAGCGCAAATGCGTAATGCCAGTATGGTTGTAGAGTTGTCTGATGATGAGATGCTTGCCAGTATTACTGTCACCGGCGCTTATGCAGGGCGAGGGCTAAGAGGCGCAGAGATTGTACACGCGCTTGCTCAGGCTCACGTAACCAAAGGCATCAATAAACTCGCACTGAAAAAGGTGCTGGTGATGAGCAACAAACTTAAGGCGGGAGAGAAGTTTACCCAAGCGGTGGCGCAAGGCAAACAGCCAGTAAAAGGCAAAGATGCAAAGTTTGAAGCTCTCGTGCCTGACATTACCCACCAAGTTCTTAAACCGCGCAGTAAAGACTCTGGCAAAATTGATATGCGCGATCTGGGTGAAACCATCACCGTCGGTGAAAACGACCCCGTGATGAGGCGAACGCCAGCCACCAAAGGTACCGCTGGTTTCACTGTTCAAGGAAAACTCCTACCTCCACTTCCGGGAAAAGATAGCCTGCTAAAACCTGGAAAAGGAACGACTATCTCATCTGACGATCCAAATCTTCTTGTCGCCAACTGCTCTGGATTACCACTCATTAAAGAACGCACCATTGAGGTCGATGAGGCCTTGTGTCTAAACAGCGTGAGTGTGGCAACGGGCCACGTGAAGTTTAAAGGCAATGTGTTTGTCTCTGGCAATATCGATCCTGGCATGGTGGTTAAGGCAACAGGCAGCGTGACTGTCGGTGGCTTTATTGAATCTGCCGAGGTGCAGGCACAAGGGGACATCAAAGTTGCGAAAGGTATCATCGGTCATACCGTCAAAGAGGGTGAGTGCAAAAGTTGCAAAGTGTTGACCAAGGGTTCAATCGAAGCGAGCTATGCTCAGTATTCAGAGCTGCAAGCGGGTACTGATATTCGACTGTCCGTTCACAGCATGAGTAACGAGATACGTTGTGGTCATGATTTGATTGTCGTCGATGGTATGAAAAAGCATGGCACCTTGAGCGGCGGTGAAGCCAAAGTTGGAGGTAAGGTTGAATGTGTGTTCCTCGGCGTTGAGGGCGATACAGCAACCAAGGTTCACTGTTTTGCCCGTTATGATAGCTATAAGCAGAAAATGACGGAACTGAGGGACGTGTATAAGACTGCGCAAGAGAAAACAATGGATGTGATTCGACAAGAATTGGAGTTCAAAAAGAGACCCAAGGCGGAGCGCACTGACGAAGAGGCACAGCGCATCGAGTCGATGAAAGAGCAAAACAATCAAGCCATTGAGTCAACCAAACAGCAAATAGATAACTTGGAAGCTGAGTTTGATACCTTACTTGAAGAGTGCACGGTAGAAGCACATGAAAAGGTTTATACCCGCGTAACCATTCAGTATGGAGATGAGACAGTTACCACTAAGCGCACTCACGGCGGCAGCGTATTCTCGTTCAATCAATACGAGATTCAATGTTCCTTCAAAATGGAGAAAGAAGATATTGGGGAGCAGCTATAGCAATAGCACTCACTTCTCCTTATTAGAGAAAAACAAGAATAAAAAAAGGAGCCACTGGCTCCTTTTTGCGTTCTATTAAGAGAGTCTATTTAGCTAACGGCTCTTACTTTACCTTGCTTAAGATCCGACAGTACTTTGGCTTTCGGTCCGTCAGCGATGATGCAGCCTTTCTCCATTACAATCACGCGGTCGACTACATCTAACATTGACGTTTTATGCGTGATTAGGATAAGTGTTTCACTTGGCAACAGCTGATTAAGTTGGTGCTTGATGTGCATCTCTGAGCGGTTATCCATAGCACTGGTTGGTTCATCCATTAACAGTACTGGAGGACGACCTAAGAAAGCACGAGCGATAGCTACGGCTTGACGTTGACCACCTGAAAGTAATCCGCCGCCTTCACCCACTTGACGCTCTAAGCCCGCAGGGTCTTGCTGAGTAAAGTTTGTCACACCTGCTCGGTTGGCAGCATCCATGACATCACGGTCGTCTACCAATGGACGACCTAGCGTAATATTGTCACGAACTGAGCCATAGAACAGGTTACTGTCTTGCGGCACGCAGCCTATATTGCGACGTACGTCGACGTGGTGTAGTTGCTCCATATCGGTATCATCAATGCGTACATGGCCTTCTGTCGGCTTATACAGGCCCATAATGAGACGTTCTAGCGTTGTCTTACCTGAACCAATACGACCGATGATTGCGACCTTCTCTCCTGGGGTAATGGTCAGGCTGAGATCGCGTACCGAAGCGATAGGTGAGTCAGGGTAGTGGAAGGTCACTTTATCCAGAGCGATATGGCCCTGAATGATAGGACGATGGATATAACGCTTACCTTCTTCTTGTTCATCAGGCATAGCCATGACTTGCTCAATCAAAGTCATTGAAGACTTAGCTTGGTTGTAGCGAGTCGATAAGATAGACAGTTGAACTAATGGACCAATCGCTCGT
The DNA here is from genome assembly GCF_024347475.1 of Vibrio fortis. Classification (NCBI taxonomy): domain Bacteria; kingdom Pseudomonadati; phylum Pseudomonadota; class Gammaproteobacteria; order Vibrionales; family Vibrionaceae; genus Vibrio; species Vibrio fortis. The sequence goes on from NZ_AP025488.1 coordinate 364,367, forward strand.
CCGCTCAACATAGTTGCTGCAATCAAACCACCCATAGTGAGATCGCCTTCGGCAATCAAGTAAACACCAAAGATGATCATACCCACGTTGGTACTTTGCTGAACAAAACCAGCGGTGTTTTGAATGCTGTCTGTAATTCTTCGGCTCTTAATATTCCAGTTTGCCATGTGTGCAACGGCTTCTTCCCAACGGAACTGGAATTGGCTTTGCGCGCTGAAGAGTTTAACCGTTTCTAAACCCGCTAAGCTTTCGATAAGGTTCGCGTACTTTTGGGAAGCGAGACGAGAGCCTTCTTCAATGGTACGGCGCAGCGGCCCCTGAATGATGATGGCGTAGATGACCAAAATCACTACACCAACAATTGGTACGTAAACCAGATCGCCGGCCATTAGCCAAATCAGCGTTAGGAACAGAATTGCGAAAGGGAGATCAATCAATGAGCCAATCGTAGCGGAAGTGAAGAACTCACGAATCGATTCGAATTCCTGCAAGTTCTTTGCGAAAGCACCGACGGAAGCGGGTTTAGCTTCCATACGAATCCCCAAAACTTTACTAAATAGCTTGGATGAGATCAGGATGTCGGACTTTTTACCTGCAATGTCTATGAAGTAGCTGCGCATTAACTTGAGAAGGAGGTCGAACATGAACACCACAAAGATACCACTCGCCAGTACCCAAAGCGTCTCAAAGGCGAGGTTGGGAACGACCTTGTCGTACACCAAGCGCGTAAACATCGGCGCAGCAATCGCAAATAGGTTTATCAGAATTGAGGCGATTAACACATCACGATAGATCTTTTTGGACTCCCAGATCGTGCCCCAGAACCAGTGGCCGTGACGTGTTTTTAGAATCTCAGGCGAGCGCTCATCATAACGAAACTGCTTTTTAACTAAGAAGTAGCGGCCAATAAACTGCGCTTTTAACTCTTCCAAAGGAATGAGAATCGGCACCATGCCACTTTCAGCGGTAATGATTTCCGCTTCTTGTTTCTGAAAATCAATTCGGTTGAGAACGCATGCTTCACCCTGCTTGAGAAGCAGTACCGCGGGCAGAATCAGCTCTGGAATACTCTCAAGGTTCGCGCGGTTCTCCTTGGCAACTAGCCCCGCACGCTCAGCAGAGCGAGGAAACAAGAAAGGAGTAAGTTTGCCATCTGCAAGAGGCAGCCCATTAATGAGCGCCTCTGGAGAGTTTGCTAGACCGTAGTATCGGCTGACGTATATCAGCGAATTCAGTAATGGATCTTGCATTAAATACCCACCTTACTACTTATCAACGATGAAGCCTTGGAACACTTCAACGTAGTTATCTGACAATGTATCGAGCTGTGTTTGAGTCTCGATACGTGAGGCGATGGTGGTGATACCCAAGTTGTGGGCCGTTCTGGAGATCGACGTTAGGGTGAATTTCTGTTTTTCATCGTCCAAGTTGTGGGTGTAGAGGTAATCCAACTTAACGTAACCTGGACGGAACTCATTAATGTATTCCAGAGATTGGAAGTTACGACCGTAATTGTCCACACCGAATACTGCGTTTGTATTGCGTATTGCAGTGCAAAGCAGTGCCGTGTAGTGCGGTTCATTAACAAAACAGTTCTCAGGGATCTCAAAATGCAGCATGTGGCTGATAGACGCATTCTTGCTAAGTGTCTCACCAACCCAACGGATGAAGCTTGGCTCAGAGATGCTGCTTGCTGAGATGTTGATAGCCACAGGCGTGGTGATCTCTTTGGCATGTAGCTTCTCAATCATCTTCTCGATTACGTACTGATCGAGTTCATGGCTGGCACCGAGTTGCTCAAGCGCAAACAGGTATTGAGCAGCGCTGTAGCGAACCCCATCCTTTTCAATTGCTGAGAACACTTCTTGGTGGAAGGTTTTACCGAAGCTGTTATTAGCAGCTTGCAAACGGAAGGTGAAGAGATCGTTGATGATCGCTTCTTCAACCAGTGTACGCCACTGTTGTTTGCCCATTACTGCGCCGTGATCATCAGCAGTAATGTAGCCGTAGGTCATCTCACGGTTCGCTTTTGCTACTGAGAGTGCATTATCCACCAGCGACATGATCTCTGTGCTGGTCTTGCTTTGGCTACTGTGAGTGACACCGAGTGAGATATTCGCACGAGCGGTTCCCGTTGGATCTGAGCCCAATCCTTGAACGCAGTTAACGATGCTGTCAGCAATGAGTTTAAGTTCGCTTTCATCAATATTTGGCAAGATAAAGCCGAACTCGTCTTTTGAAATACGCGCCATGGTTAGATCTGGTGATGAGATAGAGGCTTGTAGGTGCTCTGCTAAGTCGTGGACTAACGCATCGCCCTCTTGGTAGCCCTTGTCATCGTATTCGTCGGCAATGAATTGAGCCTGAAGAACCGCTAAGCCACCGACACTGGATTCTGCTAACCATTGATTAAGCTGAGACATGTAGTAAGCGCGGTTACCGAGTTGTGATACAGGATCGATATAAGCGCGCTCACGTAGACGTTGTGCTTCTTGCGCTTGGTTTTTGAAAGCCTGTTCAACCTGAGTCGACATATGGTTAATGCCATCGACAACCAGGATCAGATCTTTGGTTTTTGGTCGTGCGAGGGGTTCACCAAACTGGTTCTTCGCGATCTGGTTCATTTTAGCGATGATCAAGTCCAGAGGTTTCAATGATCGTTTTACGATCCATGAAATCGCCAATAAACCAATTACAAAGATGAGAGCAAAGACGGTTGCTAAGCGAGTAAAGGATTGCCAAAGCTGTGCGTATGCAGGGCCAGGGTGGCTAACAATTTCCACTTCGGCTAACTGCATCCAACCACTGGTGATAACACGACGGTCATGAATTGGTTCAAACAGATCGAGTGAAGTAAACCAGCTTGGTACAGCGCTCGGTTTTACCGGGTATGAACGTAGAATATCGTCGCCACTATCAAGGAAGATAAGTCTCACGACGGAGTAGGAGCTGCCATCAAACAATGCATTGATGACTGACTCAACCGCGATCGGGTCTTTGTCCTCAAGGTAAGGAGCTAGCGCTAAACCAACGGTATTGATGGTGTTGCTTACCTCAGAGCGTTGTTGTGCCTCTAGGTGGCCTCGAGTGGTATTAAATTCGATCATAAATACTGATGTCATCAGCAATATAAAGACCGCTACCATCCCGACTACAAGCTGTTTATATAAAGTCATTGTACCTACTCATCGTAATTGATAATGGGTTTGTTTAATTTTAGAGAGCGCTCGCGCGAACGAAGATCGTTCCACAAGCTCAATCTGGATGATTTACCTGCAAGCTGTCCGTTTCCTGCTGAAGACTTCATTAGCCATAGGTTTTTACCGTTAAAGCTGTATACCGGTAGTAAGTCTCGGCGTGTTGACGCTCGCTTAATTTCTGGATTTAGGTTATCCAAAATGACTGGTTCTGCACTGGGTGTGGAGTAGTAGGCCAGTACCATGTGGAACTGGTTGAGCTCCAACGCTTTTACGTAGACCAGTCTCAGTTTTTTGTCAGGGACACCAAGCTCCAGTAGCGAGAAGTATTTGGCGATGGTGAAGTCCTCACAATCACCTGCATTACTGCCCAGAAACTCGAGTGGTGTGGCCCAGTAATCTTTCTTGCCCCACAAAACGATATCGTCGACAAAGTAGAGCTGGTTGAAGAATCGATTGACCGATTCCAGTTTTTCAGTCTCACTTTGTGTGCTAAACAGCGCGATGTTCGAGAGCCAAGTCTCGACTCGTTTAGCGGCTCGTTGCCCATAGATTTCAGAGACCGCACTTACCCAGCGTTGCTCAGTTGTGTTCAAAGCAAATGAAGCACAAGACGATATTAGAGCGAGTAACGCAATCGCGGAACGAAGCTTCATTAGTAAACTGCCTTGTTACTGTGGCAGTCATCTGCGTTAAAAGGGGTAAACATCACACCCCCTTACTCTTTCAATGCATTGTTTTGAGCGCTAAGTATCGGCTTCAACATGTAATCTAGAACGGTTCTTTTGCCAGTAATAATGTCAACTGACGCCGTCATACCCGGAATAATCGGCAGCTCTTCATTGTGTCCAAAGCTGTACTTTTCGGTGCGCACACGCACGATGTAAAAGCTATTACCCTCTTCATCTTGAGTGGTGTCGGCACTGATGTGTTCCAGCACGCCTTCTAGGCCTCCGTACTTAGTGAAGTCATAAGCGCTGAACTTAACAATGGCGGGTAACTCTGGACGTAAAAAGGCGATGTCTTGTGGGGCGATCTTAGCCTCCACAAGCAGTGAATCTTCAGTTGGAACAATTTCGACAATATCCATACCTGGTTGGATAACACCGCCAACGGTATTGATACCTAATGTTTTGACGGTACCTGTGACAGGGGAGATAACTACCGTTCGATTGACTCGGTCTTCCAAGCCAACAGCGGATTCGGTAAGAGCAGAGAGCTTATCTTGCGCTTGGTTTAGCTTCTCTTGCTGTTCAGAGCGGAATTTCAGTGCTGCGTCGACGCGGCTGAGCATGGACTCTTTGATGGCCGAGCGCAGTACAGGGATTTTTAGTTCGCTAGAGGTTAGCTCACGACGCGTATCGTTCACTTGGCGCTGCAGTTTAAGCAGCTCGATACGTGGCACCACACCCTCGTCAGCGAGTGGCTTGGTGATATCTAACTCTTTGCGAGCAAAGTTGTAGCTTTGACGTAGGTTGTCGACACGGGCTCTAACCTCGACTAAATCTTGTTGCTTCTGCGCGACTTGTTGTTCAAACACAGACAGTTGGTTACGTAGATTGTTAAGGTCTTGGCGGTATTCGGCTTTTTGGCGTTGAATCAAGTCCGGTTGACGTTCAATAAACTGTGGTGGGAAGGCCAGTTTTCCGTAGTTGAGGGTGACACTCTGTTTCCAGTTATCGACGGAGAAGTTTTCATCAATCACCACACTGGTGAGAGAGGCAGAAAGCATTAGTACGCTTGCCGTAAGGTTAGCCACCTGCTGTTCGCGTTCACGGAAGTCAGAACGAAAACGCGTATCATCGATTAGGAGCAGTTGTTGACCTTTTTGTACCTGTTGACCTTCTTTTACTAAGATCTCTTTAACTAAGCCACCTTCAAGGTTTTGGACAACTTGAATTTGAGAGGAGGGAATGACTTTACCTTGGCCGACAGTTACTTTGTCAATCTCTGCCCAAGCTGCCCATCCGATCGCAGCAACAAAGAATAGAACGATAACCCACAACATTATCCGCGCGCTGGTTGGCGTGTTGAGTAACAGTGCCGCTGTTTTATCATCGACATACTCAAGTTCGGTATCGTTCAGCTTGTTGTAACTTTGTTGGCTCATAACAATCCTTGTCTGCGAAATTTAGTGCAAGCCTATTGAGTGTATTCTTACTTCTAAGAAATGTTAAGATCTTGTTCCCATAAAGCGTTGTATTTATAAATATTTAATCAACTATCGATTTTTGAAATCTGTTTTATCCAATTGGTGCTTACGCAGCTTGTCATAAAGTGTTTTACGAGAGACTTGCAGTTCTTGTTGAACCTCTTTGAGCATGCCTTGGTGACGGTGCAACGCTTCTATTAAAATGATCTGTTCAAAGTTGTCCGTTCGTTCACTTAATGAGAGCTGCTTGATTTGTGTGTCGGACGTCTCTTCGTCTTCACCATTCCGACCTTGTTCCGAATCTTCTGGTTGCTTTGCTTGTGTGAGAACTCTAAGCTCGGCCTCTTGGCGCAGTTGGCGTAAGTTCTCAGGCCACGGCTTGGCGATCAGCCTCTCTATATCTTGTTTGGTGATGATTGGTGGCGGCAACTGATATCGACTCGCTGCACCTCGCGCAAAATGCTTAAACAGCGAACCGATGTCTTCGGGTCTTTTGGCCAGTGGCAACAGCTCAAATTGACGAAACTCCCCTTTAATTGTAGCGGGTACAATTGTAGATGCGATAATGATACAAGTTGCATTTGAATTGCACTCGTTTTCATGAAGCAGCGTTGATTTTACTTGCTTGAACCACTCCCATTGCTGAGACATTAATACTTCTGTTTCACGGATATAGAGAGTTCCTCCACGATGCTTTACACAGAGTTGCTTGAGAAACTCGCAAAAGGTCTCTTGATCCGATTTAGGCAGGTTGAACGCTGCGATAGGGTAGAGCTCTCCCCTTTGCTGGCTGTGCAAATCGTGGGTGTACTGCGCCGTAATGCGCTTGCCCGTTCCAATGTCCCCTTTGAAAATGATCATCGGGTCTTTGGTTATATCGAGTGTGATTAAATCACGTCTCAGAGCGACCATAGAAGGTGACTGACCAATCAGCTTAGGGCCGACATGGGTCTGCATTGCCAGCTCTTTGCGCAGGAGGTTGTTCTCTTCAACCAGAGCCAATTTATCTGCGGCTTTGTGAATCGCAGCCATCAGAGCATCAACAACAAACGGCTTTTCAAGAAAGTCACATGCGCCCACTTTCATTGCGGTAACGGCGGTTTGGACGTCACCATGCCCAGTTAGAACAATCACTTGAAAATTCGGATTGTGCTTTAAAAGCTGCTCAGTAAATTGAATGCCATCCATCACTGGCATGTGTATATCGGTGATGACGACTCCCGCCTGGGTCAACGGGATTTGTTTTAGCGCCTCTACAGCGTTGGGGAAGCAGTGAACCTCAATGCCTTCAATGAGCATTGCTTGTTCTACGGAATCTCGAATCGCAGGTTCGTCGTCAATAAAATAGAGTGCAGGCATGGTTGTCAAAGCGACATTCCTTGTTATCAGTCATTATCATCAGCACTCTTAATCAGTGCTTGAGGTGTTATTGCATGCGTTGTGCAAGGGAATTCTTAGTGAGAATACCATGCCACAAGGCTCGCGCCGCGTTGCTGTGATGGTGCCGTGATACGCTTCAATAATCCGCTTTGAAATCGATAGACCAAGCCCTAGCCCCTCTGGTTTAGTGGTGAAGAAGGGGTCAAACAGTTGCGATAACTTTGACTTGGGTAAGCCGACACCGTTGTCCCAAATATCAAGAACGCAAACTTGAGATTCGAGCTTCCACTCAAGGCCGATCTGAGGGCTAGGTTGCTGATGCAGAGCTTGGGCGGCGTTGTGAATCAAATTCACTAACACTTGCTCTAACTCGGTTGGGTGGATCGCGACCTGGATATCGTCACTGATCGAGGTCATTCGCAGTGTAATTCCGTGTTTGATCAGTAGGGCACTCAAGATCCCAGTGGCATTGTTGACCGCTTGATGAAGGTTGGCGGTGTGGTTCTCTTGCTTGGTCACTTTACGGGTAAAGACTTTTAAACGCGCGATGATGTCGGTGATGGATAAGTTGAGCGCGAGCATTTTTTCCAAATTGCCTTTCACCATATCATCGCGCCCCATTTCAAGGAGCTTGAGGCTGTTTTCGCTGTAAGTTCTTAAGGCGGCTAGCGGCTGATTTATCTCGTGGTTGATACTCGCGGAAAGCTCGCCCAATACGGCGAGCTTGGCGGTTTGTGTCAGCTCTTGCTCTGTCTGTTTGAGTTTGCTTTGAGACTCTTGATATTGATGTATGGTCTGCTGTAGCTGCTGATTTGATTGCTGTAGGTAAAGGGTACGCTTGTTGACTGTCTCTTCGAGCTTATGGTTGAGCGTGGTGAGTGCGACTTTGGCTTTGTAGGTTTGACGCCATGACCAAGCGATCAACAATACTAGGCTGTATATCACCAAGAATATCACGTCGATTTGCATGACTTTTTTCATCTCAGTGTCGCGGCCTTTGAGAGCAACAACTTGATATTGCTGGCTACTGGTTGCAGCAGGGTAGATGTTGAATGCGCCCATTTGACTCATTTTTTGAGACGGTAATGCGGTACTGGCTTGCGGTAGATTGAGAAAGTCGTCAATCAAGGTGATTTTATCTAGCCCATATTGACGCTGCTCGGCAATCTGTTGTTGCTGAGTTGGAGTCAATGGTTGCAGCGAGTGGTAGAGCCATTGTGGCTGGCTTGAGAGAAATACGACCTGGTTGTTGTCGAGTACCACAATGTCGAAACCATCGCTGGTTAGTATCTCTTCAATGTTTTCTAGACTCACTTTTACCGTCAATACCCCAACAATCTCTTGTTTCACGTATAAGGGAGAAGAGAGAAAGTAGCCGCGAACGTTCGATCTCGCACCAAGCCCAACGTATTGAGAGCTGAGACCGTTGATCGCTTGCGTGAAGTAGGGGCGAAACGCAAAGTTTTCACCAACAAAGGTCTTCGGATCTTGATAGTTACTCGATGCGACAACGGTGCCGCTATCATCGTGGATATAAATGGTGTCGGCCAAGCTTTGGCTCGCCCAGTCTTCTAGCAATAGGTTGAGTTGCTGTGCGGAAGTTTGCCCTGAAAAATACCCGAGTATGCGAGGATCGTGACTCAAAATCGCAGGCACTTGTTTGAACTTGGCGATCTCAGAATCGAGCTGAAGATTGGCTTTGTTCGCTGCCTCTTGCAGTTGTTCTCGAACCAGTCGCTGCTGATACTGCTCGGCTAATAAATGTGTGGCAGCAAAGCCCGCAGCGCCGAGTGACAGTGAAGCGATAACAAAAGGGGTGAAAAAACGGGATATTTTGTTGGCCAAGGTGAACTCAGAGCTGGTTGAAAGTGTATATAGATTAGCAACATGGCTATCAAAGTACCGAGATCTTGGTAACACCGAACCTAATAGCCAACACAATCAGGGAGCATGGGCTTGAATTTCCCCAAGCGAAAGCGCAGAATCACAAAAAAATGAAAAGGAGCAACGAAATGGAACTGAAAGATATTCGCCGTGAATATGCTCAGGGTGGATTGAGACGCAAAGATTTAGCGGCTGATCCTATTGACCAATTTAACCTTTGGCTTGAGCAGGCTATCGAAGCCAAACTTACCGACCCAACTGCGATGACGGTTGCCACGGTCGATAAGGACGGCCAACCTTTTCAGCGTATTGTGTTGCTAAAGAATGTCGATCAACAAGGTTTCGTTTTCTACACTAACCTAGGCAGCCGTAAAGCGCAGCAGTTAGAACACAACTGTAAGATCAGCCTGCACTTCCCTTGGCACCCACTTGAGCGCCAAGTACACATTACTGGTACCGCAGAGAAGCTGAGTGCTGTCGAGAACATGAAGTACTTCTCTTCTCGTCCAAAAGAGAGCCAACTGGCGGCAATCGCAAGTAAGCAGAGCAGCCGCATTTCGGCGCGTGGCATCTTGGAAGGCAAATACCTGGAGCTGAAACAGAAATTTGCTAAGGGTGAAATCCCAGTGCCAAGTTTCTGGGGTGGCTTCCGTGTTCGAGTCGACAGCATTGAGTTTTGGCAAGGCGGCGAGCACCGTCTGCACGATCGTTTCCTTTTCTCTCGCCAAGATAACTGCTGGGACATCGACCGACTTGCGCCATAGTTAAGCTCATCGAACAGAGTTTATTAAAACTAAATACATAAACACCGCGCTGTAACCTTAAAGGCTAGCGCGGTGTTTTTTTATGGCTTTTGAGAGGAGACAGTAGAAACAGAACAACCAATCTTCATCAAGCGTTGTGAGTCATATTGGGTGCATGTTGAACATCATGACTAATCCGTCACCGTCACTTCACTATGCAGTACCACAGAAATCTGCCTATTGAGCAAGCTTTCGGGAATCACGGACCCAAGACCTGAGTCCAATGCAAACTCAATCAATTGGCTCTTACTGTTAGCATCAAATTTTTGCTTGAGGCGTGCCACGTGTCCCTCAACCGTTTTGATCGAAATCGTCAGGATCTGTGCAATGTACTGAGGCTTCTTTCCAAATAGCAGTAAAAACAGTACTTCGGACTCGCGTGAAGTGAGTTTTTTATTGAGCTTTGATTGTCTCGGCTCTGAGCCCGCAATCGAACCATCACATTTCTTGGCAGTGGTCGCTTGGCAAACCCAGTGACCCACCTCTAAAATGGCAGTGTCGGTCAGCTCTTGACCATAGAAGATGGTGCCCTGTACTTCACCGTCGTCGTCGAGCCAAGGTGTTTTGGTAAAAATATGGGCGTGCCAACGACCATCAGGGTAAGGGTGAATATCTAGAATTTTTAAAGTCTTACGTGTTTCCATCACGTATTTATCTTGCGCTCTGAAGTCCTGCGCACATTCCGTTGTTTGGCTTGGCATATCGAAGTCTGTCAAACCTGCGCAGTTTTGGCTGTCGGTTAAACCGATCAGTCGATTATAGGCCTGGTTAGCGTAAACAAAGACAGAGTCAGTATCTTTGCATCCCCAGCAGCCCGGTAATTGTTCAAACAGAGAGCGTTGTATTGAGTTAAGTGTTTTCGACAAAATATTATCTCAGCTTCGGAACTAAGTTAATGATATCAGTTTCTTATAACGCTGTATTGAAAATTAGTGGGATCCTTTCGAAACGATGATCAAGGGAACGATGATCAAGGCTGAGGAGGGATCTAAGGTTGGGGGATGGGTGAAATGATATTAATAATTGAGTCGCAAGAGCATATTTAAGGCAAAAAAAAGCCAGCCTGAAGACGGGCTGGCTAAAGACAAGTTCTGCCTTGTCGACGTGTAGAAGATTTCAGATTAATCCACGAGGGTCATGCAAATTAACCTGAGGTATCAGTGAGATACCCAGAGTGACTTACTACTCTGTCGACAAATTTACTCCTAGGAGTGCAAATGCATAAGGGGGGAATTCCCCTATAAACCAGACTCAATGCGACAAATGAGAGTTTAGAGTCCGGTTTTGTGCCACTGAGTGAGTTATCGAGAACTTATAGCTCTCGTAATACCCTAAAGCCTAGGTGATTGGCCGCAGTTGTTGGCGGAACGTACAGTTCAGTGAAGACCTTCGCCTCTTCTGGAGAGAAGCTCCACGCACCACCTTTCGCGATGCCTTTCTGGTTGGTTGTCCATTCCCACACATTACCAACCATGTCGTAGAACCCAGTTGGAGTCGGTAAGAATGATTTCACTGGCGAGGTGCTCACGTTTGACCATGGTGTCCCTGCCCAGCCTGTATTGGCTTTGCCTGAGCGAAATTCGTTACCCCACCAGAAGTTGGTGTCTTGGCCTGCACGTGCTGCCGCTTCCCACTCCTGTGGAGTAGGTAGACGATAGGTAAAGCCTGTTTTTTTAGATAACCAACGCGTGTAAGCCTTGGCATCGTTTTGACTGACACAGACCACAGGTGAGCTGTCAGCTTGCTTAAAGCCAGGGTTTCGCCAGTAACTATTAGACACGGCTGTGATCTCGGTATTGGCGAAGGTGTCGCAAGTGTTCATTAACTCTGCGTCTGTTTGGTAGCCAGTACTATCGATGAAGACTTTAAAGTCTTGAACTTGGGTTGGTGTTGCCGCGAGAGCAAATGGCTTTTTGATCGTCACTTGTTTGGCATTATTCTCACCTAACAGGTAGCGACCCGCGCCAACAACAATCATTTCTGGGCTTTGGTTATCATCACCCATAGGGTCAGCAAACTTGCTGCCGACGTTGAGCTTATTTTGCTTAGCTTGCAGAACGGCTCTTAGGTTGTGATCGCGAGAGATTTTAAGCTCTTGATGGAAAGAGAGATAACCCTCTTTTTTAATCGTCACCATGTGTTGACCTGTTGGTAACATTACTTCAACTGGCGTGCTACCGTAGTTAACACCATTGATTGAAACCTTGTCGTTGTACTGGTTTGAACGGACCACCAAGTTAACCCAAGCGACCTCTTTTTGCTGGTCGTCGGCTTTCTGGTCGGTTGCTGTAAAGCAGTGAGATGATTGAATGCCAAGCAGGCGACAAGGTGTGTTCTTGTCTGGACGAGTTTCTAGGCTTGCGGTGATGTTTGCTTGGTAACGGTTTTCGGCACCAAACCCTGAGCTTGTTACTTTGTGTTGTAGAACGTGAATGTTGAGCGATGTCGATGCCAAATGCTCTTTCGCTTTTTTTGATTCTGTAGCGTTGTCGATCACACTGTTCTGGAACTGCTCGACAGCTTTTTGAAGCGCCAATGTCACCGTTTGATCCGAACACTGCGCTAGTGTCATATCATCGCTGCAGCGGTTGGTAAAACTAACTGTTTTCTCCTCAGCTTTGGTGATTTCACCTCTAAGTCGGTCTGCTCTCGCTCGCAGTTTACCCTTGTTCAGATCTGCGATTAACGCTTCAATTGCACTCTTTTCTGTTTGGAAAGCCTCTAGCTCCATCATCAACGCGTGTTGCTTTTGCTCTGAGTCAGAAACAGCAAGTTTTCCTTCTTTTACCAATTTCCAAGCATCTTGGAACTGGTTTTGAGCGGGCGATATATCGAAATCTGGCTCATCAATCATGCGGCTATAGTCTTGCTCTAGGCTTGCCTTCGCAACGGTAAGCTTTTGCTCAGATTGTTCAGATAACTGAGTAAGACGGGCGATTTGCTGTGCTTGAATGTCAATTTGGTTCTGTTTGTCCGCAATCTTCTTCTCGACAGCCGCCAAATCGGCATGTTTGTCGAAAAGTGAGCTTTCAATGTTGATGACAGAGGCGGTGACTACGGGTGGTGTCTCTTCAGCGACAACAGCTGGAGTCATTAAACTAGGAGCAAGTGCAAACAGTAGAGTGGGTAAACCTTGGCGCATGGTGGGCTACTTCATTCGTAAATGGGTGAATCAAATGTGTAAGCGAAAGCCATATTGGCTGCAGTTGAGTCGTATCACTATCAACACAATGGAGAGTTATATATCGGCTTAGTTCTGTAATAGCACTAAGCCGATAGACAGGTTTTAGCTTTCCTTGTTTGGAAGAAGCTTAACCCAGATAGTATCGCTGCCGTTGACGGTTACTGTGCGGTTGTAAGATTCGTAACCTTGTTTTGAAACAGTGACTTGGTGGCGACCGCTTGGTAGTGCAACCTGAAGAGGTGTACTGCCATACTTGATACCGTTGATGGTCACAGAGTCATTGTATTGGTCAGAACGCACGGTCACGTTGGCCCATTGCTTATTGTTCTTGTCAGTCGTTGCCGTGTCATTGCCCGTTAAACAGTAGCGTGTTGATACGTTCAACAGGTTACATGCGGCAATGGCTTCTGGTTTTGCTTGCAGCTGAGCTTGCATTTGCATGAAGTACGAGTTGTTACCAGAGAAGCCACTCTTGATCGGTTGGCTGTCTTGAACATGGATATTCAGTTGAACACCCTGCAAGTTTTGTTTTGCTAATGTGCTTTCTGTGAGCTGCTCAAGCAATTGGCTCTTGAACGTTTGAACCGCTTTTTGGTTGGTTAGGTATTTACCTTGAGCGGTACACTCACCCAGTGTCATTGTCGACGCACAAGTGGTGGTGTAGCTGGTTTCTAGAACGGCACTTTCGCGCAGTTCTGTTGCAATACGTTTTACACGTGCTTCAACTTTTAGCTCTTTTAGATTGGCCAACTCATTGTTCAGACGAGCTTGCTTTTGCTTGATTTGAGAAAGGTGAATTTCGCTCTCGTTGATCGCTTGTTGGTTGTCTAGCTGAGCCGATTGATTCTCTTTAACGGCTGCCCAAGCATCTTGGTAGCTTTTCTGAAAAGAGATGAGATCGGTTTCTGGATCTTCGAGTAGACGGCTGTATTGTTTATCGAGTGCAGACTTGGCTCTATTGCGTTTTGCCTTGAGTTCTTCACCCTCACGCACCAATTTGCTGTTCTTGTTTTGTAGCTCTTTTAGTGTCTCAGTAGCCGATACTTGTGTCGCTGAAATACGCTCAATATCTGAGTTCTTGTCGGTGAGTTTTGCATCGATAGCTGAAACGGGATCGACTTGATTCAGTTCTTCAGCTGATACCGATGCAGATACCCAAAGAGGGGATAGCGCAAGCAAAAGCGCTGAAATTCGAAAGTTAGTCATAGGTCCCTGCAACTTATAGATTGAAATTGGCTCGGTGATAAAGTGTCTACTTCCTAGTTGTAAGTCACTAGTTTATTAGCAATTAACACAGTACCCGACTTTATACCGTTTTATTCCCTTGCAATCTACTCAAATAGGTAGACTTATTACTAATTTTTATAAATTGAAGGTGATTTATTTGAGCTATATACGAAAATTTTCCGCAATGCTCTATCGATGAGATTCTCAATTATGAGTCAAGCAGGGCAGGAGTGGCGGCTCATTTTACTCTGGGTACTAAAAGTTGGTTTTACACTCCCCGTAGTTTATACACTCTTGATCATCTTTCCGGAGGCATGATCACCGTGATCGCAATAATGATCATTTGGTTATTGCGTGTGCTAAATGACTCTCATGATCATTTACAAATTCATCTTGGGCTAAAATCAGAGTATTATTCCCGATCTGTAACTATCAAAACTGTTTCGACATGCCAAAATTACCCATCATGCCCAATCTCGATCTTTCACCGCTAGGCTTATCAGGCCCTCGCCCTGCTGAGATCGTGACTCTGCCATCTCATATGGATTGTCACGAGCATCAGTATTCGCAAGTGGTGATCGGGCTAAAAGGGCAAGCCGAGTTTGAAGTCAGTGGTAAGGGCAATTTAGTCGGTCCGGGTCAAGGTTGTGTGGTAACGGCTTGCTCTGATCATGCTTTCGGTGGTGTGGTTGGCCAATCGGACATCTTGGTGTTGAATATGCCTCTGCCAAGTAATGACGACCCTTTGATGTTAGAGAAAATCAATCAGCTTGCGTCTTCCAATGTTTACTTTCAATTGGATGGGCAGATCCAAAAGCTGATTCAGATGCTTGTGCAAGAGATGCAAGCGAGCCCAGATGATCTGTTGCTAAGCCGCGCCTGCAATGACACCGTGATCGCACTGTTGCAGCGTCATATCTCCGAATTTGAAACGTCCGTTAAAGAGTCACGCTTTGATCTTGAAGCGCTTGATCGCTATATCGAGCAACATTTAGCAAATAAGATCTCAGTGGCACAATTGGCGGGTAGCGTGTTTTTAGGTGAGAGCCAGTTCCATATGCTGTTTAAAGAGCAGATGGGCATTACGCCACATCAATATGTGCTAGGTAAGCGAATTGACCGCGCTCGCCGCTTAATTGAACAAGGAAACCTTAGCCTCGGTCAGGTTGCTGAGTTGGCTGGTTTCTCTGGTCAATCCTCCTTTACCCACACTTTTTCCCGCCTTCAGGGGATGTCACCATCTCAATACAAAAAGCAAATAAGTGTTAAATAGTGAAACAAAACGGCACATTCGTTTGAAGTTTCATATGTGATGATGTTTTTGTTTTGTTAATAAAGCGAGTTTTTAGCAAAAAACTCGGAGTTTTTGACAAGTATTCCTTATATACTCTCAATACACTGCAGCCATTGTAGAAATCTCGGACGTTTTTTGTTCGGGTGTGAGATTAAGGAAAACGCATGTTTACAGCTACTGATGTGTTAAAACCAGAGTTCAACGAGCAATCGCTTGGTGAGCTGTGGTCGCTTATCTCACCATTATATATGGTGGATGAAACCCAATGGCTAGAGCAACTTCTGCCGCTAGCTACGCCTTCTGAGTCTGAAAAGCAACAAATCACGGACAAGACAACCTCGCTTATCGAAACGATTCGTGCAGACAAAACATCGATTCAAATGATCGATGCGCTGCTGCTTGAATACAGCTTAGATACGCAAGAAGGTATTTTGTTGATGTGTCTTGCAGAAGCACTAATGCGTATCCCAGATGCTGCCACTGCTGATGCATTGATTCGTGACAAGCTCAGTGTTGCTGACTGGAAATCTCACCTGAAGAACTCTGACTCTGTGTTTGTGAATGCATCCACTTGGGGTCTGATGCTAACAGGCAAGGTTGTGGGTCTTTCATCGAATGAGCAGAGCCCAGCTCAGGCGGTAAACCGTCTAGTGAACAAACTTTCAGAGCCTGTGATTCGTAAAGCGATGCACCAAGCGATGAAAGTAATGGGTCATCAGTTTGTTTTGGGTCGCAGCATTGCTGAGGCACAAAAGAACGGCAAACCAATGCGTGACAAAGGCTTTACCTATTCATACGACATGCTAGGTGAAGCTGCATTAACGACAGCTGACGCAAACAAGTACTTTAAAGATTACCTAATGGCGATTGAAGCTGTAGGTCGAGACACTTATGTTTCATCAAAATCTAGCCCAGCGCCATCTGTCTCTATCAAGCTTTCTGCACTTCACCCTCGTTACGAAGTGGCGAATGAAGAACGTGTATTGACTGAGCTATGCGACACGCTAGAGCAGTTACTGCGCCGCGCGATTGAGCTTGATGTTGCGATTACCATTGATGCAGAAGAAGCGGACCGTTTAGAGCTGTCTCTGAAACTGTTTGAGAAGCTTTACCGCAGCGAGCTTGTGAAAGGTTGGGGTAAGTTTGGTCTGGTTATTCAAGCGTACTCGAAGCGTGCACTACCGGTATTGGTTTGGTTAAACCGTTTAGCAAAAGAGCAGGGCGATCTGATCCCACTGCGTTTGGTAAAAGGTGCGTATTGGGATAGCGAGATCAAATGGTCGCAACAAGCGGGCTTTGATAACTACCCAGTTTACACACGCAAAGAAGCGACCGATGTTGCTTACTTAGCATGTGCGCGTTACCTGCTAAGCCCAAGTGTTCGTGGCAATATTTTCCCGCAGTTCGCGAGCCACAACGCGCACACGGTTTCTGCTATTGCTGTAATGGCAGACCACAAAGACTTTGAATTCCAACGCCTACACGGTATGGGTGATTCCCTGTACAACAACGCGATGGAAGCTTACCAACAGTCAGTGCGTATCTACGCGCCAGTTGGTAGCCATAAGGATCTACTTCCTTACTTAGTACGTCGTCTACTTGAGAACGGTGCAAACAGCTCGTTTGTACACCGCTTAGTTGATGCTCGTTGCCCTGTGGTAGAGCTAACTCAACATCCAGTAGACATGCTTTTGGCGTTCGATACGTTGAACAACACTAAGATCCCATTGCCACCATCGGTATTCCCTGAGCGTAAAAACTCTTACGGTGTGAACATTGATATCGAAAGTGAAGCGCACAGTTTTGAAGAGCAAGTTAAAAGCTTCTTGGATAAACAGTGGACTGCTGGCCCGATCATCAACGGTGAAGCTCTTGCCGAAAGCATGATCAAGGCAGATCAGAATGTTGAACAAGTAACAGCGCCTTACGATCGTCGTATTAATGTGGGTCAGGTGGCTTTTGCAAACCTTGATCATGTTTCCGAAGCGATCAGTGGTGCCGATGCGGCGTTCGCAGATTGGAATGCGACTTCTGTTGAGGTTAAAGCGGCAGCTCTTGAGAAGCTGGCTGATCTGATGGAAGAGAATCTAGCTGAGCTGGTGGCAATTTGTCATCAAGAAGCGGGTAAGACGATTCACGATAGCATCGATGAAGTGCGTGAAGCAGTAGACTTCTGTCGTTACTACGCAAAACAAGCAGACAACCTACAAGAATTCGAACTGAAAGGCTTTGATGGCCAAGTTCGTTTGGCGTCTCGTCAAGGTCGTGGTGTGTTTGTATGTATCAGCCCTTGGAACTTCCCATTGGCGATCTTCCTTGGTCAAATCACAGCGGCATTGGTTGCAGGTAACACTGTGGTAGCGAAACCAGCAGAGCAAACCAGCTTAATCGCTGCTCGCGCGGTCGAGTTGATGCAGCAAGCAGGCTTCCCTGCAGGCACAATTCAGCTTCTACCTGGTCGCGGTGCAGAAATCGGTAGCGCACTGACCAGCCATGATGCGATTGCAGGTGTGGCGTTTACGGGCTCTACGCCAACGGCTCAACGTATCAATGTGTCATTGGCAAGCCGTACAGCTAAGCCAGTGCCATTTATCGCGGAAACTGGCGGTCAGAATGCAATGATCGTCGACAGTACAGCACTTCCAGAGCAGGTAGTACGTGACGTTATTCGTTCAGCGTTCGCGTCTGCAGGTCAGCGTTGTTCTGCACTGCGTGTGCTTTACATCCAAGAGGATATTGCTGATCGCGTTGTTGCTCTTATCCAAGGTGCAATGAACGAGCTGAGTGTGGGTATCCCGCACCTGCACAAAACTGATGTTGGCCCTGTTATCGATAGCAATGCGAAACAGAAGCTCATGACTCACCTTGAGAACATGACTAACACACAGAAGCGTGTTGCTCAGCTAACGTTAAGCGATGCGTGTGAACATGGTGATTTTGTTCCACCAAGCGCTTTTGAGATCAACGATATTAGCTGCCTAACTGAAGAGCAGTTTGGCCCAGTGCTGCACATTGTTCGCTACAAAGCGAGCGAGTTGGCACAAGTGGTTGAGCAGATAAACCAAACAGGCTTCGGGCTGACTATGGGTATTCATAGCCGTAACGAAACCACTTACCGTTGGATTGAAAAACACGTTCGTGTGGGTAACTGCTACATCAACCGTGACCAAGTTGGTGCGGTGGTTGGTGTGCAGCCATTCGGTGGTCAAGGTTTGTCAGGAACAGGACCGAAAGCGGGTGGACCACACTACCTATACCGCTTCACCGATGTTCACTTTTCTCAAGCGCAGGCATAAGGAGCGATATCATGGTTCATCAAGTGACAGGTTTTTCCGATGCATTTCAAGCGTGGGAACAGTGGAACCTAACCGATTTTGATCACAAGAGTGCTCAAATTCTGGCATTAAAATCTGAGATCGAGAGTCAATCAGCGCCATTGGCGTCGGTGGCTGGCTATCACATCGAGCAGGCCTCTTCTCTATTAGAAAAAGAGCACCTACTCGTAGGGCCTACCGGTGAGACTAATGAGCTATACGCGGCTGGCCGTGGTGTGGCTTTGGTTATCGTTGATGAGACTCAAGATTCACTGCCAAAGCTGCAAACAGCGACAGCAATGCTGACTGCAGCACTTATCGCAGGTAACAGCGTGATTGTGTGTAGTGATGATACTCAGTTCAACACTTTGATCGCGGATGCAGCAAAACAAGCGAATCTGCCATCAAACCTTGTTCAAACGACATCGTTCGATGCGTCTCAACAGCTACTAGCTTGTGACGTTCGCAGCGTGGCGTATGTGGGTAATCCACAAACTGAACAAGCGATTAATTTACAACTTGCTAAGCGAGACGGCGCTATCGTCGGTTTAGTGTCTGAAACGGATCTGACAGCAATGCATGTTGCTCACGATCCACACCTATCGTTGCGCTTTATTACCGAGCGTACACGAACCATAAATATAACAGCCGTGGGTGGTAACGCGACCTTGCTCGAGCTTGGAAGTGAAGCCCACTAACCTTCAACACCACTGATTACTGGAGGCAACTTCGGTTGCGCCAAGACATCAGGAACCCTATCTGACAAAACTTGGCCAACATTATGTTGGCTAAGTTTTATTGGCTAGGCATGGAAGGATTTTTTCTAAATGAGGACTATCAAATGATAGAAAACAGTTTTGCAATAACATCGACGTTCATTGCGTATCTAATTATGATGCTGGCAATCGGGGTTATTGCTTACAAACGTACATCTAACTCAACAGACTACTTTCTTGGTGGTCGTGCACTAGGCCCTTGGCCTGCAGCACTGTCTGCTGGTGCGTCGGATATGAGTGGTTGGCTACTACTAGGTCTGCCTGGTTATGCGTATGCAGCAGGTGTTGAAGCGTTCTGGTTGGCTGGTGGCCTACTAGTGGGTACTTGGGCTAACTGGCTAATCAGTGCTAAGCGTCTTCGTACTTACAGCATTACAACAGATGCATTGACGCTACCTGAGTTCCTATCTCGTCGTTTCAATGATACGTCTAAGCTGATCCAAACAATTTCTGCTTTCTTCATTCTTCTCTTCTTCCTTTTCTACACGAGCTCAGGCTTGGTAGCGGGCGGTAAGTTGTTTGAAACAGTATTTGGCTTAGATTACACCACAGCGGTTATCATCGGCACTGTATGTGTTGTGTCGTACACGCTATTTGGTGGCTTCCTAGCGGTATCATGGACTGACCTTGTACAGGGTCTACTGATGTCTGCAGCACTACTTATCGTGCCAATCGCAGCGATGAACGGTGGCCTTGGTCAACTGTCTAGTGATCTGCACAACATCAACCCAGAGCTATTAACGCTGTGGAATGATGCGAAGGGTGAGCCTCTATCAGCTATCGCAATCATCTCTCTAGCGGCATGGGGTCTAGGTTACTTTGGTCAGCCACACATCCTAGCGCGTTTCAAGGCAACACGTACTAACAAAGACCTAGGCACTGCGCGTCGTATCGCAGTGGTATGGACTGCACTGTCTATGGCGGGTGCGATGTTAGTTGGTCTGGTTGGTCTTATCTACGTGACTAACTCTGGTGCGCCTAAGCTAGACGATGGCGAGAAGATCTTTATGCTTCTTGTTAACGCAATGTTCCACCCAGTTATCGCTGGTATCCTATTGGCGGCTATCCTAGCGGCAATCATGAGTACTGCGGATTCACAACTTCTTGTATCTTCATCAGCAATGGCAGAAGACCTTTACAAGCAAGTTCTGAAGAAAGATGCGACATCTGAAGAGATCGTTCGTGTAGGTCGCTTTGCGGTAATCATCATCTCTCTTATCGCGCTATTCCTAGCGATGACACCTGACAGCTCTGTACTTGGCCTTGTGTCTTACGCTTGGGCTGGTTTTGGTGCTGCATTTGGTCCAGCTATCGTGATGAGCCTGTACTGGTCTCGTATGAACCGTAACGGTGCTCTAGCGGGTATCGTTGTAGGTGGTGTGACTATCGTACTTTGGAAACAGTTCACGGGCGGTTGGTTCGACGTGTACGAAATCGTACCGGGCATCATCTTCTCTACGATCTCTATCGTGGTTGTAAGCCTAATTACTGGTGAGCCAGAAGAGTCTGTTAAGAAGCAACACGAGAAATTTGAAAAGCAATTGGTTGAATTAGACTAATTCTTCACACGCCAATCTATTGAAACAAAGAGTCACTTCGGTGGCTCTTTTTTTATGTCTGTACCTATCCATTCAAAAGTCATGCTGTTCTCTAAGAAACAGCTTGTGGAGGTTCGTTTGGGCGGAGGGATGGTTTATATCTTTCAGCTCATCATATTTTCTTATCAGCTCAGAAGATGAATGTTCGATGCAAGTCTCAAACTAACAGAACGACAAATTAGAATTGTCTTTTCGATGACTTTCTAAACAAGTTTACATTGTAAATTATCGGCGCTTTGTGACTGAGTCTTTCATAGGGCTGAATGAATACTAAGCTCGCCTTGGTTCAAAAAACAGTTTACCGATACGGTGTTTTTTTGAACTTAGCCCTCATTTTTATAAATCATACGGTGAATGTTTGAACTGAATTGGACATGATGTGTCAATTGTCAGTAATGAGGACAAGCCGGATAGGATAAAGGTATGCCAGATCTATATTGCAAAACGTGTAAGAAAACCACTCACCACAAGTCGATCATGAAGCGTTGTGAGATCGCGCCGGAAACCTTATCAGGCCGTATGTTGTTGCTTACCTCGAAACTGTTTAGCGGCACTCAGTACTATGATATGGAAGTTCAACACTTTTGCAGAACATGTAATTGCCGAGCTGAAGATCTTCCTCAGAAAGAGAACGAAAATGTTGCTGCGCAAGTGGGGCTTGCTTAACTGTTGATCGCTCGTCTCTGAAAGAGTTACTTGTTTTTAAAGACGATACGGCTACGGGAATAATCATTAAAAAACCTCCACGAAGGAGGTTTGATGTGCTTAAGCGGCTTGCTTGAAACCTTCTGGTTCAACGGGAAAGCCATCTAATTTAACTTCCCAGCCGTAGCCTGAATATTCGTTTGCAAGTGCTTGTGCGACATCTTTAGATACGGTTGCTCGAGTCCATAAGCCAATGCCGTAAGGTTTGTATGCGATTTCTTGTGTTTTCATATATAGAGTCATCCTTTCTCTTTGTGCAATCTATTATTCACACACCCCTCAATAGATACTTTTCTCTATAGCTCAACTTATTTGTTAAAAAGGTCAATTTTATAACATTATATTAACAGCGTGAAATTGAATTTATAAGCTGTCGGTATGTGTGTTTGTGTTTATATCTTCCATGTAAATGTGGCGTTATCGATCGGTTTTAAATTCTGTGAGCCGTGCTCTGCAGGTTTTGGTTAAGCATGGAATATACTCACCTTATATTGAGACTGTTTATAGAGATGTTATGCCTCAACACCAATTGGATCGTATCGATAAAGAGATACTTCGAATCTTACATATGAAGGGCCGACTGCCTGTGGTTGAACTGGCCAAGCAGGTAAACCTGACAACCTCACCATGTTCAGATCGTTTGAAGCGTTTGGAGAAAGAGGGTTACATCACAGGCTATCACGCAGAGCTGTGCTCAGAGAAGCTAGGCCTTGATGTTCAGGTGTTTATTCATATCCGTCTGGATCAAACCAGCTTTTCGATTTTTGATAAGTTTGCACAGGCCGTCGAAATGATGCCTGAAATTGAAGAGTGTTATTCGCTATCTGGTGACTTCGATACCATGATCAAAGTGCGCGTAAAAGACATGAAGGCGTACCAGTCGTTTATGTCTACCAAGCTAGGAACGCTACCGGGCGTCATTCAGACCAGGAGTGAAGTGGTTATCGAAGAGCATAAAAAGGGGTTTGGCGTGAATCCAGAATTGCTTGCCACCTTGGGCTAGAACGAATTTAAGTTATTGTCACGGAAATAAAAAATGGAAGCCACACGGCTTCCATTTTACGTTCTAAAAGAGAAGATTAACGGTTTATAGAGTAATTGCCGCAGAGATAACGCCAATCACACCACCGAAAACACCACCCCAAACAACAAGCCAGCCTAGGTGCTCTTTAATCATCTTCTGCACCATCTCTTTCACGAGTTTTGGTGTTAGTTCGCTTAGGCGCTGATCGATAATGGCTTCAATGTTCTCTTTGATTTCATCCATCATTGCTGGAGATTCAAACTGCTCTTTAAGGGCATTTTTCACCGAGTCGCTCTGTCCGATCTCAATGATTGAAGTCTGCATCTTTTCTACAAATGGTTCTTTCAATGGTTGAAGCGCTTCTGTGCCGCCGAGCATTGCCAACATTCCGCCAAATTGAGAATTGGCGATCACTTCCACCAAGGAATCGAATGCAGGGTTAAGGTCAATCTTCTTGATCACTGGCTCTAGGTTCAGCGATTGCCCACCCGCCATTTCACTACTCAAGAAGCGGTCGATGTTACTTTCAGTAAAGAACTGTTCCATCATCAACTGCTTGATTGCAGCCTTAAATTGCTCAAAGCGCGCTGGAATCACACCAGAACCATACAATCCCGGCACTTTCTCAAACAGCATGTGAATAGCGAGCCAGTTGGTAATCGCGCCAGAAAATGCGAATAAGCCCGCGTAAAGTAAGTATTGGCTAGCAGTAAAGTAGCCCGCTGCTAATAAAGCCAAAGCTACCGCATTAGTGATAACACTCTTGTTCATAGTTGATCTCTAGATTAAGTCTTGCGCGCATTTTAAAAAAAATTAGGAGAGAAACAAATAGAAAGCATCAAGGTTGTTCATGGATATAGGCTATTTATGGGTTTACTGGCTTGTCACGGTTTATCGCTTGATCGTTGACTTTGTTTGATAGTCAAACTACATTGATAGGCAAGTATTTTGATTATCAAACTAAATGGAATAATAATGAACCCTCAAGTTAAGCATTCGCACCACTTTTCTGCGCGTAACCAAACTGGTGAGCGACGGACTTTTTATGTCTTGTTGTTAACGGTGATTACTATGGTGGTGGAGATTGGGGCAGGGACGATATATGGCTCAATGGCGCTGTTAGCAGATGGCTGGCATATGGGGACCCACGCCGCCGCGTTTTGTATCACGCTGTTCGCGTATCGTTATGCGAAGAAGCATGAAAACAGTGAACGCTTTTCATTTGGTACAGGCAAAGTCAGTGTTTTGGGTGGCTACACCAGTGCCATTGCATTAGGGATTGTGGCGTTACTGATGTTTACTGAGTCTGTACATCGTTTGTTAAACCCACAAGCTATCCAGTTTAACGAAGCGATAGCGGTGGCGATTATTGGTTTAGCCGTGAATGTAGCAAGTATGTTTTTGCTGGGTGATCATCACCATCACGACCATCACGACCATCACGACCATCACGACCATCACGGCCATGACCACAGCCACCATCATCATGATCACAACCTTAGAGCCGCTTACATGCATGTGTTGGCCGATGCGCTAACCTCTTTGTTGGCGATCGTCGCGCTGCTGTTTGGTAAGTTCTATGGCTGGAATTGGTTAGATGCGATCATGGGGATGGTCGGCGCGGTTGTTATCTTAAAGTGGACCATGAACCTACTCAAACAGACGAGCCCAATCCTGCTAGATGAAAGTATTGACTCAAACTATCGCCAGCAGATTATTGAAGAGCTTGCTCCGGATGCGGAGGTGATCGATCTGCACATATGGAGAATCAGCGGCCATCACTATTCAGCCGCGATTGCGTTGCAATCTGATGGTGACTTAACGGTGAATGACTTTAGGCAACGACTGGCGAAGTTTGATAAGATTAACCATCTTACTCTTGAATTAAATTAGTCATTTGCCATGCAAAACCTTGAACACCTAAGTCAGCTTATTACCGAATTCTACGACAAGATGTCTTCTTGGGAGCAGTCGGTTGTGAAAGAGACGGGCTACTCGCTCGCTCAGGTACACACGATAGAGGTGTTAGGTGTTCATGGTGCTTTGCGTATGAAAGAGCTGTCTGAGAAGCTTGGAATCACGACAGGAACGCTAACGGTTCAGATCGAAAAGTTGGTCAAAGCGGAGTTAGTTAAACGTTGTGAACACCCAACAGACAGACGCGCTATCGTGGTTGACTTAACCGAGGCAGGGCAGGAGATTCATACTCAACATAATCAGTTGCATCTCGATCTTGTGAATGACTTAACCAGTGGGATGTCGTCGGAAGAGACACAGATTCTGACGGCGTGCTTAGAGAAAATGAATCGTAAGTTCTAGTTGATAAAAAGCTAGCCAATAAAAAAGGCTAGCCTCCCCCCGAAGTCTAGCCTTATTCCAGAACGCGCAAGCGAAGCGTCTTTGTCTGTTAGCCATAGTATATAATTACGACATAACATTCTGCTACGTCCAATTTACGTCTATCTAACAAATTAGTGTGAATCGCCCCGCATATTTAAAACTGGATACAAATTAAGCGTTGGACGCTTGTTCCAGATCATCTCCGATAAAGCCACCGGTTTGGTGATTCCACAGTTGAGCATAGATACCATCTTGTGAAATCAATTCTTGGTGTGTGCCTTCTTCTACGATGTTGCCTTGGTCGAGTACAATCAAACGATCCATCGCTGCAATCGTCGATAAGCGGTGCGCAATCGCAATCACCGTTTTACCTTCCATCAACTCAATCAGGCTCTCTTGGATTGCCGCTTCTACCTCAGAATCGAGCGCTGAAGTTGCCTCATCCAGTACCAATAACGGTGCATTCTTAAGAAGTACACGAGAAATCGCGATACGTTGACGCTGACCACCAGACAGCTTCACACCACGCTCACCCACTTGAGCGTCGTAACCTAAGTTGCCGAACGGGTCGGTTAAGGTTTCGATAAACTCATGTGCATGCGCTTGCTTGGTTGCCGCATACAACTCCTCGTCGGTTGCATCTGGACGACCATAAAGGATGTTGTCTTTTATAGAGCGATGCAGTAGCGAGGTGTCTTGTGTCACCATACCGATATTGCTGCGCAGCGAATCTTGAGTCACTTCCGCGATCTCTTGTCCATCAATTAAGATGCGACCTTTTTCAACATCATGGAAGCGAAGTAGTAGGTTAACCAGCGTAGACTTACCTGCACCAGAGCGACCCACTAGGCCGACTTTTTCGCCCGGTTTGATATTCAGGTTAAGGTTGTTGATTACCCCTTTGTTCTCACCGTAGTTAAAGCTGACATTATCAAAGTGGATACCCCCTTGTGGCACTTCCAGTGGTTCAGCATTTGGTTTGTCTTGAATCGCAATCGGCTTGGCGAGTGTCTTCATGCCATCAATTACGGTACCCAAGTTTTCAAATAGGCCACCGATCTCCCACATGATCCACTTCGACATACCATTGATACGCAGTGCCAAGCTGACCGCGATAGCAATCGCACCAACGGTGATCGCATCATCTAACCATAGGTAAATTGAGATGCCTGCAATGCTGAAAACCAGTAGGTAGTTAGCAAACTCAACCCACACGTTAAAGCCAGTAACTAAACGCATTTGGCGGTAAACCGTATCGAGGAAGCCTTCCATTCCCTCTTCAGCGTACTCTGTCTCACGCTTGCTGTGTGAAAACAGTTTAACCGTCGCGATGTTGGTGTAGCTGTCCACGATTCGGCCTGTCATCAAAGAACGTGCGTCAGCTTGCTCTGAAGAGACGTCCTTCAGCTTAGGCACGAAATGCAGCTGAATACCGATGTAAACGAACAGCCAGATCAGCATCGGAGCCATCAATCGCCAATCGGATTCTGCGAGCATAAACAGCATGGCCGTAAAGTAGACTGTTACGTAGACGAACACGTCGACCATTTTTGTGACCGTTTCACGCACCGCGAGAGACGTCTGCATTACCTTGGTTGCGACACGTCCAGCAAAGTCATCTTGATAGAAGGAGAGACTCTGCTTAAGAAGGTAGCGGTGAGCAAGCCAGCGGATCGACATTGGGTAGTTGCCCAGCAAAGTTTGGTGAAGCAAGAGTGAATACACAGCAATCATTATTGGCATGACGACCAATAGTAGAATCCCTAAACCAATCAGAGTGGATTGATTGTCCGCTAGGAAGGTCTCTTTATTGCTGGTCGATAACCAATCCACGAGTTGACCCATATAGCCGAATAGGGCAACTTCGATGATCGCGATAGTCATACTCATTAAGCCGAGGAGCAGTAACGGTTTTTCAAAGCCGCGTGTGTAATGGCGACAAAAAGCCAATATGCCGCTTGGGGGCTGTATTGGTTCGTCTTTCGGGAAGGCCTCGGTAAAGCCTTCAAATTTCTTAAACATAGATTTCCCTTAGTCAACCTCTGCATCTGTGTGCAAAGTTGTAATTATTGTGGTGATGTTACGTCACGAGTAAAACAAGTCTATGACACCGCAATAAGCGAAATCATAGTTATATTTGAATGAGTTAGGGTTGATGTGAAATGAGACGTTGACTGACTGCCGCGGAATCAACGTGTTATGCAACAGAGGTATCCTAACGCTAATTGGATTAAATTGTAACCAAAACTGACACTTAGCGTAATATTCCTGTTTGAATAGAGTGCGATAAATGAACTGAGGGTAGCGATTGATATAGTGCAGTAAAAATTAGTGAGGATCTGCCATTTGGCAGGAATTATTGAGGTTAGCTAATGAAATTATCAATAATTCAGTGAATTTTCTCGTAACAACCTGTTTACAATTGTCGGGTAAATTCCAGATAGGGACAGTTGAGATGTTAAACCTACATGAAAAATCACTACAAACAACGAATGTACAAAATGCAAACTGTGTAGTGATGGTGCCACCTAAAGAGTTTCGTTTTAACGAAGAGACTGCGCGCGACAATGAATTTCAGCAGCGCGTTAACCTGACTCAAGACGAAGTGAAGTCACAAACCATGGCTGAGTTTAAGGCGATGGTTAAAGAGCTTCGTAAAGAGGGCGTACAAGTAGTCGAGTTTGATTATCCTGAACTTGGTGTTGAAACACCGGATGCGGTTTTCCCAAATAACTGGTTTAGTACCGTTAGTGATGGCAGCTTATACACCTTCCCAATGGCGTGTGAAAACCGCCAACATGAAGTGAAGCCTAATGCTCTCATCGAAGCACTTGAAGCTTCAGGCCGCATTGTAAACCACGTGGATACACTCGAATCCTATTTGCAGCAAGGTGCTTACCTTGAAAGCACAGGTGTTATGGTGATCGACCACGTTAACAAAACTATCTATGCTGCACTCTCTCAGCGCTGTGATAGAGAAGTATTGGAAGACTACGCTAAGCGTATCGGTTATTCACGAGTGGTATCTTTCCAAACGGCGTTGCCTTCGGGTCACCCGATTTACCATACCAATGTGATGATGGCGATTGGTGATAACTTCTGTGTTATTTGTGATGAAGTGATTCCAGAGTTTGAGCGTCGTTTTGTCGTGAAGTCCCTTGCGAAAGACAAACAAGTGATCTCTATTTCGATCGATCAGATGAACCGTTTCTGTGGCAATATCCTGCAGCTTGAAACTGTGAATGGCGATAAAGTGATTGCGATGTCTCAGTCGGCTTTTGATGCGTTCTCACCTGCGCAACGTGCTCAGTTAGCGACTCACGGAAAACTGCTGCCATTCAATGTAAAAACCATTGAAGACATTGGCGGAGGTTCGGTTCGATGCATGCTGGGTGAAGTGTTCTTACCCACGCGAGTAAATCGTCTGTAACTTGTAAACATAAAAAAACCACTTCACGACGAAGTGGTTTTTTTGTACCTGAATTCTCTCAACGAAAGCTTTTATGCTCTATGAAATGATTAGAGCGCTGTACCACCTCTTTTGAATACACGAGTGCCGTGTGGTTGAGATTGAGCGCGCAGGTGTCTGTTGCTCCTTTGAGGTTCGCGTCTTCAAGTGTGACGGTACCATCCCCATGGTTCTTACCTAATACGATTCGTCCTACGCCTGCATCATAAGTGCCTGTAATCACACCAATTGGCACGTCGATGTCATAGTCACCCAATCCATCGTTGAGGATGTGTTTGGTTGAACCAAAAATGAACCCAAGACCGTGGTTAGAGAGCGTCTTAGCAATAGTGGCACCATTGTGTGGTGTACCAGCGGTAATGATGCACGTATCAGCAAACTTGGGCTGGTAATGCTTAAAGTAGTGACGGATCAGCAAGCCGCCGAGTGAATGTCCAAAGAAGTAGACCTCATCATTTTCATCAAAACGGGCTGTGACAAATCGATTCAGTCGCTTAGAAGCCGATGGAAAACGCAATGAGTTATAGGCAAATTTATGGGTTTGAAAGCCGCGCTTTCTGAAGTTTCTATCTAGATACTGCATGATCAATGCAGGCATATAGAGGCCGTGAATTAATATTATGTGCTTGTTTTTATTGTTCATTTCACCTCCACTTGTTTCTATGTTCAGTATATTGAGTCGTCATTGCAAACTCAATAAAAGTTGCCTTCGTTAAGAAGAGGTGAGTGAGCTGTGAGGAATAAGGAGCAGAGAGGGCCTACATGGTAAGCCCTCTGTTGATCATGATGTTAGTTAGCGACAAGGCGCAAAGATGTCTTGGTTTTCTCGATACTCTGATGTCTCAACATCCATGATGCCTAGCAGTGAATCGAATAAATTGTCATGAGAAAAGTTCTGCTCTTTGGCGGCTTTTCTTAAGCATGTCTGATTTATGCCTTTTTGCTCGGCAAACCCGTCTGACATCCATACCATCATTGGGACATGAGTTTGCTCTTTGGGTGCTAATGAGTAAGGCATACCATGCAGGTAAATACCGTTCTCTCCTAAAGATTCACCGTGATCAGAGATGTAGATTAGGGCGACATTATATTGGTCTTCGAGAGACTTTAAGTTGTCGATTAACTCAGATAGGAAGAAGTCGGTATATAAGATGGTATTGTCGTAGCTATTGACCACCTCTTCGTTGGTACAGTTTTCGATGTCTGCACGTGGGCAATCGGGTACAAACTTCCTATGCTCCTCTGGGTAGCGCTCGAAGTACGTTGGCCCGTGGGACCCTGAAATGTGATAAAAGAGAATATTGTCACGCTTGAGGTCTGCTGTATCTTGCGTGAAGGTTTCGAGCATTGCCGTATCATAACAGACCTCGTTGTTACACAAAGGGTCGCTATCTTGTGGCGTTAACGTCATCTCTTTAATGTGGTGTGCCACGCTTTTATCTCCACCATCGTGCTCGCGCCAAATGGAGTGGATACCGGCTCTAGCCATAATATCGACGACATTATCTTGGTTGTAGGCGATCTCTTTGCTGTAGTTACTGCGATTCATGTTGGAGAACATGCAAGGAACAGAAACGGCTGTCGCGGTGCCGCATGACTGAACATTTTGGAAGAAGATTGGGTTATGGGGCTTGGTATGAGCATTGGTTGCTTTATCGTAGCCGTGGTACTGATAGTTATAGACACGCGCAGTTTCCCCTAAAACAAAGGCCACTAGGGTCGGCTTTTGATCACCTGTCTGGGCAGGTTTTAGCGTCGCATCAAGGCCAAGCTGTTTGTATGGGATCGGCTCTTTGATGTAGGTGTTGTTGATGTATTTCGTGGTGGCAGCAACGTACTCGGTTGGAATGATCATTTTTTTGATGTACGAGTGATTGCGCCCGAATGAGACATAGTCTTTGTAAAAAAACGCGGCGACGAGTGCCACTACCAATAACGATCCGACTAAGCTGACTGCCTTCCACGTCAAGAAATGGCGCCATGATTGTATTTTTAGTGTGGTGCACGCTAACAAAGCCGCGGGCACACCGCCCATAAGTACAAACCACAAAATGGAATATGCGCTGATGTAACTCCCAGCTTCATGACTGTTGGTTTCGAAGACATTTTCGACCATGCCGTAGTCGACCAAAATGCCATAGTTGAACATAGCGTAACTGACTAGGCTGGATGAGAGTAATAACGCAATAAAGAACCAGCGAGCAAACTTGGGCCAGTTGAATAGGTGAAAGATAAATAAGAAAGCGGCAAAAAAGAACACGGGTATTGAGAGAATAAAGCCTGTGCTTTCAGATTGCGATGCGCTGATTAAGTTATAGAGCTCGCGAGTTAAAGGGACATTGACAATCACCACATAATAGATGGCAAGAAGGAAGGGGAGGGTGTTGAGTGATAAATGCAAATGTAGCTTTTTCATGGACATATTTCCTAAATGTCATGGTCTCTTTTCGTGCATAAAGCCGTCAGAGAGGGTTCAATGATTACGCATTACCAAGGGTTGCTATCAGTTTAGACCGCAGTTTCTGTCATCCGCAAAAATGTGCTTTTGTTAGTCTATACAGCTGACTAATGACCTCTAAGTAGTCAGCTGTATAGACTTTATTGACGGGCAGACACCAGCTTAAAAACCGTGCTGCCACTCTGTGCTGGGCTATTTCTGTGGGATTAGAAGTTGTAAGAAACGCCTAAGCTGACACTGCTGAACGTGACATCATGGCTATCCATGCGCACGGTGTTGCCAGCAATGGTTATTTTGTCTTCAATGTTGACCGTATCTGCTTGAGAGATAGCGCGTAATGTCAGGTTTTCAATCGGTGAATATTCAACCCCGACACCAAAATGCAGACCTGTGCCGCTGTCGTCTCCGGCAAACGCACTATCGGTCGCGTTCAAGTCAACATAACTTAATCCGACCAGCACAAATGGGCGGATGCTGTTATCAAACGTATAACCAAGGTTTGCAGATGCAGAAAGCGAAGTTGGAGACATCATCTTGGTACCACTTTGCTTGTAATCAGCATAATCGGTATAGCCCAGTTCGACACCAACGATACGGTTAAACTGGTAGCCACCATAGAGAGTGTATCCAGTACCTTTAGCGTCTAAGCTGCCTGTTCCATCAGTATCAGATTTCTGAAAAGCGCCAATACCAGCACCAACGTAAGTGCCACCATCAACTTGGGCTGCGAAAACGGGTGCAGACATTAAACTAAATGCAATTAGAGCGGATGTGAATTTATTCATGACGTAAATCTCTCGACTGTTTTGTGATGTTCGTCATGTTATTAAATATGATTAATTTATAAAACCATCAGGAATGGAATCTATCCTTGCAACACATTGTTCTATAATGTTGCGATTATTTTGGGGGAAAGTGACGCTAAATGTCATTAAAGTTATAAAAGTTGTTTTTATAAATAAGCTTGAGTGACAAGAGAGATCAAAAAATGCCAGTATTTCTACTGGCATTTTGTATGTTTAATTAAAGGGTTAACCTATTACTAAGAAGAAGATAGCCGTCGCGATGATACCGATCAGTGCGTATGGGAACTGAGTTGTTGCGTGCTGCATCGATGTACACCCCGAGCCTTGTGCTGACAGAACCGTTGAATCACTGAAGAAACACGAATGGCTGCCTGCCGCCGACGCGGATAGTAGTGCTGCTACTGTTAGATGCAGTGGCACACCAAGCTGTTCACCAAGTGGTAATACGATTGGCATTGCTACAGCGAATGTACCCCATGAAGATGCTGTCGCGAACACTAGCGCGCCAGTGATCATGAAGATGATTGCAGGGAAGTAAGATGCAGATAGATAAGGGCTCACCGTTTCGATGACATACTGCGTTACACCCAAAGAATCGTTAACTGACTTCAGCATGAAGCCGCCAATTACCGTAGCCAGTGGCAACAACATCACTTTGATACCGTCGTAGACTGCTTCGAACATGTCGTTCATCGAGATCAGACGCTGCACACCGTAGAAACAGATGGTAAAGATGATTGCGACAAACACACCTGCTAGTAGATCGATACCGAAGTACCAGCTCGCGGCAACCAATACCACCATTGGCAATAGGAAGTTGATTAGACCCATTGTCGGGTTTGTGTGCGCTGAGATGTCTGCGCCAAAGTCGATATCTGTTGCGCCATCTGGGCGAACTTGACCTTTTTTCGCTCGCTCTTCAGCGGCTTTCATCGCGCCTAAGTCAGGCAGTTTTTCCATTGCAACCAGAAGTACAATTGCCAATGTTACCCAGCCGTATGCCATGTAAGGAATCGCTTCGATGTACGCTTTGATGCCTTGACCAGCTTCAGCAACGCCATTTGCTTCCAGCAGTGAACTAAAGAAGATAGCCCAAGTTGAAATCGGAACCAGAATACAGATAGGTGCAGCGGTCGAGTCCACAAGGTAAGAGAGCTTCTCACGTGAAATATTGTAGCCATCCGTGATTTTCTTCATCGAAGAGGAGATAGCAATCGCGTTCAGATAGTCATCAATGAAGATCAGAATCCCGAGGAAGAAGGTCATCAGCATAGACTGCTTACGGCTTTTCACCTTAGTCACCAGCATATCGGAGAAGCTTAAGATACTGCCCCCTTTCTCAAGAATCGCAATCAAGCCGCCCATTAGGCCACAAACAAGCACGATCCATGCGATGGTTTCGTTCATCATCACATCCATAGAGATGCCAACGATCTGCTCCACTGCTTCGGCAGGGTTCAATAGCAGCACACCAGCAATTGTGCCACTAAATAGTGCCTCTACGGTGCGGTGTGTCGTGAGTGCGAACACCAACACCAGAGCCGTTGGAAGCAAACTCATCCACCCGTAAGCTTCTCCTTCTTGGTGGTTCAATCCAATTGAAGTGAAGAACACGAACGTCGCCACCACCAATAGGGATACCATGATGTGTTGAGTGTTGATCTTCAGCGGCGCGTCCAACGCCTTGGTTTGCGTAGTCATACGTATATTTCCTTTATTTATGCTGAGTGCAACATCCATTCGATTTCTAATGGGGTGATTTCGCGTTCAAAGTCGGCGAGTTCACTCCGTTTGCAAGCTAAATATAAATCGATAAAGTCTCTAGAGATGTACGGAGCCAGCTCACTGCGTTCTAGCTGGTCGAGTGCCTCTGACATACGCAGTGGTAGGTCAATTGCATCATCACTGAGGGCTTTAGGACATTGGTCTTTGGTATAGTTTTCACTCGCTAATACCGCGGAAAGTACTACTGCAGCGAGAATATAAGGGTTAACGTCAGCTCCTGCTATACGATGTTCTATTCGGCGATTTTTACTATCGCTGATGGGCACACGCATAGCAACACCACGGTGATTTTCTCCCCAGTCGGCTTTCGTAGGTACGTAAGCGCCAGGAACAAAGCGGCGGTAAGAGTTTACGTTAGGACAAATCAATGCCATGGAGTCGGATGTTTGAGCTAGCATCGCAGCCATGGTTTGATAAAAGAGGTCACTGGTTTCGCCATCGGCTTGGCTAAAGTGATTGTTGCCGAGTGCATCCACTAAGCTAAGGTGAATGTGCATGCCATTACCGGCTTGGTCGCCAAATGGCTTAGCCATAAATGTGGCATCAAAACCGTGCTGGTGGGCAACCTGGCGGATTAGACGCTTGGCGATGATCACTTCATCACACGCTTTGAGCACGTCTTTTGAGTGGTTAAAGTTAATCTCAAACTGTCCCGGAGCGGATTCCGAGAGTGCACCAGAGGTATTCAACCCCTGCTCTTGTGCGACCTTGTTAAGGTCGGAGAGAAAATCAGCATAGTCATCGAGGCCGTCTAAGTCATACACCTCGGTATCTTTCTCGCGTGATTTTTTGGTTGGGTTAATCGCGGTTTGCAGCGCGCCCATCTCGCCACGCTTTTTGTCGATGAGGTAGAACTCAAGTTCTAAGGCTACGCATGGGTACTGATCTTTAGCGTGCAGTTTATCGAGCATGTCTTCGACGATATTACGAATGAATAGCGGGCTTGGCTGCTCTGCTGTTTCGTCCATCATGCTCAGTAATACCTGACCGACTTCTTCTTTCGCCGTTGGCATCAACGTATCGGCAACCGGGAAACAGATGTTATCTGGCTCGCCTAAGTCTTCACCCAGCCCTGCACTCTCCACCACATTGCCTTTGGTATCGAGAGTAATAGTAGAAAGTGGCAGCGCTACTCCTTTGCTTAACTTCTCTAGTGCACTGACCGGAATTCTTTTTCCTCTTGGTGTGGCATTAATATCGGTGAAAATGAGATCAACAAACTCGATGTTGGGCCATTTTTGTCGAAAATTTTTAACTTCCTGTAGATACGATTCCATTGAGTTCTCCAACTAGCCTCTGTACAGCAAACTTAAATCAACAAAAAATAAACAATTTAGTTGTGTTGATAAGACTAAAGTCTAAGATTTTTGTTTTATTTGCTTAAAATACAATGGTTTATTTTGATTTTCTTTCAAGTTGTAAATTTTATGAAAGATGTTTTTGTTAACTATTTTGTAACAGGTGATCGGTTTTTGCTCAATATAATGAGCAAAATTAGCTGTTTTTTTGACCAAAAAGGAGGCGTTGGTCACGATTTGGTCAGAATATCGAACATCGGTGTTGATAATTTTGTACATGGTTTGTAGTGTAAGTGTTAAATAAATCGAGCACGGAAGTAACATGTCTACACAAAGCAAACCCATTATTGGAATTGTTAGCTGCGCGAAAGAGTTGGGTGGCTATCAAATACAAGCTGTTAACGACTTCTACTTAGCGGCAGTAAAAGATTTCGGTGGGCTACCACTGATGCTAGCGCCAGATATGTCGAGTGAAGATATCGAGCGAATTCTAGAGTTGTGTGATGGCTTTTTATTTCCGGGAAGTCACTCGAATGTCGCACCACACTACTACAACGCGACGCATCAAGAAGCAAAGAAAGATGAAGCGCGAGATGAGCTCTCTTTTTCATTGCTACGCAAAGCGATTGATAAAGACATCCCTTGTTTAGGGATTTGCCGAGGCTTTCAAGAGATGAATGTAGCGTTGGGTGGTTCGTTAAATCCTGCGGTTCACGATTCAGGTTTTAATGACCATCGAGAGATCCAAGTCGACGATTTTGAAGAGAAATACGCACCATCACATGCGGTACTGGTGCAAAAGCAGAGCCTATTTGAGAAATGGCTGACAGAGAATCACTGGGAAACCACCGTCTTTTTTGAAGTGAACACCCTTCATAATCAAGGTGTTGACCAACTGGCACCACAACTTCAAGTAGAGGCAAAAGCGCCTGACGGTTTGGTGGAGGCATTCAGCCTACCAGGGCAGAAATTCTTTGTTGGCGTGCAGTGGCACCCAGAATGGAAAGCAAAAACCAATCATTTCTCACAAATTTTGTTCAAAGAATTTATGATGGCTGCCTCTCTATAAGTTAGGAGCCAGATAAATGGACAATCAAGAGATTGGTAAAAATATTGTTCAGTTACGAAAAGAACATGGATTGTCACAACGAGAATTAGCCGAGCGAGCTGGCATCACACATAGTGCCATCTCCTCTATTGAGAACGCTAAGGTCAGCCCTTCAGTGAGCTCGTTGCAAAAAATAGTGAACGTTTTTTCGTTGTCGCTATCGGAGTTTTTCACCTTCGAAAAACCTGCGAGCGATGAAGTAAAAGTGGTCGTTACCCCTGATGAGTTGGTGGAAATGGGCAGTGAGTCCGTTTCAATGAAGTTAGTCACCAACGGCAGTAAAGAGCAGGTCATCGGGTTTTTAATTGAAGAGTATGCCCCACATGGCACAACCGGTGCGGCAGAAATTAAACATGAAGGCGAAGAGATCGGGACCATTCTTGAGGGTGAAATCACGCTTGAGTACAAAGACCAATCTTATGTCCTTAAACAAGGCGAGTCGTACGTCATTGATACCACTCAGCCGCACAAGTTTACAAATCACACAGACAAGGCTTGTCGAATGATAAGCGCGCATACGCCAACCACATTCTAAGTGGGCCTTGCCTTGTTGTGATAACAAGGAGAGCGTATGAAAACCCAAGAACAATGGATTGAATTACAAAACAGTCTAAACATCGAGAATCGAGCATTTATTAACGGTGAGTATACGCTTGCTATCAGCGGCCAAATGCTTGATGTCGTTAACCCAGCAACGGACGAGACGCTTACGGAGATCGCTCGTTGCCAAGAAGAAGATGTTGATCTTGCGGTAACATGCGCTCGTCAAGCCTTTCAAGCGGGTGAATGGAGCAACAGCGCCCCATCTCACCGTAAAGCGGTTCTGAGCTTATTCGCCGACCTTATTGATGAACACCGTGAAGAGTTGGCTCTATTAGAAACGCTCGATACCGGTAAACCTATCAACCATAGTGTCTCTACAGACATCCCGGGTGCAGCTGGATCTTTGCGTTGGTACGCTGAAGCGATTGATAAAGTCTACGGCGAAGTCGCACCAACCGAAAAAGATGTTCACGCGTACATTTCTCACCAACCGATTGGTGTTGTTGCTGCAGTGGTTCCATGGAACTTTCCGTTGTGGCTAGCCTGTTGGAAGCTTGGCCCGGCGCTTGCCGCGGGTAATAGCGTTATTCTCAAACCCTCAGAAAAGTCCTCTTTGACGGCGATCTTCCTTGGCAAACTGGCTAACCAAGCCGGCCTACCACGCGGTGTATTTCAAGTGATCACCGGTTTTGGCCATGAAGCTGGAGATGCTCTTGCGAAACACGACGATGTCGATTGTATTGCCTTTACCGGTTCAACCCGCATTGCTGGTCAACTTATGGTTCGCTCTGGTGAGTCCAACCTAAAGCGTGTCTTCGCTGAAGCGGGCGGCAAGAATGCCAATATCGTTTTTGAAGACTGTGACGACCTTGACCGCGCTGCGGCAGAAACGGCGGGCGGTTGTTTCTATAACCAAGGCGAAGTGTGCGTAGCGGCGACTCGATTGCTGGTTCATGAAAGCATCAAAGATCAATTTGTTGAAAAAGTGATTGAAGCGTCTAAAGCCTTTACGCCTAAGGATCCTATGGATACCACTTGTTCTATGGGCGCGCTTATCGACCAAGGGCACAAAGCCAAGGTGTTGGAGTACATCCAACTTGGTCAAACCGAGGGGGCAACCCTGCGCTGTGGTGGTGATGTCGATGGCAAAGGTGCTTTTGTTGAGCCGACTATTCTCGACAACGTCGACAACAAAATGCGTGTCGCGCAAGAAGAGATCTTTGGCCCTGTATTGTGCGTGATTCCTTTCAAAGATGAGCAAGAGGCGATCGCCATTGCTAACGATTCGAAATATGGCCTAGGTGCCGCTCTTTGGAGCAGCAATATTAATCGCGTTCACCGCGTAGCAAAGCAACTTCAAGCGGGTTCGGTTTGGGTCAATAACTACAACGAAGGTGACATGACTGTCCCATTTGGTGGCTTCAAAATGAGTGGTAATGGTCGCGATAAATCACTGCATGCCATAGAGAAATTCACTGAAACCAAAACCACTTGGATTCGCCTACACCCTTAAGCTTGCTGACGAATAATAAAGGAATAGAACAATGAATAAGCATACGGACTCGTTTTACGCGCACTCAGTACCAAACATGCCAGATTTCCCCCAACTTCAAGACAACATCGAATGTGATGTGTGTGTGGTTGGCGCTGGCTTTTCTGGTTTATCTTCAGCGCTGCACTTGGCAGAGAAAGGCTTCAAAGTGGTAGTGCTAGAGAGTGCGAAAGTTGGTTTTGGCGCAACCGGTCGCAACGGCGGTCAGATCGTTAACAGCTACAGCCGAGATGTTGACGTGATTGAAAGCCGTTACGACCAACCCCAAGCCAAAGCACTGTGTGACATGATCTTTGAGGGTGGCGACATTATTCGCGGCCTTATCGATAAGTACGATATTGAGTGTGATCACAAACGTGGCGGCCTGTTTACGGCACTGAACAAAAAGCAACTAGCAGGCTTAGAGCACCACAAGAAAAACTGGGAGCGCTACGGTAATGATCAACTGACTCTGCTTGATGCCAATGAGGTAGAAGCGGCAGTCGGTACCCAGGTTTACACGGGTGGTCTACTCGATATGCGTGGTGGTCACATCCATCCTCTGAAACTGGCTCTTGGTGAAGCAGCAGCGTTTGTCTCTTTGGGTGGCCAAATTTTCGAACAATCTGCAGTAACGTCATTAGAAAAAGGTGTAAACCCAGTGGCGAGAACGGCGCAGGGCAGCGTGAAGTGCAAATACCTTGTACTAGCAGGTAATGCTTACCTTGGCGGCCTAGCACCAAACATCAGTAACAAAGCGATTCCATGTGGCACGCAAGTGGTGGCGACGGAGCCGCTTACTGAGGAGCAACTTAAGCAGGTGCTGCCAAGTGACTACTGTGTTGAAGACTGCAACTACCTACTGGATTACTTCCGTCTAAGTGCGGACAAGCGCCTACTGTTTGGTGGTGGTGTGGTGTATGGCGCACGTGACCCACAGAATATTGAAGCCTTGATTCGTCCTAAGCTAGAGAAGGTTTTCCCTCAATTGAAAGGGATCAAGATTGATTACACTTGGACGGGCAACTTCCTTCTAACTTACTCGCGTATGCCTCAGTTTGGCGCATTCGACGACAACATTTATTACCTGCAGGGCTACAGCGGCCACGGCGTAACTTGTACTCACCTAGCAGGCAAACTATTGGCAGAAGCCTTAACCGGACATGCAGAGCGATTTGATGCCTTCGCCGCATTGAAACACTATGCCTTCCCAGGCGGCCGCCACTTCCAAATCCCATTCACAGCAGTGGGTGCAGCGTATTACAACCTAAGAGACAAACTGGCTATCTAATCCAGATACAGATAAGGAACATCGAATGAGTAGAGTAGTGAAATTTGCAGCCTTACAACTGACTAAGAGCTGGGATCTGGAAGATAACCTCAACAAAGCCAAGCAAGCGATTCGTGAGGCATCAAGTAACGGCGCTAACGTGATTCTGCCACAGGAGCTGTTTGCAGCGCCTTACTTCTGTAAAAAGCAGGAAGCAAAGTACTTCGAATTGGCTGAAGAGACCGAGAACTGTTTACTGATTAAAGAGATGAGCGCACTGGCTAAAGAGCTAGGAGTGGTGATACCGGTAAGCTACTTTGAAAAAGCGGGTAACACCTTTTTTAACTCCTTGGTGATGATCGATGCGGATGGCACGGTACTCGACAACTACCGAAAATCTCATATCCCAGATGGCCCGGGTTACAGCGAAAAATACTACTTCAGCCCGGGTGATACTGGCTTTAAGGTGTGGAAGACCAAGTTTGGTACCTTTGGTGCAGGCATCTGTTGGGATCAATGGTTCCCAGAATTGGCTCGCAGCTTAGCCCTGCATGGTGCAGAAGCAATCTTCTACCCAACCGCCATCGGTAGCGAACCGCAAGATCCAACCCTAGATTCTCGTGACCATTGGCAACGCACAATGCAGGGCCACTCAGCGGCGAACTTGGTACCAGTTATTGCGTCAAACCGCGTAGGTACTGAAGTCGATGATGGCATTGAAACAACCTTCTACGGCTCGTCTTTCATCACTGACCATACCGGTGGCAAGCTCGCTGAAGCTCCGCGTGAAGGTGAAGCGATCATCTACGCAGAGGTAGACCTAGCTGCAACTACACAGGCGCGTCACTCATGGGGACTATTCCGCGACCGTCGACCAGATCTGTACGGCAGTGTAGGCAAACTGGCGGTATAAGGAGGCACTATGCAGCTATCAACCACGCCTCGACAAGATGGCTTCTACTTTCCGGCTGAGTTTCAACCGGTGAGTGAAGTGTGGCTTGCTTGGCCTGAGCGAAAAGATAATTGGCGTGAACAAGCGCTGCCTGCACAGCAGACCTTTGCTCGCATTGCCAACGCGATTTCGGAAGTAACCAAGGTGTGTGTGGCGGTTAGCTGTAAGCAGTTTGATAAAGCTCGTGCTCTTCTTCACTCCGATGTGCGACTGGTCGAGATCCCATACAACGATGCTTGGATGCGAGATATAGGCCCAACGGTCGTAGTGAACGCCCAAGGTGTTCGTCGTGGTGTCAGTTGGCAGTTTAATGCGTGGGGCGGTGACTACAACGGCCTTTACGATAACTGGCAGCAAGACGACCTAGTGGCGAGTTCGGTGTGCGATATCATCGGTCTTGACCACTATCGCGCTCCGTTTGTTCTGGAGGGGGGGGCCATTCATACCGACGGTGAAGGCACGCTTTATACAACGCAAGAGTGTTTACTTAGTCCGGGGCGTAACCCAGAGATGAGTCAGCAACAGATAGAAGCGAACCTCAAAGAGTATCTTGGTATCGATAAAGTCATCTGGCTTCCTAAGGGATTGTTTAACGATGAGACCGACGGTCATGTCGATAATCTGATGCACGTGATTGCGCCGGGTAAGGTGGTATTGAGCTGGACTGATGATCCAAGTGACCCACAGTTCGAACTGTCACGTCAAGCCGAACAAGCGCTGCAGTCACAAACTGATGCGCAAGGTAGACACATTGAAGTGATTCGTTTGCCATTGCCGGGGCCTTTGCACTACAGCGAGGCTGAAGCCAGCGGTGTCGATAAGAGTGAAGGCATGGTGCGTGACGCTGGAGAAAGGCTAAGTGCTTCTTATGCAAACTTTCTTATCGTAAATGAGTATGTCTTTTTACCTCTGCTCGATGATACAACCGACTCGCAGGCGATAGAGATACTGCAACAGGCAATGCCTGAGCATCAAGTGATAGGGATCCCGTCACGTGAGGTGTTATTGGGTGGTGGCAATATTCATTGTATTACCCAGCAGATCCCTGCTTAACCTTCATCAATTAAAATTACTAATAGCCGCGTGTGACTGAATCAGTCAGAGAAGAGCGGTATTGTTTAGCTGTCAAAAGGAATCACCATGCAACAAATTAACAACCAAACATTGCTGTCGTTTATGGTGTCGGACCAAGACCAGGGCATTGCTGTCACTAACCCTGCGACTGGTGAAGTGCTGGGTTATGCCCCTATCTCTTCAGAGCAAGCCATTTTAGATGGTGTAGAGCGTGCGAGTGTCGCGCAAAAAGAGTGGGCGGCAAGGCCAGCGAAGGCTCGTGCTGCTCTGTTGAATAAGTGGTATCAACTGCTACTTGAAAACAAAGAAGACCTTGGCCGTTTAATGACGCTAGAGCAAGGTAAACCGCTAGCAGAAGCGCAGGGTGAAGTACTCTATGGTGCGAGCTTTATCGAATGGTTTGCCGAAGAAGCCAAGCGCACTTACGGAGAAACGATTCCAGCCCCAAGTGGTGACAAGCGTCTTGTGACCATTAAGCAGCCGATAGGCGTCGCATGTGCGATCACGCCATGGAACTTTCCAATTGCAATGATCACTCGCAAGGCAGGGCCAGCACTGGCGGCGGGTTGTAGCTTCATCGTCAAACCATCGGATTCTACACCTCTATCTGCGTTTGCTGTTGCGGAGCTCGCGTACCAAGCCGGTATTCCTCACGATGTGCTGCAGGTGACTTTGGGTGAAAGCTCTCGTCAGATCGGCGCAATTTTTACCTCTCACCCACTGATTCGTAAGTTCTCGTTCACGGGTTCTACACAAGTCGGTAGTGTTTTGATGCAGCAGAGTGCGCACGATATTAAACGTACCTCAATGGAGCTTGGTGGCAACGCGCCATTTATTGTGTTTGATGATGCAGATATCGATGCAGCTGTTGCAGGTGCGATGGCATCGAAGTTCCGTAATGCAGGTCAAACGTGTGTGTGTGCCAACCGATTCTATGTTCACAGCAAAGTCTACGATGAGTTCGTGACTAAATTTGATGCAGCGGTACAGCAGCTTAAGGTCGGCAACGGTTTAGATGAGGGCGTGAACATTGGCCCAGTGATCAGCGAATCAGCGAAGGCGGGTATTCAAGCACTGATTGATGGCGCAATTGAACAAGGCGCGCAGCCTGTTTCGGAAGTAGCGACCCTTGATGGCTTGTTCATGCAGCCGGTTGTACTAAAGAACGTCACTCATGACATGCACATTGTCTCGCAGGAGATCTTTGGCCCTGTCGCACCAGTGATTGCATTCGATAACGATGAGCAACTGATCGAGATGGCAAATGACACCATTTACGGCCTCGCATCTTACTTCTACAGCCAAAACATCCATCGCGTTTGGAAGATCGCAGAAGCGTTGGAGTACGGCATGGTCGGCATTAATGAAGGCATGATTT
Organism: Vibrio fortis; assembly: GCF_024347475.1. Taxonomy (NCBI): domain Bacteria; kingdom Pseudomonadati; phylum Pseudomonadota; class Gammaproteobacteria; order Vibrionales; family Vibrionaceae; genus Vibrio; species Vibrio fortis. The sequence continues at coordinate 406,917 of NZ_AP025488.1, forward strand.
CTACCGAAGTGGCTCCGTTCGGTGGGGTAAAACAGTCCGGTATCGGGCGTGAAGGGGCAAAACAAGGTATCGATGAGTACATGGACATCAAATATCTCTGCTTTGGCGGCAACTAACTTAAGGACAAGACAATGACAAACCAACAACTACACCAAAGAAGAAGCCAAGTAATCGCTCAAGGTATGGGCGCACTTTATCCCCTTTACGTTGAGAAAGCAGAGAATGCGCATGTGTGGGATGTAGATGGTAATAAATACATCGACTTTGCCGCAGGGATTGCAGTAACCAATACCGGCCACTCGAATAAGCGCATCAGTGAAGCTGTAAAAGCGCAGCTGGATAACTTTTCTCACACGTGTGCAATGGTGACGCCTTACGCTTCGTTCGTTGAACTGGCGGAAAAGCTGACTGAACTTGCACCTGGCGATAGCGAAAAGAAAGCGATTTTCCTAACCACGGGTGCTGAGGCAGTAGAGAACGCAGTGAAAGTTGCACGCGCTCATACTGGTCGTAGTGGCGTTATCGCATTCAAAGGTGGCTTCCACGGTCGTACAAATATGACGATGGGTCTGACAGGTAAAGTTGCGCCATACAAAGCGGGCTTTGGTCCTTTCCCGAATGAGATCTTTCATGCACCCTACCCAAATGCATTTCATGGTGTGAGCACGGAGCAGAGCCTGCAAGCGCTTGAAGACCTGTTTGCATGCGATATCGAGCCATCGCGCGTAGCTGCGATCATCTTCGAACCTGTGCAAGGTGAGGGCGGTTTCTACAAAGCACCTGCTGAATTTGCACAAGGGCTACGTGAAGTGTGTGATAAGCACGGCATCATGCTTATTGCCGATGAAATTCAAACTGGCTTTGCGCGTACCGGTAAAATGTTTGCTACGGAATACCTAGGCATTGAACCAGACATGATGACGATGGCGAAAGGCATCGCAGGCGGCTTCCCTATCTCTGCTGTGGTAGGTAAAGCGGATGTGATGGACTCGGCACTGCCGGGTGGCCTTGGTGGTACATACGCAGGCTCACCACTAGGCTGTGTTGCTGGTCTTGAGGTACTCAAAATTATCGAAGAAGAGCAGTTGTGTGCGAAAGCGATGGGCATTGGTGAAGTGGTTAATGCTCGTATGACGAAACTTCAAGAATCTGTACCGGCAATTGGTGAAATCCGTACTACGGGTGCGATGATGGCGATTGAGTTTGCGTGTCCTGAAACGGGTAAACCTCTGCAAGATCTCACTAAAGCCGTTATCAGTAAGGCACAAGAGAATGGGTTAATTCTGTTGTCTTGTGGCGTGAAAGCGAACGTAATTCGCCTGCTACCACCATTGACGATCGAGTCTGAGGTTCTTAGCGAAGGTTTGGATAAGCTTGAGAAGATCATTCTTGAAGTCGCGTAACGCAACTTATTCATTTTAATTAATAAAGAGCACTATGAAGTGCTCTTTTTTTGTGCGGATTTACAATGTAAATGTGGCTTTTCACGAGTTTATTAATGTTTGAGAACTCTTGAGTATCGCTGCTTTCTGTATGTCTCTCTGTTTGATTAAACTTTTTTCTGCAAAGGCGCATAGGGAAATTTGAAAAATACCCTGTTAAAGACGCTTCTAGGTGCGTTAAATTGGCGATTTTGGGGTGTTTTAAATGTTTGTTTTTAAAGGTTTTTAAAATCGTGACTTGGTAGTGAACCAATGTTACGTTTCGGGGACGCAAATAAGGAGCGGCCATGAAAACCAAAAACCACACTTATCATCAGCACGATTTCTCTCATCAAGACCTTAGTTATTTGGCTTTTGAGTCCTGCACTTTTTTGGAGTGTAACTTTCATAGCGCTCAGCTAAAAGAAACCACGTTTAAACATTGTAAGTTTATTGAAACTTCCGACATGGAAGGGTGCCAGTTTCACTTTGCTGATCTGAGAGATGCTAGCTTTCAAGACTGTAAGATCGCGATGGCCAACTTCAGTAATGCCAATTGCTTTGGTATTGAATTCAGGAACTGCGATCTAAAAGGCGCGAATTTCTATCGAGCTAATTTTGCCAACTACGTGACGCAGAAAGTCTTCTTCTGCTCGGCTTATATCACTGGTTGCAATTTGTCCTATACAAACCTAGAGAGCGCCAACTTAGAGAAGTGTGAACTGTTTGAAAATCGTTGGATAGGTGCGCATTTGGTGGGAGCGTCGATGAAAGAGTCGGACTTGAGCCGCGGTGTTTTTTCAGAGGATGCTTGGACTCAATTTAGCTTTCAAGGTGCGAACCTATGCCATGTTGAGCTTGAAGGATTAAACCCGAAAAGAGTAGATATGACAGGAGTTCAAATTGCAGAGTGGCAGCAAGACCAGCTGCTTGAAGCGATGGGCATTGTTGTGATGCCTGATTAAATGTACTGCTGGCGAACCGAAAACTAGCGGCTCAAACTCTGATTTCTATCCGCAATCAGTTAGGGGCATTGTTGCGATAATCTGGCTCGGATAGATTTTCTGCAAAGCCGATTTCACCGATGATGTAGAGAGCACTGCCAATCGCATCTAAGGTTTCATTGGAGTTTCTTTCAGGCACGTTAACCACGGTGATATTACTGTAGTCGTGAGATGGTGAGGTCGCATCGGAAGGAGCGTAGCTGTTACACACGATGCTTTGACAATCATGCTGTTGCGGTGGCGCGCTTGGTGAGTTTTGAGTCGTCAGGTTTTGAATTGAATCTATATCGAATACATCCGAACTCTCTGCACTTAGTGCGTATCCCGAAAACACTAACAATAATGATGCAATTACTCTCATCGTAAAATCCAACTCTATTCATAACTCACACCGATAATAGCGAAATCGAACTTGAATTGCACAGTGTTTTTTATAAATCTGATTTGCTTGTATATTGTTGGGGTGACCATTTTCTACATCATCTTAAGGTTTTGAGTGCGTTGGCTGGAATGATGGTTTGTGGAGCAGGGTTGTCGAGGGTTCGTTTAGCGAATGGTGGAAAGCCCAAAGTTTCGGGTAGGCTTTCCTAGGTAATAGCCTTGTCCCCATTCGGCACCCACTTGTTTGGCTATCTGCAGGTCGGAAGACATTTCGACGCCCTCCATTACGATCATTCGCCCATGAAGCATGAAACTCTCTTTGATGTCCGGGAGAGATTGAACAGGGTGGTTGCGAAGTTGTCGCAAAATACTTTTGTCGAGTTTGACGATTTGTGGATTAACCTGCTGAACCCTAGGTAGGTCTGAATTTCCGGAACCGAAGTCGTCGATGGCAAGAAGGCACCCGTGACTGCGCAGCTGAGCAAGTTGCTGCTCTAATGGAATCCGTGAATCAGAAACTTGTTCAACGACCTCGATAACAAGGTTTGAAAAGTCATAACGGCTGTTGCTAGCATCATTTTGCTGTACACAATTGAACATGGTTTGCCAGACTCTTGGGTGTCGATGCAGGTACGCAATACTTGCTGGATTAAAATTGATGAACAACTTACCAGAGATCTTATCTTTGTATTTTCGATAGTTAATTGCATGTAGCGTGGCAGCGATCAGATCCATTTTTATGCGTGTGAGCCGAGATAAGTTTGAATTAAACAACTGCTCAGGCGAAATACTCTCACCTCCTGCGTCGGTACAACGCAGGAGAGCTTCATGCCCAATCAAGGTGTGTTGATTAAGCTCATATATCGGTTGAAACACGGAAAGTACCTGATACCTTCCAAGTGAAAGCGTGTAACCTTGTTCGTCTTCAAGTAGGGATTGAATGCTTAACACTGCGGTGCCTTTGTTTCGTTCTGAAGTTTAAAGCGTTCGAGAATACGTTGCTGCTTAGCTATTTCAGAAAGCTGAGTATTCATATGCTGATTGGTCTTTTCTGTTTGAGCGATGACTTGCTGCCCGAGCTTGGTAATTTTTTGCGTATTCTTACTCACTTCAAATGACACTAAGCTTTGTTGTTCTGTCGCTGTTGCTACTTGCCCAGTGAATTCAGAAATATTACTGATATTTTCTTTTACCAAGTGCAGGGTTGTACTGGCTTGTCGCGCGCACTCCACAGCATCGGTTACGTCATGTTCGCTCACTAAAATCGCCTCAGCCATCAGGCTGGTACCTGAACGAAGCTGCTGGATTTTGTTGTGGATCTCTTTCGTTGATTCTTGAGTGCGAAGAGACAGCAAACGCACGTGATCTGCAACGACAGCAAAACCTCGCCCCGCTTGACCAGCTCTAGCTGATTCAATGGTTGCATTCAATGCGAGTAGGTTAGTTTGATTCGCAATTTCACTGATGACATCAAGAATGCTACCTATGCTGTCTGTTGCGGCGATTAAGGTGGCAGATTGGTTGGACACTTTCGCCATGTTAGAAGAAAGCCTTTGAATGCACTGCTCGGTTTGGACGACGACATCCACTCCATTCAATACGTTCTTATCCGCCTCTGTGGCATTTTGAGCAGCGTGTTGAGTATGTTCAGCGGTGTCTTGCGCTGCAGCGGCCATTTGCTCTATCGCCGTCGCAAGGCTATTCAGTTCTGCGATTTGATGATTGATATGGTGATCGGTTTCGAAGGACGCAGACTGTGTCATCTCAGCGTGATTCTGTAGCGTGGTCGAGACACTTTTTGAGTCCAACATTTGTTGCTGTAGATTAGCAATAAAGTGATTAAAGTTGTGCGCCAGTTTGGCGAACTCTGTATCAGTATCCGTTTTTAAGCGCTGAGTAAGATCAGCGTCGCCAGACGCAATATTTTCAAGGGCGGCGTTCAAATCATCAATGGGTCTAAACAGATAGCGAATCGCCCAGTACAAAGACAGAGTAACAAGGATGAGGGAGATACCAGTCAGACCCAGTAAGTCAGTGCTTAACTTAGTGAGGTCGGCAAAGACCTTCTGTTCATCAATGACAGCTCCGATGTACCAATCTTCCCCTTCAATTTTTTTCAAACTGACCAGGTGTTTTACGCCGTTGAGTTCTAGTTCTGTGACCCCTTGTTTTAGATGTACACCCGGAACAAATTCTGAAAAGGAGTGGCCATTGTAGTGATTGTTCGGGTGCGAGATGACCGTACCATCATTGGTCATCATAAACAGGTAGCCAGAACCAAATAGATCGGTTTGATTAATCAGCTCTGCCAACGGTTTCAAAGAGACATCAAACACGACGTTGCCGATAAATTGGTTAGATTTATCAACCAATGAAGAGGCAACGGAAATGATCATCTGATTGGTCGACGAATCGATATAAGGTCTTGTGATTACTATGTCATTAGAGTGGCTAGCTTCTTGGTACCAAGGTCGATTTCGCACATCATAACCTGCTTCTGGGATCCAACCATCATTTGAGATCAGGGAACCGTCGTGCTCGTAGCCAATGCCTACAGCCTGAAAACTCTTTGTGAGCGAAGGCGTTGAGATCGCCTCTAGGGCCAACTGGCGATTTGAAGCGTCAATGATATTTAAAGAGTGCGTTACGGAGTTAACGAGCTCTCTTTTTGCGCGAAGCTCATGGGTCACAGTGAAACTGATGCTTTTTGTCAGCTCATGGACACTGGTTTCTACTTGGCTTTGAAAGGTCGAATTTGTGGCTTGTTGCTGAACATAACCGACGAGTGAAGCAACGGTGACAAAGAGCAGGCTTGAAGCAATAATGATTTTTGACTGGAATTTCATGAAGTGCGATTGATTTTACAAATGGTTTAACCGCATATGATATATAGAGCAAACGTGAATAATGGTTATACCTTTTATAACCAATGGTTACATACGTCCTCTGTCCTTATCTTGTGTTAACCAATGCTATCAATGTGAATCATCACCGAATCGGGGCGCCAATATTCAAACTCGCAATCCATCAGCTCGCCATCTTGCTTGTAATTGACTCGGCAAATTTTTAGTACCGGTTGACCCTCTGAGAGATTGAGTGCTTTAGCTACGTGTGCTGGCGCTGAGGTGGGTATCACATCAAACCGTGAACGCTGGGTTTCATAGCCATAACTCTGTTTATAGATGTCGGTGAGTGACATCCGGAGATCGTTCGAGAGGATCTCTGGAAATAGATTGGCGATCAGTACATTCTCAACAAATAGCACCACTCTACCGTCGATGTAGCGCAGTCTTTCAATGACATGAATGGGAGTAATCCCCTCGACTTCTAGTGCCTTGGCGTACTCTCCGGCCGCCATTTCAGAGCGAGTGTTGATGAGTCGAGTTTCGGCAATCCGGTTCTGGTCTCGAATCATTTGATGAAAGTGGCAGCGTGATAAGGGGTTGTAACGGATACGCTCAGACGACACAAACCAACCGCGTCGATCTTCTCGGTATATTAATCCTTCGGTTTCAAGCGAGATAAGCGCATCTTTAAGCGTGATGCGCGTAGTCGAAAAGAGTTCGCTGAGCTCTCTCTCTGAAGGGAGTTTTTGCCCCTGTTTGTAGATGTCAGACTGTATCTGTTCTCGGATACTGTGTTTGATTTTTCCTAATTGTGTTTGTGAGTGGTTGTTGCCCGGCATTCTCATCGCTGATCTAGTCCATGATTCGTTGTTGTTACCAGTATAAGTCGGCTGTTTAACAGTAATGTGACAGCTAATCCTGCTTAAATGTCGCGCTGTTGAAATAGTTTTGCCATATAAATGCATTCGAACTGTCAAGGAAGTTGTCATAAACCGTAACAATTGCCCTTTAGCATGCAAAGTGAACTTACTGACCTAGTCCAGAAGGATAGAGACAATGAAAACTTTGCTTTGCCGCTCAATCGTAACGCCATCAAAATTGATTGGTGCAACCTTGATGACAGCGACCATTTCAATGCCAGCAATGGCTACTGACACGGATTTAAATGCACTAGTAGAAGCGGCTCAAAAAGAGGGAGCAGTTTACAGTGTGGGTATGCCTGATAGTTGGGCTAACTGGAAAGACACGTGGGCTGACCTAAAGGAAAACTACGGGCTAAAGCACCAAGATACTGATATGAGCTCGGCTCAAGAGATCGCAAAATTTGAAGCGGAGAAGCGCAATGCGACTGCAGATATCGGTGATGTAGGCTTTGCGTTTGCACGCGTTGCGGTAAAGAAAGATGTGACTCAAGCATACAAGCCATCAACTTGGGACGACATTCCTGAGTGGGCTAAAGACAAAGATGGCCACTGGGCTCTGGCGTACACTGGCACTATCTCATTCATCTCAAACAATAATCTTGTGAAAAATGCACCTAAGTCTTGGAGCGATATCCTTGAGGGTGACTACAAGGTGACGGTTGGGGATGTAGGCGTTGCAGCACAGGCGAATAACGCGGTATTGGCGGCAGCGTTCGCCAATGGCGGAGATGAAACGAACCTAAAACCGGCGATCAAGTACTTCGCTGAACTCGCAAAACAGGGCCGTCTGTCATACACAGATCCAAACATGGCGAACCTAGAAAAGGGTGAAGTTGAAGTCGCGATCATGTGGGATTTCAACGCGTTGAACTACCGTGACAAAATCGACCGCGAGCGCTTCAGCGTTAACATTCCACAAGATGGCTCAGTGATCTCGGGTTACACCACCATCATCAACAAATACGCGAAAAACCCAAATGCGGCGAAACTGGCTCGCGAATACATCTTCAGCGACCAAGGTCAGATCAACCTAGCAGAAGGTTATGCGCGTCCAATCCGTACCAATGTGACTCTGCCTCAATCGGTACAGGATAAGCTCATTGCCAACGAAGAGTACGGCAATGTTCACCCTGTGTCTGACTTCTCTGCATGGGAAAAATCAGCACGTCGTCTGCCACGTCAATGGCAAGAAAGCGTTCTGATTCATCAGCAATAAGTTCCGTTTGTTAGCAAGAGAATAAGTCATGAGCAATAAGGTCATCCTTGTTGTTCTAGATGGACTGAATTATCAGGTAGCTCGTCATTGCATGGGCTACCTTAACGGTCTTCTAGAACTGAGCAACACACCAACCAGCGAAAGCGATTCGCAAAATAATCTGACGCCATCACAAGCCAAGTTACGAGCGACGCTTTATCCGATGCAGTGTGAGCTGCCTTCGATGTCACGCCCACTTTATGAATGCATCCTAACGGGTGTCCGCCCTGTAGAGAGCGGTATTGTTAATAATCAGATTGTCCGTCTTTCCAACCATGATTCGATCTTTAGCTTGGCCAAAGCTCAGGGTAAAACCACCGCTGCGGCTGCTTATCACTGGGTGAGTGAACTGTATAACCGCGCGCCATTTGATCCTGTGCGCGATCGATTTACTCACGATGAAACGCTCAATATTCAACACGGCTGTTTCTATCACTGGGATCACTACCCTGACGAGGCGCTGTTTCTTGATGCTGAGTATCTGCGCTTAACTTATCAGCCAGACTTCTTGTTGATTCATCCAATGAACATCGACGATATGGGCCACAAGTATGGCTTAGATTCGTGTCAGTATCGTAACAGTGCACGCGGCGCCGATATCTTGCTGTCGAACTACATTAAAGGTTGGGTTGAAGAGGGTTATCAAGTCATTGTTACCAGCGATCACGGTATGAATGACGACCTTTCTCATGGTGGGATTTTGGCCGAAGAGCGTGAAGTTCCTTTCTTTGTGATTGGCGACAAATTCACTCACCAAGAGTGCCAAGTTAAGCAGACTGATATCTGCGGTATCGTGTGTCAGCTCCTCAACCTAGAACACAATAAATCTTACACTCAGGAATTGTTAGCCTTATGAGCAGTCCTGCCATCACGCAAAAACCGAATTCATTCAAAGCCAATACGTCTAAGCCTGTGCGGTCTTGGTTTAAGCGCTTTAAGCCTGTGCTATGGCTAGCTCCATTTGCACTGTTTTTCTATCTGTTCCAATTGGCGCCTATGGTTTGGGTGCTTATCAACAGCTTCTTTTATGAAGGCGAACTGTCGCTTGAAAACTACATTGAGGTGTTTGACTCCGCCTTCATGATGCAAGCATTCAGCAACAGCCTTTGGTTATCTTTGTGGTCGAGTGTGTTCGGCCTAGCGATCGCGACACTGTTGGTTTCCTCTTTGCGCCGTGTCGATTGCAGAATTCGCGACGGGGTAATCGCTTTTACCAATATGAGCAGCAACTTTGCTGGCGTCCCACTCTCTTTCGCTTTCATCATCATCCTTGGAACCAACGGCGCGCTCACGTTGCTGCTTAAGCAATATGGCTTGTTGGGGGATTTTGACCTGTATGGAAAGTGGGGATTGCTGGCGATCTATATCTACTTCCAGATCCCACTGGCTGTGCTTTTGTTGTATCCGGCCTTTGATGCATTGAGCGATGACTGGCAAGCAGCTTCGGCGCTGCTTGGCGCGAAAACTTGGCAATATTGGCTCAAGGTTGGCCTTCCGGTGCTATCTCCAGCTCTATTTGGCACCTTTATTATTCTCATCGCTAATGCGATCGGCGCGTACGCCAGTGTCTATGCACTCACTTCAGGTAACTACAACGTGATAACCATTCGAATCGCAAGCTTGGTCTCGGGCGATCTGTTCCTTGAGCCTAATCTGGCAGCGGCGATTTCAGTGATTCTGATGGCAATGTTGGCATTCATTACCGTGATTAACCAATGGCTTATCAGTAAGAGTTATGCAGGGAAGAAAAGCTAATGCAAAACGTTAATACGCGCTTTCACAAAATGGTGGTTTTCTCGATTGTTGGCATCATGCTGATTCCGATCTTAGCCACCTTTATCTATTCAATTTCATCTCGTTGGGGAGCGACCATACTGCCTGATGGCTTTACTTTAGACTGGTACATTAGCCTGTTGACAGACCCGCGTTTCTTGCAAGCCTTTGGTCGTTCGCTGTTTATCTGTATTGCGGCGCTAACATTGAGTGTGGTGCTGATTCTTCCGGCGATATTTGTGGTGTTCTACTACTTCCCTAAGCTCGATAAGCTGATGAACATCATGATCTTGCTGCCGTTTGCAGTGCCTCCAGTCGTCTCGTCGGTTGGGCTGTTGCAGCTTTATGCTGACAGTGAAATCTCGTTGATTGGCACACCTTGGATCTTGATTGGTACCTACTTCACCATCGCTCTGCCATTTATGTATCGCGCGATTGCCAACAGTTTTCAGGCGATCAATTTGCAAGACCTGATGGACGCTGCGCATCTACTAGGAGCAAGCACCACCAAGGCCTTTTTGTTGATCATTCTGCCAAACCTCAAGAAGGGGTTAATGGCATCACTGTTTCTCTCGTTCTCGTTTTTATTGGGTGAGTTCGTGTTTGCCAATATCTTGGTCGGAACCCGCTACGAGACGTTACAAATCTATCTATACAACATGCGTCAAACCAGCGGCCACTTCACGTCTGCCTTGGTGATGACCTATTTCCTATTCATTTTCTTACTGACTTGGATGGCAAGTCGATCTAGCCGTGGAGTCAAATAATGAGTTATGTAAACGCACACAATCTAACGAAAAGCTTCGGTGACAACACCGTGTTTGAAGACATTCAATTTACGATTGAAAAAGGCGAGTTTATTACCCTGCTTGGCCCCAGTGGTTGTGGTAAATCTACCTTGCTGCGCAGTTTGGCGGGTCTGAATCCTGTTGATGGTGGTGAGATATGGGTTAACGGTGAAGAGATCACCCATCAAGCACCACAGCAGCGTGGTATTGGTATGGTCTTCCAATCTTACGCGCTGTTTCCAAACATGACGGTAGAGGGAAATATCGCGTTTGGCCTGAAAATGAAAAAGTTATCGGGCGATGAGATTAAACGTGAAGTGGCCAAAGTGATTGAGCTAGTGGATCTAAAAGGCAAAGAGAGTTTTTATCCACATCAGTTATCAGGTGGTCAGCGTCAACGCGTTGCTCTAGCGCGTGCGTTGGTGGTGAAGCCGCGTATTCTGTTGTTGGATGAGCCGCTATCGGCGTTGGATGCAAAGATCCGTAAGCATCTTCGTCAGCAGATCCGTGATATTCAGAAAGAGATGGATCTGACGACCATCTTTGTTACTCACGACCAAGAAGAGGCGATGATCATGTCTGACCGCATCTTCTTGATGAACAAAGGTGAGATCGTGCAAGCGGGCACGCCAGAAGAGATCTACACTCAACCTGCTAATGAGTTTGTTGCCGGATTCATGGGCCACTACAACTTGGTTCAAGCGAATAAAGCCAAACAGCTTTTCGACATTGATACCGACTGGAAGGTGGCAATTCGCCCAGAGTCAATTTACGTGAAAGAGCAGGGCAGACAGTACGGTACCCACATTTCAACACCGAAAACGGGGACCATCCGCAATCATCAACTGCTGGGCAACGTGATTCGCTACCAAGTGGATGTGGATGATTGTGAGCTGACCGTCGACCTTCTCAATCGCTCCTCTGAGCGTCTACTCGCAAACGGAAGTGAGTTAGAGTTGCTGTTTAATCTAAATGAAATTGAACCTGTGAGAGCCTAAGATGCCTAAGCCTTTGTATGTTTTTGATATGGACGAAACCCTAGTCAACGGCGATGCTGCGATGATGTGGAATGAGTTCTTAGTCGAAAAAGGTATTGCGAGTGATGCAAGTTTTGTTGAAGAAGATCAGCGCCTTATGGGTCTTTACACCCAAGGTAAGCTGGATATGGAAGATTACCTAACATTCGCCATGCAGCCGCTTGCTGATATGACGACACAACAGGTGAATGCCTTGGTTGAGGAGTGCGTTGACACCAAAGTTCTACCTAATCTGTTCAAGCAGACCCTGCCATTGATAGAGCAGTTAAAGCGCGATGAAATCGACATGCTGATCATCTCTGCCAGTGTGACTTTCTTGGTTGAAGTGGTTGGTAGAAAGCTGGGCATAGAGCATGCGTTAGGGATCGATCTGGTCGAGCAACAAACGCGGTATACATCGAAGATAAAAGGTGTACCGAGTTACCGAGAAGGTAAAGTGACTCGCTTAGAGCAGTGGATTGCAAAGCAGTCCAAGCGCTACTCTGACATTCATTTTTACACAGACTCGATCAATGATTTACCGCTTTGTGAATATGCGGACTACACCTATTTGGTTAACCCGTGTCCACGTTTACGAGCATTAGCCGACAGGCCAAATTGGCAAATCCTCGATTGGGGTTAAAATTGACTCTCTACTTAAACAAAAACTCCGACGCTAAGTCGGAGTTTTTGTTTGTGATAGGTTCGCTTTACTAAGACGTTGTGATGGCTAGCACTAATCACCGAGAGGCTGTCGGTCGCCTCCACCACGGTAGGAGTCTAAAGCAACCTTCAAGCGGCGCAGTTTGTCGCGCGAGCGGTTCTTGTGATTGACTGCCATGCCCATTGAAAGCACATCCACTAACGCCAGCATTGCGTATCGAGATGCCGATGGCTTGTAGATAAAATCTGTTTCCATGTGCTTGATAGGTAACAAGATATCCGCAATGTTTGCCAATGGTGTATCTTGTGGCGTAATTGCGATGATCTTAAGCCCGTATTGCTTCGCTAACTCGGCGGTTTCGGTGATAACGGGCGTAAAGCCTGTCGCGGAAATCATCACCATCACATCATTGGCATCGGCTGTTGCGGCAACCATGCGTGACATTAAGCCATCATTGTACGACACCACTGGATAGCCTAAACGAAATAGTCGGTGTTGCAGTTCTTGAGAGGCTATAGTTGAGCCGCCACCCATGCCGATTGCAATGATCTGTCTGGCGTTGTGCAGCCAGTTTACCGCAGTTTCAACATCTTGTTCTTTGAATAGAGTGCGGTTGATGTCTAGGCTCTGCTTAATCGATTCGTAGATACCTTGATAGCCAGTTTGGTTGACCGGTTCGAGAATAAAGCGCTGGCCAACCGTTAGGGTTTGAGCAAGCTTGATCTTCATATCACGTACGTTGTTACAGCCAATCGCCTTAGCAAAACGTGTAATGGTAGCTTCACTGACTTGCGCGTTTTCAGCGAGTTCTGTAATGCTGGCTTTGGCGGCAAAATCAATGTCATCCATGATTAGCTTGGCGACTTTTTTCTCGGCATCACGAAGAGCGGGAAAACGCTCCGTTATCTGTGAAATGATATCTACTTCTAAACTCAAGAATCCTGATCCTTTGTTGATGGGGCTAAGCCTTAGCCCCGTTAGTATATCTGAATGCTTCGCTGATTCTAGCTTATTGAAAAATCGAGCTAGAAGCAGGTCTCTACCCAGTTTGTGACCTGATAGTCGTCATCGCTAATAGCAATGTAACGCCACTTATCGAAAGTCAAACACGGGTGTGAGGTTGAGAACGCAATCATGTCACCCACTTCAATCTCTGAAGAGCCGTCCGTTTCCACAAAAGTATGTTGATCCATCACGGCTGTTGCTGTCAGGCCCTTTACTGAAATAGCTTCGCCATTGCGATATCCGCGTTCAGCAATAGGTAATCCAGCATCAAAGGCCACATCACGCTTACCTAGCCCAATCACCAGTTTGGTTGGCTCTGGACGAGAGATAACATACGCCCACACCTCAAGTGCAGATTCTAAATCCCCACCCAGTTCACACGCGTAACCTTGGTTTACTTGTGCGCGCTGCAACACCTTACTTTGAGCATCTAGGTAGATCCCAGTATCGTGAATGGCATAACAACCTGGGCGGATGATCGCCAAGTAATCGGTTAGGTTCGCCAAGCACTCTGCCACCACATCATACCAAGCCGATCCCGCGCCAGTGATGATTGGTTGTCCTGTGAGCAGTCCATCTGATGCAAGGCTTTCGACAGAGCTTAGTGCTTGCTTTAAGAAGGTACGAATGTCTTGCTCGGCATTGTCGCCATGAATCACACCTTCGTACACCTCAATACCCGAAAGAGAAAGTGCAGGCGCGTCTTGAATGGTTTGCGCAAGCTCAAGAACCTCTTGTGGTGAGCGACAGCCACAGCGCCCGCCTGGTACGCCAAACTCGATCAGAACCTTTAGCGTTTGTTCGGTGTTAGCAAAGTGTTGACTCAGTTGCTTTACGTTTACTGGTGAATCGACACAGCAGTAAAACTCAACGTTGAACTCACGAATAAGTTGTTCAACGATCGCAATATTGGTTTTACCTACTAATTGGTTGGCCATGATGATTCTTTTTGCACCCGCCATTGCCGCAATCTCTGCTTGTGCAGGTGTCGCAACAGTAATTCCCCAAGCACCATTTTCTAGCTGCTGACGAAAGAAATCAGGCGTCATCGATGTTTTGCCGTGTGGTGATAATTTCACCTGATGATGATCGGCGAATGATTGCATCCAATTCAGATTATTGGTTAAGGCTGATTGTTTGATAATTGCTACCGGAAGCGAAATATCTTCATCGACCAGTCGATAAACACCGTTCTCAGTTTGTGATACTGCTCTCCCTTTTTGGCCTCTTTCAGTCAAGACGAAACAATCTTTTTGATACTTTATAACATCTTTTTGTGCAGGGTTATGTTTCATTGCTGATCCCTAACATGATTTAAGTGGTTGTTATTTAATGTTTAAATCTATCTTGTGTTTGTTTTGTGATAGAAACTATCACACAAATTAAAATATTATGTGTGTTTTGTCACTGAAAATAATCGGCTGGATTTTTAATATAGCTCCATCAACAGAGTGGATTGAGAGAGTGAGAAATGTTGTTCGATACGATAATTAAAAATGTAGAGGTGTTCGATGGCACCGGCGAACAATCGTTTTGTGCCGATGTAGCAATCCTTGATGGAAAAATTGCCGAAATTGGCAGCATTGATCATGAAGATTGTGGCCAGTTAATTGAGGGAGCAGGCTTAGCATTGGCTCCTGGATTTATTGATGTACACACACACGACGACACCAACGTCATTCGTTACCCAGACTGCATACCAAAGATCAGCCAAGGTGTGACAACCGTGATTGTTGGTAACTGCGGTATCAGTGCCTCACCAACGGTTTTAGCGGGTGATCCACCAGATCCTATGAACCTTTTAGGTGCGCAGGCTGATTTCAAATACCCAACCTTTGCCGCGTATGCACAAGCGGTGAAGGAAGCACAGCCTGCAGTAAACGTAGCAGCCTTAGTGGGTCACACGACGCTGCGTAACCAAGTGATGGACGACCTACAACGCACAGCAACGGAAGATGAAATTGCAGAGATGCAAAACAACCTTGATTTAGCGATGGAGCAAGGCGCATTAGGTTTGAGTTCAGGCTTGGCTTACGCAAGTGCGAAGCAAGCGAACGCCAATGAAGTGATGCAGTTAGCAAAAGTGCTGTCTAGTCATGGCGGTATTTATACCACGCATATGCGTACCGAATTCGAAGAGATCTTAAGCGCGATGGAAGAGGCGTTTGAGACCGGGCAATACGCAAAAGTACCGGTTGTTATTTCCCACCTTAAATGTGCAGGTGCGGGCAACTGGGGCAGAACAGTTGAAGTGCTTGATTTAATGGACAAGGTTTCAGAGCACCAAGACGTGTCTTGCGACTGCTACCCATATTCAGCGAGCTCTTCGACATTAGATTTGAAACAGGTGACGGACGATTTCGATATCTTCATCACTTGGTCTGAAGCAAAACCAGAGCATGCAGGCAAAACCCTTAAGCAGATTGCTGATGAGATGAACCTACCACTGATGGACGCTGCGAAAACGCTTCAACCAGCCGGTGCGGTTTACCACTGTATGGATGAGAACGACGTAAAACGCGTCTTGAAATACAAGCTGACCATGGTTGGTTCCGATGGTTTGCCTAATGACCCGCATCCGCACCCGAGATTGTGGGGTACTTTCCCGAAAGTGTTAGGCCACTACTGCCGAGATGAAAATCTGTTCTCGCTACCAGAGGCGATTCACAAAATGACGGGAATGTCGGCAGAGCGTTACAACTTGTCTGGACGAGGCGAAATTCGCCAAGGTGCATTTGCTGATTTGGTTTTATTTGATCCAAACAATATTAAAGACACAGCAACATTTGAAAATCCTATTTCAGTTGCTGAAGGAATAGAAAGTGTATTTGTAAATGGTGAGTTAACTTACCAAAAAGGAAAAGTAAGAAATAATCGTTCTGGCGTTTTTATTTATCGTAATTAACTGAATCAACGGAAATAAAACGACGAATTAATTTAAATATATTGGAAAACAACCAATATTATCTATAAAGAAGTGGAGTTAAAAAATGACTATTAAACGTTACGGTGTTGAAGGCGGAACAGGTACAGGCGGACAACATTTACCATTTGCACGCGCAACAGAAGCGGGTGGTTTCCTATACGTTTCTGGCCAGACACCGATGACAGATGGTGAAGTAGTTGAGGGTGGCATTATTGACCAGTCTCGCCTAGCAATCCAAAACTGTGTCGATATCATGACTGAAGCTGGCTACGGCCTAGAAGACGTAGTACACGTAAAGGTTGTACTAACGGACTCTCGTTACTTCCAATCTTTTAATAAGGTATTCAAAGAGTTCTTTGGAGCTAACCCACCGGCACGTATCTGCATGGTGTGTGACCTAGTTGTAGACGTGAAAGTTGAAGTAGATGTGACTTGCTACCGCGCTGACCGCGTATAGTAATAACCTAATCACAATAACCTACTTAGAGAGTATTGGGGCGTAGTCATCCCTGTTATTATTCCTTAATACTCTCACCCTACATTTATAAAAATTGCTTTAATTAAAATATACAAAATAAATAAAGCAATTATATGAAATATAAAATGAATGAATCATAAATAAAAGCTCTGGAATGAGCTTAATATTTCACTGAGAGGTGTCAAATGAACAGCACTCTTTTTCTAACAGGCTTCGGCGTGTACGTATGTTTTTTAATTTGGTTAGGCTGGTTTGTCTCGCGTAATCAAAAATCTGGCGAAGATTTCTTATTAGGCGGCCGTGGCCTGCCACTATTTTTAGTACTTGGTACCACAGTAGCGACGATGGTCGGTACGGGTTCAAGTATGGGTGCGGTTGGCTTCGGCTACGCAAATGGTTGGGCGGGTGCTCTATACGGAATTGGCGGTGCTGTTGGCATCCTATTGCTTGCGTTATGGTTTGCTCCGGTTCGTAAGCTGAACTTCATGACAATGAGTGAAGAGCTCGCGTATTACGTGGGTGCTAACCGAATCGTGAAAAACGTGGTTGGCCTACTCATCTTTATCGCGTCCATCGGCTGGTTAGGTGCACACATTCTAGGTGGCGGCATGTACCTAGCGTGGATTGCTGACATCGACCTGAACCTTGCGAAGATCATTATTGCAGCGGCATTCACTATCTACGTTGTTATCGGTGGTTACACAGCGGTTGTATGGACCGATACTATCCAAGCAATCATCCTTTTTGCTGGTTTCATCTTGATGGCGGTGATGTCTGTGAACCATATTGGTGGCATGGATAACCTTTACGCTGCGATGGACCCTGCTGCTACAAGCTTTTTAGCAATCGATAAACTAGGCATTCTGCCTGCTGTTTCTCTGGCTGTGGTTATCGGTGTTGGTGTTCTGGCAACGCCTTCATTCCGCCAACGCATTTACTCTGGTAAAGACGTTTCAACTATCCGTCGTTCATTCGTGGCTTCTGGTGTGTTGTACCTTTTCTTCTCTATCATTCCAGCGATCATTGGTATGGCAGCACACGCTATCGACCCAACGTTGGATAACCCTAACTTCTCGTTCCCTTACATTGCAGCAACGGTACTTCCAGTTGGTGTTGGCATGATTGTTCTTATCGCTGGCCTATCTGCAACCATGTCGAGCGCAAGCTCAGATGCGATTGCGGGTGTATCTATCCTACTGCGTGACGTATACGTGATGTTCACAGGCCGTGTACCAAACAAAGAATCAATGATGAACTACTCTCGCCTAGCTTTGGTTGTGGTGATTGGTTTTGCACTGCTGTTCGCATTGACGTCAAACGACATCATTGGCTACATCACTAAGATGATTTCAACGGTAATGTCAGGCATGTTCGTGTGCGGTATGTTGGGACGCTTCTGGAGCCGTTACAACTGGCAGGGTGCGATTGCAACACTGGTTGGCGCCTCTATCGCTTCTTTCACTGTAATGCTAAGCGCAGACCTAACAGCCTTCTGGGGCAACCCAGTGATTCCATCTTGTCTATTTGCACTAACAGCGGGTGTGGTAGTAAGCCTATGCACACCAGCTAACCAAGTGACTCCTGAAATGGCAAAAGCGATTCTTGATGACGAGCGTGCTCTGATGGAGATGGAAATGTCTGAGACTGGCGTCCTTGAAGAGGAAGCTGCACCTCAACGCCCTGCAAATCAAACAAGCTAAACCTAGTCTCCACAACGGGTTTGCTAAGTTCTGGCCCTGCTTGTCTGCAGGGCCTTTTCCCCAAATTATCTTTCTATTTTAGGATCGGCTATGCCTGCATCTTCTCATTTCAATATTGTTTTCTTTGGCGAATGTATGCTCGAAATCAGCGGCTCTCCATTAACCAAAAAGTTTGGCGGTGACACGCTAAATACCGCGCTTTACCTTTCTCGCTTAACTCAAAATAAAGACCTATCAGTGCATTACGCGACAGGTCTTGGTAGTGATGAACTGTCTCAAAATATGATTGATAGCTGGCAGTTAGAAGGTATTCAAACCAATTTCGTAGAGCGCATTGCGAACAAGCTTCCTGGTCTCTACATGGTCGAAACCGATGAGACTGGTGAACGACACTTTCATTACTGGCGCAACGACGCGGCAGTCAAATCTTACTTCCAAACTGACGACCTGAATAAGCTTGAAATCGCGCTGACAGAGAAACAAGTCGACGCGGTTTACATTAGCGGCATCAGCATCGCGATTTTAGATGACACCTCACGTGAACGCCTGTTGAAAGCCATTGGCGTATTCTCAAATCAAGGCGGTAAGGTGATTTTCGATAACAACTATCGCCCACAACTTTGGACGACTGACCAAGCCCAACATTGGTACGCCAAGTTATTGCCATTGGTAGACATCGCGCTGATCACCGAAGACGACGACCTACTTGTTTGGGGTAACTCAGAGAGCGTTCAACAACGTTGTCTTCGCTTGGGCTGCCAAGAGATCGTTATCAAACGTGGCTGTGAGCCATGCAAAATTGTTCAGGTAGAAAGCGGCAAGGTAGTAGAAAACTACGTATCAGCGACAGCTGTTGCGAACGTTGTTGATACGTGCGCTGCCGGAGACTCCTTTGCGGCGGGTTACTTAGCTGCACGCTTAACGGGCGAGAGTGCTACCGAAGCTGCTGAACTCGGCCACCAATTGGCTTCTACCGTTATTCAATATTCAGGCGCCATCATCCCGGTAAGCGCTATGAACCACCTAATCAAAAAATAGAAAAATAAAGCGAAATTATTATGTCTCAAGAAATGATCAACACACTTAAGCAATTCAAAGTTATCCCTGTTATTCAAATCAACAAGGTGGAACACGCGATTCCATTGGCAAAAGTGTTGGTTGAAAACGGCCTACCAGTGGCAGAAGTGACGTTCCGTACCGAAGCGGCAGCGGATTCGATTCGTGCGATGCGTGATGCCTACCCAGAGATGTGTATCGGCGCTGGCACAGTATTAACCCGTGAGCAGATCGACCTTGCGAAAGAAGCGGGCAGTGAGTTCATCGTAGCGCCAGGTTTGAATCCAAACACGGTCAAGCGTTGCCAAGAGATCGGCATGCCAATCGTTCCTGGCGTAAATAACCCAAGCCAAGTAGAGCAAGCGTTGGAGCTCGGTCTTAACTTCTTGAAGTTCTTCCCAGCAGAAGCGTCTGGTGGCATCAACATGGTGAAATCTCTGCTAGCGCCTTATGTTGATGTGTCGTTAATGCCTACTGGCGGTATCGGCAAGCATAACGTCAATGACTACCTAGCCGTCGATCGCGTGGTGTGCTGTGGCGGTACTTGGATGGTTTCTCCAAAAATGATCGAAAACGAGCAGTGGGACGAGATTGCAGTGCTGGTTCGTGAAGCGGTTGAGCTGGTTAGCCAGTAATACGTTTGTGGGCTCGTTCGTTTTTAATAGGCGATAGGCTTTGAGCTCACGACAAACAGCAGCAGTGGCTGATGATTCTGTTTTGTGAATCGCCTCCGATAAACAAAACAGAGCCCCCCGTTATATAGGAAAACTAATAATGAAAAAAACTATATTGTCTCTATTAATTTCAGGTTCACTAGTATCCCCAATGGCGTTAGCAATGGCTCCGAATTCCGATCTTAATTTAATGCCGTACCCACAAAAGGTTGAACTACAAGCTGGCCAAGTAAAGGTAGACGGTGACTTCAAGGTTTACATCAAAGGCTTTAATTCTGATCGCGTTGAGTACACGGCAAAACGCTTTGTCGACCGTTTGGTACGCCAAACCGGTATTCCGATTCTGAATTGGCAGGTTGATAGTGCAGACCAAGCAAATCTGATCATTGATATCGACGCAGCTCCAAAGTCTGAAATTCAAAACATCGACTCTGTAGAGTCTTACAAGATCACCACTCAGGGTGAACAAATCACGCTGAGTGCCCCAAGTCCTTATGGGGCTATTCACGGTATCGAAACCCTTTTGCAGCTCGTTGAAACGACAGCGACTGGCTACCATATCCCTGCCGTTACGATTGTTGATGAACCTCGCTTTCGGTGGCGCGGTGTTTCTTACGATACGTCTCGTCACTTTATTGAATTTGATGTGTTGATTCGTCAGTTAGATGCGATGGCTTCTGCGAAAATGAACGTGTTCCATTGGCATTTCTGGGACGACCAAGGTATTCGCATTCAAACGGAATCTTGGCCGCGTCTATGGTCAGAAACCACCGATGGTGACTACTACACCAAAGACCAAGTTCGTTACTTAGTTGAGTATGCTCGTAACCTTGGCATTCGTGTGATTCCAGAAGTCTCACTGCCGGGACACTCATCTGCTGTGGCGCATGCTTACCCACGCTTAATGTCGGGTGGGGAAGGTCAAAGCTATGACCAAGAACGTGGCTGGGGCGTGTTTGAGCCATTGATGGACCCTCTAAACCCAGAGCTTTATGAAATGCTGGGTGATGTGTTTGATGAAGTGACCGAGTTGTTCCCAGATGAGTACTTCCACATTGGTGGCGATGAGCCGAATTACTCTCAATGGATTAACAGTGAAAAGCATCAGAAATTCATCCAAGAGAACGGCATTGATGGCGAGCGCGGTTTGCAGTCTTACCTCAACGTAAAAGTTGAGAAGATGCTGGAAGAGCGTGGCAAGAAGATGACGGGGTGGGATGAGATTTGGCATAAAGATCTGCCGACGTCTATCGTGATTCAAAGTTGGCAAGGTCACGACAGTATTGGCCGTGCGGCGAAAGAGGGCTACGCAGGCATTCTCTCTACCGGCTACTACTTAGACCAGCCTCAGCCAACAAGCTACCATTACCGCAATGACCCAATGCCAACGGGAATCACGGTTGATGATAAGCTTCACAGTGGCGAGAAATTCGTGACTTACCAATGGCAAAAGCCTCGTTCTAAAGGCAGTCCACGTAAGGGAACGCTTACTATCATTGAAGCTAAAGACGGTACTTTCCGTGCGTTCAGTGATTACAACGGCAAGTCTCGCGAAGAGATTTATATCCTCGATTATGTGCCGGGCAAAACCTTTGTCGGCCACTTCGATAACTTTATGTCGTACACGGAATTTAACCTGAACCTCAATCCAAATGGGTTCTCTGAGGGCAGCTACCAATTGATTGGTAACGTGCGCTGGCCAACGACAGGTGAAGTGATTGCAAGCAGTGATATCGAAGGCAGTGTAATCCCTGAGCCAAATGGTGGTTACCCTGCAGAGCTCACCGATAAAGAAAAAGATCTTATCTTAGGTGGCGAGATCACCATGTGGCTAGAGAATAAAGACAGCCTCACGGTAGAAAACTACCTATGGCCTCGTAGTTACGCGATTGCAGAACGTTTCTGGTCGGATGCTGAGTTGACTGATGAGCGCAGTATGTATAAACGTATGAAAGCGATGGACACATGGTCGGAAATCTCAGTAGGCCTGCGTCACCACGCGGATGCCGATATGTTGTTGAAGCGCATTGCCAAAGACCAAGGTATCCAAGACCTGCGTGTTCTTTCAAAGTACACCGAGCCAGCACAATATTATGCTCGCAACTGGGAGAAGTGGAACTCAACAGAGCCTAAGGGCATTTTGTACAGTCAATATGAACGCCTAAACCGCTTTGTTGATGCACTGCCAGTAGAAAGCTACGCGGTGTATGAGATGCAAGATTTGGTTAACGAAGTCGCGACAGGCAACCAACAGGCATTGGATCAACTTGCTGAGCATTATCAGCAAGCAAAGTCGGCTGCACTTGCCGCTGAAACTATCTTTGCTTCCAATGTCTCTTCGGTAGAGACTGTGGTGGTGGCAGAGAAAACCGTCGAAGTTGCCGATCTGGCGTTAACCTTGATTGCTAAAGCGAAAATGGGTGAGCAAATTCGACAAGCAGACGCCAACGCCTACCAAGCGATTCTATCTGATGCTGCAAAGATCTACGATGAATCGATCATCGCGATTGTTCGTCCAACAGAGCGATTGATGAAACACTTAACTCAGTAATGAATCTCCTCATTGAATAGAAATGTAGCCGCCCAATGAATAGTCGGGCGGCTTTTTATTTTAACAGCCAACTATACTTCTCCGGATTCGTCTCTTTTAGGACGTCAACTTCATTCTCAAAATGAGAAACCTCTCTCCAATGTTGCTAACTTAATGAAATTAAAAGACTAATTTTTAGGCATCATCCTTGCTCTCTTCTACTTTACACATTTACCGTCAGTTGAGAGAGGGAACGCAATGAGAATATGGAATCCACTGGTCACGGCAGGCTGTATGATCCCCAGCCTAGCGCTTGCACTTACCACGTCAGATTTTATTTTTGAGTCAGGCGCTGACAGCTCGAATTACTCCGCAAAAGGCAAACCGAATGACACCTATTCGATAGCCGATACACTACCCCATGACACTTTAGACAACGTTTATTCGATGCTGCCCGAAGGGGCTTATGTCAACAGTGCCTTCATCGCGCCAGAGCGTT
Organism: Vibrio fortis; assembly: GCF_024347475.1. Classification (NCBI taxonomy): domain Bacteria; kingdom Pseudomonadati; phylum Pseudomonadota; class Gammaproteobacteria; order Vibrionales; family Vibrionaceae; genus Vibrio; species Vibrio fortis. The sequence goes on from NZ_AP025488.1 coordinate 429,856, forward strand.
ACTCAAACATCGATATTGATGATGAGCTGGGTGGCGAAGCGTTTGCTTCTGCCAAGGTGACGTTTCTAAACGAAGGGGCAGGCTACCGCAATGCGTTAGGCTACTTTGTTTATGACACCAATAACCCGCCAGCGTCGGTCGATGACATTACTGCCCACACCATTATCTTTCCTAACAGCTCAAAAGCACCAGATGGTGAGATGATCGAAGGGGATACCATAGATTTAGACGTTGAACTGACGGCAGGCCAAACCTTAGCGTTCTTCGTGATCCCCAATGGATGGGGGTGGTCGGGTTCTTATAACAACATTGAATCACTGGGCAGCTGGGGAACGCCATTCTATAGCTACTCTGAACTCAATCCAGAAACGACAGCAAGCCTGCGAAGACATAATGTTGCCTTCATTGATACAGAGAATGAGTTCTTCGTCTTGGGTTTTGAAGATTTACACCGCACGGGGGGGGATCATGACTTCAACGACCTTCTATTTACCGTTGAAATTACACCGTTTACTGCGGTTGATGGGGTTAACACTGATGGTTCGACAGACTCAAAGTATGAGCCATTAGTGCAGCAAGACAGTGATATCACCATCACATCTGTTTATCCGAGTGGCAATGAGTATGCGACGATCGCGTTCGAGGATAGATGGCCATTGATGGGCGACTACGATTTCAATGACGTGGTTTGGCGTTACCAAATAACAGAACAGCTAAACGGCCAACGTGAGCTAAAAAACATCAGTTTTGATTACACCCTACAAGCGATGGGAGCTGGATTTTCAAACGGTTATGGTATTCATCTACCGGGTGTTGATCCAAGTAATATCGCTAACGCAACCCTGATGCGTAATGGTGTAGCAGTAACGCACTCGATTGTGAAACAAGGCACTAGCGATGCGGTGTTGATTGTCTCTGAAGACCTTAAAGTTGACCTTCAAAACCTAGGTGAACTTACTGAAAGTTGTACCTTCTATCGCACGCAAGTCGACTGTTTGGGGACGCAAACTGTTGGTGCACTGCAATACCAACTCTACGTCGAGTTCACCACTCCTGTACCGCGTGACATTGTTGGCTACCCTCCCTACGACTCGTTCATTTTTGCCGCTAAGTACATGTATCACGGCGACTTTACCAATGAAGCTCCTGGGTTCACTTGGCAGACTCATTTAAAACAGTTTGCGGGTACCAATGACATGAACAACGCTTTCTTCAATACTCACGATGACAAGTCGGACAATATTGCTTCATTTACTACCGAAAACAATATGCCTTGGGCGATCAACATTCGCGACGAATGGGATCACCCGATTGAATACACAGACATTTGTGAGGCTTACCTAACCTTTGATGATTGGGTGGAAGCGAGTGGTGAGAGCCATGGTGAGTGGTACAAAACCGCTGTAGAAAGTACCTCTGTATCAGCAACGGGCGAATAAGGAGAGCGTCATGAAAACATCTATTAAATCAGTCAGCCTACTTGCGATTCTAGCCCTTACCGCATGTGGAGGTGGTGGCGGAGGTGGCGGTGGTTCAACGGCTCAACCTACTGCGACCGTTGCTGCAGAAGATATCGTCGCTTCGCGTGACTTCTCGTTTGATGTCGGTGAGAAAATCACCTTATCGATTGATTATTTGGGGGAAACCAAGGGAGCATTACACCTCTACTCAAAAGCAGCCTTTGTTAAAGCCGATGGTGAAGCGATTCCAGATCCGGTTTCGCGCATCACGACGATCTATCCAGATCTCACCGATGAGGTTGAGCTAGAGATCAATTCGAACTGGGACTCACTCTACGTACGCTGGGTACCGATGACCAGTAGCGAGTCTGAGCAGACGTGGAGCATTTCCCTAGGAGAGCCGAGCAACAGTTATCACCTAACCTTTTAATTGATCATTGTTTCACTTCAAATCGAGCGGAGAGTACGACGTTGTACTCTCTGTTTTTGTGCATTGTCTCTTAATGTTCTCTGATTGATTATTGAACAACTCTTATCAAAAACAATCGACCAATAAACATCATACCTCAAATCTTTTGGTTATTTATTTAGAGTGCTAATGATTGGTTAACTCTTTGTTTTTATGTGATTTGTTTTAGGTTTTGGGTCTGCATCGTAACCATTTTGTTAAAATAATCATTTGAACCCTAACTAGTTTTCTGTCATTTTATAATTAATTGAACGTTCAATAAAAAATAAAAGGACTCACAAATGCCCAAGGTTGGGATGCCAGATATCCGAAAACCACAGCTAGTACAAGCCACAATGACGGTGATCGATCGCGTCGGTTTGCACTCGGCCAGTATTGCTTTGATCAGTAAAGAAGCTGGCGTATCTACTGGAATTATCAACCACTATTTTGGTGGCAAGCATGGGCTACTTGAAGAGACGATGCGCGAGATCTTGCGCCAGTTGTCGGTAACCATCACCAATGCTCTGAAAGAGCTTCCCGTCAATGCTCATCAAAAAAGAATCAATGCCATCATCAACGGCAATTTCGAAGGCTACCAAGCGGAGAACAAGGTCGCGAAAACCTGGTTGGCGTTTTGGTCTTACTCAATGCATGACGCTCAGCTTAAAAGGCTGCAGCGAGTGAATGAGAAACGCCTTATTTCTCATTTGCTTATCGAGCTAAAAGCTCTTTTAGAGCCGGAGCAAGCTGAGTTGGTTGCTCACGGAATCGCATCCTTAATTGATGGTATTTGGTTGCGTGGGACGCTTAACCCCGAAGGTATTGATGCAAACAAAGCTCGTGCAATTATTAATGATTATCTCGATAAGCAGCTGACGTTCTACGCACTGAATGTCGATTAGTACGCTAAAAATCTCATAATTTTAATGGGCCAACAGTGCCCAAACATAGACAAAGTCAGAAACTCAAATGGAAATGAACTCTTTATACATAGATGGACAAAGCGTTACCGCGACCTCGGGGGAAACCTTTGTTAGCACTAACCCAGCTAATGGTGAGCCGATCGCGATTGTTGGCCAAGCATCTCAATCCGACCTCGATAAAGCTGTTGAATCGGCCAAGCGCGGCTTTGCTGTGTGGTCCTCAATGACCGCTGTGGAACGCAGTCGTATTTTGATGAAGGCGGTAGAAATACTTAGAACACGAAACGATGACTTAGCAAAGCTTGAGGTTGCAGATACTGGCAAGCCACTGCAGGAAGCGATTGAGGTGGACGTCGCCTCTGGTGCTGACGTGATCGAGTACTACGCGGGCCTTGCACCTACACTGCAAGGTGAGCAGCAACCGCTCAGCGAAAGTCAGTTTTTCTATACTCGTCGTGAGCCTTTGGGGGTCTGTGCCGGGATTGGTGCTTGGAATTACCCAATTCAGATTGCAATGTGGAAATCTGCACCCGCATTAGCCGCGGGGAATGCAATGGTGTTCAAGCCTTCAGAAGAGACCCCGCTTACGGCGCTAAAACTGGCGGAAATCTTTACCGAAGCGGGTCTGCCTGACGGTGTCTTTAACGTTGTTCAGGGTGATTACCGAGTCGGCCAAATGCTGACTGCTCATCCAGATATTGCCAAAGTCTCTTTCACCGGTGAAACCGGTACCGGTAAAGCGGTAATGACTGACAGCGCTAAGACCCTTAAGTCTGTCACCATGGAACTTGGCGGTAAGTCACCAATGATCATCTTTGATGATGCCAAGCTCGATGATGCAGTGTCTGCAGCCATGGTCGCTAACTTCTACACCCAAGGCGAAGTGTGTACTAACGGTACTCGTGTTTATGTTCATGAAAATATCTATCAAGAGTTTGTTGACCAACTTAAAGCGCGCACAGAAAAGCTCGTAGTCGGTGACCCAATGGACATCGAAACGCAAATTGGTGCGCTTATCTCCAAACAACACCTATCTAAAGTTCTTGAAGCGATTGAGATGGCTAAGCAGTCTGGCGCAACACTACTGACTGGCGGTTATCAAGTGACGGACAACGGCCTTGCCAATGGCAACTTTGTTGTTCCAACCGTATTTGTCGATTGCGACGACGACATGCCCCACGTGCAGCAAGAGATCTTCGGCCCAGTGATGTCGGTGCTCAAATTTACCGATGAAGATGATGTGATTCGCCGAGCGAACGATACCCATTACGGCTTGGCGGCGGGGGTCTTTACCCAAAACCTAGCGCGAGCTCACCGCGTTATTCATCAAATGCAGGCAGGGATTTGTTGGGTTAACACTTGGGGGGATTCACCAGCAGAGATGCCAGTCGGTGGTTACAAGCTTTCTGGTATTGGGCGCGAAAATGGCCCTGAAACCCTACTTCACTACACCCAAACCAAGAGCATTTTGATTGAGCTAGGTGACTACGCCAGCCCTTATGCATAACGCTTAACCCCTCACGGAGAACAGAACATGGAACAACGCTACGATTATATTATCGTCGGCGCGGGTTCGGCCGGCTGTGTGTTGGCTGATCGGCTAACTGAAAGCGGTCAACATAGCGTTTTATTGCTAGAAGCTGGTGGTACGGATAAGAGCATTTTTATTCAGATGCCGACAGCCCTTTCTTACCCGATGAACACGGAAAAGTATGCTTGGCAGTTCGAGACTCAGCAGGAGTCAGGACTAGATGGCCGTCAACTGCATTGTCCTCGCGGCAAGGTATTAGGTGGTAGCTCGTCGATCAACGGCATGGTTTACGTGCGTGGTCACGCTTGCGACTTTGACGAGTGGGAAGAGCATGGTGCAAAAGGTTGGAACTACCAAGCGTGTCTACCTTATTTCCGCCGTGCTGAATCTTGGAATCAGGGCAGTGATGTCTATCGTGGTGGTGATGGCCCTGTTGGAACCTGTAACGGTAACGACATGGCACTGAACCCTCTTTATCAAGCATTTATTGATGCGGGTAAAGATGCGGGCTACCCAGAAACCAAAGACTACAACGGTTATCAGCAGGAAGGCTTCGGTGCTATGCATATGACGGTAGATAAAGGGGTTCGAGCCTCCACATCTAACGCATATCTACGCAGAGCACTGAAGCGTTCCAATCTCACCCTTATTAAGGGCGTGGTGGTTCGAAAGGTATTGCTAGAGCAAGACTCCAAAACATGGAAAGCAACCGGTGTTGAGTTTGAAAAATCTGGCAAGGTTCAAACGGCTTCTGCATCGAAGGAAGTGATCTCTTCAGCTGGTTCTATTGGCTCTGTTCAACTACTTCAGCTATCCGGCATTGGTCCGAAAGCGGTGCTAGAAAAAGCGGGTGTAGAGCTAAAGCATGAACTCCGTGGCGTCGGTGAAAACCTACAAGACCATCTAGAAGTGTATTTCCAGTATCACTGTAATGAACCTATCACGCTCAACAGTAAATTAGGGCTCGTTAGCAAGGGCATGATTGGCGCAGAGTGGATTTTAACTCGCAAAGGATTAGGTGCGACTAACCACTTCGAATCTTGTGCCTTTATTCGCTCTCGCAAAGGTCTGAAATGGCCAAATATTCAATATCACTTTTTGCCTGCAGCGATGCGCTACGATGGGCAAGCGGCCTTTGATGGTCATGGTTTTCAAGTCCATGTTGGCCCGAACAAACCCGAAAGCCGAGGGACAGTGGCAATCACTTCAGCCGACCCACACGCGAAACCTGAAATCATTTTTAACTACATTTCGACAGAACAAGACCGTCAGGACTGGCGCGATTGTATTCGTCTGACGCGCGAAATTCTCTCTCAACCGGCGATGGATAAATTCCGTGGTGAAGAGATCCAACCGGGTGCTGATGTCACCACTGATGAAGCGATTGATGAGTGGGTAAAACAGAATGTTGAGAGTGCCTACCATCCGTCTTGTGGGTGCAAGATGGGCGCAAATGACGACCCAATGGCCGTGCTGGACGAAGAGTGCCGAGTACGTGGTGTGGCTAACTTACGCGTGGTCGATTCGTCGGTATTCCCAACCATCCCTAACGGGAACTTGAATGCGCCAACCATCATGGTTGCCGAGCGCGCCTCGGATTTCATATTGGGTAAAACGCCACTGGCTGCAACCGATGTACCCGTTTGGATTGCACCTCAATGGCAAGACACTCAGCGCGAAAACGAACCGTTAAGAGCATTAATCAACGAAAGCTAATTACATATCGAGAATCGGTCGCGCATAAAGACCGAGCAAAAAGTATGAGTCAGAAACCACATCGACGTGGTGAAAAGGAAGAATAAAAGGAATCACTATGACAATTATCCGCACCGTGACTAAAAAGACATTAGCCGCTTCGGCCATCAGTGTATTGGCGTTGAACGCACACGCTGCCGTCGAGCCTCAACAGTGTGAGAACGTGCGCTTTGCAGATGTTGGCTGGACCGACATTACGGCAACGACTGCAGTAACCACCGAGCTGCTAAAAGGACTTGGCTATCAAACTAAAACAGATCTGCTGTCTGTACCTGTTACTTACTCTTCAATGGCGAATGGCGATATTGATGTATTCCTTGGCAACTGGATGCCAACGATGGAAGGCGATATTGCTAAGTACCGCGAAGCAGGAACTGTGGAAACTGTGCGTGCCAACCTTGAAGGTGCGAAGTATACATTGGCTGTTCCAAAGTATGTTTACGATGCTGGCGTAAAGAGCTTTGCTGACCTCGCTAAGCACGCAGACAAGTTCAAAGACCGTATCTACGGTATTGAGCCGGGTAACGATGGTAACCGTCTAATCCAATCGATGATCGACTCAGACGCATTTGGACTAAAAGACTTTAGCCTTGTTGAGTCGAGCGAAGCGGGCATGGTTTCACAAGTGTCACGCGCGGCACGTCGCAACCAATGGATTGTTTACCTTGGTTGGGCACCGCATCCAATGAACAGCAACGTTGAGATGGAGTATCTAGACGGTGGTGATGACTTCTTTGGTCCGAACTACGGCGGCGCGAATGTCTACACAAACGTGCGCGCGAATTACTTATCTGAGTGTTCAAACGTCGGTCAGCTTCTGCAAAATCTAGAATTCTCTCTGGAGATGGAAAATGAGTTGATGGAAGCCATCCTTAACCAAAACGTTCAACCAAACAAGGCTGCTCAACAGTGGTTAAACAGCAACCCACAACAAGTGGAAGCGTGGCTTGAAAACGTCAAAACGTTGAAGGGTGAATCTGCTTCAGAAGCCGTGTCTGCTTATTTGAAACAAGTAAAAGCTTAACGTTAATTTCCAAAATGGTGAGTTGCGTTTGGCAACTCACCGAAAATCAAAGGCAATATTGTGAATTTTATTACTGAAAACAAAATCCCAGTCGGTCAATGGATGGAAGCTGGTGTTGATTGGCTAACGATCAATGCTGCGGGACTGTTTGATGCCATTTCGATTTTTCTAGAGACGGTTATTCTGTTTCTGGTGGATGTATTTAAGTGGATGCCGCCGGCTCTGCCGATTTTAATCACCGCGGCTCTCGCGTGGTATCTACATCGTAAGATCTCTTTGGTTGTGTTTGTAGTCGCGGCCCTGCTGACCATTCTTAACCTTGGCTACTGGCAAGAAATGCTGGAAACCTTTGTCCTCGTGTTTGCGGCGACAACGATTTCCGTATTAATTGGCGTTCCAGTCGGCATCATGGCAGCCCATCGCCCTTGGCTGTACACAGTCTTAAGGCCGATTCTTGATTTAATGCAGACGGTTCCAACCTTTGTGTATCTAATCCCGACCTTGGTGTTGTTTGGTCTTGGGATTGTGCCGGGGCTCATCTCGACCATTATTTTCGCTATCGCGGCACCGATTCGCCTGACCTATTTAGGGGTAACTAAGGTGCCTGAAGAATTGGTCGAAGCGGGCAAGGCATTTGGTGCTAGCCGAATGAAACTCTTGATGAAAGTTGAGCTGCCTGCGGCTCTGCCAAGCATTATGGCTGGTGTGACTCAATGCATTATGTTGTCACTGTCTATGGTGGTGATTGCTGCATTAGTCGGGGCAGATGGTTTAGGGAAACCAGTTGTTCGAGCGCTGAACACTGTAAACATTTCTCAAGGCTTTGAAGCGGGACTCGCTATTGTTCTTGTGGCGATCATTCTTGACCGCCTATGTAAAACACCGAACCAAAAGGAGGCTTAATCATGAGTCATGACAAGCAAAGAATGGATGCAATTACCATTAAAAACCTCGATGTTGTGTTCGGTGATAATACGCAACTAGCACTTGAAAGGCTCGACCAAGGCAAGTCTCGCCAAGAGATCATCGACGAGACAGGGCAAGTGGTTGGCGTGGATAACGTTTCATTGAATATCCAAGAGGGTGAGATTTGTGTGTTGATGGGGCTTTCTGGCTCTGGCAAGTCATCCCTTTTGCGCGCTGTGAATGGCTTAAACCCAATTAGTCGTGGTTCTTTGGAAGTGAAAGATGGTGAAAAGCAGGTCGATCTTGCCCAGTGCGATGAAGCGACACTTCGTCAACTGCGTACTCATCGCGTATCTATGGTGTTCCAAAAGTTTGCGCTAATGCCTTGGCTGACTGTGTTGGATAACGTGGCCTTTGGTCTAGAAATGCAGGGAATGGCAAAAGATGCGCGCCGAGCTAAAGCACGTGAGCAGCTAGAAATGGTTGGTCTTGCTGAGTGGGAAACCAAATTCCCACATGAGCTCTCTGGCGGTATGCAGCAGCGTGTCGGCTTAGCGAGGGCGTTCGCGATGGACACCGATATTTTGCTGATGGATGAGCCTTTCTCAGCACTCGACCCTCTGATTCGTGCTCAGTTGCAAGATGAACTGATTTCACTGCAAAACAAACTGAATAAAACCATCTTGTTCGTAAGTCATGATTTAGATGAAGCCTTAAAAATTGGTAACAACATTGCGATAATGGAATCGGGGAAACTGATTCAACATGGCAAACCCGAAGAGATCGTATTGAAGCCAAAAACCGAATATGTGAAAGACTTTGTGGCTCATACCAACCCGCTGAATGTGCTCAAAGGGCGCTCTTTGATGCAGCCTTTAGCTGACTTAGAACAGCAAGACCAAAGCTGGAAAGTATGTACGGCAAAAGATGTGTGGATAGAAGAAGTTGAAGGTGCTCTTAGCATTAAAGGGGAGAATGACCTCAGTCTTCTTAGGTGGCAACCGTCGGACGTAGACACGCTGGATATCGAGCCGTCGACTCTGGTATTGGCGAGCCCAGAGATTGGAATGCGCGATGCTATTAAACTTAAGCAGCAGAGTGACTACCCTATCTTGCTTGTTGAGGGGCAGCAGCTCGTGGGAATTCTAGACGATAGTGAGTTCTATAGTGCGCTCACGGGTGACTTTCAGCTCAACGATGCGGCTTAATCTACTTAACAGACAAACGAGAGAGCCGATATAGGCTCTCTGATACGCACCTCAGCCATATACCAATCCGCCTCTTATCCTATGTGATCTCACAAAAGTGCCACGCTATACAGGTTTAGGGTTTGAGAAAAGATTGAGAATAGTAAGAACATAAGTACAATGCGGAAAAATCAATGAAATAATCCATCAATTTACAGTGTAATTTCTATCATGTTGCCCGTATGACGGCGATGATTTTTGTTGTACTGTAAAATCACCCACAGCATATAAGTACAAAGGTCTGCATCTTGGACAAACATGACGAAATTTTAGTCGCTATTCGCCAAATTATTCGCGCTATCGATTTACACTCGAAGAAGCTGAGTAAAGAGTATGGTTTGACTGGCCCTCAATTGATTTTAATGAGAGCAATCCAAGAGATGGGCAATGTGACGATCAAAGAGTTATCGAATCACACCAATGTGAGTCAAGCAACCACGACCACCATCATCGACCGTTTAGAGCAAAATGGCTATGTACAGCGTGTGCGCAGTGTCGCAGACCGACGTAAGGTGCACGCCAATCTAACCGAAAAAGGCCAAGAGCTGCTAAACAGTGCGCCACCACCTCTTCAAGACAACTTTGTTAATAAATTCCAGAACCTAGAGCCGTGGGAGCAAAGCTTGTTGCTGTCTTCAATGCAGCGAATCTCTTCGATGATGAACGCTGAAGATATTGATGCAGCACCTGTATTGCAGTTAGAAGGCATTACCAATACGGTGAAAACGGACGACTCCGCTAAGTAGTCCTTTACTGATGTTTTAGACACACCTATTAAACGAAAGACCACGCATCATCGCGTGGTCTTTTTTATTGCTTGCTAGTCACTCTGGAACTTAGCTATCAGAGCTAATACGTCATCTTCCGTAACTGGGGTGCCGTAGTAGTAACCTTGCAGGTAGTTACAGCCTAAACGGGTGAGGAAGGTTTCTTGCTCCTTAGTTTCCACACCTTCAGCGACGACTTTGAGAGAGTAATTTTTGGCGAGACGATAGAGCACATTCACCATCTCTTGTTTGGACGGATTATTGTTTAATATCTGATCAACGAACGACTTGTCGATTTTTAAGGTATCGAACGGATAGCGAATCAATTGATTGAAAGACGTAAAGCCCGTACCAAAATCATCGATGGCTAAGTCGACTCCAATCTTTTTCAATTCAAACAACACATCCAATTCCGTCGTTTCGTCGGGAACAAATGCGGTTTCGGTCACTTCAAATTCGATGTTCTCCGCAGGTACTCCGGCACTGATTAGCATGCGATTAACATCGGCAGGAAATCCCGGCGACATTAACTCAAGGCTAGAGATGTTAATCGCAAATTTGAGTGAACGATTTCCTCTGTCGATCAGTCGTTTTGCTGCCATTAAACCATTGCTGATCACCCACATATCGATGTCACGAATCATGCCCGTGCGTTCGGCACAAGGGATAAACTCGTCTGGTCCAATATTCTGCTGAGCGAGCTCAGGGCAGCGCAGTAACAGTTCAAACCCACGCAAGGTTTTGGAAGACGCATTGATGATTGGCATGAATGAAAAGCTGAACCCATCTTCGTTGAGTGCTTTGATTAGGGTCTGTTCAATCAAAAGCTCTTTGGCCACCACTTCTTCGAGATCGGAGTTATAGAAGTAGTGACGAGCGTCAGACTCTTTGGCGACATACATGGCTCTGTCAGCTTGGATCATCAAAGAGTCAGTAGTGAGGTTCTCGTTATGCTCATTGATTTCAACCACCCCTAGACTGATGCCAACACGGTAGCGTTGATCTCCAAGGAAAAAGTTGGATTCGAACTGCGCTTCAATGCTTTCAAGTACGCTCAAAATGTCAGAGAGTCGCGTGATACCGTAGGTGTATATCGCGAACTCATCGCCACTGAGTCGAGCAAATAGATGAGATTCAAATAGACGTCCGCGTGAGCGCTGTAGAATTTGTTGAGTGGATGAGGCAAAGCGTACAAGAAGTTCATCACCCGCATCGTGACCATAGTTGTCGTTTACCGCTTTAAACTTATCGAGATCAATATAGATAAGATAGCTGGTACCGTGGTGTTCTTCTGATAGCAATTTCTTTAAGTTCTGCATGAAGAAAGTGCGGTTGTCGAGGCCTGTAAGTGCATCGGTTTCTACTAAAGTTTTGACGCGTTCAAATACCGATTGATAGCTTGGATCTATCTGGTCTTCGTTATTCTTTTGATTACCTTCATCGGGTTTTAGGGTGTTGAGCTCTCTGGTGTATGCCTGTAGAGGTTGTAACACTTGACGATAAAATAGAAAGTAACCGCCGCTAATCAAAAGCAGTGTAATCGCTAAGGTGACTCCGCCTATGGAGATCTTGGCTTGGTTGAGTTGGCTTTGGTAGTTCTCAGGGAAAACATGCAAAGAGGCTGAGATAAATGGGTCAGTATGTTTGAAAGCGACGCCGTCAGAATAATCCACATCCATCTTCATGGCGTGATTATCAAAGGCGTGATAGTTGGTGAGTGCGGCAACTAATGGCTCTGATTCGTGTACGGAAAACTTGCTCCGTTCTACGCCAGTCAAGAATCGATAATCAAAAGAAAAACCGAATGGTAACTGCTCTTTTAATGTGGCTTTGAAGCTGTCGAATACCGAAATCGGTAAGATGAGAACTGCAATACGGTCGGGGTAACCATCAAGGGTGTGAGCTGTGATCGCGTAGAGTTTACCATCGATGATAGAGAGCTTTTCTGAATTGTTCGGATCAGACAAATAGGTGCGGCCTGTATCAAGGAAAAGCTGGTTTGATTGGTGTTTTAAAGTTTGCACTGAACTTGCAATGAGATTGGACCGTGAATCGATGATCGCAAACGAATAGGAATTGTTGGTGTTATAGTCAAACCGCGTGCTACTTAATTGTGTATCGATTGATGCAAACGCGTCATACACTGTTCGATTCAAATCTGCGCGTTTTATAAAATTTTCTCTTTCCGCAATGTTGTTTAAGAAGGCCTTTTGATCTCTTAGCTCTTCTCCCATCTGCTTCACCACAAATTCAAGCTGTACACACCACTTACTCACGATCTGATTTTTAATTTGATGTTCGTAAGACAAGTAGTAAGCAACACCACTTGAAAAGACAATAATGAAAATAGCGGGTATAAAAATGCGAGCGGCTTTGTTCGTTAAATCCATACAACACTCCAATCTTGCCATCGTCCATCCATGGCCAATGGCTGTTATGCTACCTTGCACATAGTTCAAGTTAGGTCAGATCTCCGACCTTTGCAAAGGGATTTAACAGAGAATTTAAGCCTGTGACTGAATATCACATTTCTATTGTTTAAATTTAAACGCTAATCGATAGATTTATTAATTTTCAATGCCTTACGGCGCCTGGTCTGATCGGGTAAATGAGTCTTTCATCAATGCCTTGATCCTGTTTGAAAGCAAAATTACCTCTTCTTCAGGTAGTCCCCCGCTTCAATCACCACATGGATTAACGACTGCAAGTGACTCCTTGATTTGATAGGGTATTTTATAAACGTTCCACAATTTGAGTGTGTCGCTTTTTGGGATGCGTAGAGCTCATGTAAATAATCGTTTTGGCAATCATCCAAAGCACGGTTTTGTTCGTATACAGAGCAGTTAACTATGAGAGAGTTTTTATGTCAGCAAAAGAAAGGAATATTCCAACCCACCGTATTTCTCGCTTCGGTAAGTTTGCATCTTTGGCGACTCGTGTTGCGGGTAACGTGTTAACGGAAGGAACAAAGCAGATAGTGCAGGGTAATCGCCCCAAAGCGCGAGACTTATTGCTGACACCTCAAAACATCGGACGATTGACCGAGCAGCTCGCGCACTTGCGTGGAGCCGCCATGAAGCTTGGGCAGATGTTATCGATGGATGCTGGCGATGTGCTTGAGCCTGAATTGGCAGATATCTTGAGCAGGCTTAGATCGGATGCTGATCCTCTCCCTTCTAAACAACTTAACCACGTGCTGGAAAGCTCTCTGGGAGCTGATTGGAAGTCGGAATACATCGCGTTTAACTTCAAACCTATCGCCAGTGCCTCCATCGGGCAGGTGCATCAAGCGTACAGCGATGCGGGCGATAAACTGGCTGTAAAGGTGCAATACCCAGGGATTCGAAAAAGCATCGATAGCGACGTTGATAACGTGGGCACCTTATTAAAAGTTGTCGGATTGATTCCTGAATCAGTGGATTACAAGGGCTTGTTAGAAGAAGCGAAAAAGCAGCTGCATGATGAAGCGGACTACCAGCGAGAGGCGCAGTTCGCGATACGTTATCATCAAGCGCTGCAGGCCGATGCTCATTTTGTTGTACCCAAAGTTCATCTACCGAGTTCTTCTGATGCAGTGCTTGCGATGGAGTTTATTGAAGGGCAATCGGTCGAATCGGTAGAACATGCGTCACAAGAAACGCGCAATTTTGTGATGACGAGTCTGCTTGAACTGCTGTTCAAGGAGCTATTTGAACTCAAGATGGTGCAAACTGATCCTAACTTCGCTAACTATCTCTACAACGAAAAAACCAACCAGATCGGCCTGCTCGATTTTGGGGCGACGCGAGAATACAGCGACAAATTCAGTAACGGCTATCGTCAGGTGTTTCGCTCTGTGATTGAAGGCGATGAAACCGCTCTTAACCGAGCTTTGGAAGACATTGGCTTCTTTAGCGACACCATTGTTGATAGCCAACGACAAGCGGTATTGAACCTAGTGAAAATGGCTTGTGAGCCTATGCTGGTCGAAGGTGAGTATGACTTTAAGAGCAGTGATCTTGCCAAGCGACTGCGAGAGGCTGGAACTATTTTGAGTATGGAGCAAGAGTATTGGCACACGCCTCCAGCTGACGCCTTGTTCCTACATAGAAAGATTGGGGGCATGTATCTGCTGGCTGCAAGAATTGGCGCCAATGTTAATATCCGACAGCTGGTGGCTCCTTATCTAAGCAGCTAATAGCGGTACCAGTTGAAGTAGCTGTTCGTGAAGTATCCAGAGTCGAGCAAAAAGGCCAGAACCTATCAGGATCTGGCCAGTCCTCGTTTAGCGTTTTACTTGTTCAACAATTTCGCGGGTTAAGCGAGCAATCTCATCCCATTGTTGGTTCTCTACCAACTTCTTATCCACCATCCATGTGCCTCCACAAGCAAGCACTTCTGGCACTGCTAAATAGTTGTCGATGTTACTTGGTGTAATTCCGCCCGTTGGCATCAGTCGGATATTGCCGTATGGACCAACCAATGACTTGACCATGTCAATGCCACCAGAAGCCTCTGCAGGGAAGAATTTGAGTGTTGTTAACCCCATTTCTAGAGCAGCCTCGACGGTACTTGGGTTGTTCACTCCAGGGATGATGTCGATACCAATTTCTTGGCAAGCCTTAACTGTGTTTGGATTAAAGCCAGGAGATACCACAAAGGTAGCGCCTGCCTGTTTGGCTGCTAAAGCTTGCTCGCCATTAATGATGGTACCGGCACCGATAAGCATGTCAGGTTGTGCTTCACGCAGTAGGCGAATGGCTTCAACCGCCGCGTCAGAGCGGAAGGTGATTTCAGCCGCAGGTAGGCCGTTTTCCGCTAACACCTTGCCAAGTGGAATAATATCTTGCGCATTATCGATGGCGATAACTGGAATTACTTTTAGTGCTTTTAATTGATCGTTAATAGTTGGCATGAGTTTATTTCTCGATAAGAGTAGAAAGATTGTCTGTGACAGATTGTGGGATGATTGCCCCATGATGCTGGATGACTAACCCAGCCAGCGCGTTACCATGTTGACACGCTTGTGCAACGCTTCCGCCCGTTAGGTAACGTGCAAGGAATCCACCATTAAATGAGTCTCCCGCAGAGGTCGTATCAACCACGTTGGTGACCGATTTTGTTGGGATAGAGACAGGATCTTGGTTGGGATTTTCGCTGATCAAGCAGCCCTCAGAACCCATCTTAACGACCACGATTTGTACGCCGAGTTTATGCAGTCTAGCAATTGTGTCTTGCGGGGATTTGTCTTGCCAAATCAACTGTTCGTCATCGAAGGTAACAAGTGCAATGTCGGTCGCTTGGTAAGCAAGTAAGTACGCTTCTTTGGTTGCTGAGATGCTTTCCCAAAGTTTCGGGCGGTAATTGCTATCGAATGCAGTCTTAACCCCGTTGTTACGCAATTTGTCTATTTTGGCTAGCAGTTCAACTCGGTCTGAGTTAGGCAAAATAGCCAGAGAAATGCCGCTGAAAAAGACCATGTCAGCATTACTTAGCTGAGTCATTACATCCGTAAATTTTGGGTGTTGAACCATATAGCGCGCCGCGGAGTCATTACGCCAATACAGAAAGGTGCGCTCGCCCTCATCGTCCAATTGAATTAGGTAGAGCCCTGGAGAGCGTTTTGGGTCGCTCAGTACCAAGTCGGTTGATATCCCTTCATTTTGCCAACGACGGGTCATTTCTTGGCTGATTGAATCGGTGCCAAGCGCGGTTACGTAGCTAGTACGAACTTGAGAAAAAGCCACATCTTGTTTGAGGCTGCGGTTCAAATATATCGCAGCGTTCAGTGTGTCTCCGCCATAGCTTTGGATCATGTTGCCAAAGGGCGCACCATTTAGCTCAATCATGCATTCACCGATGATTGCGATATGGGTCATAGAATAAACCTTAGAAAGAAAAACTTAGAATGAAGGTTAGAAAAGTAAAGCGTGATCATCAGGAGCGACGATCACGCTTGGCTCGTTTAACCCCACAGTGGTGAGGCAGGGGGATTTACTTATTATCGAGCTTTACAAGTAGCATGGTCAGAACATAAGAGAGTGCGAATACACCTACTACGCCCATCAGTGCTTGAACAAAGTTCTGAGTACCGCTAGCTAGGTAAGCAGGCAAGCTGAATACCGAAGATAGAATGTAGCTCGTTAGGTGAGTGTCAATCGTTACAGAGATAGCACCGAATATGCCCGCAGCTAGACTCGCAGTCATCATTGCTTTAGTGTACTTGGTTAGAACACCAAACAGAGCCGGCTCTGTGATACCTAAGATAGCTGTGACACTTGAACCCGCAGTAATTGAAGACTGCTCTTTAGACACATACTTACGCTGTTTGTGCCAGATAGCCATGGTTGCGCCCGCAATTGCCATGTTGCCCAGACACATGATTGGCATTAGCAGGTCCTTACCGTACAACGCGAAGTTGTTGAGGCTGATTGGCGTCATACTATGGTGGATACCAAACACAATTGTGATTGGGCGAGTTAGGCCAAAGATAAAGCCTGTTAGCGTTGGAGAAATCTCAAGCAGTGAGCTCATCACCCAACCAGCGCCGTTACTTAGCCAGATGCCAGCAGGACCAACAAAAGAGAGTGTGATTGTTGAAGTCACGGTAAACGCAAGTAGAGGGGTAAATACCGGTTTCGCGGAAGATGGTACTAGACGGTCAACAAGAGGAGTCACCTTAGACAGCAACCAAATCGCTAAAATAGCGGGTACGATCGCCCCGCCGTAGTTCAGCAGTTCGATAGGCACAACACCAAGCACTGTTAGTTCTGGCGCGGCGCCAGCGTCTTTAAGTAGCGTTGCTTTCTCAACCAGCAGTGGCGCTAGCATGGCTGAAGAAACTGCCAGTGCGATGTATTCATTAACTTTAAACACCTTAGCTGCAGAGAAAGAGACCAGCATAGGTAAGAAGAAAAACACAGCCACAGAGATAGAGCGGAAGAAGTACACCGTATCTGAGGTTTCAGAGATAATATTAGTCGCGATAAGCCCTGATAGCAGACCCATTAGCATACCAGCTCCCGCGATAGCTGGTACCACTGGGCCAAAGATACCAGCGACAATACGCATCACGCCTTGGAACAATTTGCCTTTTTCTATTTCGTCAGTCACAGAGTCGTCAGCTTGTTGCGTGCCTGACAGCGCGTTAAACCATTTTTCAACTTCTACTCCGATGATCACTTGAGTTTGACCCTGTTGGCTTACCATGCCTTTTACGTCTGAAATCGCTTTGACAGCATCTTCATCAGCCAAAGACTCGTCTGCCAATTTGAATCTCAATCGAGTCATACAGTGAGTGATACTCACAATGTTATCTTCACCGCCAAGAGCGGAGACTAATAACTGTATATTTTCATTAAAACTTTTCTTTTTGGGTGATGACTTTGAGTTATTAATAACAGCATCATTCTTTTCAACAATTTGCATACAACACCTGTTACTGGGAGATATTTAACTCGAGCAATCATAGCGATAAGCGTTTTTAATCCAATGGGATAAAAAGAGATCCCAATCACAATTAAATTTCTAATAATTTATTTTTTACCATTTTTCAGCAATTGGTATGTTTTGTTTGTGAAAAAAAATCACTTAACGTACCAATTATTTTTGAGCAAAATTTAGCGCTTGAAATGTGGTTTTTAACGCGGTTAGATAATAGGAGTTGACTAAGTTTAGGTTATTTAATTGTGAAAGAAACTATTATATCTGACGTCCAATGCGTTATTACAAAACCGGATAGACATAACCTCATTACCGTAATCGTTGAAACGAATGAGGGTGTGACTGGCTTTGGTTGTGCGACATTCCAGCAAAGACCATTAGCTGTAAAAACCATGGTTGACGAATATTTAAAACCTATTCTCATTGGAAAAAATGCCAATAATATTGAAGACTTATGGCAAATGATGATGGTCAATGCATATTGGCGCAACGGACCTGTTATTAATAATTCGATATCTGGCGTTGATATGGCATTGTGGGATATTAAAGCAAAACTTGCTGGTATGCCGCTGCATCAACTATTTGGTGGTAAGGCTCGCGATGCTATTCCAGTGTATACACATGCAACCAGCGATACGATGGAAGGTATTTATGACCTAGTCGATTCATTTTTAGATAAAGGCTATCGTCATATCCGTTGTCAATTAGGCTTCTATGGTGGTGTACCGACACAGCTACATGCGACTCAAAACCCGACTGAAGGTTCGTATTACGACCAAGACCAGTACATGGACAATACCTTAACCATGTTTAAGTCGTTGAGAGAGAAATATGGCAATAAATTCCACATCTTACATGATGTGCACGAGCGTCTTTTCCCAAATCAAGCTATTCAGTTTGCCAAAGAAGTTGAGCAATACAAGCCTTACTTTATCGAAGATATTTTGCCGCCAAACCAAACGGAGTGGCTCGATAACATTCGCAGCCAGAGCTCGGTATCATTGGGCTTGGGTGAGCTGTTTAACAATCCTGAAGAGTGGAAATCTCTGATTGTTAATCGCCGTATTGATTTCATCCGTTGTCACGTTTCACAGATTGGTGGAATTACACCAGCTCTGAAACTGGGGCATTTATGTCAGACCTTCGGTGTGCGTATCGCATGGCACTGTCCGCCAGACATGACCCCAATCGGTGCAGCAGTAAACACTCACTTAAATGTGCACCTACATAATGCTGCCATTCAAGAGCATGTAGAGTATAACGCTAACACTCATAAAGTATTCCCGAACGCAGCAGAACCTATTGATGGTTACCTATACGCTTCAGAGGTCGCTGGTATCGGTGTTGAAATGGATCGTGAAATGGCACAGGAATTCCCAGTGATGTACCGTCCTCACGAGTGGACACAAAGTCGACTCCCAGATGGTGCAATCCATACACCATAGCAATCACCTTCAAATCAAATAGCCACGTTCAGTGGCTATTTTTTTTATGTAAAGTAAAACTGAGATTATTAGTAGTGATGATTAGTATTCGCTTTGTGAATAATTAAAGATAATTACATTATTTATTCTATGTGTAATATTGAACAGTGTATATTAACGATTGTTATAAATTTAATGAAAATCAATTCAATTAAAGAGTTAGATATTATAAAGGTTATTTCTTATCTCTATAGCTCATGCTTTCGCTATTAAATGGCGTGTGATAGGTACACTGGTAGTTGATATCGATAATATCACTGACGATAAAGAGTTCACCTGAAGCCAAGAACCCTCGATTGGTAATATTCATGGCTGCAGCATTTTTCTTACAGCCGAGTAATTCAGCATCATCCTTTGAGACGTTTACCGCCTGATAGGTGGTGAGGTAGCTGTCGATTTCAAGTCCAATAGATAAGGCATGTTTTTGGATGGAGCTTTCGATGATATCGGCGTTCATCTCGGGGAATATACGAACGGGTATTCTTGCTTCTTCTACTTGCACAACTTTATTGTTGATCAATCGTAGGCGTCTAATTTTCCAGATGTACTCATCATCTGTGAGTGAAAATATCTGCTGTTCATGTTGATCAGGGAGGGCTTTATTAAGCTGAAGTTTTTTGTAGGAGATCTCTTCGAAGCTGTTTTCAGTAATTGAGTTGTAAACAAGCGGTGTGCCGATAAGTGCGGTATTAACGAAGTAACCCGAACCCACTTTAGATTTGACCATGCCGATCGCTTCGAGCTTAGCCAAAGCCTTACGGATCGTAAATCGAGACAGCCCATAGATCTCAGAGAGTTCTCTTTCTGCAGGGAGCTTATGGTTGATGCTGTTCTGGCAGATCTTACTAACAATATCTTGAACAACTAATTCATACTTCTTCATTCTCAGAACCCAAAAACACTCATCATGACTAAATTATAGTTAACTAAATCAGAGACTCAGCGCACTGCGTGTGGCTCAAAATTCTAACACATAAGGTGAAACAGAATGGTGGGAAATAACGGTGGAAAGTGATCAAAAGCCGACCTTAGTGAGTAAAACTAAGACTACCAATCATTGAGATACACGGATGAATAAATATCAACTTAGCTTGGCAACACTCTGTCTGAGCGCGCTACCATTTGTGGCTAATGCGTCATCATGCCCCGATATACTAAAAGGCTCACAACGTCTGTTGAACTCTACTGATGAAGTCAATTTGTGCGAAGAGTTTCATGGCAAGACCATACTTGTGGTCAACACCGCAAGCCAGTGTGGATTCACTTCTCAGTTTGGTCAGCTTGAAGCGCTCCATCAAGAGTACAAAGATAAGAACTTCACCGTGGTTGGGTTCCCTAGTAATGACTTTCGACAAGACAAAGGCAGCGAGGCAGACAGTGCCAAAGTGTGTTATCTAGATTATGGCGTGACATTCCCGATGATGGCGCGTTCTTCAATTTCAGGGCCTGACGCCAACCCAGTGTTCAGTGAAATCAAGAAGCAAGCTGGCGTTTCTCCACGATGGAATTTCTACAAATACCTGATTGATAAAGAAGGTAAAGTGGTCGGGACATTCGGAAGCTCGACTTCACCCTCAAGCGCCACCTTGATAAATGCCATTGAGCAACAATTGTAGGGAGGCAATATGTCAGAAACAAAAAGCACCATGCTAAGGCTAGGTTATCTTGGCCTCATACCTTTTGCGTTCGGCTTGTTGCTGATGTTGTTAGACGCTCAATTTTTCTCCTTGGCGGGTGACCAGCTCTTCGTAAGCTACAGTGTTGTTATTCTGAGCTTTCTATCTGGCGTGCTGTGGGGCAGAGCCATTGACTACCCAGAACAAAGCTTGAGCCGCAAAGCGCTTCTACTGAGTAATGTCTTTCTACTCATTGCGTGGGCGGCGTTACTGCAGGGAGCAGGCAATACCAGCTTAACCATCATCGTACTAGCAGCGGGCTATATCGCGGTTTGGTTCTCCGAACACAAGCTCAAACCCAAACCACAGAACCAAATCCCCGAAGGGTACATGGGTATGAGAGGAATCTTAACTACCAGTGTTGTGGTGATGCATGGAGCTGCTTTGCTAAGTTAAGAAAAACGGCTATCGAAATGATGGCCGTTTTTCTTGGTATGTTTAGGTGGTTTGCTTTTCAACATCGAGCCTGCGAATCAGTTTTGCAGGCGTTCCGCCATATAGACAATCAGGTGGTACATCGCTGTTGACTACCGAGTTGGCTGCTATCACCGAGCGGGCGCCAATCGTGACGCCTTGGTTGATCACGCAGTTTCCACCAATCCAAGCGTCGTCTTCAACTGTAATAGGCTGGCAAAAGGTTTCCCATTTACGGCGGCTTCGATGATCCAATGAGTGAGAAGCGGTATAGAGCTGTGCACTTGGACCTATCATCACATTGTTGCCGATCTTAATGTTCGCACCATCCAGCATCACCACATTCATATTGATGAAGGTATCGTCACCGATTTCGATGGTCTTACCGAACTCACAATGAAAGGGAGCACGCACAATACTTTTGCCCACTTTACCAAATAGATTGGCCTGCAAGCGGTCTTGCTGAGAAGCATCGATGCTTCGGTTAAATTCAGAGAGAGCGTGCAACGCATGAGTACGCATTTGGTCGATTTCTTGATCAGCGCCATCGAAGATCTCGCCTGACAACATTTTTTCGAGTTCTGTTTTCATCTCTGTACCACTCATTAGTCAATATTGAATATAGAGTAACGACAAATAGGTAATAAAAAAGAGAAAAGCTTTCGCCTTTCTCTTCCGGATTTATTCGAGTTATTGAGCTCTAATTAGATTTGGTCTGCAAAGCTCATTAGGTGTTGTTTTACTTCGTCTGAAGCAAACGCGTTTTCTACAGAGTACTTGTAGATTTGCGCGTAATCTTCTTTAGTTAGGTCGAACGCTTCACATACACGCTTAACTTCGTTAGTCATGGTTGTGTTCGATACTGTGCGGTTGTCAGTGTTGATAGTTACCACGATACCGTCTTTCTGGAACTCAGAGATAGGGTGGTCGCTGAACTTGTGAATACACTTAGTCTGAACGTTACTTGTAGGGCAAGTTTCTAGTGCAACCTGCTTCTCTTTCACGATGTTGTACGCATCTTCATTACCTTGGATGTGAACACCGTGACCAATGCGCTCTGCATCTAGTAGCGTTACTGCGTCGTAAACGTTTTGACCGTGCCACTGCTCACCAGCGTGAACTGTCACGCGGTAGCCTTTTTCGATAGCGTATTTAGTGTACTCTGGGAATTCTGCACAGAAACCTGGCTTTTCACCGCCTGCGATATCAAATGCAACGACACCTTTGCCTAGGTAAGCTTGGCCCGCATCAATAACGTCTTTGATTGAATCTTTCGGGAACATACGAAGAACAGAAAGGATGTAGTTACCTTTAATGTCGTATTTCTCTTCCGCACGCTTCATGCCTTTTACTGCGCTCGCGATGATTGCATCAAGAGATAGGCCTTTGTTTACGTGAAGAATTGGTGCAAAACGTACTTCTAGGTATTTTACGTTTTCAAGCGCTGCATCTTCGTATAGCTCGAAAGAGATGCGCTCGATCGCTTCTTCAGTTTGCATCACTTTAAGTGGCAGGCTGAAACACGCAAGGTACTCATCCAGGTTCTTACAGTCTTCTGGCACAGTAAGAGACTCAACTACGGCATCACGGTCTGCAGGAAGCTCAATATCGTATTGCTTTGCAAGATCAATGATGGTGTCTGGACGAACGCTTCCGTCTAGGTGGCAGTGAAGATCAATCTTAGGGAGTGCTAGAAAGTTCATGAGTATTCCTTAGTTCTATTATTCTTGAGTAGTTAACTCATAGGTTATATGGGTCTAAATTACCAACTTCATGATATGATTGAAAGTGACATAAAATCATTTTTGATGTGAATCTGAGGAATATCATGGTTGATGTGAAGCGATTACTGAAATGCGATATGAATCTTTTGCTCTGCTTACACGTTTTACTTGAAGAGCGCAGTGTAAGCAAGACTGCACAACGAATGTTTCTCAGCCAATCTGCGGTGAGTAAACAACTCACAAAGCTAAGAACTCTGTTTGATGATCCCCTATTCGAGCGTGAGTCGAAAGGCCTATTTCCGACACCTAAAGCTTTGGAAATAGCCCCGAAAGTGCATCAAATACTTCTCCAAGTAGAACAACTTACCGTACCTGTAGATTTCGACCCACTGGGCAGTGAACGCACCTTTAACATCGATCTCGTCGAAACCGCTTATACCGCGATCTATCCTAAATTTATGCCCAATGCACTCGCTCAAGCGCCAAACATTACCATCAATAGTACAACTTGGACGGGTGAAACCTATAAACGTTTATTAAAGCGAGAGGTGGATTTTGGTATTGGTATTTTCGAGTTAGACGAGCGGGCAAGTACTCATGTTCATAGCATCCCCTCGGATCTGAACTACGTTGAGTTGCTGCAAGACTATTCAGTCTGTTTGATGCGTAAGGATCACCCAGCACTGAAAGAAGAGTGGAATTTAAAGACGTTCCTCAAATACCGACACATCCAGTTGGTCACGGGTGGCGTCGGTGATTGGTTGTTACTAGAAATACTGCAAGCGAAGCAGCTTAAGATCAATAAAGCGGCCAACGTTTCTGATATAACAAGCGCCGTTAAACTCTGTAAGCAAAGTGATCTGTTGATGTGTTATCCCTACAATTCGGTAAGGGACTATATTGAAAGCGGTGAGCTGGTGATGAAAGAGATTCCGATGGAGTTGGTACCTGGTGGATTGTTCTTATTGTGGCACCGTTACTACGACTCTGAGCCAAGCCACAAATGGCTCAGAGAGTTGATTATCGAACAGACTCGATAAACATCCATCATTTTGAGCGAACTCTCACTTTAAAGCGAAGGGACGAAAATAATTTTACTGTTTTTCGTCTTTTGGGAATAAGCGTCGTCTTACCTTAGGTGCTCCTAGTAAGTAAAGAAACAATATGAAAACCAATACTCAATCGTTAGTTCCACAACAACTCCTGCAAGAGGCCTGTGAGTGGGCGATTATGCACGGCGTCGCGTTTCGTCAACCTGATAATACAGCGCGACACTGTCCATTCAGCATTGCGCCGATGACCATGACGCGTAAAAGCTTCGACCATTTGAAGCGTGTTGTCCCATTGATCACCAAGCTGATTAATAATGTGTCGGAAGATCACGATTTTTTGCAGTCCTCTTTAAAGGACATGGCCAAAGCTGATCCATTTTTTGGCCGTTTAATGGCACTGCATCGTCAAGCTCATGGCGATAACACTCAGCGACTGTTCCCCGCTCGCAGACCACTGTTGTTGATGCGCACTGATTTTATGGATGATCGAGAACATGGAGCTAAAGTTGTCGAGTTTAACGGCATTGCAGCAGGAATGGGCCCCTTTGGTCAAAAAGCCACAGAGCTGCACGAGTTTTTGCAGAACCAGTGGCCACAACATTTTTCATCGTGGTTAGAGCAAACATCGGCCATCCCAGCTGAAAATAAAGGACTGGAACAGTTAGCACTGGGCATCGCAAATGCGGCTAAAAAGATCAAACACCATTTTGATGAGTCGGGTAGACCGACGTTTTTAATGGTGGTACAGAACAACGAAGACAATGTCTACGATCAGCATTTGTTAGAAATAGAGCTACAGAAACAGGGCGTGAGAACGGTACGTCGCACATTTGAACAATTGAGCTGTCAGCTCAGCAGTGGTGAAGATCAGCGCTTGCTGCTCAAAGATGTTGGTGGTGTTGATGTCGTGTACTTAAGAGCAGGATACCAATATTCGGATTATTGGATGCCTGAACTCAATGAAGATGTATGCTGCCAAACTCTCAGTCAGACTCGTCTGTTCATAGAGCAACACCATGTGGCGATGAATGCCACCATCAGTCAACAATTGGCGACCAGTAAAACGATGCAGATGTTGTTGACCATGATGCCTGTGAGTGAATATTTGCGCTGGGGGTTAACTCTTGAAGAGGCAGAGTTGGTTCAGAGTGTGCTGGCCGATATGAAGCCCATCAGTGAAGCGACGATCGCTTGGTTCAATGAACACGCAGATAAGCAAAACTGGGTGCTGAAAAATCAAGGAGAGGGCGGCGGTCACTGTGTGTTTGGTGATGAGGTGTCGAAAAAGCTACAGCAGTTAAATCCAAATGAATACGATGCTTGGGCATTGATGCAGAGAATCTACCCTCATGAGCGCGATAAGCCAACACTGGCGGTTAGAGATTCTAAAGCCAATTTAGTCAATGATTTAGTTAGTGAAATCGGCTTGTTTAGCATCTATTTCGAGGGGGAACCTATGACTCAAATGAACGGCTACGCTGGCTATTTGATTCGCAGTAAACCCGCCAGTGAAAACGAAGGTGGTATCCACAGTGGACAAGGGATCCTCGATTCACTGATGCTGATTGACGAGCCATAAATTACCTCTCGATGAAATCATTCAAGAAGCCAAAATCTGTGCGTGGATTTTGGCTTTTTCGTTTTTATCTCCGCCCAAATCAACATGATGTGGTGAATCTGGATTACACAATCATCGAATCGTGAACGAAACACCGCTATTGACATGGGTAGAATGATCGTTCTACTCTTATGGGTAGAACAACCATTCTACCTTTGTGAGTGCGTTGATGTATTTCCTCTGAAACGTATCGAGATTGCTCTATGTTGAAAGAACAGATAGCCGCAGCTCTTGAAGTTGCATTTAGCCAACACGGCTTTGCTGAACCCAGTGTTGCTCAATTAAAAGCGGCATGCGGAGTGAGCCTAAGAACCTTGTACAAACATTACCCATCGAAAGAGGCAATGATTGTTGGCGCTCTTGAACATCGTCATCAGCGTTATTTGAGTTTATTGCTCGAAGAAGCCCCACAAAGTGCAGAAGGGAGCATCGAACACGTGTTCACGCGCCTTCAAAATTGGATGGAAGAGTATGCTCCACATGGTTGTTTGTCGATGAACGCCATCGCCGCGTTCCCTGATAATGAGCTGATCAACCAAGCGGTACTCGACCACAAGCATGAAGTGCGTGCCCTGTTGGGGAAACTAAGCCAAAACGAAGCGTTATCAACTCCATTATTTTTATTGCATGAAGGCGTCTCTAGCGCATGGCCAGTGTTGGGCCAAGCAGCCGTTGCTTCTGCGAAAAAGACAGCCAAGACGCTGTTAAACTGAGGATTCATTATGAGTTTTGATGTACCAGCAACGATGAAAGCCGTTGAAATGTTAGGCCATGGCGGAGAAGAAATGCTGCAATATCGAGAGGATGTCTCGGTGCCAACTCCTGAGCCTAACGAAGTTCTGATTAAGGTGATGGCGGCAGGCGTCAATAATACGGATATTAACACCCGTATTGGGTGGTACTCGAAAAGCGAGGACTCTGATGATGCAAGTTGGTCCGGTGAATCTTTGAAATTTCCACGCATCCAAGGTGCGGATGTGTGCGGTATGATCGTCGCAGTGGGTGAGCAGGTGGATGCCTCACGTATTGGCGAGCGTGTGATGATTGAGCCATGCCTTACAGAAGTATACGGTCGAGATCTGCCTCAACCTTGGTACTTTGGTTCTGAGTGTGATGGTGGCTTTGCTGAATACACTAAGGTCGCATCCAAGCACGCGTACGCGGTTCAAAGCGAGATGTCTGATATTGAGTTAGCTTCGTTTCCTTGTTCATATTCAACTGCTGAGAACATGCTTACTCGCGCGAACGTTGTTGAAGGTGATCGCGTTCTTATCTCTGGTGCTTCGGGTGGTGTGGGCTCTGCCGCGATTCAGTTGGCCAAAGCGCGCGGTGCGTATGTGATTGCGATAACTAGTCCTAGTAAAAACCAGCAGTTGCTTGAACTCGGTGCCGATGAAGTCATCCCTAGAGATGCGAATCTTGTTGAGGCATTGGGTACGAATAGTGTCAATGTGGTGATTGATTTGGTGGCCGGTGACCAGTGGCCGCAGTTTTTGGAAGTGTTAAAGCCCGGCAGTCGTTATGCCGTATCAGGCGCGATTGGCGGTGCGATGGTAGAGCTAGATGTGCGTACGCTTTATCTCAAAGACTTAAGCTTCTTTGGGTGCACAGTGCTTGAGCCAGAGGTATTCCAAAACCTGATTAATCGAATCGAGAAGCAGCAGATTCGTCCGATTGTTGCTGAATCATTCCCTCTGGCTGATATCCACAAGGCACAACGAGAGTTTTTGAAGAAAAACCACGTGGGCAAGATTGTCTTGGAAGTTGCAGAGCGCTAAAGGTAAGTGGTTGACTACCTATAAAAATTTACAAAGGGGCTCAATTGAGCCCCTTTGTTGATTTATTTAGCGATGATGTTTTTACTAGGTCGTCTGTCTGTCTGATGACTTATGACGCGACGTTGAAGTCAGCAGTTTCAGCTTTGATTGTCTCAACAATCGCCAATGTTCTCGGTTGTGTGATGCGTTGTTCACTCCGTTTTTCGAAAGTCTCAAGATCAATGATTCCTGACTGCAACAACGACTGCAACTCACTCAGATAGTTGGCTTCTAACACAGTAATAGCCAATGGCGTAGCCGCAAATTTCTGCGATTCTTGATACGCGATCGCTAACAGCACCGACTCCGGCAGTTCCCAGAATTTGGCGAGTGTGTAGGTCAACTTAATCGCATAGCTATTGATTAATCGCTTAAACGCCGTGGAATTTGGTGGCACATTTGGGTCGACATGACGAAAGGCTTCCACCATTACTTGGAAGATGATCATCTTACCTAAGTTACGAATAAGTCCAACGAAATACGCTGTTGATTCGTCTTCGCTCGAGGCGCTATCTTTCAGCAGTTCTCTTGAATAACACGCTGTACGTAAGCTGTGATCCCAGATCTTTTCACCAAATTGTCGCCAGTAGATGTTTACTGTTGGCGAGAACTCTTTCAGGTAGGCGTTAATTACCCCCTCAATTAGGCCTTGTGAGCCCATATTCATGAAGGCGGTTTTTAGGTCTGTAACCTCTCTTTCAGAGCGGCGATAGCGCGCACTATTAGCCAGCTTGATCATATCAGCCGCCATGCTTGGCTCTTTATCGATCACTTTTAACAGAGCTTCTACATTAAATTCGTCACTTTTCAGCTCACTCATTAAAGTGGTGATTGAAGCAGGCATCACTGGAAGCTCAGTAAGCAGTGCCTTTGGTGACAGTAGCAGCTTTTCGATACGAGCAGCAACGAAGTCACTGAATGGGTCTGATTCTGTGTTCAATCGAGATTCACCAAACAGGTAGTTAAGAAAGTCAGCATCGTGCGGACTAAGCGGCTTATCGGCTCTTAACGTGTGTTGGGGTGCTGGTGGC
The DNA here is from genome assembly GCF_024347475.1 of Vibrio fortis. Lineage (NCBI taxonomy): Bacteria > Pseudomonadati > Pseudomonadota > Gammaproteobacteria > Vibrionales > Vibrionaceae > Vibrio > Vibrio fortis. The sequence goes on from NZ_AP025488.1 coordinate 458,158, forward strand.
TGGCTAGTCTCTGAGTGTTTCTGTTGAGAGATGTTTTCAAGGTTGTTGACTGATTCTGGAGAGGTTTTTAATGGTTGCCCCTTCAAAGAAGGGAATAGTGCTTGCAACACTCTTTTGAACATTGAGTGGGATCCTAAAGAAAATCATAATGCGAATCTATATCCACAATTATCTCATAGGAATTGTATAAATTAAATCAATGAGAGTCTTTTAGATTACAAACCCTTACGAATGGTTACTTAAATGTTAAGGACGGTCCGATATAGTGCGCCTGAGTGTTAATAATTAAAAAACCAATAACACCGTATTGGGATAATAATTTAGAGAGAGATTTTCATGCTTGTCTTTACAGCAGATTCACTAAACTTGGTTTTGGACTTACTGAAAACAGCCGACTATACGCAACACAACATTTACTTCAATGATGGCCAGCATCAACAACAACTGGCAGGTTTTGAGATTCAGTATGAAGATTTCGAATGCAACGGTATGTTCCAACGCCTAGAAGTTGGCTACCGCATGAAGATGGCTTCGGGAACGGTGGTAGGATTCTGTTTCAACAATGGTTTGTTGAAAATGGAGCCAATGAAAGCGGTCGCACCGAAGCAGGATATCGGGACACCGAGCAAAATTGCAGAGTACAACTTTTAGTTTCCTACTTTAGCGCAATCCTTTTATTAAGCTGGGTCCACATGCACCCAGCTTTTTTCTTATCAGCGGGATAGACTTAACTTCCATTCGCTCAGTGCTTGAATGTGCTTTGGACCAATGCCACAACAACCTCCGATGATAGTTGCACCTAGCTCATACCAACGTTTGGCATAAACCAAATAGTCCTCTGGTGACAACTCTCGCATACATTGCAATGTATCGTTCGCTTCATGTTCGCTGCTGATCGGCGCAAAGTTATTTGCATAGACACCAATCTCGATTGAGCTATCTAATTCTCTCAGTACCTGTTTCGCATCTATGATTGCTTGCTCCATCACTTCAGGAACCGAGCAGTTAAAGAGTACTGCCGCTGCATCCGATTGAACTGCCAATTTGATAGCGTCGCTGACAGCTTGCCCTGAACGTAGCATAGCCGTCGAGCTCGTCGCGTCGCTAAGGCTGAACGCGTAGTAGCAAGGCTTGTCTGACTCTTTCAATACGTCATGAATTGCATTGAACTCTTCGAGGCTGCACAGCGTCTCTACGATCCACAAATCGACATAGGGTGCTTGCGCATCATATAAGGTTTGTACAATGGGTTTTGCTTGCTCTGCCTTAAATAGATCGGGACGGTAGCTACCAAATGGTGGTGGGATGGCACCCGCAACCGCCACTGGGCGCTTCGCTGCACTTGCGACTGATTGAGCAAGTTTTCCAGACAGCTCTGCGAGTTCAAAGCCTTTTTCAGCAAACCCTTTTTCGCCGAGATGGAAGGGAACACACGCATAGCTGTTGGTGATGATCAGCTCCGCACCTGCATCGATAAAATGTTGATGCGCTAGGGTAACAAATTGCGGAGCTTCGATAAGTGCTTGAGCACTCCAAAGTGGCTGTGAAAAAGGAGCGCCGATCTCTTTGAGCTCCCTGCCCATACCACCGTCTAATATTGTGAGTCTGTTCATAGTCATGCTCATATCCGTGACAGAAATTCTAGCGACACCATATCAGACACAATAGGCGAAAACTACGTTACGGTTGTGCTCGAATTAAACTATTGCCTTCGTGACATCGAAGAATGGTGAACGGTTCATGGAAGTTGAGACAACAAAGAGGAAGGTAGCGGCACTTCTGTACCGCTATGTTGGATTAGACTTTCGCTTCAATCAGGCGGTCTAGCGCCTCTACCAGTTGCTGGTTTTTGTGGTTGTCGAGAGCATCGGCGTGAGGGGGCTTAAATAGCCCGGAGTCATTATCAAAGTATTGACCTGATACATCAGCAAATTCATCCGATAGTGCGGCTCTGCATAAGATGTCTGCACCGATTGCTAGGTCGTTGCCATCCAAGCCATAGGCCTCTTTGACCAGTTTGCTGCCCAAAAACGAAGCTGGATTAACGGCAATCACAGATGGTCCATTCCCCGCGAGTGATTGAGCCAGTTCCATAGACCACATATTAAGAGCGAGTTTGCTTTGCGCATAAATGGGGCCATGAATGTCACCAGCATTGGGGCTAGTGAGCGCATTAAGATCGACCGAAGCTTGCGCTGCTGAAGATAGGTTGATGATGCGGCCATTGGCATCGAAAAGAGGAATCAGCAAACGAGTGAGTCGGTAGGGGGAGATAGTATTGACCACGAAACGTGTGTCTAGATTGTCTTTTGTCGTTACTTCTGAAACGCGGTACACGCCCGCATTATTAATGAGAACATCTAGTTTACGGTGATTGCGGATCACCTGCTGAGCGAACTGCTCGACCTCTGCCAATACCGATAAGTCGGCAAGGTATTGTTCAATTTTCGCCTGTTTAGAGAGGCGGCTTAAGCTGGCAGCGACGCGTTCTAACTTGACGCGGTTTCGGCCGTGAATGAGTAGGTGGTGTCCTTGCTGAGCCAATTCTCGTGCGGTCTCCAAGCCAATCCCATCGGTCGCTCCTGTGATAAGAATTATTTTTTGCATTATTAACCCTTCAAAAAATAGCTGGAGCAACTTTTATAACAAAGATCACCTGCGCAAAGTTTTTGTCGTGTCACACGGTTACAGAGGAGGGGTGGTTAAATAATGCACAGATCACGAATGGTGCAAAGATTATATACAAAACGTTGAAACTCATTCAGGAATGTTGGCGCTAATCTTTCTCCGTGTGCTCCGTATACTGCATGCTGAGAAAACAGAAGAAAGAGCCCAACTATGCCGCTAAGCCTGCCAACCACTATGCGCATTGTGATTGAGAAAACCTTGCCGTTAACGGTAGGGGTTTTTGCGATCATGATGGTTCAACTTGTGGACTCGATTTTTATTGGGATGTTGGGTGTCAATGAGCTCGCAGTGCACGGTATCACTTTGCCATTTCAGGCTGCATTTACGGGTGTTCAAGTCGGAATGGGCGTTGCAGCAACTTCGATTATTTCACAGGCCGTCGGGGCGAAAGATCGACGCAAAGCGAGCTCGATGGCGACGTTGTCCGTGGGTGCTGGCATGGTCGCGATTGCGCTGCTGTGCTTTTCTTTAATTTTAGCGAGTGACTGGGTATTCCACTCGTTTATTGCTGATGTTCCTCAACAGCAATATCAATTATTGCTTGCGGTATTCAACCAGTATTGGCCTGTTTGGTTGATGAGTGCTCTGAGTGTGGCGCTGCTCTATTTGATGACTTGTATCTATCGTGCGAATGGCGATACCAAAACCACAGGCAGCATGTTTCTTGGCGCGAGCATCATTAACTTGATCCTCGATCCGATTTTGATTTTTTGGCTCGATATGGGCATTGTTGGTGCCGCGGTTGCTTCAACCTTAGGCTATCTGACGTGTTCGGTTTATATGTTGGTTAAAGTACAAGGTCGCGGTTGGTTTGGCTTATCTGATGCGAGCATCCAGCAGATAAAACAAGATGCTTCCGAGTTGGTGAGAACGGTGATTCCGACAACCATGAATCAGATCTTGCCATCAGTCAGCGCTTTTTTCACCATGTGGTTAATTGCTCATATGGGCACCAGCGAAATGGCATTTTGGAGCTTATTATCGCGCGTTGAAAGCTTTGTTCTCGTGATGTCATTGGCGTTAACTATGTCGATTCCACCAATGATTGGGCGTTATCTTGGAGCCAAACAGCACCATAAAATTCCCGGGTTGTTAAAAGCTTCTGCACAGTTCTTACTGACTTTCCATATTGTGATTGCTGTCGTCTTGGCATTAAGTAGCGGCTTACTTGCCTCCATGCTGTCGGACGAAACGACCATTCGTCACTGGTTTGAAGTCAGTTTGTTGTTCATTCCATTTAGCTTTGGTCCGCTGGGTTTGTGTATGTTAGTGGCATCTGTGTTCAATGCGCTGGGTTTGCCCAAACAGGCTTTGAATGTGTCATTTGCTCGACTTTTCATTTTCTACATTCCTGCACTTTGGATAGGCGCGTCTACGGGAGAGATGATCTATGCCGTTGTCGCAGCGTCTTGCGCGAATGTCTTAGCCGGCGGTTTTGCTTGGATGCGATTACGCCGTTACGTTAAAGAGAACATCGAAACAAAATCCACCAAAACTCCATGTCAAGGTACGTTGAGAACGGAGTGCTAAGGTATACACTTAAAGGGATGGCGTTGATTTTTTAACTGCGATTCAAACAGTGATCCAACAAAAATGGCCTCTGATATAGAGGCCGTTTTTGTATTGATGTTAATGAGTACCTATAGCTTACGAAGGCTGTTTAGCTCTTCGTCTCTTAGCAGCTTGAAGCATCGCGTAAGGAGATAAGCCCGTAACTAACATGGTGCCGATGATGACAAATACCGATCCAAAAATAGTGTTAATGCCAATATGTTCGCCCAAGAACAAGTGTCCCCACAAGATACCAAACACTGGGATCAAGAAGGTAACCGAAAGTGCTGGCGACGGTCCAAGTTCATTAATGAGATTGAAGTAGAGTAGGTAGGCTAAACCTGTACATACTGCACCTAATAAGATCACTGAGGTAGCGATGGTTAGGTCGGGCGCTTCTCTTACTGGAATAAAGAATACAAACGGTAGCACCAGCAGTACAGATGCCCACATGCTGCCATGTGCATTGCTGAATGCTTCTACTTTTGGTGCCGTTTTGGTGTAGTTAGAGGCGATGCCATAGCTCAGTGCTGCGCCGACAGCTGCACCAATAGGAATGATCGCTTCGCTGCCAATATTGACCGCATCCCACCCAACTAGAATGCCCACACCTGCGACGCCGAGTCCAAGCCCAAGAACAACGCGTTTTTCGAGCGGGGTCTTGGTCCAAACTGCGCCAATAATGGCTGCCCATATTGGGGCGGTAGAGTTAAGAATCGACAAGGTTGAGGCATTAAGCGTCTGTGCCGCGTAGGCAAACAACAGAAAAGGCAGCGCCGTATTAAATAATCCCAGAATAAAGAAGTGCCGGGTATGTTCGGTAAACTTGAGTGTTTTCTTGAGGTAAATCGATACGATCAATAGCGTCAGCGCCGCAAAAAGCACACGAGCCTCGATAAGCATTGCGGGGCCAAGTGGTGTAGCGGCTATCCGCATAAAAAGAAAAGAGCCACCCCAAATTGAGGCGAGTATCAGTAGTTTAGCGAAACTTAGCATGGCTTATGACTCAAGCGTTCAAAAAAGCGACTATGGAGCAATTACCCGTAATACACAAGCCAATGTTATAAAAATGTTGTCTAGCTCATCTTCAAATTTGTCATGTTAATTTAGGAACAAAATGACCTCATTCTGTTCTGTTTTATGTTCCGGTTTCTGGCCTTAATCTATCTATCGTTGATTTAACGATTAGGAATAGATGCCATGAAAATCGAACACATAGCGATTTGGACTAAACAACTAGAAGTACTGAAACGATTTTATGAAGATTACTTTGGTGCGACGTCTAACCAGAAATACCATAATCCAACTAAAGGTTTCTCTTCCTACTTCCTATCTTTTGATAGCGGCAGTCGTTTGGAGATCATGGAGATGGACTCGGTACCTGAATCGAAAGATGATATTTACGATCAGTTTACAGGTTTCATCCATATGGCCGTTTCACTGGGTTCAGAACAGGCAGTCGATGATTTAACCCAACGCTTGGTTGAAGATGGTTATGAGCGATTAGATGGCCCGAGAAGGACTGGCGATGGCTATTATGAGAGCTGTGTCCTCGATCCTGATGGCAATCGCCTAGAACTTACCGTTTAATGTAAGGACTTGATTGAATGACTTACGGATTTGAGGGGGAATGATGAAGCGCATTTGGGCTTTCGTTTTTAGTCTGAGTTTGGTGGGGTGTACGTCTTCGGAGCTAGCGCAGGTTGATGCACCAGAGGCGACAATCGAACCATCTCAACCGATTGGCTACCTTGGCTTCAAGGATCATCAAGACTGGGCTATCAAATTCAATGATTGTACGGTTTATGATCTAACCGGAGCTCAACCGTATCAATGGTTCGATCGCACTTCTGAGTCTGTAAGTTGTTATACCTTTAAGCCAAACGATGCTATTACACCTTTGCCTGTTTATTCTAATGCAAGTTTCGAAAGCGATCAGCTTACTTCGATTGACCGCTTTCAAGAGTTACAGGTGTCGGATTCTGGCTGGGGCCGTTTTCCTATCGTCTATGAGACAAACGGCACCAATTGGTTCAGAGTCAAAGAAGGCTGGATTCACCTCACCCTAGCTGATCAAACGCTCGTACAGTTCTATCCTGGAATTCAAGATCAATCTGGCAAGTCACAACACGACCAATATTTTCTCCAACATTAAACCCAGCCCAAACTTGCAGACAAAATGCCCCTCGCTCAGTGCGTATGAGGCATTTTTGTTTGTCTAAATGATCGATAAAGCATCATTGGGTTTCACTTAGATCACCAAAAGATCAAAAAATATATTGTTGAAACCGGTTTCAGGGTGTATCTTCTTGCTATCTTGAAATCGGTTTCAGAGTTGCAGTTGGCTCTCTAATCCTGATCTTTTTCACGAATAACTTGTAGCGAGTAGTGGTATGAATAACGAATTTCCAAACGATTTTTTATGGGGCGGTGCGGTTGCAGCGCATCAGCTAGAAGGCGGCTGGGATGCAAATGGTAAGGGTGTTAGCGTTGTTGATGTATTAACGGCAGGCGCACATGGTGTACAACGTCGAATCACTGATGGCGTAATTGACGGTGAAAACTACCCAAACCAAGTGGCTGTGGACTTCTACCATCGCTACAAAGAGGACATTAAGTTATTCGCCGAGATGGGCTTTAAGTGCTTTAGAACCAGCATTGCGTGGACGCGTATTTTTCCAAATGGCGATGAAGCCGAGCCGTGCGAAGCGGGATTAGCGTTTTACGATGATCTGTTTGATGAGCTTCTGAAATACGACATTCAGCCAGTTGTGACCTTGAGCCACTTTGAAATGCCTTACCATCTAGCCAAAGAATATGGCGGCTGGATGAACCGCAAAGTGATCGATTTCTTTGTTAAGTACTCGACCACAGTGATGGAGCGTTACCAGCATAAAGTGAAATACTGGATGACGTTTAACGAGATCAACAACCAGATGAACACCTCGGCGGATATCTTCGGTTGGCTGTGTTCTGGCGTGAAGCTTCCACAATGCGAAAAGCCTCAAGAAGCCATGTATCAAGCGGTTCACCACCAGTTTGTTGCGAGTGCGCTGGTGGTTAAGAAGGGTCATGAGATCAACCCAGATCTTCAGATCGGTGCAATGTGTGCGATGGTGCCTTTCTACCCTCGCTCTTCAAAACCTGAAGACATCATGGTGGCACAACAAGCGATGCGCGACCGTTATTTCTTCTCGGATGTAATGGTTCGCGGCCATTATCCAAGCTACGCAAAACGTGATTGGGCAATCAAAGGCTTTAATATCAAAATGCAGCCTGAAGATGAACAGATCTTGAAAGAAGGTAAAGTGGATTACCTCGGCTTTAGCTACTACATGTCGAACACTTTGGATTCGTCTTCTCATCAATCGACAGAAGAAGCGATGGACGGTGGTCATGAAAACTCAGTGGAGAACCCGTTTATCAAGTCGAGCGATTGGGGTTGGCCGATTGATCCAACAGGTCTGCGCTACTGCTTAGCATCTCTTTATGAGCGTTATGAAGTGCCGCTGTTTATTGTTGAAAATGGCTTCGGTGCGGTGGACACCATCGAGGATGACGGCAGCATCAACGACGATTACCGCATCGCTTACCTTGGCGATCACATCAAAGAGATGAAAAAGGCGGTTGCGATTGATGGTGTTGACTTGATGGGCTACACCCCTTGGGGCTGTATCGATTTGGTGTCATTCACTACAGGTGAGATGAAAAAGCGTTACGGCTTCATTTATGTCGATAAACACAATGACCAATCAGGCACACTTGAGCGCAAGCGTAAGAAGTCTTTCGAGTGGTACAAGGGCGTGATTGCATCTAATGGTGCCTCTATTTAGAATGCCTGCAATTAAACGGTAGGGATCTGTCGTTTCACTAAGCAATACAATGAGTCGGCTTAGGTCGGCTCATTTTCAATAGAAGGGTAAGTTGATGGTAACCATGCTTGACGTTGCAAACCGCGCCGGTGTTTCAAAGTCGACGGTGTCGCGTGTGTTGAACGGCAAAAATATCGTAAGACCCGACGTTGTTAAAAAGGTCTTTGATGCGATACAGGAGACGGGTTACCGACCAAACTTATTAGCTCAGCAATTGGCGACCAAGAAGACCAACTTCATCGGCTTTGTCATCACGAATGAGTTGTTCAACGGCCCTTACTTCTCTTCTTTGATGTATCACGCCGCTTCTTACAGCGAAAAGTCGAATCATCAGTTGGTGATCACCGATGGTAAACACAGCGCAGAAGATGAGCGTAAAGCGATCAATTTTCTTCTCGATATGAAATGCGCGGGCATCATCATCTATCCTCAATGCTTAACGGAAAGCGAGATCGCTCAGATCATCGAAAGCACGGATACACCGATTTTGGTGCTTAACCGAGAAATGCCTTCGAAGCCTGAGCACGCGATTACCACCGATCACTACCACAGTGCTTGTGTGATGATGGAGCATGTTATTGAACAAGGTCATCAGCAAATCGCTGTGATCCGAGGTAAGGCGGGTTCATCGACCGATGAGCAGCGTTATCAAGCTTACTCAGATGTACTCACTAAGCATGGTATTGAGTTGGATGAGTCGAAAGTTGTTCAAGGTGATTGGACGATGGAGAGTGGTTACCGTGCCGCGCAGGCTTTAGTGGAAAGCAAAGTAAACTTCACGGCTATCTTGTCTGAAAACGACGATATGGCGATTGGTGCGATGAAAGCGCTAACGGAGCTGGGATATTCATTACCTCAAGATATCTCTATTGTCGGCTTTGATAACAGCAAAGTGGGTGAGTTCCTCACGCCAAGCTTAACGTCCGTCAGTGTTCCACTAGAACAGATGACTCAAAAAGCCATCCTCAAGATCGTGGGAGAGTCAGAACAAGCCGATGCTATCAACACCACAGGCAGCCTTGTGATTCGAGACTCGGTGTTCAGTCGGTAAGCTTCTCGAGCTTAAAGGAGTGCCTAGAAGGTTCGCAATACGAAACGCTTCTAGGCTGGGGATGTTCGATTATGTGTAGAAAAGTGGGCAAAAGTTCTTAAGCTAATCACTGATCTTTGCAATAACTTTCCCTACGGTGCGTTGGTTTCGTATATCCAGTAGAGCGTTACCAATTTCATCGAGTGTGATCACTTTGAGATTGGGAACGACAACGTCACCTGATTCAACCAAAGCATTAACGGCGTTGCCTGCATCGACTAAGGTTTTCATGCCTTTAGTACCATTTACATGGCCGGAGCCTAGGCTAAGCTGGTGGAAGCTGAGACCTTTAAGGAAAGCATTGTCATAGCGCTCTGGTGTAGCGACTTGAACCAACTCAACCATTTCACCTTCAAATGCCAACACATCGGCAGCGAGCTTATCGTTATCACCTCCGACACAATCCAAGGCAATATCGACCCCTTGCCCTTGTGTGAGCGCCATTATTTCGGCAACTACGTCGGCATTGCGGTAATCAATCACATGAGTCGCACCGAGTTGGCGCACAACCTCATGGTTTGCTTGGGAGCAGGTTGTAATAATCGTCTTAACACCAAGCGCTTTGGCTATTTGAATGGCAAAGCTGCCAACGCCACCTGAACCTCCGGTAATCAATAGGCTCTCTTTGTGGCTGGCATGCAGTTTGTCTACTAAAGCGCGATAAGCCGTCCAAGCTGCGCAAGGAATGGCTGCAGCAGATTCTGGCGAGATAGCAGGGTGTTTTACAAGTGTGCGGGAATCTTGAACAGCGAACTCGGCAAAACCACCATGGGCGCGACGCATATTTCCGTGATAGAGGACTCGATCGCCAACTTGCCAATTTTCCACACGGTTACCAACCGAGACGATTTCTCCAGAGACATCTAATCCACCGACAAACTGATCATTCATATCTGCGACCATGCCATGCCAAAGGTTGATTTTTGCATCTACAGGATTGAGTGCGACAGATACGACCCTAACCAGTACATCAAATTCACTTTCTAAATTGGGTGTTGGGAGTTCGGATACAGAGAATGTGTCGCTTAATTTTTGGTAGGTGATTGCCTTCATTATCGCCTCTATTCCATCTGGTATTATCATTAGAATAGCTCGCATTTAATAAAATCATAATTATTGATTGTTTGGCTTATCATTACGTTTTGTTATCTACTGATGTGGTCAATTCAGCCGATTTATTGGTTACCCGATATCTATTTTTAACGGTCAGATTGAATCGCAAAACTGTGCGCAGCGTTGATTATTGTGTCAGTACAAGCCTCTATAATCGGCGAAAAGTTTTTGGTAAGTAGATAAAGAAAATGAAAACAGAAAAACAGAAGATGTTGGCTGGAGAGCCTTATCTCGCTTGGGATGAAGAGCTTTACGCGGAACGTATCGAGTGTCGTAAGGTTCTCCAAAAGCTCAACAACAGTATTCCGGATAGTGAAGAGTGGCGTTCTGCAATTGATACTCTTATCCCTGACTCTGAAGGTGCTTATTTAGAACCCCCATTTCGCTGCGACTATGGTTCAAACATTAAACTGGGTAAGAACTTTTACGCCAACTTTAACTGCGTCGTGTTGGATGTTGCAGAAGTAACGATTGGTGACAATGTCCTTTTCGCTCCTAACGTACAAGTGCTAACAGCGGGTCATCCACTCGATGTGAAGAGTCGTGTTGATGAAGGCGTTGAGTTCGGTACGCCAATTACCATTGGTGATAATGCTTGGATTGGTGCAGGCGTGATCATTTGCCCTGGCGTAAACATTGGAAAGAACAGTGTGATTGGCGCAGGTAGCGTCGTGACCAAAGACATTCCAGACAATGTGGTTGCGGTCGGTAACCCATGCCGAGTGTTAAAGCCTATTGATAACGAATAGTCGAACCGTTGGATAGATAAAGCCCGAACTGAGATTCGGGCTTTGTTTTATTTACTCTTTTAGATGCTAGATGGGACGGCTTGCTCAGTTTGCTTCTTGTCTAATAAGCCACTGAATCTCGTTAGTGCCAGTGCAATCAATACAATCACTGCACCAATCCAAGGTGTGTTCATCAAGTCTGACTCTGCGACAATGATACCGCCGCCCCAAGAGCCAAGTGCGATGCCAACGTTAAATGCTGCGATGTTCAAGCCCGATGCTACGTCTACTGCATCCGGTGTGTATTTCTCTGCCAGCTTAACAACGTAGACTTGCAGCCCTGGAACATTACCAAACGCGAACGCACCCCAAATTAAAATCGTTGCCACTGATGTGTATGGGTTAACTGCCGTGAAGTTAAACACAACCAGTACCGCGGCTAGACCAGAAAAGATAACCGTCAGCGCTTTGATTGGCCCCATTTTGTCGGCCATCTTACCGCCCCAGATGTTACCGACAGCCACGGAAACACCATAGACCAACATGATGAGGCTGATTGCACTTGAATCAAAACCCGATACGTTCTCTAGGATCGGAGCAAGGAACGTAAAGGCAGTAAATGTGCCACCGTATCCCAGTGCTGTGATTGCATAAACCAGCAATAATCTTGGCTGAGTCAGAACTTTGAGTTGAGCTGACAGTTTAGTCGCTGGTGGCTGTTTTAGGTTGTTTGGTACGAGTAGCGCACTACCGATCAAAGCAATCAACCCAAGCAATGCCACGATCAAGAAGGTTGCTTGCCAGCCGAACGTTTGGCCAATATATGTACCTAGTGGAACCCCAGTAACCAGCGCTACTGTAAGACCTGTGAACATAATTGCGATTGCACTTGCGGCTTTCTCTTTGGCGACCAACCCCGTTGCGATGGTTGAACCAATAGAGAAGAACACGCCGTGAGCTAGACCCGTTAATATGCGTGCAGCGATTAAGGTGTTATAGCCAGGAGCTTGCCAAGCGAGCAAGTTACCTATCACAAACAGAGACATGATGGTGATTAGCACCAGTTTTCGATTCCATTTACCGGTAAGTGCAGTGAGTACTGGCGCACCGACAGCGACACCCAATGCATAAAGGCTAACAAGTAGACCTGCAGAGGGTAGGGATACGTTTAAATCGGTCGCCATGGTTGGTATTAAACCAACGATAACAAACTCTGTGGTTCCTATGGCAAAGGCGCTGAGCGTCAATGCGAGTAAGGCTAAAGGCATAGTTATTTCTCTCAAAAATGATGATTTTAAATGGAGCTCATTTGATGGCTCGTTTTGTTGGCGAGGATTATGAGAGAAATATCCTTTGCCAAAAACAGTGTGATTGACAAATTACTTTTGTTATAAATGCAATAGTTGTTCTGTTGATGGCTTAGGAGATTCCCGTGTTAACGCGATCGGATGATTTAGAAATTATGCTTACTGTCGTCGATAGCGGCGGTTTTTCTGCCGCGGCGCAGACGCTCGATATTCAAGTCGCGAGAGTCTCTCGAAGTATTAGCAAGATAGAGAGTCAGCTAGGTGTTTCCCTGTTCAACCGCACTACGCGACGCGTAGAGTTAACCGAAGAGGGGCGACAGTTTGTTGATTCTATTCGAGCGGGTTTAAGAATCATTCAGGAGGCAGAAGAGGAGATCGTTTCACGTGGGGAGTTGCCTAAAGGTCGGCTTAGAGTCGATGCAGCCAGCCCGTTCGTGTTCCATCAATTAGTGCCGTTAGTGAGTGACTTTAATGAAGCGTATCCAGATATTGAGCTAGAGCTGACTTCCAACGAAGGGTTTGTTGACTTAATTGAGAAGCGAACCGATGTAGCAATACGCATTGGTCGGTTAACAGATTCCACACTGCATGCTCGTCCATTGGGAAAAAGCGCCCTATATATGGTTGCGTCTCCTAGCTACTTAAGTAAGCGTGGTATTCCACAAAGTGCAGAAGAGTTGTCCAGCCATCAAACCGTGGGTTTCACGGGCGCTAAGGTGCTTAACCATTGGCCACTTCCTAATCAAGGCTATGTTGAGCCAACCATCACGGCTAGCAATGGAGAAACAGTGCGTCAATTGGTATTGGCAGGAAATGGTATCGCTTGTTTGTCTGGGTTCATGATACAGAGAGATATTTCAGAAGGGCGCTTAATCCCTGTATTAGAGGGTGTAAAGCTAAGGGACACAGATCGAGAGCGAGTCAATGCAGTCTTCTACAAGTCTTCATCAGTCTCTAAACGTATCTCAGCGTTTATTGATTTTATTCAACCAAGACTAAGTCTCTAATAATAAACTAGAAGAGTCATTAGCCGCCCGAAATCTGGAGCAAGGAGTGTTAGCTCATTTAGCTACAATAGCTTGCTTCAGAAATCAGATCTCTTAGCCAGCGATGCCCTATGTCATCGTGTTGAGCTGGATGCCAAAACATCGCGACTTTTATACTTTCTGAAATGAACTCACAGGGTAGGAGTTTTAAATCTGAACATTGAAGGTATTTATTAAGTAACCGCTTCGGGAACAAACCAACATGGTGGCTATTTTCAATAATACTCATCATTTCAACGATGCTGTTCGCGCTCCAAGCCACATCTCGTTGTTTCAGGATACTCTCATAGTCCAACCCTTTGCCATGCAAGTAGGCTTGATTTTGATTGGACGTTGTATGCACGACATGTTTTTCTGACAAAAATTGCTCAAGCGATACAGTTGGGTTCGTTAGGCGAGGGTGATTTACGTGGCATAGCACACATATCTCTTCTCTTAAGATCTCTTGCGACTTGAGCTCTGGGTATTGCCCATGCTCAATATCTATCGATAAATCATAGTGATTTCTCAGCAATGAACTCATGTCGTTGTTAGGCAGGTTTGAGTCTGCTTTTACTTTAATATTGGGAGCGTGAGCGAATATACGGTTTGAAACGGCCGGTAATATACTGAGCCCCAAGACAGATACCGTTGAAATCATGAACTTCCGAGAGCTAGTTTCTGCATTGAAGTTTGAAAGAGGTGGAGCTGTAAGTTTGATTTGATGAACGGCGGCGGACAGTTGGGGATAAATACTTTTTGCTAGCTTGCTAGGTGAAACACCATGACTTTCACGAAAGAAAAGAGGGTCATCAAATAGAACTTTAAGCTTGTGGAGGCTCTGACTAACAGCGGGCTGGCTCATGTTTAAACGATGAGCGGCTTTACTAAGGCTTTGCTCTTCCATAACAGCAACGAAGATGGGTATTAGATTGAAATCTGAGTGCTTCATAAGTCGATTTAGATTTGAGGCTATGAACAAATATCTTGGACTTTGTACACCAGTCAGTGGCTAGTGGGAGTACCATTTAGTCGAGAGTATTACAATTTTGACTCTGTTTTGTAGACTTTGCAGCCATTTATACAATGTCTATGTGACTAAGCCTAAATGTAACTCTGTACTAAGTTTCGCCCTTGTCTCTTGGCTTGGTAAAGCATCTCATCTGCAATTGATACGACTTCTTCAATAGGTTGATTAGGTAACATTACTGCGAGTCCTAATGATGCGGATATCCCTCCCTTAGACATGATATGAAGCCGTTCATCTTCAGCAATTTTTTCTCTCAGCCTCTCGGCTAATTTCTTAGTATCAGACAGTGTTTGAGATTTAACGATGACAATGAACTCATCGCCGCCAATGCGGTAGCATTCGTCATTGCTTCGCACATTTTCAGCCAAAATGCTTGCGACTCTGATTAGGATATCGTCTCCGGTTGGGTGGCCATATTGATCATTGATATCTTTAAAATGATCGAGGTCGATAACAATCACGCAGATACACGCATGTTTAAGGTGGTCGTGTTTTAATCTTACGTTCGCTGATTGTAAGTAAGCTCGATTCTTAAGGCCAGTCAAGGAGTCTGAAGCCAGCTCTATGTTGGTATTGTGTTGATATTGTGCAAACGTCGCGAAGAGTATATAGCTAGCAAGAAGAAGCAGTAAAACTTTTACGAGATCTTGCAGTTCATTTTTTAACTCGATAGCTGAACTTGTTATGTCATCGAATACAAGTACGTCTCCATTGAGAGCTGGAAATGGCACTTTAATCAGGTGAAAGTACCGATTTTTATGAGAATCTAGTTGGTAAAAATTGAGTGAGAGTAGGGATACGGGTGTTATTTTTAGTTGTGTTGTTTCTTCTGAATAGGGGGGTAGAGAAGAGGAGAACCTAACATGAATGGACTTTCCTAAGATTAGAAAATATCGATTATTTTGGTCTGGCAGTATTATGTTATTATAATTTGAAGATGGAAGTTTTTCATAATAGTAATTTAAATTGAAGCGACTTTCTACATCTTGTAAAAAGTCATTGTCCAACTTATTAACAATAGGTTCTTTACTTTCTATAGACGCAACTTCTTTGGAGTTAATAAAAAGACTTCTTAGAAAAGAGAGGTTGTAATTGATATTGTTCATGATTAGGTTTGAAATCAGAGTTTCTCTTTTCCCTTTTTCAATCTCTATTGATTCTACTCGGCTTTGAATACTATTGTAGTGGAATAACAGTATTAATAAGCTTAGTAAAGATATCAGTATGTTCCTTTTGTTAATCAGAAAGTTAAGAATATTCATGATGGTTTATCCTTTAACCATAAATTAACGGGTAACATTGAAGTTAATTCAAGGTCATCTGCTAATTTTAAGAGTAAACTCCTCGGTGGTGACAATTGATAGTCCATTGAGCTTGAGAAAATCTCGATATCAGTTGGTTTTGACTATGACAGTGAGTCTTATGAAGAATACTCTTGATTTGAGTTCGTACGGTTTCCTTTGATACGTTTCTAATGCTGGATATCTCTGGCCCAGTGAACCCTTTTATTAATAACTCTAAAACGTTGAATTCTGATTTGGTTAACGTTGAAGTAATATCTACATTCTTAGGTTCGGAGTACTTTTTCCAGTAGTGCAACATAGTGTTGTGGGCAACCCATGAGTTGGACCAGGCAGTCATAATATTAGCTACCAGTTGTAGGTGCTTAGTCTGATGTTCAGATAATGATTCAACACTATGAAAGATAGCTACCATTCTATGGTCGTAGTTTAAGGGAGAAAAAATTGAATATTTACTTAGTTTATTAGTGATTATTGACAGCTTTTCATGGTCAAATATTCGATTCTCCAAAACATTGTCATAGGTAAAGTGCAAAATGTTTTTCTCATGGCACATGGCGGCGTCAAGATAGCTTTCAATGCTCTCCGATATTCTTTTGCTAATGGATATTCTCTTTGAGATACTCTCCAAACTTTCAAAAACGATGTCCTTCCCTTCGGACAAAATGATTAGGCTCACATGTTCAACGCCAACTTTTTCTAGCCCTTCACGAACTTCACTTTCCAGTTCGTTCGGAAGATAAGAGATGTTTGGATTTGTAAATTCGTTATTATTTTTCTTCGCCATACAGTAGCCAACACTTGTTTTAATTATATTGATATCATACGTCTTTATATTAATTCATTTTGTTAGATTACTATCATCACCCTATTGGGTGAAATTTAAATAAAATTTAACAAAGTGATGAATTAAATGATTGAGATCAAATTATATTCGATTTCTTAATTTTTATGATTAACTATAAATAACTGATAATCAATGCTATATTCCTAATATCAGATATAAGTTGGACGATAAGTTTGATTTTTTCATGATAAGACAACACAATATTTCACCCTGAGATATCGCCCTAGAACATTCAAATCATTACTCGCCACATGTGAGGTAATGAACAGTGTTGGCAGGGAGCCAACTTCAGCACCATATAGTTTGTCAGATAGATCCGACTTGGCCAATGAACGACTGTGAAAGTGTAAGCTAGCGACACTCAAAAGTTCATGATTCCTTACTGTAAATATAATAAATTTTCTTACAAGATGTCGTTGTAAGTGTTTGATGATTATATAGTTATACTTTTCAGTCTTCATCAAATCGTTCTAGAATGGCTTTGTGTTTATGCTTAATTTCCAGGTCATTTTCAACCGACTTTAGCCATAAAATTGCTTCAACCCTATTTTTAACATGGATTTTTCTGTAAATATGATAAATGTGTGTTTTGACTGTACCATCAGCAACTTGAATATGATTTGATATCTCAGTGTTGGTTAACCCACTCCCAACTAGCTTTAGAATTTGCCACTCCCTTGTGGTGAGTAAACTTCCCTGGAGGGTGTTCCCTATTTTAATTTTTGTTCGATATATACTTATTAATTGTTGTGAT
Organism: Vibrio fortis; assembly: GCF_024347475.1. Classification (NCBI taxonomy): domain Bacteria; kingdom Pseudomonadati; phylum Pseudomonadota; class Gammaproteobacteria; order Vibrionales; family Vibrionaceae; genus Vibrio; species Vibrio fortis. Next base: position 475,464 of record NZ_AP025488.1, read on the forward strand.
AGATCGCGACTAAACCAAGTTTTTCCATTCAAAACATATTCGAACCCTTTGTAAAGAGTTTCAATATAGTCTGAAATATAGAACAACCCCATGACACTAGTCCACCATGCGACTTCTTCGATATTGAGGTCTTCTCTACAGTTTATTATTATTACAGGGATTTTAGTTACATTACATGACACTTGAAAATGACTCTGATCATTTAATCTTTTCAGCATGTCATAGTCTATGACAACTAAGCCAACACCTTTATTTTTTAATGCTTTGGATGCGCTACTAATGTCGACTAAAGACAATTGCAAGCTCAGTTCAGAAAGTAAACCAGATATGAGCATCTCAGTTTGAATACTCTTTCTAGAAATCAATATTCCTTTATTGAAATGATATTTCATACTGTTCAGCCTTAAGTCTTCCTGAGACGATGCGCAAACGGCTAGTTGTCAAAGAAAACCAAATTAATTTTGATTAGCAAATAAAACGGCTTCATTCCGGTTATGAACCCCAAGCTTTTGATAGATCTTGTGGACATGTGTTTTGACGGTACTTTCTGTGATAAATAACTTGTCGGCAATCGATTGATTGGAGTTACCTTCAGCGAGCTTTTTTAAGATTTGTTTTTCTCTATGAGTTAAGTATTGGATGCTATTGTCATACGATAATGATAACTCGCGATATCTATCGACCATTTTCTCTATCCACTCAATTGGGAACCACATTCCTCCATTTCCGACTCTTAATATCACGCCACTTAATTGGCTAATAGAGGTACCATTGTTTACTACGGCTCTTAATTGCCTTCTTCTCATAAGCTCTTCGCAGATCAAGCCTGTTGGAACATTGACAACTATAAGCTTCTGTTTTATCAAACTAATAAACTTTTGTTCTTCACTAGACATAGTAAACAACACATTAAAATCAAGTATTAAAATTTCACTGTGAATGCAAAATATTCTATCTATATCACTGGCTATACCAAAAGTTTCTAAATCAAATATGTCTATATTTCTTAATTCATTGATTAAACTTTGACTATAATTAACGTCTCTTGATAAAACGGTAGCAAATTGATTAACAGTCATAATTTCTCAATCCTTTGAATAATGTCACACATACCATTATGTTTTTTTTATGGGACTTGTTCCACACCCATATGGGGTATAATGCATAAAAAAAGTTGCATATGATGCTGTCTATTGAGTAACTCGTAACATCGTAAATATAATCAATCTTTAGTGCTGTTAGTTTGCAGCATTCCTAGATCAATAAATACATCATCAACAACTTGTGACTTCGATATATCAAGCTCAAAACCTTGTGCCGCACCATCGTAGAAGTAAACATAGTAATGTCCTTCTGGCAGGGTATCTAACTCAAAACTTCCCTCTTCATCAGTGAAGAAAGGGTAACTATCATTCGTTTCTTGATTTTGAAATTCGCCTACGATGTCAGCCAGTGGCTCTTGGTTTAAATTGTGCAAGAAACCACTAACAAAATAGCCTTTTATGATATCAAGCTCGTAGTGCGAACCTGTATATAGCCCCCCTTTTACAACGAATTCTTTTTGCTTCAACTCCTCATTGAAATCGAGGTTATCGCCATTTACTCTAATCAGTTTATAATTTTCATTAGGCACGGCCACAACTAATGTTGAACTGCCCCCATCTTCAACTGGCAATAGTTGTAAACGTTTATAGTCATCGTAGCTTAGGGCGTATTTGTCTTTGTATGCTTTGGGGATCGAGACAAGGTTGAAACTGCTCCCCAAAGGCGATGTCCACGCTACATGGTTTCCCGACCATGCTAGTCCGGTATCTGCACCTAAAGTGAGCGTTCTAGCAGTGTTATCGTTTGATTCATTGGTTGATGAATAACGAGCATTTAGATTGACTTTATCTAAGTACCATTTGCCGTATGCATCAAAGCCATCATAATTTTCGTCGACAAACTGGGCAGATGTTCGCCAGTAATAACTTGGATCGTATTTCGATGCCGATAGTGAGCTCTGGTATTCATCGTTTGTACTGTTGTATGACGTACTTGCTGAGACACTTTGCCCAAATATACTAAATGGTATAGAAACATTGGCGTAAAAGCTCCGATCTATAGTGTCGTTGTATCTTTGCCATCTGAGGTTCAAACTCGTCGAGAGACTGTTGTTAAAACGATAACTCGTATTCAGGGACGCACTCTGGCTAAGTGTCTGTTCATTGTTAAATTGATGCTGTAAAGCAAATGAGAGATAGCCATTTTCAAAGGGTGTTTCAACGCCCGATGAGAGCGAGATGGTCTGGGTGAGCGGGGTATCGTTATTGGTGCGATTAATCCCGTATGTCAATGACGTACTGGTTAGCCTGCCATAAAACAGCTCTTCACTGTAGAGCTGATTAGACAGGTCATAAGACTCATAGTCGTGGTAATTGTTATAACTGCCATCGAGTGATAGGAAATAGTCACCGATAGCAAAGCTTTGTTTTAAAGCGTAGTTTTCTCTCTCTTCGTGGATGGCAAAAGAGGGCGATAAGGTCCACCAATCGGTGAGCCCATAAGAGATGACGGCTTGGCCTGCCATCTTTTCAGTGTCGATGTCTTTGTCGCCATCATCTTCATACACCTGCTCCGCACCATAAACCCACTGGGTCTCTATATCACCTTTGAGCAATAGTTGCGGATGATCAATAAGGTTAAAGTAGCGTTTTTGCTCCACACCACTTTGGTCAATATAAGTCACTTCGACCTCGTTGACCCCTTGCTCTAGCGGAAGGTTGTTGAGGTTGTATTCCCCTGCTGCTAAACGCAGATTACGGTAGTCCTCGCCATTAATACGAATGGTGACTAGTGATGGCGTCTGTATGCTGATTGGCACAACATTAGGCGCACTGTACGTTTTGAGATAACTGGGCTGGTACGAATACGATAGACCAAACAACTCGCTGCTCGGCAATGACTCTACATCCGTTTCGTTGAGGTAGTCACCAAACTGTAAATAACCTGCGTTATTGGGCAAGTTAGCCATCAGACGTGTGCGGTCTCTTAGCCAATGGTCTTCATTGGTGAAATGGTTATAGGTATAGGTATAACCATCCTCAAATGTGACTGGACCAAAAGCAAAAAGCCCTCTTAGAGCGACTTGTGACGCCGAGTATTCAGTATCGATTAAATTGTGGCTGTGTGACCAATACGAATTGAGCAGACCACTGAATGTCGATGTCGGCGCCTGATACATCCCCGCAGGTGGGGTGTAAATCCCGGAATTGCCAAGCGGTATATCAATAGTCTTTTTGTCAGCGACAGGAACCCCAATCTGGACTACCAGCGTTCCGGCGTCATAGTGAGCTTCCCAACCTAGTTGTTTGAAGTCGTCTTGAGTGACCTTCCTATCGCTAAACACTCCTCGCAGTGTTTCGAGCCTTGAAGGCTTAAGTGACTCGATGAGTGTCGGCAGTAGTTCGTTGCCCTCCAATGCCCAGCTATCCTCTTGCTCATCATCAAGGTAGGCACTGATTTCCAGTTGCTTGTTGAGGATTTGCACATCTAGGGGGAACAACATCTCTTCCGACATCGCGAGATTTGGTAGTGCTCCTAACACTATGTAATAGGAGAATCGCATATCCATTGCAAACCACCTTTTCACTCATCAGTTGTATATGATTTCGACATCTTGGTTAACCGCTACCGTTTTGTTGAGTGGCAGCAGTACCTCTTTACCTGCAAGGATATTGATATTCGGTAGTTCATCTGGGTAGACGTTACCTTGACCAGTTAATTGCAATTTCCAGTCTTGTAATATGATGTGCCCATTACCTTGATTGTTTAGCGATAAATATGTATTGCCTTTATGTTCAAGAACGGATGGATTGAGATCAGCTTTGGCCTCTTTCGGTGTGACGTAAAATGCAGTGTTAAAATTGAACTTAGACTGTAAGCCTTGATCTTGCTCTTCAGAAACATCACGATCTAGTTGGGTAAAGATCACTCGATATGACTTCTCTATAGAAATATCTCTTTTCCCAAGATATAAAACTTTTACGCGCTTTTTCTCTAGTGGTTTTAAAATTACTTTCGATGGGAATATACGTAACTCTTTTGTTGGTATTCTTAACTCTTCACCATTTTTATTAAGATCTCTTTCTACCACGGTGACTTTATAAGCGGCGTTATTAGATGTCATATTCTCTAATGTGTAACTGGCAGACTTTTTTTTGACATCCATGCTTTGAGATAATGGTGATATCTTGAAATTGGCATAAGATGTTTGAGTAAACAATATTAATAGAATAAAAGTGAAATATTTCATGGCGGATGTCCCAGCAGCAACGAACAAAGGAGGACCGAAGCCCTCCATGATTTTTATTTTATTAAAGTGGTGTTAGGTCAAATGTTAGGGTTTCAGTATATTGACCTGCATATTCAAAATCACCAGGCGCTTTCATGATAACTCTGAATTTCGCAAGTCTGCCGTGGTTAGCTCCCCCTACCGCCATTGGTTGACCAGCCACGATATTACTAAAAGAAGTTGCTGCTGCATGGTTAAAATCCTCCGCGTTGCCAAACTCTAATGTATATGCAACGCTTGCACTCGAGCCGTTTGCATCTAACGCTTCGAGTTTGCCGTTTGTAGGAACCACTGCAACTGTATAACCTCCATTGGCGTTACACTTCACAGCACCAGTCATATACTGACCACTCGTCTTAAGGTCGTTGAGCTCGCTACTGACGAAATCACCATATCCAGTACCTAAAATTTGTGATAAATCACCACCAACAGAGCCATCATTATTGGTCGCGTAAAGACCAATATTACACTCTTGAGGGATATTTTTGGTAAGGGTAGTTGAAGCTGCTAAGTTATTATCTGCACTCGCTACGGTGCTGCCTAATGCTGCCAATACGGCAATTGCGATCGCTACTTTTTTCATAATGACTTTCCTTATGTCAATTTATATACTTGTTTCATTAGTATTAATGGAACATCTATATATTAGCGCTGGAAGCCTAGTATCTAAGTACCAATAAAGATTGATGATTATGGTAATTAATAAACTAAAGTATTAGAAAGCGTATAAACAAGGAAAGTACGAACGCATAAACTATTGCGAACTTTAATAGGATCGAAATAAAGTTATTGTGCCAATAAAATTTGGTTTGGCAGTATTTTATTGCATGTTATTGTTGAAATGTTAATGATTTTAATTCCTAATAACACTATTAATTTTAATAGTGCTTAGATTATATAATTAACTTGATATATCTTATTTTCTTAATGCCTTGTTGTCTATTTTATCTATATAACTTATTAAGTAGAATGATTTTATACATAATGATATTCATACCCAATAAAAAATCCCGCACAAAAGTGCAGGATTTTAGTGGTGTAGCGCCCTCTATGACATTAAGTCATCAATAGGGATCAGTTTTTAGTATGTAGAACAATCACTTCATTCTGATCAAGGTTGAATGTCGCACTGCCATTTGCAACCACGACTTGGTCGCCACCTAGTACGTTGTCGTATGTACCGTTTGCTAAACCAAGGTTGATGGCGTTGACTGAAGTAGAGTTGCCTAAGTTCATCGCTACTACAACGACATCGTCGCCTGCGTTACGTTCATAAACCAGTACATCGTTACTTATCCAACGCTCGATGTAAGCGCCTTGTTGGATTGCAAAGCTCTCTTTACGTAGTTTGCTGAGCTTTTTGATCATTTGATATGCCGGTGTTGTTTTGTCGAAACTCGGCATCATTTCACGGTTGTATGGGTCATTACCTTGCTGACCAAACCCATTGGTTGTGAAGTTTGCTGCGTAGTGCTCAGTACCATAGTAGATACATGGAATACCACGAGATGTCATGATCAAAGCCAAACCCAGCTCAACACGATCTTGAGCGAATGGTATACTTTGACGACCACCCCATTTGTCCTTACCTGGACCAAAGTTAGTCGCATCAGAACGCAGCACAGTAGATAGACGAGGTGCATCATGGTTATCTAAAAAGATTACCTGCCAATCACTACTTGTGAACTTCTGGTCTCTCAGTTTCATGTAGTTGTTAATAGCGTACATGCCAGTGCCGTTATGGTTCAGCAGCGCGTTTTCGATGGTATTTCTTAAACCAAAATCAAGCAGTGCAGAGCCTGATGTGTTCGCGAAGTCGATAGACGCAAAGTTTGAACCGGTCGCATCTGCACCGGAATCCATCCATTCACCAAAGAAGTAGAAGTCTTTTCCTTGGCTCTGTTTTGCATAGGCATTGATTTGACCAGTAAAGTCTTGGATAAACTCTTTGTCCATATGCTTAACCGCATCAATACGGATAGCGTCAACGCCTAAATCAACCCAGAATTTGGCACCGTCAATGAGGTATTGACGTGCTGGGCCGTCTTTTCTTTGGTCAAAGTCGGTTAGGTTAAATAGAGTCTTGTTACGAACCGCCCATGCATCATCCCATTCCCAGTTTTGGCCGTTAGCGGCGATTGCGCCGTTGCGGTGGTAATAGCCGCTGCTGTCGTTGTTGTAGTCGGCAAGACGAACGCCATTTTTATAAAGAGCGCCATATTCCCCTTCATCATCTGGGTTAGAGTGGTTAGGCGCATAATCCAGCACCAATTTCATGTCGTAGCTGTCCATTTTCGCTTTTAGCGCTTTAAAGTCGTCAACCGTACCTAAGTGTTCATCAACCATAAAGAAATCACGTCCCCAGTAACCGTGATAGCCAGCGCCGCCACGACTGTCTGGTACGTTAATGTTATCCGCTGGTGGCGTGATCCAAATGGCAGTGATGCCCATATCATGCAGGTAATCCAACTTTGCAGTGAGACCTTTTAAGTCGCCGCCGAAGTACTTTTTGAAATCTGACTTGTCAGCCGAGTACATGTTGGCACCAGTGGACGTATTATTGGTTGAGTCGCCATCATGGAAGCGGTCAAGAAATACGAAGTACATGGTTTCATCACGCATATCGAACGGAAGCTTTTCATGGACAATAACGGTGTTGGTGTCGTCGTAAAAGTTGATTTCATAGGTTTTGTTCGGATCGACAACGTAGTTATTGATCGGGTAGTTCTCTGACCAATCACCAAAACGATCGACTTTAAAACTCGGTGGGTTATTCGCATCGCCAGTATTGAACTTCTTAACAATTTGCCAGTGGTTCGGCTTGATCTTTACCATGGATTCGGATTGCCAATCATTGGCAGTGCCACGGAAATACGCTTGATTCCAATCTGCAGCGGCAGGTAAAGAAGCGAGCAATACTGAAAGAAGTACTATTTTGTTCTTCATGTTATCGTCCTGTTTCACTTATTAGATAAATTTAGGGTGCACAAAGCCGATCCAGATATTCTCTGAATTAGGCTTAATTATTGGGTTTTAATTTTTTGAAAATATAAGCCACCCCAACACATCAAATAAGAGGCAGCTTTTGTTTAGCGATTAGGCACTTACAGCGTTAGGTTCTGCTCTGTTTCTGCATCGAAAATATGGCAGAAAGCAGAATCAAAATTAAAGCGAATATTCTTACCAATATCTGATGTGGATATAGTTTGGTTATTAACTCGCGCCACCACCTCATTTTCACCAATTCTGAAGTAGAGGTATTTTTCATTACCTAAGTTCTCTACAACGGTGAGTTCACCGTCGTGTACATTGATGGTCTCGTGCTCGCTTGCGAGATTGATGTGTTCCGGGCGAATCCCCAGACACACGGGTTTATCAATGTGATTAAGAAGTTTTTGTTGCTTGTCTTTTGGAATGATAATGCGCGCGCCTGGAGCGAGCTCAACATAAACATCTTCGCCCAGTTGACATAGCTTGGTGTTGATAAGGTTCATCGCAGGAGAACCAATAAAACCAGCGACAAACTTGTTTTCTGGGTAGTTGTATAAGTTGGCTGGCGTATCCACTTGCATGATGTTGCCTTGGTTGAGAACGCAGATACGATCGCCCAACGTTAACGCTTCTGTTTGGTCGTGCGTTACGTAGATCATGGTCGCTGGGTTGCCTTCTTCTTTCAACGATTGGTGCAACTGTGCAATCTTAACGCGCATAGAAACACGCAGTTTGGCGTCTAAGTTAGATAAAGGTTCATCGAATAGGAAAACATCGGGCTTACGTACAATGGCACGACCTACCGCAACACGCTGACGCTGACCACCTGACATCTCTTTTGGTTTACGGTAAAGCAAGTCCGTAATCTCAAGCTTTTCAGCGGCTTCTTCAACGCGCTTTTTGATTTCGTCTTTTGGTCGCTTCTGCATTTTGAGGCCAAAAGCCATGTTGTCGAATACGGTTTTGTGCGGATAAAGGGCGTAGTTTTGAAACACCATCGCGATGCCACGATCTTTCGGAGGGAGATCATTCACCACTTTGCTGCCGATACGAATATCACCACCAGAGATGCTCTCTAGGCCCGCAATCATTCGCAAAGTTGTTGATTTTGCGCAGCCTGATGGGCCGACAAATACCATGAACTCACCTTCATGAATGTCTAGATCAATGCCATGCACAGCTTTGAAGCCATTGTCATACTCTTTTTCTACTTTGCGTAGGCTAACTGTTGCCATTTGATACTCCGCATAGGGTTATACAATCAAGTGATGTAGCATATTGATTCACATGATTTTATTAGATTAAAACTGTTGATTCAGAAAGGCGTTTTCGGCTGACAGCGACTTGCTCAATGAACAGAGATAGAGAGCGAATATGGGCGATTCGCTCCCTCAATTTTGTAATTACTTACACGCTTTTAGCAGAGCTCGGACTGGCTTTTTGTCTTGTCCGATTTCAATGCTCCATAGGTACTTTCCATCCTCAGGAATAGCAACGGTGGTGTTCTTTGCGAAGCCGCCTCGTTTGAGCTCTTTCTCGTACCCTGCAACCATCTCTTTACCCGCCGCAGTAAACTGTGGATTCCAACTCATGGTGGCAAACTGTAAGCTGACATTACCGGCCTTCTCTTCACTTACGACTTGGTAGATACCGTTGCCTTTGTGAGACATTTGACGGTTTTCCATGTGCATCCATTGGCCATCAGGGAATGTACCAACAACATAGAGTGACGGTTTAATCGGGCCACGCTCTTCAACACTTGGTAGGTTACAGTCAGCAAAAGGACCGGTAGCCATAGCTTGTGCACCTTCAGTGCTGTCTGATGTGCTAGCACATCCCATGAGTGCTGATGAGAGCAGGGCAGTAAGCAGCAAAGTACGTTTCATCGTCAATTTCCTTTATCTTATTCGCGTTATATTGTTAAGTTTCGACTGGTTTCATAATCGAAAATATGACCAAAATAGGTATCGAAATTAATGCGAAAAGACTTTCCGATATCACTTTGGCTAATTAATCTTTTTGTTCTGAATAGTATTTCTTTGTGACCAATGGCTAACAGGATTTCAAAGCTGTTATCGGTCTTTCTATAATCGATGAGTTGACCGTTGATGGTATTAAGCTGCTCGTTGTCTTCTGCTAAATAGACAAAATCAGGTCGAATACCAAAATAAACTTTTTCATCGACGTATGAGGACAGGCACGCTTGCTGCTGCTCGGGTATATTCAATGATGTACCCGGTTCGAGCTCGATATACAGTTCTTTGGTATTTGATCTAATGTAAGCATCGACCATGTTCATGGCTCTGTCCGTCATTGCTAATTCTCGCTAACGTTACAAGCTAAACAAACGTGCGATAAACCCCTTCGATTTGGTCGGAGTCTTCGCTTTATCTGGGTTTGATTTTTTGTTTGTTAGCTTGTTGAGTGTTGCCAGGTTTTTGTAGTAGCTGCGAGCATCCTTTGCTGGGTATCCGAAGATATCGCTATGCGCAGGGAAAGAGTGGCTCACGCCTGATTTTGCTTTGATGACCGAGTTCTTTCCGATGGTTAGGTGCCCAGCGGTGCCTGCTTGACCATGCACGATCACGTTGTCTTCCAACGTGGTGTGTCCAGCGAAGCCTGTTTGCGATACCAATAGGCAATGCTGACCAATTTTACAGTCATGGCCAATTTGAACTAAGTTATCGATTTTGGTACCTCGACCAATTACGGTATTACCGAGCGTGCCTCGGTCGATGGTGTTGTTGCATCCAATTTCTACGTCGTCTTCGATAATGACGCGGCCAATACTCTCTACGCGCTGGTATCGAGTCTGTTTACCTGTCATATATTCAAAGCTGTAGTTGCCAATGGAGTTGTTCGAATCAATCGTGACATTGTTGCCGATGATGGTGCCTTCTTTGATCACGGTATTGGCATGGATTGCCACGTTGTCGCCAATGGTGACGCCATTCATGATCTTCACACCAGGCATAAAGTGGCAGTTGTCTCCGATTTGACAGTGCTTACCAATGTATACATCTGGGATATCAGAGGTATTGCCTTGATCAAACAGTTGGTACTTATGCACCTTGTAAAAGCGCATCAGTTGGTTGAGTTTATCGGCATCCAACTCATCAATAACGATTTTGGTTTTTGCCGATGACTCAAGAATCGCTCGTGGTCCAATAATCACATCCGCTAAAGTTTCAGAAATGCCTTTGAGATCGGATTTGGCAAATACAATCGCAAGCCCACCTTTTTCATCGCTTGAAACCGGACGAATCAACGATATTTCTACCGTGTTATCACCAACGATTTCTCCACCAACGACCTGAGCTATTTCTGAAACTTTGAGCATATTATTCGACCTATCAATTAGTTAGAAGCGATATAGAGCTTGTAAGAATAGTGTGTTCTGTTCAACTACTTTTTCGTCACCAGCCAATTGTGCAGAGTTCGACGTCTCAGTATCTTTCGCCCATTCGTATTCCGCTTTCATTAGCCAGTCTTCACCCACGGCTTGTTCGTAGCCGATGGTCGCTTTACGAATGTCTTTGAAGTAGTCGTCGTTGCTGCCGATGCCGTTGGTTTCGTTTTCACCGATACGAGCTCGAACATACATGGTGCCGGCATCATCAAAGCTGTATTGAACAATCGGTTCCACATACTTCTCAGTGAAATCGCTGACTTTAGTGCCGTTTCTCTCGTTCTCTTTGATTTGGTAGAAGAACTCAACACCCAGCTCCCAGTTACCTAAGCGCTTGTATGGTTTGAACAGTAGGCTATAGCCTTCCTCTTTAGTTTTGCCCCACTCACTCTTATCTTCATCATTTAGTAGATACTCGAGGTTAGAGTAGAAACCCGCACCGAAGTCATTGCTCCAGTAGGTGAGGTAAGGCCTAAAGCTATGTTCAACGGTAGTATGTCGTAAACCGTTTGTACCCGATGTGCTGTAGATCTGACTGCGTGAGTATTCGATGTCATAAACCGTACCTACTCCCCAGCCTGAACCAAAGTTGAAGCCTTTATCAAGAGACAGTAGGTGAATGTAACCATCTTCAGTTTCGCTGTATCCCGATTGCTCTTTTTTACGATCTTCCAGCTTAAAAGCGTAAAGGGTCGAGAAGTTCCACTTTGAGTTTCGGTAGAACAGGCTCACCACTTCATGTGTACGCGTCTGCTCAGTTATTTCAGCTGCGCCCCACAGAGCCCAGTTAGTCGTCGTTTTGTATTCATACTCAACAGACGACCCAACATGCCCACCAAAGTTCAAAGCGTCATCAAAAAAGGTGTCTTCAGGAGCAAAGCCTCGATCGCTAGCAAAAGCAGTGGTACTCACAAGCAAGGTGTTGGCTATCACTACAGACAATAATGTTCGTTTCACAGTATTTCCTTATTATTCCGGCATTGGATTTATTTCGATAATTCTGGCCATGAATTTAGTAGTTCACGTTGAACGCCTAATTATTGTTCTTTATTTATTTTTATTTTTCTTCCTATAGAAATTGGTTATGTGATCTCGCTCACTCTCATGGGTGGATTTTATTGATCATCATCACGAATAGTATTGTTTTCATCGATATAGCTATCAGAATGAGCTTATTTCTTGCTGTTAAGCCTGATTCAGACTGGTGTTATATATAATCATGCGTATGGTTAGTAATTACGCATTTATGGTGATCTAAGTCACAAAGGTGGTTCTGATTTGAACAAATCGTATTGACTTGTTTAGGGCGAGATATAACCTAGTAGTATCTTATGGACTACTAAATTTAACTTGTGCGGTGTGAGTATGAAAGAAAAGCTATTTAGAACAACGCTATTGGCCTCGCTATTGATGTCTGGGTTGGCTAGCGCTGAAGAGATAACACCAGAGAAGGGTGCCGAACTACTCATTTGGACGGATAAAACGACCGTTGAATACATGGAGTATGCAGCAGACTCTTTTAATCAAGAGTTCGGTTACGATGTCGACTTTTCGTTTCGTGGACTCGCACCTATCGATTCTGCTTCTCGTTTAATTCAGGACGGTGGCTCAGCTCGAGTGGCTGATGTGGCAGAAATTGAGCACGATTTGCTGGGACGTTTGGTTGTTGCGGGTGGGGCCATGGAGAACCTGGTTTCTTCAGAGCGCATTGATAGCACGTTTATGCAAAATGCCATCAGCGCTTCTAAGTCTGAAGGTGTGAGCTATGGTTTTCCTGTTAGCTTTGCCACTACAGCACTTTTCTATAACAAAGACTTGCTTCCGAAAGCTCCAGAGAGTTTTGAGGAGATTATTGAGTTTTCGAAATCATTCAATAATAAGCAAGAACACAAGTATGCATTGCTTTGGGATATCCAAAACTACTACGAGTCGCGCATGTTTGTAACTTTGTATGGTGCGTACGAGTTTGGTAATAACGGCACCGACGCGAAAGATATCGGCATTGACTCAGAGGAAGCTCAAAAAGGGTTAGAGGCAATGAAAAGCCTTCGCGTAGCAAACAGTTCTAACCCAATTGATATGCGCAACCCGCAAGTTCGCCGCGGCCTTTTTGGTGAGGGTAAAGTAGCAGCGATTATTGATGGCCCATGGGCGATTCAAGGTTACAAAGATTCTGGTGTGAATTTTGGTGTTGTACCAATGCCAAAACTGGAAGGCCAACAGCCACGTACCTTCTCAACCGTTCGACTTGCAGTGGTCTCTTCTTACACCGAGTATCCAAAAGCGGCTCAATTGTTTGCCGACTACCTATCAACAGAAACCATGCTGAAGAAGCGTTACCAAATGACTCAATCGATTCCACCCGTTCAATCGGTGATGGAAGAGATCATTGTTAATGCGGATGAAGCGACTTACGCGATCATCACTCAAGGTTTCTACTCTGATGCGATGCCTTCATTACCGGAGATGGGCTTTATTTGGTCACCAATGGCCAGCGCAATTACCGACTTGTGGGTAAATGATAAGTCACCAAAAGCTGTTCTTGACCGCGCTCGTTCAATTATTGCTGAACAGATTGAACTACAAGAGTAGAAGAGGACCTATGTTGTTATCTGAGACTAAGGCAGCTCCTAAGTTGCCTGCTGCTCTCCTTGTCATGGGGAGCACACAGATCTTAAAGGGACACTGGTTGAAAGGCGGGATTTTTCTCGCCATCCAACTGATTACGTTGTTTATTTTCCCTGAAATTGTGGAGTCGTTAAAAGGCCTTGTGACTTTGGGTGACGTTGCTCAAGTACGTAAAGGCTTTACCATCACACAAGGCGATAACTCAATCTTTATGTTGGTTGAGGGTGTGATTGCGCTGCTCTACTCATTCTTGTTTATCTGCTTGTACGTATCGAATGTGCGCGATGCACAACTGACTCAGCCGTCAAAACTGTCTCTTAGTGAACAACTGAAAGATATCTATGATCGCAAGTTTGCGTTCATTATGTTGTCGCCTGCGTTTATCGCGAGCATCGCATTTATCATCATGCCGATCATTATTACAGTGATGGTGTCTTTTACCAACTATTCCGCACCTCATCACATCCCGCCGAAGAACTTGGTCGATTGGGTTGGGTTTAAGAACTTCTTTGCGCTGTTTGAGCTGAAGATCTGGTCGAGTACATTCTTCGGTGTCGCTTCATGGACAGTAATGTGGGCATTCTTCGCAACGGTCTGTACCTGTGGCTTCGGCTTTTTGCTGGCGCTGGCACTGCAGAACAAGAAGATAAAGGCGAAAAAAGCGTGGCGCTTTGTCTTCATTCTTCCTTACGCGATTCCTGCTTTTGTCACTCTCTTGATGTTCCGTTTGCTACTAAACGGCATTGGTCCAGTGAATGCAGCGCTGAACAGCTGGGGCTTTGATTCTGTCGCTTTCTTGTCTGATCCCTTTATTGCCAAGATCACAGTGATTGCGGTGAGTGTATGGGTCGGTGCACCTTACTTCATGCTGCTGATTGCAGGGGCATTAACCAATATTCCTGAAGACCTATACGAAGCAAGTGAAGTGGATGGCGCGAGCAAGTTCCAACAGTTCTGGGAAATCACCTTGCCGATGGTGCTTCACCAAGTTGCGCCATCTTTGGTGATGACGTTTGCCCATAACTTCAACAACTTCGGAGCGATTTTCCTACTGACCGAGGGTGGACCAATTAACCCTGAATATCGCTTTGCAGGGCACACCGATATCTTGATTACTTGGATCTACAAGCTGACTCTCGACTTCCAGCAATATCAAATCGCGTCAGTTATCTCAATTGTGATCTTCTTGTTCTTGTCGGTTATCGCGATTTGGCAATTCCGCCGCATGAACTCATTTAAAGACGATGTAGGTATGTAAGATGGATAAGTTTATTGGCAAAGTTGGGACCGTAATTGTTTATCTGTTCTTAACGGCAAATGCACTGCTGGTTCTTGGCCCGGTTATTTGGACAGTACTTGCATCGTTCAAGGTCGGTAACAACCTTTTCAGCTCTTCGTTTACAGGCATTGAGTTTACTTTGGACCACTACCGCGCGCTGTTCAACGATACGCCGTATTTTGAGTGGTACAAAAACACGTTTTTCTTGGCAACCGCCAACATGATTATCTCCTTGGTTGTGGTCACACTCTCGGCGTTTATCTTCTCTCGTTACCGTTTCAACGGTAAGCGAAACATCATGATGAGCATCTTGGTACTTCAGATGTTCCCGGCTTTCCTATCGATGACAGCGATCTACATTTTGCTCTCAAAAATGGGGCTGATTGATACCTACGCTGGGCTGTTGTTTGTTTATGTCACAGGCTCTCTGCCATTCATGATTTGGCTGGTTAAGGGTTACTTCGATGCGATTCCAACATCGCTTGATGAAGCAGCGAAGATTGATGGTGCAGGGCATATGACTATCTTCTTGGAGATCATCCTTCCTCTTGCCAAGCCTATCTTGGTGTTTGTTGGCTTGGTGTCGTTCACAGGCCCTTGGATGGACTTCATATTGCCAACCCTGATTTTAAGAAGTGAAGAGAAGATGACACTGGCTATCGGTATCTTTAGCTGGATCTCATCGAACTCAGCAGAAAACTTCACTCTGTTTGCAGCAGGTTCTCTATTGGTAGCCGTGCCAATCACCTTGTTGTTTGTTGCAACACAAAAACACATTACAACCGGCCTCGTCAGCGGTGCAGTAAAAGAATAAAAAGCTAGGAATACATAATGATTACAAAAAGTGCGCTTACACACTCGGCAAAGAGTGCGGATAGTTACGCCTACGATAATGAGACATTGCATCTGAGATTACGTAGTGCAAAAGGCGAAATTGAGCGTGTCGCTCTATGGATAGGTGACCCTTACCACTGGGCTGAAGGCGGTTTAGATGGCGGTAACTTGGGTGGCAGTGACGCTCACGGTTGGGTTGGAGGCAACGAAGTCCCGATGAGCCACGAGGGTGAAACGGAGCACCACGATCATTGGTTTGCGGCTTTCAAGCCACCTAAGCGTCGTAGCCGATATGGATTCATCCTTTATGGTAAAGATGGTGAGAAAATCTTGTTTGGTGAGAAGCGTTGTGCAGACCTTTCGGATCCAAGCAAAGCAGAAGTGGAGCTGAGCAATCTCAGTAACTTTTTCTGTTTTCCATACATCAACCCGCGCGACGTTTTAAAAACGCCAGACTGGGTGAGAGATACGATTTGGTATCAGATTTTCCCAGAACGTTTTGCCAACGGTAGACCGGATATTTCGCCGGCTAACGTACAGCCGTGGGGAACAGAACCAAAATCCGATAATTTCATGGGCGGTGATTTATGGGGAGTGATTGAGAAGCTCGATTACTTGCAAGACTTAGGCGTGAATGGCTTGTACTTGTGCCCAATCTTTACCGCCAATGCCAACCACAAATATGACACAGTTGATTACTACAACGTTGACCCTCACTTCGGTGGCAACGAGGCGTTTAAAGCGTTAGTTGAAGCGGCTCATCAGCGTGGCATGAAGGTGATGTTGGATGCGGTCTTTAATCATATCGGCGCTCAATCACCACTTTGGTTAGATGTTGTCGAGAAAGGTAAAAAATCCAAATACGCCGATTGGTTCTGGGTCAATCAGTTCCCAGTCTACCCTGATACGCCCAAAGATCAGTGGGACTTCTGGAACCTCAACTACGAAACCTTCGGCAATGTTGCAGAGATGCCAAAACTCAACACAGAGAACGAAGCGTGTCGTGCTTATCTGCTTGATGTCGCGCGCTATTGGGTTGAAGAGTTCAAGATTGATGGCTGGCGCTTAGATGTTGCAAACGAAGTCGACCATGCCTTTTGGCGTGACTTTCGCACCGTTATCAAAGGCATCAATCCGGATTGCTATATTCTGGGTGAGATTTGGCACGAAGGGATGCCTTGGCTACGAGGTGACCAGTACGATTCATTGATGAACTACCCATTAACTCAAGCGATTACCGACTACTTTGCTCTGTCTGCGATGGATAAAGATGGCTTTAAAAACGCGGTTAATACGTCGTATCTGGCTTATCCGAGAAACGTTAATGAAGCGATGTTTAACCTGCTCGATAGCCACGACACGACACGTATTTTATCTCTGTGTCAGGGTGATAAGCGTCGAGCCAAGTTAGCTTACTTGTTCATGTTCACTCAGGTGGGCGCACCATGTATTTACTACGGTGGTGAAGTTGGCATGGATGGCGGGCGTAGCATGGGCAGCGAGAATAACCGCAAGTGTATGGAGTGGGATGAAAGCAACCACGACTTAGACTTTAAGCGCTTTATTCAGCAACTTATCGCCATGAGAAAGAACAACCCAGAGTTTAATCAGCCAAATCTGGAGTGGGTTCCAGTTCATGATGAAAACTGTATCGCGTACCGACGCTCTGATTATTTGTTCATTCTCAACAATAGTGACCAATCTAAGTTGGTTGAGTTGGACGGGCAAGTTTATGCGCTTGATGCGTTTGGTTACGTGATTGAGAAAGCGTAACGCACATGAGTGACTCTGTTGTTATGGGGATCTCTATTGATCCCCAATCCATCCATTCTGTTACGAACACCTCCTCAGGGCGAGAGGTGTATCGTAATGTCCAAAACTGTCCGGATGACTCACCCAAATTATTGGAGTGCTTGAAGCAGTTAGTCTCAAGTACGGTTTGGCGATTCGGGAAGATAACAACAGTCGTCATTAGTGTATGTGAGCACCTACATACCTTTCGTGGCAGCAGTAACAATAGGTTGTCACTCGTAAATGCAGCTCAGCTAGCCATAGACTTAAGCAACCATTTTGGCTTTGATTGCTCGATAGTGAATGCTTCACAAGCGGGCTTCGCTTCGGATAGCAACTTGCTTAATGCTGTCGACGGCGCGGCTTTGAGTGTGTCGCTCGATGTAGGCTGTAGCTTAAGTTTCTATAAAAATGGCAAGTGGTCTGCACAATCACTGTGTCGCCATTGGGCGCACTCACCACTGCCAGATTTTCAGTGGCTGATTGATGGTTTGACGCCGGTATGTCGCTGCGGTCGAGAGGCGTGTATCGAGCAGTTTTTATCGATAGAAGGCATTGAGCGTCAATATCACCAGGTGGTGCTTCAAGACAAATCCTTGGCGGATATCTTCTCAGGTGTGGAGGAGGCAGATACCCATTCGACTCGGGTGTACCGAGCCTTTATCGATCAGTTGGCGCGTAGCTTATTGTCGCCGATTGAGGAATTAGCGCCCAAGCAGCTCGTTCTTTCTGGATTCGCAACCGCATACCCTTCGCTCAACAAAGAGCTCAAGGTTGCCTTGTCTCGGTATCACTCATCAGAATCGCTACCTGTCATTATTCAAAACTCACAGGATAGCTTTGTATTTGCCTACGGTGCGGCTCTCATGGCAATAAAAAATAACAACAATCATTTACGCTCATAGTTGCAGTAATGGTAATCTTAGCAGGAAGAAAGTATTGAATAGTTTCAGAGGACAACCCGTGTCAGAGTTAGTGATCAAATTAATGGATTTTGGATTCACCAAAACCGATGCACTTGTTTACATTAATTTGCTTAAGAATGGTCGTGCGAGTGGGTATAAGATTGCTAAAGAGATCGCTCTTTCTCGCTCATCAGTCTACTCGTCGATTGATAATCTATATACCAATGGCTACATCTTTATGTCTGATGGCGATACCAAAGAGTATGAAGCCAAGTCACCAGAGTTGATCTTTAGCCAAATCGAAAAAAAGACCGTTGAAAATATCAATATTCTCAAGACTGAACTATCAAAGATGATGCTTCAAGAAGAGAAGGAGTTCGTCTACAACCTAACTGGGTTCGAAAACCTTCTTCAGAAAGCGAAAGAGATCATCAATCAAGCGAATTTAGAAATTTACCTCAATACGGATTTCAATTTAAACCTGTTCGAAAAAGAGTTGTGTGACGCGATTGAACGTGGTGTTCGAGTGATAGGCTTTTCGTTCAATAAGATGGCTAAGCCACACGAAAAAATTGAGCTCTACTCGCGTTCTGAGAACGAAGAGACAGAATACCCTTCACACCGATTTATGTGTGTTGCCGATATGAAGTTGGCACTGATGTTCTCTCACCGTGAAGAAACTCTAGGCTTGTATTCGAATAACCGACTGATTGTTAAGATGATTGCTGAGCACATTCACAGCGATATTTATCTTACGGAATATGAGCGCCTAGAGCCTGAAAAGCGAGTTCGTGTTAATACCATCCACGAACAACACAACTCGATGGTTCTGGATGACCTAAAGAAACAATAATTGAAAAGCCGCGTATCCACGCGGCTTTTTTTGGCAAGGTATTTTAGGACGAGATACTGATTTAAGCGGCTAAAACCCACCCGCCCATGCATCGAAGTCGTCGATGTTTTGCAGCTCTTCTTTGCTTCTGGGTGCAGGATAGTAGGGTAGGGCTAACCTAACTTCTGAAGGCTGCAGTTCCCAATCTGGCGTCATTTTCAAACGTTTTAATTCGCCTTCTAGTCTTACGAACATGTAGTAGCCATCGGCGTGCGTATTGGCATAACTGGCAACGGTGGCGATTTCGCCACTCGGAAGCTTCACATCACGACCAAGAGGATAGAGTTGATGAAGGGCAAAGCTCACCTTAGGATCTTGCAGCTTTCCTTGCTTAAATCGTTCTAAACCTATAGCGGTGGAGGTGGTACGAGGCTTCCATCCCGTGAGAAACAGACCGCTTAACGTATCTTTGAATGGCTTACCTTTGCGAAGACCTTCATTGCTGATGAACTGAACCAGCAGTGAATCTCCAGATTCTTCCAGTATTTCAAGAAATTGTTCACCAGTTCGATCGACAAGAAGCTTCATAAGGGCAGTACCATTTGAGAGATGTGCTCCAAATGGTACTGATAAAATAGTGAATTTAACAGTGCATCGTGTTGTTATTTATTGATATACCACATGGAAACGCTCAAGAACCAACATCATATCTTGCTGAGGTTCAATCTTGAGCTCATCACACTCTTTCGAAAAGAAATTCCAATGCGCTTCTCTCCACCATTCTAAAGACAGGTCACCTTCACCTTCTGCCTTGGCAAATTCTGCGGTTACTGCGTTGTAAGGGCATTGAGTAACGGTGTCTATTTCAATAATGCAGATCGGATTGCCATGCCAATCGGTCACCACCTGCAGGTGACCAACGGTAGGCATCGGCTCTTCTCCAGACTCATACCAATAGGCCATGCTGCAAGTTGCGGTTTTCTTACCCTGTTTAATAAGTTCTGCGCACAAATTGGCATTGTATTCGTCGCCGCAGAAATAGTCGGAGCTGAAAGATTGGTACTTGAGACGTGTCTGTTCTGAGAGCGAATTGAGAAATTTGTCTAAATAGCGTTGTGATTTGTCGTCCATGAGAGCCCACTGGTTTGAGGTGAATACGTTATGTATGATTTCACGTAGAGTACCACAACTCAGTTAGGCTCAAATAACCTTATTTATTTCAGAGTGTTAGCGCTTTCTGATGAACTGACTCTGTACAATTTGCCCCAAATAAGTCTCACTGTTTTTCAACTCAAAATGGAGGGGAGATGTAAGCTCACCAAACAGTGGAGAGCCACCACCAAGTAGAATAGGAATGGTGGTGATGATCATCTCATCAATCAGATCTTCTTTTAAGAAGCTCTGAATCGTCACACCGCCATCAATGTAGAGATCCTTTAATCCCTGTTTATTGAGATCGCTGACGATGGTGCTGAGTTCTCCTTTCACCAAGAACACTTTACCCTCAAGTTCAGTAGGCACTTCCGTGAGTGTGTTGCTAAGTACATACACAGGCTTGGTATAAGGCCAGTCAATGCCAAAACTCAGAACGATGTCCATTGTATTACGGCCCATAACGAGAGCGTCCACACGTTCCATTAGCGCGTTATAACCTAAGTCATCATTGTCTGGGTTAGGAACGGATTGTAGCCAATCTAGGCCACCTTCTTTGTCTGCGATATACCCATCAAGGCTGGCTGCAATAAACACGATGTTCGACATCTTTTACTCCAAATCTAGGCCAGAGCTTGGCTTCTTGTTAAAGATAAATTAAAATATTCTACAGTGTAGAATTAAAGTTTATGGAGAGATCCCATGAGTGTCAAGGATCAAAAACGTGGTCGTCCAAAAGTGGGGGATCGTCAGCTCAGTGCCGAGGGGATTTTAGCTACGGCCAAAGTGATGATGCGAGAAGGCGGCAAGATCCCGAGCATTCGTGCGCTCGCGACCCAACTGGGTGTGGATGCAATGGCCATCTATCACTACTTCAAAAACAAGAGTGAGTTGCTTGAAGCGATTACAGTCTCACTGATGCAAGAGATCGTGGAGCCTGATGATCGGCTTGATTGGAAAGACAACATTTATCGACTGAGTACCAGTTACTTAACGATTCTAAATGATCACCCAGGGTTGCTAGAGACGCTCCTAACGATGAAGTCATTAAGCCCAGTAGAGGTGTTTAGCCAACGATTTGAAGCATCGATAGCATCTCTTAATTTGTCGGAAGAACAGAGAAACACCGCCCGAGATTTGTTGGTCGACTATCTTCACGGCTACGCACTGGCGCTGAACTGTAACCCAGACCGAACCGAGTTAACCGCCGAAATGATAGAGAAACCAATGGAGCTTTATTACTTAGCTTTGCTGGCTCTAAACAAATAGTCATTTCTGCAATGACTGCTTTGCTTGTACTAGGCTTGCTTTTTGTCTTTAAAGTGGTGAAAATATAACCATCATTTCTCGAGGAGTTTACGCCAATATGAATCACTAAACCTGTCATCCACTTATTACATTTTTTTGGATTTACAGGGTTAGTAGGCGTAGCTCACTGTCGTCATATCTATCAAACCGTTATATAACTCACGATCGTTTTTAAACGATTGATTTTCTTAGAGTTACTGTGTTTATCGGTTCACATTCGTAACGTGCTGCTGCGGCTGATGTCCCTGTTTACAGGAGGCAATACATGCCATATTTACAAGCAAATAATATCAGCCATCAATTTAGTAATGGCGACGTCATTTTTGAAAATCTCTCATGTGTTATGACCGACTCTCGCGTTGGTCTTATCGGGTCAAATGGTGCGGGTAAGTCGTTGCTCGCAGCTATGCTATTGAAACTGACAGCGCCCTATGAAGGAACAGTGTCAGAGCCAAAAAGCTTCGTCTTTTATCAACAACAAACAGAGCATCGTTTTAATGATGGCGAAACCATCGCGGAGTTCTTAGGTGTATCTAAAATATTGGGTGCGTTAAAGAAAGTTGCGTCTGGGGATTGTGACCCATATTGGTTTGAAGTGGTTGGAGACAATTGGAATTTAGAGCAGCATTTGAAAGATGATTTGCTGCGTTTAGGTTTACCTCCACAACCGGATTTTTTATGCGAGCAGCTTAGTGGTGGTCAACGAGCAAAATTACTGTTGTGGCAAGCGTTTGATAGTGAGTGTGAGCTCTTAGTGCTAGATGAACCTTCAAACCATTTAGATTACGAGTCAAAGCAATGGCTTATGGATGCCATGCAGCACTTCAATGGAGGGATCTTGTTGATCAGCCACGATCGAGAGTTGCTGAGAAACATGAATGAGATCTGGGAGTTATCAACCTTAGGCTTACGAACTTTTGGCGGTAATTATGACGATTACGCAGCGCAAAACGAAGCGGAGCAAAAGGCGGTAGAGCGTCAACTCAATCACAATCTCAAACAGCAGAAGTTGCTAGAAAAGCAAGCGCAGCGTAATCGTGAGAAAGCAGAGCAGAGAGCCGCGCAAGGAACTAAACAACGAAAAAATGGAAGCCAGCCTAAGATCTTGATGGATGCCAAGAAAGGGAAAGCGACCGCGAATATGGCGAATCGCCTAAGAAATGAGAATTTGCGGCGCACGCATTTAGACGACAAAGCGCAATGCTTAGAAGCTAGATACGCGAAAAGCCAATCTCAATCTCTGTACTTGGGACAGAGCGATGTACGAAGTAAAAAGGTGCTGTCTGTCATTAATGGCAGACTACCGTTTTCTGAGCATGATCCAATCACCTTTCAGCTTTACTCTAATAGTAAACTCTATCTTGAAGGGAAAAATGGCATTGGGAAATCGACTTTGTTGAACGTGCTGCGTGGACAACGATCTTTAGTCGATGGTGAGTTACAAATTAGCGCCCCGGTGTGCTATCTCGATCAGTATTTTGGCGCGATTAATCTCGACCTCTCAATGCTTGATAACCTGACTCAAGCGTGTCCTAACTTGAGTATGAGTGAGGCTCGGACTTTGCTCGCCGGCATTGGTTTTCGTCGTGACAGTGTTAATCGCAGTGC
This sequence comes from Vibrio fortis, assembly GCF_024347475.1. Classification (NCBI taxonomy): domain Bacteria; kingdom Pseudomonadati; phylum Pseudomonadota; class Gammaproteobacteria; order Vibrionales; family Vibrionaceae; genus Vibrio; species Vibrio fortis. The sequence continues at coordinate 498,534 of NZ_AP025488.1, forward strand.
TCAAGTTCTTAGCGGTGGAGAAAAGATGAAGTTGGCGATGCTCATGGTGAGTCATCAACTCAACCAACCTATTTTGTTGCTCGATGAACCAGATAACCATCTCGATATAGAGTCGAAAGTCATACTGGCGAAGGCGCTCGCGCAGTATCAAGGAGGGTATATTCTGGTGAGTCATGACCTAGACTTTGTTCACGAATCTGGTGTTGAGCAAACTCTGAGGTTGAGTGCTCTTCATACCTAGCAATGCTTCAAAAGCCCGCTGAAACAGTGGGAGCTGAGATATTGGCTCCCATTTATTGCGCAATCAGTGGGGGAAAGTGGAAAGTTTGGTATATATTTCATTAATAAGGACTTATAAACTTGGTCTCCCCTGAACCGTCAGGGCTTGTAGATCACCCACCACTAAGGAATGGAATTAATGCTTGCGCGCAAACGCATCAGTCTCTCTTTGTTACTCATTGCTACGCTAGGTGGCTGTTCTTCGTTACCAGAACAAGTAAATCATGCTCAAGAACCGGTTGTGGCACCACAGCAAGGTGTGCTTTGGAATGTGAGTCATCAACATCCAGCACAGCCGAATGAAATTGGCCATAGTGCGGTACTTATCCAAGAAGCGGGTTGGGATGCTTTGGCTCAACGTATCGCGCTGGTGGAGAGTGCTGAACATAGCATCGATATTCAGTACTACATTTGGAACTCCGATAATACAGGGGGCTACCTTGCTAGCCGTTTGCTAGCGGCGGCTGAAAGAGGCGTTAAGGTGCGTGTGATGCTTGATGACATCAACCTTAACGAGCGCGAAGCACTGCTCAATGCCTTAGATGCTCACCCCAATGTAGAGATCCGTATTTTTAACCCAACCCCAAGTCGCAGTGGTTTTTCAAAGTGGTTTAGCTTTCTATCGGATTTCTCGCGTTTGAACCGACGCATGCACAATAAATCGTTCACGGTCGATGGCGTATTCTCAGTTGTTGGCGGACGTAATATTGGTGATGAGTATTTTGATTACTCTGATGAGATTAACTTCCGAGATAGGGATGTGTTGGTTCGCGGCGAGGTTGTCACAGAGATTCAAAGCAGCTTTGTCGAGTACTGGAACAGTCAATGGTCTTACCCAGTTGAGATGCTAGGTGATGCCGATTCGACCGACCTCTCTCTTCTGGATCAGGCCGCACTGCCTCGTTATAAAAATTATCCAGATCTGCCTATCGGGCAAGAAGCATCTCAGCGTTTCTTAAGTGAGTTGGCGCCACAGATGACATGGGTCGAGGCGCACTTTGTTTATGATCGCCCAATCCCTGTCGATGCAGGTGAAACCAACCAGCCAAAAGAGACGGCAGTGATACTAGGTGAGCTGGCAGAGCAGTCAAAGCAGGAAATTTTGCTAGAGTCGGCCTACTTGGTGTTTGATGACGGTCAGCTTGAAGAGTGGCAGATGTTGAATAATCAAGGTGTTGAGATTAAAGCGTTGACCAACTCGATGGCTTCAAATGATTTGGTCACTAACCACTCTGCCTATGCGGGAAGACGCCAAGATATGCTTGAGCATGGCATTGAGCTGTTTGAACTGCGACCAGATTCTGGACTTTGTGAGGTATCCACTAGAGATGCAGATAAATGTGCGCCGAAAACCGCATATGGTCTGCACGCTAAGTCGGTGGTGTTTGATAATCGTGTTGCAAGCATTGGATCGTTCAATTTTAATCTACGCTCAACGTACCTAAATACGGAATCGGTACTGTTAATAGACAGCCCTGAAGTGGCAACGCAATTGGCGGACACGATCAACGAGGCGATGGATATTAACAACAGCTGGCGCTTAGACTTGGAAGACGGCGATGTACGTTGGTACTCCAGTGATCAAAGCTGGGATAAAGAGCCAGAAACCGGCAAATGGGAGCGAGCGCAATCTGGATTCTTGCAGTTGCTACCGATAGAAAAATATTTATAGCGACAATATGCTTGAATAGAAATGAATGTAACAAAGGCTCCTTCTGTAGGAGCCTTTTTCATTGTTTAGATAGTTAACTTAGAACTGAGTTTTTATCGTTAACTTAGAACTTAACCTGGTAGTTCAAAGTGTAAGTACGCCCGCGGCCACGGTAGTCATAAGCGGCTGATTCATAGTGTGTTGCGTAAAGAATCTGCGCACGTTGACCCCAAATCGTGGTGTAGTCTTTGTTAAGCAGGTTTTGAATACCGAAACCTAGGCTGCCCACTGGTAGTTGGTAAGTACCAATAAGGTCGAAGACGGTGTAACCATTGAGTTTGTTATCGCTGTCATCTTCATGGTCAAACATGGTTTGGCTTTGAACCTTCAAAGATAGATCTGCTTCGTACCAGCCTGCCCAAGCGTTCGCTTTTGATGTGCTCGCTTCACCTGCAGATTGGTCTTCCCAGCCGTTATCGCCTTTCACTTCAGAAACAACGTAGTGGCCAGATGCACCCAGCTGAACGTTCTCATGTACCCAGTAAGAAGCAAGCGCTTCTAAGCCATAAACACGTTTCTTGTCGTCGATCTCTTCGATTAACAATGTGTTTTTGTTGTACTTAACATTCTTATCAGACTGAGAGTAGTAAGCCGCTGATTGCAAGCTTAGGTCGCCAGTGTCTAGGCGGTAGCCGAGTTCAAAGCTGTTGGTCTTGATACCTGACATCTTAGAGTCATTCACATTGATGCTGTCATTAAGCGTCCAGTGATCGCCGACCAAGGTGTAGTTGCCTTGACCGTAGTACTTAGCGGGATCGGCGAGATCAAAGCCTTGTGAGAAGTTTGCCCAAACTTGTGAGTCACTGTTTAGGTGATATACCGTGCCTAAGTTGAAAAGACCAACACCGTAATCCGTTTCACCGCCAGGAACTGCGTCTGCGCTAGTACCATTACCTGCAGCGATCTGTTTTTGTTGCTGGTAGCCTACGAAGTCATCAATGGTGTTTTTCATGTATTGGTAACGGAAGCCACCTTCTACAGACCAATCATTCGTGATGTCGAAGCCTGCTTGAACAAAGCCCGCGATAGACGCGACTTCAACACCTGGATAGCGTCCGACTTCAGCGAAAGTCTTGTTGATGAGGTTACCCGAATTGTTAGCAATGGTCGGATCGTAAAGCGCTTGGTTACTTTCGAGCGTGTCTTGGTAAGCATCCACACCATAAACGATGTTGAAGCGACCGAAGTCTTTCGCCAATGCCGCTTTTAGAGAGAGCACATCAGTGATTTGCTGACCAGAAGATTGGAAATAAGGTGTATAAGTCTGATCTTCTTTACGATATGACGCTTCAGCAATTAGCTGGTGGCCAAGGAACTGCTCATCAATGTATGACGCACTCAGCATGATACGCTCGGTGCCATGTTCTCTATCTGAATCAAAACCTTTACGAACGTCAACGAAGTCACGCCCAACAATGTATAAGCCATATGGAGAGTCTTGTTGGCTGTCGTAATACTGAGCTAGGAAGTTGAGCTTTTTCGTCTCAGAGACATTAACGCCAACAGTCGTTAGGAAATCGAGCGTTTTATTGAATTGCAGAGATCCTTGAGAAATATCCGGTGTAACGATATCGCCATTCGCGTCAAAGAAACCTTGAGTTTCAGTGTAGATAACAGACGAACGTGCTTGAACAGTTTCGTTGCCGCCTGAGATCGATTGTCCAACTTTGTAGTCAAAATCTTCACCCGAGTTGAAGCCTGATGTACCGCCAACATAGGATTCAAACTCAAGCTCTTCACCATCTGCTTTTTTGGTGATGATATTAATTACACCGCCGGAAGCACCAGCACCGTAGATTGATGTTGCGCCGGATAGCACTTCGATACGTTCAATATTGAATGGGTCGATAGAGTCGAGGTGGCGGCTGATTTGACGTGAAGATTGCAGGGACACGCCATCAATCATCACTAGCATTTTTCTACCACGTAAGTTTTGACCGTAGTTAGTACGAGCACCGCTGCTCACATCCAGAGATGGGATAGCGCCTGCTAGGATTTCGCCTAAGGACTTACCGCCTCGGTATTCCTGCTCGATCTGTTGTGGTTCGATGTACCAAACTGTACCTGGAATATCGCTAATGGCTTTTGGGGTGCGGCTAGATACAACTACCATTTTTTCGTCGGTGGTGTGATCTTGCGCTTGGGCTGTGAATACGGAACTTACCGCCGCTACTGCTAGAGCGACTGTGGAAAGTTTGAAACTTCCTTTTTCGGTTTTCATTTTATTCTCTGCAATTATCAATGAAAGGCTGCACACATTTCTTTGGCGTGATGACTTTATTTTTATTGTTTTTATTGAGAATCAAGTGGTTGAACTTAGACCAAGCGCATGCTTGCTTTTTGTTTTTGATTCTAAATAAGAATCATTATTATTGTGTTTTTGTTGCGAAAAAACAATATGCAAATGCGATTTATTTTCAAATGCAACAATAGACGAGTAGGTGTGAGCCAGTTCTTGTGATACTAAAACTGCATTAAGCTTATGATTTTAATTGCTATTTTTTGGTTTTTACAAAGAAGGGAGGAGGGCGACATAATGCAGTGTCACCCTGTTGATTAGCCGTTTTTTAGAGAAATACTATTGATGATCTGCTCTCGTTGCTCTTGAGATACATTCATCACGTCTTGGTAGGTACGCTTCATAACTCGAACGTCATTTTCAAGTAACTGAGCTAGCTTCTCCGAAGCTATCTGGTTATTCCCTTCTAAAACGAGATCCATGATGTCTAGACGTCGTTGGCATGAGCGGCTGACAGAAGACTGGATGTGCATAGAGACTAAATCGGTCGCCTTACGCAGTCGGTTTTGCTGCTGCATCATACCGAGCAAAAATCGGTTTCCTGAACTTGCGGCGAGAATTTCATGGAAGTCGGCACTGAGCGTGAAAAGCTGGCTAGCGGTGACTGAGTCTGGATTCTTGATTGCTTGAATATGGCGCTCACGACACTTCTCAAACGCGTCACGTTTTAGCTTCCACGTTGGTTCAAGCAGGCCAGCTGGCTCAAAAATTAAACGGCATCGGTAACTTTCGGTATGCCTTTCAAGAGAGTTGAGTACCCCGTCTAACTGCCATTTGTAGCCAGGGCTGCGTCGGAAAATGGCATCGCTTTCTAGCAGTCTGAGGACAGATTGTATCTCGCCACGATTGGCACCATAGCGTTGCTGGAGTTCATTTTCCGAAAACGAATCGCTGATCTCGCCGAAAAAGATATCCATCAGCAATCTCAGGTAAAGCTGCTCTTGGCGGGCTTGCTCTTGGTTGCTTTGCTCTGCAGTTTCGATATCACAAGCATCGATCTGCAGCACAAACCCCTTGTATGGAACGGATTTGGCCACACCTTGATCGGACAAGTGTTTGAGCACAGCTCGCATCGGAGTACGAGAGACCTCAAACTGCTGGGCAAGCGATGATTCATTCAAACTACTGCCTGCAATGGCGTTTTCTTCTTTGAGTCGTGTTATCACTTTGAAGAGAAGATCTCGTTGAAGTCGTGTGATTGCTGATGTGTCCATATCGTCCAAGATTGTTCTGGGTACCGTTACACCAACGTAACTTATTACACCCAAGGTAAATGGTTGTGCTCATGGTAAACAGAAACACGAGCGAATACCATAAATTGTGTTTTTGTTGCAGAAATACGACGTGTTGCTTTTAAAAGAAAAGCCCAGTGATTCATTAACCACTGGGCTTGTTTGGTGAGTATTGTATTGCGAAAAGAGTTTAGCGTCTCATCAGGTAGAGGAAGTAACCACCACCAATCAGAGAAGCGAGCAGCCCTGCTGGAAATTGCCAAGGGAACCAAAGGGTTCTGCCGATCCAATCTGCGCAAACCATGATGATTGCCCCCAACAATGCCGCGGTCAGCATCTGCGGTACCGCGCGATATTGGTGCAGTGAGCGTGCCATATGTGGTGCGAGCAATCCGATAAAACTCAAAGGGCCGATGACAATCGTACATAGTGTGGTGAGCGCCGCAACGAGCAGTAACAGAACTAGGCGCACTAAGGTCGTATTCATGCCCAAACTGGTGGTGGTGACTTCGCCCAAATTAATCAGTTCTATCCAGCGATTCAGTGAGATAGCGAGTGAACCAACCATCAATACACCGAACGCGAGGAGTACAACATCATTCTCAGCAACGAGATAGGTAGAACCGGATAACCAAGTCAGCAGTGCGGTGGCGTTCTCGTTACCAGAGCTCATTGCGATTCTGAGCAGAGCATCCAATCCGGCACTCAATGCAATACCTGTAAGTAAGGTTTGAGTGGGTGCAAAGTTATGTTTTCGGCCCACCAACCAGACAATACCGGTCACCGATGCAGCCCCCAATGTGCCTAGTATCATCTGTTGTTCACGCCCAATAGCACCGCCGATGAGAGTGCCTAGCACCAGTGCCAAAGCCGCGCCTGAACTGATGCCGAGGACTTCGGGACTTGCCATTGGGTTGTTTGATATTCGTTGGATGATGGTTCCGGCAAACGCCAATCCAATACCCGCGAACAATGCAACAAGCACTCTTGGTAAGCGAAGCTCAAGCAGAGATGAATCTAACTCTAAGCTCCAACCAAGCTGGTTTCGCCCGAGTGAGATTGAAACCGTACACACCAAGATAAGCACCAACAACATGGCAACTAACACTTTGCTGATGGCGATATGTTTGAAATGTTCGACATGCTCACTGCGGCTTTTCAGCTCTGAATTCAGCTTCGTGCGTTGCAATAACCAGAGTAGGAACGGCGCACCAAGCAGAGCTGTCATAGCTCCGGTGGGTAGCAGCTCACCACCGACACCGGAAAATGGTTGGATTAACAGATCAACCGTTAACAAGGTAACACCACCGATCACTCCACTGGTCAGGATTTGTTTTGCTAGCGCTCGCACTCCTAACATGCGTGTAATCGCAGGAGCAACAATACCGATGAACCCAATAATTCCAACTTCGCTAACCACAGCTGCGGTGATAAAAATCGATAAGGACAAACACAGTAGTTTGATCTGTTTGATGTTCACGCCCAGTGATGTGGCGACGTTATCGCCAAACTGCAATGATGCCAACGGGCGCTGAAGTAGCAGGAGTAGTAAGGTTGGTATGCAGACCAGCGGAAGAAGAATCTGAGTACTCGACCAGTCGTTTTGATTGAGGACGCCAGCTCCCCAGACAAACAAACTAGTGAGCTTCTGTTCGTTCAACATCAGCAACATGGTATTGAGTGAACCCAAGAACAAGCTCACGACCATGCCCGATAACACCATGTGCAAAGGTGAATAACCGCGTGTCGAGCTCAACAAGAAAACTAACCCTGTGGCTAAGCAGCCTCCGATAAATGCCGGTAAAAAGTTTGGTAAAGCAAGGCTTGCAGGCAGAAATAGAATACCCAACACCATGCCCAGTTCTGCACCCGCCGCCACGCCGAGCGTTGTCGGAGAAGCAATTGGGTTTCGCAACACAAACTGCATTACGCAACCTGCGACTGCAAGAGCAAATCCGCAAATCAGAGCGACAGTCAAACGGGGCAGATAGGTTAAGTTGGTGATGATGTGCTGATAGTTTGATGCGTCATACCTAAATAGCGTATCCCCAATCAGCCCCAGACCTTGGGAGTATGGTGCGGTGATCTCAAGCAGTGAACCAATAATTAAAATCGCAATGACGAATAGCCCTGCTGTTTTGAGTCTTAATACGCCTACCTTTGGCGTTAAAGTGTTGGTTGTGATCATGGTTGCTGATTTGACGGTTGGTTGGTCAACAGCTCGGTGATGTGGTCACTAAACCTTTGAGCGGCAATCAGTCCACCAAATGTCCAAATTGCAGGCAGTTCATAAACCGAATCATTGCGAGTGAAAGCCATAGCTTGCCAAAGTGGAGAGCCGGTCAGCTTGTTGCGTTCGTTGTCGGTAAGCGGACCAAATATCATCACGTTGGCGTTTTGATGTTCTGCGATTTTTTCGATTCCCGCGGTGCTAAAGCCCCAAAGGTTTGTTTGTTCTTTCCAGTTGTTGTTCAGACCCATAGCATGGATCGTGTCTTGAGCCAGAGAGCCTGTACTGTGAATACGCAGTGTTTTGTCATTGATGAAACGAGTGAAAAGTAGCGGTTTTTCAGCGTTTCCTGCCACATTAACTTGCTTACCATTGGCATTTAGCCTCCGCTCAGTGGCGGTGATGACCTCTTGGGCTTGCGCTTCACGGTCAAACAATTGGCCGAGCGAGCGCGTTACCGATTTCGCAGACTCAAGCGGCTGTTTTTCTTCGCTGTAGATGCTGTAAACCAGCACCGGTGCAATTTTGTTGAGCTGCTCATACGCAGCCGCCATGTGCTTGCTCATTAAAATAACATCAGGTTTTAACTTGGTGAGCAGCTCTAGGTTTGGTTCTCGGCGGGAACCAACATCGACCGCACCCTCGTTGAGTTGAGGTTCTACTACCCATTGTTGATAGCCTTTTGCATCAGCAATGCCTTCCAGTTCAATGCCCAAGCTCAGTACTGTCTCTGATAGCGCCCAGTCTAGAGCGATGACTTTTTGGGGGGGAGTTTCAAAGTGGGCGGTTCCCATTTCATGAGTCAGTTCTAATGCGTGTGCGTTGAACACCAAGGCGGACAAGAGAAGCGTAACGATTTTTTTCACAACAGAATCCTATTTGTTTAGGGAATGTAGCTGATCGGTTGACCGGTTACTGGGTGATTGAAGAGTGCGAGCTCCATTCCATAGATCTTGGTGAGCGTCTCTGGGGTCATCATTTGTTGAGGTGTACCAGACGCAATGACCTTGCCAGAGTGGAGTGCAATCAGATGGTCGCTGAACTTGGCCGCCATGTTCACATCATGCAGCACCATGATTACCGTCAGGCCCAATGACTGATTAAGCTCACGAATCAATGCTAAGAGCTCATGCTGGTGGGCGACATCGAGTGCCGATGTGGGTTCATCAAGCAAGATGCATTGACTCTGTTGGGCTAACAACATCGCGACCCAAGCTCGTTGCCTCTCGCCTCCGGAAAGCGTGGCGACGAATCGTTGAGAAAATTCGCTTAGGCCCACTTTTTCAATCGCTTCATCGACGATCGCGTAGTCATCTGTGCTGTAACGCCCAAAAGCGCCTTTCCAAGGGTAGCGACCGAAGCAAACTAACTCGCGCACCGTGACACCATCGGTGATTGGTGGGTGCTGTGGTAGGTAAGCGACTTGGTGTGCAAACTCAAGGTGGTTGAACGATGAAAGTGGCTTTTGATTAAAGGAAACTTGCCCTTGAGTCGGGCTATTTTGACGGCTTAATAACTTAATTAAAGTCGACTTTCCGCACCCATTATGGCCGAGTAATGTCGTGACTTTATTAGGCTCAAAATTCAAGCTCGTAGGAGAAAGAATTGTCTTACCGTCGATTTCAAATGATGCATTGGTAAGCTGATACATAATGAAATATGAAGTTGAGTTATAGGGAAAGAGCCGTTAATGTTAGCATACTGAAATTAAAATGATAATTATTCACATAATCAATAATAAATTCTGAACTGGCGTTTTTCATTTCGAGTTTATTTGCTCTTATTTACGCCCTTAAATTATGCTCGCAATAAATAATAAAAAGTTTCACCTAATGTCGATTGGCCTTATTTCCGCCCTGATGGGAATTGGGCAAAATGGCTTGCTTGTATCACTGCCTTTTCTGGTTGAACGGTCTGCGTTTGATCTGCCTACCTGGTCTGCTTTGATTGCTGTGGGCAGCTTGCTCTTTCTTCCTTCAGCCCCATTTTGGGGGCGATATAGCGATAAACATGGTCCAAATCGAGTGGTTATCCAAGCATTAGTCGGGATGACCATAAGTTTTCTGTTGCTTGCGGTGTTCTCTATGGTGAGCCTATCAGGGAATATTAATGTAACGTTATGTTTTTTAGGGCTAATTATCGCAAGGGTTATTTATGGATGCACGGTGTCGGGAATGGTACCCGCGAGCCAGCATTGGGCAATAATATTGTGTGGCGAACAACACCGTTTAAAGGCAATAACTGCAGTCAGTATTGGATTAAGTAGTGGGCGATTATTAGGTCCTGTTGTTTCTATTTTAGCGCTCAAGTTGAACCCTTTTGCTCCGTTATTCTTGATGGTTTTGTTGCCATTTATCGCCCTTATTCTCGCGTTAATATTACCTATTCCTACCGTCGATTCTTCTCCTTCTTATAATAAGAAAAGCCAACCTTGGTTACCGAATAAAAGCTTATCTCCGTACCTTATTAGTGGGTTGTTACTTTGTGCGTCGGTCGCACTGTTGCAATACAGTTTATCGCCTTTAATCTATTCATTTACTGAATGGCCTTCAGAGAAGCTTAGCGACGCGATCGGTGTACTATTGAGCATTAGTGCCGCAATGACACTGTTTTCACAGGTATGGATTGTGAAAAAAGAGAAAGTGACGACTCGAATGATGTATTGGGTTGGCTCAATCGCCTTTCTGGTCGGCATGTCGTTGTTCACCATTCCCCAGTTATTGATTTTTGGATTGGCGATGGCTGTTACGTCCGTTGGCGCTGCGTTACTGGTTCCTGCTTACACAGCGTCAGCAACAGATAAATGGAGCTGCTCGCCGGGGGCAGTGGCTGGTTATATCTCTATGTCTCACACCATAGGTTATGGAGTCGCGGCAATGTTGGCGTTTAGCGTGGTGATTGAGCCGCTTTATCCTATCTATCTTTGTATCTTTTTTTCGATAGTGATCGTCGCTTTGGCATATTGGACAAGAGCAAAGAAAACACAATCAGTGAGTGAAGGTTCGGTCTAACTTTGACTTAAATGCCTTTCGCCATAAGTTAAGGTATCTCTTTTGGTGTGAGCCTGTTTAGCTTCAGTAGAGGCGAATAAATGAGTTCATTTTTTGTATCCCCATCTTCAGTTTTTCTTGGTGCGATGAAAGTTTTTCCATGCTCGCTAGGTCGGTTATAGATGGAGTCTATGAATTGTATTTTTTATCAAGCTCTATCGAATGATTATGGAGGTCAAATTATGAAATGGTTGTTTCTATCTTTAACTATACTGTTTGCTGCTGGGTGTCAGTCTACCGCGTCGTCTTCGACAGAAGATGGCAGCGTTTGGGAGCATACAGGTGGTTGCGACAACTAACTTTTCTTTGCTCTTTTCTGTCGCAACGAAATAAATACCCTCACTTTCTGTTGAGGGTATTTTATTCAAAATATATAAACTGATTCCATATCAGCACCTATTATCAACTTAATTCCTCATTGTTAGACTTCTCCACAACAAAACAGCGCTCCGCCAGTTGGCAACATCTAGAGCGCGTAACTGGAGACACCACTATGCAATATGAGGGAAAAATCTACCGCCCTTGGATTGAGGCTCGCAGCATCCTGATTCAAACCACACTGGGATGCAGCATTAATACCTGTACGTTCTGTAGCATGTTTGATGATAAGCGCTTTAAGGTGCGCGATATCGAAGATGTGTTCAAAGATATTGAAGAAGCGCGTCAGATCTACCCATACGTAGAATCGATTTTCTTGACGGATGGCAATGTCATGGCAGCGCGCACCGATTACTTGTTGAAGGTACTAAACAAGCTCAAGCATACTTTTCCAGAGAGCCAAAGAATCTCTCTGTATAGTGGACTGAACGATTTTCGTCGTAAGAGTGTCGCGGAGCTGAAAGAGCTCAAAAGTGCGGGTCTTGATATGGCTTATTGCGGCTTAGAATCCGGCGATCCAGTGGTACTAGACCGCATTAAAAAACGCATGAGCCAAGAGCAAGCGATTGAAGGCATGGCGATGGCCAAAGAGGCCGGAATCGAAGTGCTGTTGTCGTTCATCTTTGGCCTAGGTGGTCGTGAACGCTCGAAAGAGCATATCATCGAGACCACTCGAATTTTGAACATCACCAAGCCGGAACACATTGCGCCAATGGCCCTTGCGATTCAACCGGGAACCGTGATGGAGCAAGAGGTCAAAGACGGTACGTTCGTTATGCCAACGCAATTACAAATCCTTGAAGAAGAGAAATATCTACTCGAAAACTTAGAGATAGATACCTTCTACTGGGGCGATCACGGCAACAATATTGTTCCTCAAAAAGGGTATCTGTTGGATTCTCGTGAGCAATTTTTAGCACGCATAAATCATGCTATCGACAGCAACCCAATGGCAGCAGAAAACATCATTCAAACCTATTCTTGGTAATGACAAATGGCGGGAGCAAGGTAGTTGCTCTCGTCTAATTTAAATACTATTTGTGTCTAAATATTGTTCGATGCTGTGTGCTGGATCTCATCGTTTTTGGTACTCAGTTGCTAAGGTATTTATGACACATTCTCTAATTTCAGCCTGAAGGCTCTACAAAAGGAAAGAGGTCTCTATGCTAGGTGAAAACCACTCTCTTGTTCATGAATTTCCAGAAATGAAAGATAAAATTGCTCAGCTTGCGGAGGATAACGAAAACTTTGCGACTGACATGAAAACCTACAACGACTTAGATAAAGAAATTCGTAAATTAGAGCTAAACGGCTCGCCGATTGAAGATGGTCAAATGCACCAAATGAAGCACGACCGTTCAGTGCTTAAAGACTCGCTTTATGCGCGACTCACCGCCTAACTAAATTAGTTACAAAGCAAACACTATGACTAAGCTCCTTCGGGAGCTTTTTTTGTGTCTGAAGTAGTAGAACTTGTACGGTATAGAGATTGTATTACTTTAGAAACCAAGCATAATGTTTAGTATTAAATTATGACTTTCAAGGTTTTGTTGGTAATCAGATGAATATTGAACACCTGAAACTGTTTGTTCGCTTAGCTTCAACCCATAACATCAGTATGGCTGGTCAAGAGTTGGGTCTTTCCCCTGCGGTGGCAAGTTCGCACATTAGCAAGCTTGAAGACAATTTGGGTGTGCGCCTTGTGCATCGTACCACCCGCAAAGTCTCTTTGACCGAAGAAGGGCAAGCGTTTCTGCCACATGCGGAAGAAGTGTTATCGAGTGTCGATGCCGCTCGCTCGGCAATTGGGGTAGGTAGTGATTCTCCAACCGGTACGCTTAGAGTAACCGCATCGGCATCATTTGGTCGCTTGCACTTGGTTCCTGCGCTGGCAGGGTTCATGGAAGCTTATCCTGGGCTGAAGGTTGATCTGAGATTGTCCGACACTGTGGTAGACATGGTTGAGGGTGGGTTCGATATTGCGATTCGTATATCTGAGCTTAAAGACTCTTCATTGATCGCACGAAAGCTTGCGCCTGATGATCGTATTATCTGTGCGTCTCCAGACTACTTAATCAAATATGGTAAGCCAGTCACTCCACAAGACTTAAACGATCATCGATGTATCAGTTTGATCGGGTTAGAGAGTTGGACATTTCAGACAGAAACTGGGCCTGTTACTGTAAAAGCGAATGGTCCATTTCGTACCGATAACGGTGAAGCCTTAAGAGATGCAGCCATTGGTGGGATTGGCCTCGCGATTGCCTCAACATGGTGTGTTTACGATAAGCTAAAAAGTGGTGAGCTTGTTCGCGTGTTAGACGACTATCCACTTACCTCTGAGCCATCAATTTGGGCCGTCTATCCTAGTTCGCGTCTATTGGCTCCGAAAGTTCGTGCCTTTATCGATTACTTCTCTGAACATTATGGAACACCACCTTATTGGGATTTGTAACCTCAGAGCGATAGTCAACATGTTAAAAAGCCCGCACTGACTTTAATGCAGTGCGGGCTTTGTGGTATCTGTAAGTAGCAAATTGTTTACGCTAACTTTTCTGAAAGCGTGCGTTCAATTGACTCTACCACCAGTTGCGATTTATTGCCTCGAGTGGCATCTGGGTGTGGGTTTGCAAATACGCCATTGTCATTATCGAAATATTTGCCATGAGCCTTGGCAAACTCGTCTGACAGCGATGCGCGCACTAAGATATCTGAACCAATACTTAAGTCGCCCCCTGCAATCCCGTAGGCATCTTTCACCATTTTACTCCCTAGCAGTGATGCCGGATTCACCGCGACAACCATTGGACCTTGACCTGCAAGCTCGGTAGCCATTTCACGAGTCCACATGGTGATAGCAAGTTTACTTTGTGCGTAAGCCTCGCCGTTTGACAGCGGTTTACGACCTTCTAGCGCGTCAATGCTGACCGGTGCTTGAGCAGCAGAAGACAGGTTCACGACGCGGCTTGAGCTACCCAACAGTGGTAATAAGCGCTTGGTCAGGTGGTAAGGCGCTAGAGTGTTTACCACAAAACGAACATCTAAGTTATCGCTGGTGATTGGGGTTGGCGTATTGAAGACACCCGCATTATTGATCAGCACATCGAGTCTAGATTGCTCTGCCAGCACTTTGCTTGCTAATGCTTCGACGTCTGCCAATACCGACAAGTCTGCCACATAACTTTCAATTGTTGCAGAATTTGAAATACTCGCGAGCTTTTGTTCAACGTCTTTTAGTTTTTGCGGATTACGACCGTGCAGCAGAACGTGATGACCCTGTTCAACGAGTGTTTTGGCTGTTTCGAAGCCGATGCCATCAGTAGCGCCCGTAATCAGAATAACTTTTTGCATGGTATCTATTCCTTATTGAAACGCTGAATGAGCAAGCGTTTATGTGTTTGGTTTCGTTGGAATAAAGCATAGCAAGGTTTTGAAAGGGTGATAATTAACAGGCTGGTGAAAACACTCTTTAGATTTTGTTGAAAATAAAAAAGCTTAGTCGAGGGATGACTAAGCTTTTTGGTTACTTGAATTGTTCAGGAGCAATTAGCTTACTTGAGAAAAACTCACTACCTTCTGCTCAAGTGTGGTCTTTAAATAATCGGCCACCATTTGCTGTTCCTCTTGGCTCATGTAGAGTCCAAGTTTGGTACGACGCCACAGCATGTCTTCTGAAGTCTGAGACATCTCTTGCGTAATGAGGTAGTCGATTTCACGCTGGTAGACACCGTGCGCTTCTGAAGAAAACTTCTTGCCAAGATCCTCTTCACAAGTCGCACCGGCTAACAGATCCCACGTCTGCGTACCAAACTGCGTGATGTAACGAAGCAGTAGCCCTTTTGAAGCCCAAGGGTACTTAGAGTTCATCATCTCAGCCAGTTGTTCACGGCTGCAGCTAAAGTTACCGCCCGGTAGCGTATCGGTTGCTGTCCATGCTGGCCCCATATTCGATAAGAAAGGTTCTAATTTCTTCAATGCCGCTTCACCAAGCTTACGGTAAGTGGTGAGTTTGCCACCAAACACAGATAGTAATGGTGCTTGGTCAAGTTCAGCATCAAGCTCAAGAGTGTAGTCACGCGTGATCGCTTGTGGAGAGTCAGATTCATCATCACACAGTGGTCTCACACCGCTGTATGTCCAAACCACATCCTCAGTCGATATTTGCTTAACAAAATGCTGATTTACGATGTCGATTAGGTAATCCACTTCATCGTCCGAGATCGCTACTTCGCGAGGATCGCCTTTGTACTCAACATCTGTTGTGCCGATGATCGAGAACTTATCTAGGTAAGGGATCATAAAGACAATGCGATTATCTTTGTTTTGAAGAATATACGCTTGAGGTTCGTCGTGAATACGAGGAACGACAATGTGCGAACCTTTGATCAGGCGAATATTACGCGGTGACTCCTGCTCAAGACCATCATCAAAGAACTGTTTCACCCAAGGACCAGCCGCATTGACTAGCGCTTTCGCTTTACGTTCGAATGTTTGGTCAGTCATCACATCACGAATCGTTACGACCCATACACCACCTTCTCTGCGTGCTGCTTCTACGCGGCAGTAGTTGCGTGTTTCAGCGCCGTTCTCTTTTGCTGCGAGTACGTTGAGCAGTACCATTCGAGCATCATCAACCCAACAGTCTGAGTATTCGAAGCCGACTTTCATTTCAGGTTTCAATAAGCCTGATTGCGCTAGGTTGACTGTCTTACTTGCTGGAAGTGTGGTTCGTTTACCCAAATTATCGTAAAGGAATAGGCCACAGCGAATCATCCACGCTGGGCGCAAGAATGGGCGATGTGGTAAACGAAAACGCATAGGTTGTGCGATGTGCGGCGCTTTTCTTAGTAGAACTTCACGTTCTGCGAGCGCTTCTGATACCAAACGAAACTCGTAGTGTTCTAGGTAGCGTAAGCCACCGTGAATAAGTTTTGAACTTGCAGAGGATGTTGCAGAAGCGTAGTCATTCGCTTCGTATAAGCCTACGGTTAGACCACGTCCAGCTGCATCAGCTGCGATACCTGCGCCATTAATACCACCACCGATAACGATCAAATCTAAAGTGGAGGTTGAACCATTATTTGTATTATGTTGTTGAGCACTCATGATTTTGACCTCTTGGTGAGCGAACGAGCATTTTTGAAACTCATTGAATCCTACTTTAACTTTCGTTTGTGGTCACTATTTATTTTCGTTTATGAGCGTTTAATGTGATTTGAACATAAAAAAACCTCTATCCGATATCGAATAGAGGTTTTTATTAACAATTGAATAAAGTGTAGACCGATTTTTTGCGTAATCGAACATATTTGAGTGCAAATGATAAATTCGCGAAATCAATGTCTATTCTGAAGGTGCAGAGCGAGTTTCAATCACTTCCAGTGGGATTTCAGCTTCTTTAAGAATGGTGTGAATCTCTTCAGGTGGCTGCTGGTTGGTGAAAACCATATGCGCCTGGTTAATATTGCCTAATTTTACCATTGCGTTACGGCCGAACTTAGAGTGGTCCACTGCAATGAAGATACTGCGGCTGTTCTCAATAATGGCTTGTTTTACTCGCACTTCGTGATAATCAAAATCGAGCAGTGAGCCGTCGAAGTCGATGCCACTGATCCCTAAGATGCCAAAGTCCAAGCGGAACTGTTTAACGAAATCGAGTGTCGCTTCGCCCATGATTCCGCCGTCTTTATTGCGAACTTCCCCGCCCGCTAGAATAACTTTGATTTCAGGGTTAGCCAGTAGAATGGTCGCGACATTGATGTTGTTCGTTACAACGCGCAGCTGCTTGTGGTTTTTATTCAGCGCTCGAGCGACGGCTTCCGGTGTGGTACCAATATCGATGAATAGCGTCGCGCCATCAGGAATGTGTTTGACCACCTCGTCGGCAATGATGTCTTTTTCGTTGAAATTAAGCGTCTTACGAGTGTTGTAAGAGGTGTTTTCCGAGCTGAGAGGGATGGTGGCACCACCGTGATAACGGCGGATTTTGTTGCTGTCTGCGAGCTCATTGAGGTCGCGTCGAATGGTTTGCGGGCTTACATCAAACTTCTCGACCAGTTCGTCGGTGCTGACGTATCCCTGTGTTTTCACCAGATCGACAATCTGCTGGTGCCTTGGTATCTGTTTCACTTACTGCTCCCTTGTGCCTAGAATGTGTTCTAGAACACCACTTTCGAAAATATATACTCGCTCTATTGTGCGCGAATTGGCGCTATGTGAGAAGTTTCGATGCTGAGTTATCGGGGCTAAAACGCAAAAAGAGCACGACATGCGTGCTCTTTTGGAGTTTCGTTTGGTGATTTTGGTTAAATCACCCCCGATTTATAACGAATTAATCTTCGTTTTCTTCATCGTCGTGAAGTTCAGACCATACTTGTGCACACTTGATAGCACGTTTCCAGCCTTTGTAGCGACGGTTACGCTTCTCTTCATCATGGTGAGGTTCGAATGTGCGATCAAGAACCGCTTTGTCTTGAAGCTCATCGATGCTGTCCCAGAAGCCAACGGCAAGACCTGCAAGGTAAGCTGCACCTAGTGCTGTTACTTCGGTGACTTCAGGACGGTGAACTTCTGTATCCAAAACGTCAGATTGGAACTGCATTAAGAAGTTGTTCGCTACCGCACCACCATCAACACGTAGGTTCGCTAGTTTGATGCCAGAATCCGCTTGCATTGCGTCCAGTACGTCGCGAGTTTGGTAAGCGATGCCTTCCAGTGTCGCACGAATGATGTGGTTCGAGTTAACGCCACGAGTAAGACCAACAATCGTACCGCGAGCGTAAGCATCCCAGTACGGCGCGCCTAGACCGGTAAATGCAGGAACAACGTAAACACCGTTTGATGTATCTACTTTCGTTGCAAAGTACTCAGAGTCTTTAGCATCAGCGAGTAGCTTCATTTCATCACGCAGCCATTGGATAGATGCGCCACCCATAAATACAGCACCTTCCAGTGCGTAAGCTGGTTCGCCTTTTGGGCCACAAGCTAGTGTCGTCAGTAGGCCGTTTTTCGATGTAACTTTCTCTTGGCCTGTGTTCATTAGAAGGAAACAACCCGTACCGTAAGTGTTCTTCGCTTGACCCGCTTCTACACACATTTGACCGTAAAGTGCCGCTTGTTGGTCACCTGCGATACCTGCGATTGGAATACGAGTACCACCTTTACCACCTAGGTTAGTTTGGCCGTAAACCTCAGAAGAGCGTTTCACTTCAGGCATCATTGATGCAGGAATACCCATCTCGTCTAGTAGCTTGCTGTCCCAACATAGGTCATTGATGTTAAACAGCATAGTACGTGATGCGTTAGTGTAATCCGTTACGTGAACGCGGCCTTGAGTCATCTTCCAAACTAGCCAAGTATCCACGGTACCAAACAGTAGCTTACCTGCTTCAGCGTCTTCGCGAGCGCCTTCAACGTTGTCTAGAATCCATTTTACTTTGGTACCTGAGAAGTACGGGTCAAGGACTAGGCCCGTATTGTCACGTACGTAATCTTCTAGGCCACGTGCTTTTAGATCTTCACAGATGTCAGCAGTACGACGACATTGCCATACGATTGCGTTGTAAACTGGTTTGCCTGTCTCTTTGTTCCAAACAATCGTTGTTTCACGTTGGTTGGTGATACCGATACCAGCAAGCTCGTCACTGCGGATACCTGCTTTCGCTAGTGCTTCTACTAGAGTTGAGCTTTGTGTAGCCCAAATCTCCATTGGATCGTGCTCTACCCAGCCTGCTTTTGGATAGATTTGAGTAAACTCTCGTTGAGAAGAGCTAACAATGTTCGCATCATGGTCGAGGATAACAGCGCGAGAGCTTGTTGTGCCTTGGTCTAGCGCCACAATGTATTTTTGCTCGGTCATGGTAAGAATCCTTTTTGTTTCGTTATTTATATTTTAGTAAATGTTGGAAGGCTTAGGAGTTAAGCACGAGCTTGTTCAGCTTCTTCTTCTGTTTCACATTGATTCGGGATAGTACAACCTTGGCCCGTTGCTGGTAGGTATGCGGCGATAGCTTTCGGGTATAACCAGCCACCAAAACACGCACCCGCAATTGGAGCAAGAATTGGAACAATAAAGTAAGGGATGTCACGAGCACCGCTCAGTGCGTAGTCCCAACCTGCAAAGTAAGCGAATAGTTTAGGGCCAAAGTCACGCGCTGGGTTCATCGCAAAACCGGTTAGTGGACCTAAAGAGCCACCAATTACAGCAATCAGAATACCGATAAGTAGTGGGTTCATTGCACCGCGAGAAGCACCGTTGTTCTCATCGCCAAGCGCAAGAATGGCAAACATTAGAACAGCCGTAATCACGAATTCCACAGCAAAAGCGCCAAAGAAAGAGAGGGAAGCGTGTGGGTAAGTCGAGAAAATACCAGCTGTTGCAAGTGCATCTTGGCTGCTACGTACAAAGTTGTTTGCGATTTCGTAATCAGTAAACAAGTTGCTGTACAAAGTGTATACCAGTGCCGCTGAGCAGAATGCCCCAAGCAGTTGAGAGATGATGTAAGGCACAACCTTCGCCTTATCAAATCCATGGAACATAGCCAGTGCGATGGTGACTGCAGGGTTAATGTGCGCACCAGATACGCCAGCAGTACAGTAAATCGCGATGGTCACGCCGAAGCCCCATACAATACTGATCTCCCACTGGCCAAATGTTGCACCGGTTAGTACGAGTGCGGCTACACAGCCCACACCGAAGAAAATGAGTAGTCCTGTCCCTATAAATTCTGCTAAGCATTCGCCGAATAAAGAGGGGTGTTTTTTTATTGTCATTGTTCGAGTCCTTGTTAGTTTGCTTGTCTAGCACGTGTATTGTGCACAAATTTGCGAACTCGAAAACAAACGAACATTAAAAGTGAGCGTTTGAGCATGAATTTGTTAATGAAACGCGGTTTTATTGTTAATTAGCGCAACTTTGATCACAAATGAAACTCATATGAAAGAAGGCGGGTTGTTTCGATGATCGTTTTAGTGAGTGTTTCGAATGTTTACTCGCGGCTAAAACTACTCGTATGCGTTGTAATGCACAACTGGTACGACAAGCCGAGAGTTTGATTTTGTGACGCTGCTGCCTTGATGGCCGAAATGTAATCAAACACCTGTTTAAATTGCATCCAAGGACGGTTGTACTGAACAGAATGCTCTAAATGTGATGTGGTACTGCTCTTTGTTTTATTATCGTTACTTTTTATCGTCGGAGCTTGTTGTTAACAATTGAATTACAATAGTGGGGTATTGTCGGAGCAAAGCAGTCGTATTTATCTCCTTTTTACGACTGCTTCTTTTTAGTTAGCCCCTTTTTCCCCTCTTATTTCTCCGTTGTATATTCTTATGCCAAGGCTTTTACTTTGCCTTTGCTAACCAGAAGATCACGAGCTGAATCGTAAGCCCAGTTAAAGCCAATCGCATACACCACGAAGAAAATGACTAAGCCAATATCCATGATAAGCACGGTGAGAAAGTCGAGTTTAAGTACCCACATCAACACAGGTAGCGTGACGCTCATTAACCCGAGTTCAAAGCCAAGCCCATGTAATAGGCGCGTTTTTTTGGTGCGCTTGCTGCGATCAGCCCCAAACACTTTGTCGTAGCCGTAGTTGTAAACATAGTTCCAGGCCATCGCGATTAGAGACATAGAGAGCGCGAGTCCTGCCATTTTTCCTGCACCATTACCAGTGATGTAGGTGGCAAGCCCTGCCATCAATACCAAGGCAACTAACTCAAATAGCACCATGTGTAAGATTCGTTCTTTGTGTGACATGTTGTTCTCTCTTTTCTTTTCAGTTGGGCTTTTGTCCCGTTTCAATGCTGACAATAATATCGATTATGTTGATAATAAAAAGATAATAACTATCACTATTGGTGATGATAGGTGAGGTGGCATGTACAACATAGAACAACTCAAAATGTTCGCGTATGCGGTGGAGCTAGGATCATTTTCTGCCAGTGCACGTAGGCTTGGTAAAGTCCAATCAGCGGTGAGTCAAGGCATAGGTAATTTAGAGATCGACTTTGATACCACGCTGTTTGACCGTTCAACGCGAAAGCCGACACTCACTCGTGAAGGTGAGCAGATATACAAGCAAGTGAAAGCGATCATCATGCAGGTCGAAGACTTGAACGTGATGGTTAATGCCATCAATGATCAACAAGAGGGGTTGATTAGAATCGCACTCGATGATTCGCTACTCGTTCCGAACTTGTCGCGAATATTGAAAGCGTTCAGTTCGCACTTTCCCGCCACAGAGGTTGAGCTGATCGCTTGTACCACCACAGAAGTGAACCCGTTTGTACAACAAGAGAAAGCGGATATCGGATTAATGTTCACGGACTTGGCGTTTGATGTAGGCTCCGAGCCCTGTTTTATTGGTCATCTACCGTTTGTGGCGGTCTGCCATCCCAATCATCCCCTTGCGTGTGTTCCAGAAGCGAAGTTGCCTGATCTGCTTCCACATCGTCAGTTGATGTTGCGGGGCGATAAGGGAAAATTGATGGACCAATTTCCTTTAATTGCGGGGAAAGTGTGGTGGTCGAATAGCTTCATTGTGATTAAAGAGGTGTTGTTAGGCAGTGACATCGGTTGGGCATACCTACCAGAGCACTTAGTCAGAGATGAGATAGATAAGAAGCAGCTGGTGGAAATCAACATCGCCTTTGATCATAAGACTTGGTCGCCTCCGGTGGATTTGATTCTATCAAAGACTAAAAACAAAGGACCCGCGCTTAAATGGTTGGAGCATGGTTTGAAGAGTTTGCTCGATTAAATGTCCGTGCAGCTGTTCAATGATGTTCGGAAACTAAAAAGGCTCATACCTTTCGGAATGAGCCTTTGGTTTTCTGTATCAACGGTGATTGGGTGCGCTCATACTAGTTAAGCGTTTTGACTGTTTGACCTGAGTAATACTTGTCTTTCATTTTTAGAGCGACGTTAACTAGGTAAATAAGTACAGGTACTTCGATCAGCGGGCCAATAACGCCTGCGCATGCTTGGTCTGAGTTGATGCCAAATACCGCGATAGAGACGGCAATCGCTAACTCAAAGTTATTACCCGTTGCTGTGAAAGCGATCGATGCGTTCTTATCGTAATCAATGCCCATTTTCTTACCAATGAAGAAGCTGATAAAGAACATCACAGTGAAATAAATCGTCAGTGGGACAGCAATCAGCAACACATCCATTGGCAGCTCAACAATCATCTCGCCTTTCAGGCTAAACATAAGGACAATGGTTGCTAATAGGGCAATCAACGTCATTGGAGAGATACGTGGAATGAAAACGTCTGTGTACCACTGCTCGCCTTTCATCGAAACTAAGATCTTACGACTTAAAAAGCCAGCTAAGAACGGGATTCCCAAGTAGATGAGTACACTATGGGCAATATCAATCATCGATATATCAACCATCATTCCCTCGTAACCAAATACAGGTGGCAATACGCTGATGAATAACCAAGCCATAAAGCTGTAACTCACGACTTGGAAAGCACTGTTGAGGGCAACTAAAGCTGCACCGTACTCTTTGTTACCGCCACCGATGTCGTTCCAAACCAACACCATTGCCACGCAACGTGCAAGGCCGATTAAAATAACGCCGACCATGTATCCTGGGTGATCACCCAAGAAAGTAATGGCTAGAACAAACATCAAGATTGGACCAACGACCCAGTTCATGATGAGTGACAGTTTGATCGCTTGCTTGTCTTTAACCACGGTACCTAACAAGCTGTAATTAACCTTAGCCAGTGGCGGATACATCATCAATATAAGGCCAATAGCCAATGGAATATTGGTGCTGCCAACCGACATCGACTCATTCCATTGCTCTATCTGTGGGAACATAATACCGAGCAGTACACCTAGCCCCATGGCGATGAAGATCCAGAGTGTTAAGTAGCGATCAAGAAAACTCAACTTGGGTTTCATACTATTCTCTCTTTTTATCGTTAATCGTCGAAAAACGATTGGTTAAGGTAAAAAAACACACTAAAGAAAACAGACCTTACTCCGGCCTATCGCTTAGTGTGATGGTTTTGTTCTCGCCAATAATGGCGGTTACTTCAAAATGTTATTAAAGATAGATTCAAAGCGTTCAATATTGTTACGGTCAATGCGATAACACATCTTTGGTGGGATAGATTCCGCTGTAATAAAGCCACTGGCTTTCAGAATTCTCAAGTGCTCAGAAACCGTCGATTGAGCAAGACCTAATTCGCTAACTAAGTCACTATTTAAACAGCCACCTGCCTTCTCTAAAGCAGAGAGAATACTCAAAATACGTACTCTTGCAGGGTGAGCAAGTGCTTTGGCTAGGGTTGCCATCTCTTGTTCTGCTTCACCGTTACCTGGTGGTAGTGTGCCGCAGTTACCCTTCGCTTCGCATTGTGCTGTCATAGTGGTGCTTCGCTTACTACTAATCGTTAAAAGACGATTAATAGTAAGGCGATTTGTTTGGTCGGTCAAATTTATCTTGTTTGGCTGAATACTTAACTATTGGTGACTATATTTTTTTATCAATAAATCAAAACGCTAGAGGTTTTTACCTCCAACCCAATAGAGTGGCCATGATTGAGTTTTACTACTGTTATTTAGCAGCGTGCCAATAAAAACCAGAGCCAAACTACCACTCAATACTGGTGTGATCAGAAACATCCAATCTACATTCGCTGTGCCAGCAAGTGTTATCACAATCGGGTTAGCACCTGCAGGAGGGTGCACTGCTCGGAAATGCTGCATTAGCATGATGGCCGTCCCGACAGCAATCGCCATAACGAGGTAAGAGTCACCAAACATAAACAGCGCTGATAACCCTACAGCGGCTGAAATAAAGTGACCGAGTACAATGTTTCTTGGCTGAGCGAGTGGTGATGTGGGTACTGCAAACAACAGCACACATGTGGCGCCAAATGGTGCCATCAACCAAGGTATCCCTGAATATTCGGCAAGCAGAGACAAAACTAAAATTCCCACTGTTCCACCTATGAAGCCTTTAAATTTCTGCAAAGTGTCAGCTTTTGGGGGCAGCATTCCTCCACCCGACAGTCGATTTCTCATACTTATTTCCTTGATTAAGGTAGTTTGATATTAAAAGTGTACAGATCTGTACTGTTTGATTTGAATGATACAGATCTGTACACTTCTTGCAATGGTATATTTCAAGCAGTGTTTTAAAACACATCTAACGAGTTGAAAGTAATGAGCAAAAAAGATCTTATTCTGGATGTGGCAGAGTCTCTTTTTAATCGACTTGGCTACACCGCGGTAGGCGTTGACATGATTCGTGATGAAGCGGGGGTCTCGAAGACCTCGATGTATCGTCATTTTGGTTCTAAAACCAAGCTCATTGAATCGGTATTAGCAAGACGCCACCAAAGGTTTGAGCAAAGTTTAGAGGAGTATATTTCTCAAGCTCAGGATTTTGAGGGTAAGCTGTCTGCACTTTTGGAATGGCACTTCGACTGGTTCGCGCAAGATGACTTTAAGGGGTGTATGTTCATGCATGCACTTGCTGAGTTTAAGGAGTCAGAAAGTGAGATTACGGCTTTGTCTCAGCAACATAAAATCTGGATTAAAAACCTTGTTCATCGGGTTATCAACTCCTCATCAAGCAGCGACCCTCGATCAGAAATGATGATGGTATTTTTGGAAGGTCTGATTGTAAGAAGTGAATTTGAAAGATTGGAAGCCGACAAGCAGCAGTACCACAAAACTTGGTTGATGTTAGCGGGTTGCTGATTCTTGTATGAAAAGAAAGGCGTGTTTGAGACAAGAAATCGCGCCTCATCTTGAGATATACTCTCGCTCTTGGTTCGCTACTGCGGGCAGAAAACAATTATTTTAAGGTAAGTTTTGAAGATGCCACACCACAACATTAAGTTTATCGCTGCTGATATGGACGGCACTCTACTCAATGAGCACGGTAAGCTCGATCCTGCATTCTTTGATCTTTATGAAAAGCTAGAAGCGCAAGACATTATGTTTGCTGCGGCTTCCGGTCGTCAGTACTACAGCTTAATGGAGACTTTCGCTCCGATTAAAGATCGCATGATGTTCGTTGCTGAAAATGGCACATTAGTGATGCACAAAGGTGAAGAGCTTTACAGCTGTACGATCGACAAAGCGTCAATTCAATCCATCATTAAAGAAGCACGTAAAATTGAAGGTGCTCACTTGGTGCTTTGTGGTAAGAAGTCGGCGTATATTGAAACGCAAGATGAGCAAGCGACCACCGAGTTTGCTAAGTACTACCACCGCTGCGAATACGTAGAAGATTTGCTAACGGTTGACGATGAGTTTATCAAAGTGGCCATTTGTCATTTTGAAGGTTCTCAGGAGTTTGTGAACCCTTCGATTAACGAAAAATTTGGTCAAGATTTTCAAGTCGTAGTCAGTGCTAAAATCTGGCTGGATGTGATGAATGCAGAAGCATCCAAAGGTGCGGCGATCAAACATCTTCAGAATACTTTGGGCTTCACATTCGAGCAGACGATGAGCTTTGGTGATTACCTTAACGATTACGAGATGCTAAAAGAGAGTTATCACTCTTACGCAATGGATAATGCACACCCACAATTGAAAGAGATTGCGCGTTTTAGTGCGCCGAGCAATAAAGAAGCGGGTGTTTTCCTGGTGATTGAAAAGCTTCTTAGCTAATCCGTCCCAACTTCTCTTATTTCATCGCAAACCAGCTCATTCGTATGAGCTGGTTTTTTGTTCGCGCGTTTTTAATTAGCGATTAAACACATTGATTAGAGAGTGTGCATTCTGGGCTAATCTGCTTAACGAGTTGTGTCATCCAAAGTGCTGCGGCTAGTACAATGATGCCAGCAATTACAAACCCGTACACAATCGCGTCGGCTGAGGCTAAGAAAGCAATGAGCACGTAACTCAAGCTTTGCGTCATAGTAGCGAATAAGGTTAGGCAACCATCAACACGTCCTCGATGAGCCATATCCACAGAGTGGTGCATCCAGTTGGTTCGTGCAATTCGATTGAGCGCGTTGAATGCACCAAGAGCTAGGGTTAGTGCGATGATGTAAATAGGATCAATGAGTTGGCCAATAGCCACCAAGGTCATACCAATGACGACCATCGACACTTGCATAATGGTTTGATGAGAAATCATTTTAAGGATTTTAGGTATCAATAAACCAATAATTAAGGCTCCAACTCCTAAAGCTATGTTGTAAAGGGCTAACCAATCACCTGTAATTTCGATTTCAGAGAACCAAATAGGAACTAGACGACTGAGAAAGGTGAGGACTGGATAAGAGAGACACGACGCCATCAAAAAGGCAAAGAAAGAGGGTGATTGAACAATGAGCGTTTTTATCTCTACGAGTTGCTGCTTGAATGGTGTGCGAACGGATGACTTGATACGGCGCTGATAAGGGGTTAGCAGGTAGCTAATAGTTGCCAGTAAAGACGCGACACCTGCAAACAATCCAAACTCTATAATGCTCCATTTCTCCAATAGAATGACACCCAGCGCTCCTGCCCCTAATGTCGTAGATTGCATCACAATTTCTTGGTAGCTCGAGATCTTTGCGTACTCGGTTTGGTCATAGTTTTCTTGCGTAAATGCGTTGTTGGTATGCCAAGCCAAGTTACTTGATACCCAAAAGATCAATTGCGCTGCTCCTAACACCCAAAGGCTGCCCCAACCGACAACGTAGATCAAAGCGACCAAAAATGCCGTCATGAATTGAATCACTTGCATCCACACCAATATGTTTTTACGTGAATGTCTGTCGATCAAAGCTGAGAAATAGGGCGTTGAACAGAAGGTTGTTAAAGTACAAGCCAATGCGGTGAGCGCAACAAACTCACCTTGACCGGGCTGACTGAGCATCAGCCAAGGTAGTGCTAGCATAAAAAGACCTGAGCTGATGCCATCAAAGAATCGTCCTGCAAGATAAGGTGGGGTTTTACTTTTCATACTCTGTCCATGTAATTGTGTTCGTTTTGAGCTACTCTAATTCCTAAAGTTAACTTGAGGTCAAACAGTTTTAGGAGAAAGTTTATGCATATGACAGTCGGACAGGTAGCCAAGCGAGCTGGTGTCAGTGTTCCAACGTTGCATTTCTATGAGCAGAAAGGGCTAATCACTAGTACTCGAGATCAAGGCAATCGCCGCCAGTTTGACCGACAAATCTTGCGTAGAATTGCCGTTATCAAAGCGGCGCAAAATATTGGTTTATCGCTGCAAGAGATCATTGATGCTCTAGCAACCCTGCCCACTCATCGAGCACCTAAGAAAGAAGAGTGGGAACAGCTCGCGTTGGATTGGAACAAACAGTTAGAGGCAAAAATTCAAAGTTTAAAGAAGCTTCAAAATGAATTAAGTGGCTGTATTCATTGTGGATGTTTATCGATGGAGAAGTGCAAGCTATATAACCCAGATGACACGAAAGGGGTGCACGAAGCCGGTGGTAGTTTGATTCAAGGTAGGCCAGAGTCTGGTAATTGATCTTGCTGTCAACCAATATTGTCGGAAGGTCAGATCTATATAAGCTAGAACTAATTTATTATTGAACGACTGTTCATGTTTGGCTATATTAGTTCAACCAGAACAACTGTACGCAGAGTACTAAGTGATAAACGATGAGTAATAAAATCCAGTTAGATGTGGTTTCCGATGTCATGTGCCCTTGGTGCGTGGTTGGATATAAAAATTTGGAAAAAGCGATTCAAGAGCTTGGGCTAGAACAGAATATTGAACTGCAATGGCAGCCTTTTGAGCTAAATCCAGATATGCCGCAAGAGGGTGAAAATCTTCGTGATCATCTGATGCGCAAGTATCAAATCACCGCAGAGCAGAGTCAGCAAAACCGTTTAAATATCGCTGAACGTGGTAAAGAGGTTGGGTTTACGTTCGACTTTTACGACGATATGAGAATGGTGAATTCTCGCCATCTACACGTACTGCTTGAGTATGCTAGTGAGCATGGCAAACAAACTGAGTTGAAACTGCGCTTTTTCACCGCGCATTTTAGCGAACAGAAAGATCTTTCATACCTTAGCGTAGTAAAATCCGAGCTAGAGCAAGTTGGGTTAGACGCTGAAAAAGCCCTAGAGCGTTTGGAGCAGGCATATCATATCGAACAGGTTGAAGCGCAAGAGTTCCAATGGCAAAGGCTGGGTATCTCATCAGTGCCAACCGTAGTGATCAATCGCACCAGTGCCGTAACGGGCGCACAAACGGTTGAAACCTATAAACAGATTCTATTAGAAGAGTTAGAGCAAGCGTCGTAGATATCTCCCTTGCTTCTCCAGTGTGTTTGCTGTTTTGTGACTATGTCGTTTTACAGCAAACATGCGAATCGATAGGCTTCTGTCATTCCTTTCATCAATCACAGGATCTCTATGGAGTCACTGTCGCTTGCTCAAGCCCGAAAGATCATTCTGCACTCTCAGTTATTGCCACCTAAGCAGATTAAACAACCCTCCAAAGCAGTCACTTTGTCGGCAATAGAGCAGCTTGGTTACATTCAAATTGACACTATCTCTGTAATTCAACGTGCTCACCACCACACGTTGTGGAACCGAAATGCTCGTTACCACCCCAAGGATCTTGATGCGCTACTCGATCAGAAACAGGTATTCGAATATTGGTCACATGCCGCTGCCTATCTACCAATGCGTGACTATCGTTACAGTTTGTATCGCAAAAACGCTTTCAAAACTGGACAGTTGAAACACTGGTATAGAAAAGACCAAACACTGATGGATGGCGTGCTTAAGCGAATTGAGCAAGAAGGGCCTTTAATGGCTAAGGACTTTGAAGGCGAACGTGCTAACAAAGGTGGTTGGGGTGGAAAACCCGCCAAGCAAGCATTGGAAACCTTATTCATGCAGGGTGACCTAATGGTGCCTAAGCGGGTCAATTTTCACAAGGTTTACGACTTAGCCGAGCGAGTTATCCCCAGTCATATTGACACCAGTGTTCCGAGTGATTTCGAATATGCTCGGTATCTTATCGTCAAATATTTAGAGGCGAATGGAGTAGGGCTTGTTTCTGAAATAAGCTATCTGCTGAAAAACGTAAAGCCGCTGCTTAATCAAACCCTGCATCAAATGTTGGAAGAGGGGGAAGTAGTAGAAATCGCCATAGGGCAACAGAATTACTACATGCTTCCTCACTCGTTTGAGCTATTAAAGCGTCCGCTAAGTCGCAGCAAACTCAAGATTTTGTCGCCATTTGATAATCTGTTGATTCAAAGAAAGCGAATGACTGCACTGTTTGATTTCGACTACTTGATTGAATGCTACGTGCCAGAGGCGAAGCGTCAGTATGGCTATTTTAGTTTGCCGATACTGTGGCAGGGTGAGCTGGTGGCGCGCATGGATTGTAAGGTAGAAAGGAAAAAAGGCTGCCTTAATATCAATAACTTGGTGTTAGAGGGCAAGCTACAACAACAGGATGCCTTTATAGAGGCACTAACCCAAGAGTTGTCTCACTTTATGGCGTTCAACCAAAGTCATTACTGCGTTGTTCACAAGACTTCACCTTCCACACTTCGTCAACCCTTAGCTGAGCGTTTAAAGCGGCTATTTGATTAGTGCCAGTTCACTTAATATAAAGTCGACAAAGGTACGGTTTTTGAGCGATAGCTGCTTGGTTTTGTATAGTAGGTGTATGGGTTTTGGCTTAGGCGCTTGTCCAACTAAGATCTCTTTTAGTGTGCCTTTCTCTAACTCGTCTTTGACTAAAATTCGTGGCTGCAACAGCACTCCAACGCCTTGCAGTGCGGCATAGCGCAGCACATCCCCATTGTTAGAGGTTAAACGGATATGTTCCGACGTTCCCGACTGAGTGGCCGTTTGTCTGGTTTGACTATCACCACGGCTAGAGTAGCTAAATCCTAGGGAGGGGTGTTTTGTCAGATCGTCCAGTGACGCGATCTTAGGGTGATGTTCTAGATAGCAAGGCGAAACGCAATAAATCATCTCATAATGGCCTAAGTGACGAGCGACCAAACTGGAGTCTGTAAGGTCACCGATACGCACGATCAAATCAATATCAGAAGAGTAGGGATCGACCAGATCATTATTGAGCATGAGCTCGACGTTGATACTTGGGTGTTGGCTCAAGAATTTAGCAATGATGGGAGCCAAAACCTTATTTCCATAGGTAATTGGGCTGTTAATTTTAACGGTGCCCTGTGGCCTATTTTCGAGTGTTTGGATCAGGTTTTCCGCGTTGCTGATATCTTCCAATATCCGTTTACACTCGCGGTAATAGAGTTGCCCTGAGTCAGTCAGCGACTGCTTGCGTGTGGTTCGGTGCAATAGTTGAGTATTAAGACCCGTCTCTAGTGAATGGATATGTTTGCTGATCATAGTAGCGGAAAGTGCAAAGTGATCAGCCGCGCGCCGAAAACTGCCTTGCTCAACGACGTAAGCGAACACCTTCATACTGGTGAGTTTATCCATATTTCGACCTTATTAAACACTCTAGGTTTACAAACAATAAACGAAAGATGAGTTTATCAATTATTAAGGGGTAATTATATTGAGGATGAATTAAAACTGTGGAAAGACAAGAATGACTAATCCAATCTTCGTGACGGCGGAACTAAGAATAAAGCCAAACATTGAGCGTGCTGTTGCCATCGAGGCCATCGAACAATTCTGTGTAGACATGCAGAGTGAAGCGGGTTGCTTGCAGGCTATTGCAACCTATGATGAAAAGCAGAGTGATCGCGTTATATTGCTTGAGCAGTACGTCGATCGTGAAGCTATTAACCAACACTTTGGTATGCCTCATACACAGGCGTTTATCGAGCGTGATATTGCGGAATTAGTGCAAGCATTTGAAACTCAAAAGCAGGAGCAGTAAGCGATGAAATGGGGAATCCTAGGAACTAGCTTTATTTCGGGCGTAATGGCAGATGCAATCAAAGGTGATGTTAAAAGCGAGTTGTATGCAGTTGCTGGGCGTACAGAGAAAACACTGAACGAGTTTGCCGCGCAGTATCAGCCAACTCGAACCTTCAATAGCTATGATGCTCTGATTGACGATGAGTCGGTCGATATTATCTACATCGCTCTACCTAACCACGTTCACCACGAATACGTAATCAAAGCCGCTCAAAAGGGCAAAGCAATTCTGTGTGAAAAATCGTTGTCGGTTGATATGAACAAAACCGAGCAAGCTCTGCAAGCGGTGAAAGAAGCGGGTGTGTTCTTTGCTGAAGGTTTGATGTACCTAAACCATCCACTGATCGCCAAGCTTCACCAAGAGCTGGCAACCGGTGAAATCGGTGACATACGCTCAATTCAAGGTTCATACGTGGCGGCGATTGACCAGTTTGTGAACCCTGAGAGCAAAGGCGCATTGTACAACTTAGGTTGTTACCCTATGTCACTGATTCACTCCGTCGCACAACATCAGTTTGGTGAGTGTGTATTTGATGACGTGCAGATCTCAGCAATCGGCCGACGCGGTCAAGATGGTAACATTTGTGAATCATCAGCCTTGATACGCTTTAGTGACACTTTCACTGCGCAAGTCCACACTGCTGAAGACCACGGCTTAAAGCATGGCTTTACGGTTTTAGGCAGTAAAGGCTGTATCACGCTCGACACCAATCCGTGGCTACCGACTGAAGAAAACACGTTCACGGTTGAGATCTATGAGACGTCGAAACGTGAAGTGAAAGTTGAAGCGCAAGGCGATGGATTCCACTACCAAGTTCGAAACATTCGTCATGCTGTCGAGCTAGGTGAAAAACAACTCACAGCGCCAATGGCGACTCATCAAGATTCTCACGTAATCATGAAATTACTGACTGATTGGGAACAAGCGGCAAGCGCTTAATCTGCATCTAAGTTGTCGACTCATGTTGAATGATCTCGCGGAGATATTATCAATAGAGCATGAGTCGATATTAATTATTCTTCTCTAACGTCCTTTTCTACAATCTCCTATAAACCCTTTGCATTCGAAACAGCCAAAGGGTTCAATACAGCTTAAGAAATTAAAGTTGCAAAAACCTTATATTTTAAGGTGTTAAATAGGGATTCCGCTTCATGCGAAAATCAGATAAGAAGATAGAAAATCAAATCAGAGACGTGCTGACCGATGTTTGTGAAGGCACTTTGAAAGGCTATGATGGTTTTCTTTGGGTGACTCATACGGTCAACTTTTCTTCTTTTCCCCAGAGTCTAAAAATTGTCTGTGTATTCGATACTAATCAAGATAGAACGAACTTTTTAGAAGGTAGTGGTCAACAAAAGGTGGGTGTGGTGGTTCAAAGTGCATTCAACCAGGTTGGGATTAAATTGAAGAATCCTGATAAGCATATCAGTTACGACACTCAAGAAAGTTGCGACCGTGACCATCAAGGTAAGTGGAACTTGCGACTTTAGTTCTGATGGTTCTTCAAATGATCCCGCTGTATTGTGCATAAAGGCCATAAATGGAAAAAAATCAAAGCTTGTTTAATAAGAGCGTATTACTCGGCACGCTCGGAGAACTCTCATGGCTAACGTTATGTCTGCTTGCAGGAGGTGTCGTTTGGTTTGTTTGGATGGTGTGGGGAATCAGTGTTGTTCCCTTTGACGATCCTTACCTTTCCGATGCTGAGTATCAGCACTTAATCGAGCAGGAAACTCAGATGATCAACGCTGGTCTATGGGGAGGTAAGCTCTATATTGCAAGTGTGGTGACGTTTTTCACTGTTCGGATTGTAAAAGTGTTTCGAGCACAAAAGTAAAAAAACTATAAGGAATGGATACGAACATCAGAGCATCGAAACCCAATCGACTGAGCAGCATTCATTAGCGCAGTTTGCGTTTTGAACACTCTGGGTTTAGCGGCTTTTCCAGATTCAAGGAAGCTTTGCACCCCCCATTTATTGCTCTTGACCAAAAGATAATAACCACTCTTCTCTGGTGATACGACACCAACGGCTTCATTTAAGTCGCCTTGCTCAAAGTGGTGCTTAAATTCACGTAACAACATATCAATCTCCCTATCTGATAACTAAAAAAGGGAGCGAATCGCTCCCTCGTCCATATGGTATTTAATGATTACAGGAATGCGCGGTAAGGCAGTTCTGGATCATTCTTGAAGATGTCAGCAAAGCCACGGAAGTGCTGGTAGTGCATGCGACCTTTGTCTGTTGGGTAAGTGTACTTACCACCCACTTGCCAGAAGAAAGGTGCGAAGCCGTATTGAAGACGCTCTTTCTTCATGTTCCATAGCATCTCGATTTCACGAGGATCGTTTTGGAAGTTTGCCCAAATGTCATGGTGGAATGGAACCACCACTTCACAGTTCAGAGATTCAGCAGCACGAAGGATATCTGAAGACGTCATTTTATCAGTCACGCCACGTGGGTTCTCACCGTAAGAAAGCAGTGCTACATCGATTTTGTGGTCGTTACCGTGCTTCGCGTAGTAGTTCGAGTAGTGAGAGTCACCTGAGTGGTAAACAGAGCCGCCAGTTGTTTCTACCAAGTAGTTCACAGCGCGGTCATCCATGCCATCCAGAATGTCTTTATCGATAGAAGACGTACCTTCTGGAAGAGTGACAAGCGCTGTACGGTCGAATGCGTCTAGAACCTTGATGTTTACGTCTTTAATGCGAATCTCGTCACCAACTTTAGCAATAACACAACGATCTTCTGGCACACCCCATTTCATCCATAAATCAACACACGCTTTAGGACCAATGAATTTCACGTGATCACCACAGTTTTGTAGAACTGCCGCTGCAACGTTGATGTCGATGTGGTCACCATGGTCATGTGATGCCATTACCGCATCAATTTCTTTAATCGCAAATGGGTCTAGCGGGAAGATAGCAGTACGTAGGTTTGGTTGAAGCGCTTCAACACCACCCATACGCATCATTTGGTGTTGGTTTTTCATTTTTTGAACCGCTTGTGTCTTCTTACCAGTACCACACCAGAAGTCCATTGATAGGTTTGCGCCTTCTTCAGATTTTAACCAGATACCTGTACAGCCAAGCCACCACATAGAGAACGTGCCTGGTTCAACTACAGTTTGTTCAATCTCTTCATTTAACCATGTGCCCCACTCTGGGAATGTATTTAGGATCCAAGATTCGCGAGTGATTTCGTTTACATTGCTCATGATAATACCTTTTATTTCAATAATTTGATTAATTTTGGATGTAGGGAGCCGAGCGCCTTAATTTGGACTAAGGCACTGAGCTGAAATTTATTATTATTTGAGGGCGGGTTAGCCCATTAGATTTACACTAAGATGACTTGCGTCCCTTGAGCTTCAATCTTTTTAACCACGTCTGGGTTGGCATCTTTACCGGTGATTACGATGTCTATTTGCTTGGCATCGCAAAACAGCATTCCGGTCCTTTGTCCAACTTTAGAGCTGTCTACCACAACGACTAACTTGTCGACTTGTTCTAACATCTGTTGCTCGGCAACGGCGGTTAGCATGTCGGCTTTGTAGAGACCCGCATCAGTTAACCCTTTACCAGACGTAAACATCCAGTTCCCGGCATAGCCACCCAATGAGTTTGGTGCTGGGTTTAAAAAGATGTTCTGTGCCTTGTTGTATTGGCCACCAATGATGATCACGTCGTCATGATCTTCGTTGATCAGGTAGCTAGCGAGTGGGAAATAGTTCGTGACGATCTGAACGTCTTCTCCACACAGCTGCTGACCCAGCAGGAAAGCGGTTGAACCACAGTTGATGACGACGGTGTCACCCGCCTGACAAAGCTCGGCAGCGGCATGCGCTATTTGAGATTTCTCTTCATAAAACTCAGTACTGTTGATATTGAGCGGTGACCACTTTCTTTTTTGGTTTTCTATTCTTTCGGCGCCATTTCGTACCTTTCGAAGTCTGCCTAACTCATCTAATTTTGCGATATCACGTCTAGCTGTTGCCGGTGAAACTCCAAAATTATCAATAATATGAGAGACGTTAATCGTCTGCATGTCTTCTAGTAACGACAAGATGCCGTTGTGTCTTTGCACTTCGTTCATATTTATCACTCTATTTGTCTCTGTGACAACTTTATGATTACTTTTGATTTGTTTTGATTCTAATAATCACATTGTTGATTGTCAAATATCCCAACTTACAAAACAAGACTTTAATCACAATCTATTTTAAGTTGTTGTTTTTAATGGCTTTATTGTTTTTGTGTGTGATCCGGCGCTCAATTAACCACATTGTTGGGGTGGATAATTGACATAAATCAAAGTAATCATAAGTGAGCATTGAATGATTACTTTTGATTGTTAAAGTTTATCTCGTGAGCAAAACAAGACATCACTGAAACCTACAAATCATTAAAAATACAAATTATATCAGGGGTAAAGATATGGAGTTCTTATACGATATCTTCTATATTTTTT
Source organism: Vibrio fortis (assembly GCF_024347475.1). NCBI lineage: Bacteria > Pseudomonadati > Pseudomonadota > Gammaproteobacteria > Vibrionales > Vibrionaceae > Vibrio > Vibrio fortis. The sequence goes on from NZ_AP025488.1 coordinate 534,066, forward strand.
ACAGTCAGGTTATGACCAAAGCACCTTTGCTGCTTGGTATCGTAACTTGTCTCGGTTACATTCTTCTCAAACGTGACGCAACAACCGTTATCTCCGGTTCAATCAAAACCATAGTTGGTTTTATGATTGTGCAAGTGGGTGCGGGAACACTGGTAGCAGGCTTCAAACCTGTTATTGAAAAGATGAGTGAAATTCATGGATTGACAGGCTCGGTAATCGACCCTTACACCTCCATGATGGCCACCATGGAAACCATGGGTGATAATTACTCTTGGGTTGGGTACGCAGTCCTTATGGCACTGGGCATCAACATTCTTTTGGTTGCCTTCCGCAGAATTACGGGTATCCGCACCATCATGCTTACGGGACATATCATGTTCCAACAAGCTGGCTTGATTGCTGTTTTCTACTTCGTGCTTGGCGCGGGTATGTGGGAAACCATCATCTACTCTGCAATTCTGATGGCTCTATACTGGGGCATCTCTTCCAACATCATGTTCAAGCCTACACAAGAAGTGACAGGCGGCGCAGGCTTCTCGATTGGTCACCAACAGCAGTTTGCATCTTGGGTTGCAACGAAAGTTGCTCCGAAGTTGGGTGACAAGAACGACAGTGTAGACCACATCAACCTACCGAAATGGTTACACATCTTCCACGACAGTATTGCTGCGACTACGTTAGTCATGACGGCATTCTTCGGCATCATTCTTCTCTCTTTCGGTCTTGATAACCTTCAAGAGATGGCAGGTAGCACGCACTGGCTTATCTACATCTTCGAAACGGGTCTGAAATTCGCAGTAGCGATTCAAGTAATCGTAACCGGTGTACGTATGTTCGTTGCCGAGCTTTCTGAAGCGTTCAACGGTATTTCTCAACGTCTCATCCCGAATGCAGTTCTTGCGATTGACTGTGCGGCTATCTACGCATACTCACCAAACGCAATGGTGTTCGGTTTCCTTTGGGGGGCAGTGGGTCAATTCACAGCAGTATTGGCGATGTTGGCTTTCGATGCGCCAATCATGATTATCCCTGGCTTCATTCCAATGTTCTTCTCTAACGCAACGATTGGTGTGTTCGCTAACCACTTCGGCGGCTGGAAAGCGGTGATGAAGATCTGTTTCGTGATGGGCATTATCGAGGTGGTTGGTTCAGCTTGGGCGATTCACATCTTCGCGCAATCAGGTACTGAGTTTAACGGCTGGATGGGTATGGCTGACTGGGCTCTCGTATTCCCACCAATCATGCAAGGTATCTCTAGCTCTAGCATGTTCTTCTTTGTTGTGGTCGCACTAGCGGGTGTTTACATGTACTTCGCATCGAAAGCACTGCGTGCTGAAGAAGACGGCGAAGCGCAACAAGCGCAAACCATGACAGCAGTAACACCAGAAGGCGTAGAAGTTGAGGTTGAAGCGCCTAACTCTCAAACACCTAAGTCAGAAGCGCCAGTAAAATCTCAAGTGGTGGCTGAGGCTCCACAAGCGAGCGGCGCCACGGAACAGAAACCAGTACGAGTTCTCGTGTGCTGTGGCTCTGGCCAAGGTTCTTCAATGATGTGTTCTAAGAAGATTAAAGAGTTCTTAGATAAGAAAGGGGTTCCGGCAACCACATTCAATAGTGCAATCACAGACTACAAATCACACTTAGGCTCATTCGACATTATCGTTACTTCGGTTGCGCTGGCTGAAAAGATTACCAACTTACCGGAAGGTAAACAGCAGCTAGCAGTGAAGAACATGATCATGGTGAAAACCTTTGGTGATGAGCTGATTTCACTTATCGAAAACAACTTCCACAAATAATTGAACTAGCCCAGCGGCAAAGCGGCTGGGCTAATAAAAATACTAATAACAAAATACTAAGTGAGCAAAACAATGAACTTGAAAGAATCTCTGATTACCAACAACTCAATTCAACTTAATGCAAAAGCAACCGACTGGCAGTCGGCTATCAAAATCGGTACTGATGCACTGGTTAAAGCAGGTGTGGCTGAAGAACGCTACTACGATGCGATCATCAAAGCGATTTCCGCTGAAGGCCCATACATCTGTATTCACGATGCATTCGCTCTACCACACTGCCGCCCAGAAGATGGCGTAATCAAAACAGGCTTTGCGTTAACGGTCTTAGAAACCCCAATTCTTTTTGATGATGTAGACGAGCCAGTCGATGTGCTGATCACCTTGGCAGGTAAAGATTCAGAAGAGCACATCGAAGGCACGATGCAGGTCGCGAACCTAATCGAGTTTGATGAAGATTTCTCAAAACTACGTGCATGTAAAACACCGCAAGATGTGGCGAACCTGATTGATATGGCACTTGCACAAGCAGAAGCGGCTTAAGGAGTCGATATGTCCAAATATAGCCAATTGAAACAACGTGTTTTAGAAGCGAACTTGCAGCTTCCTAAGTACGGCTTAGTGACCTTTACCTGGGGCAATGTTTCTGAGTTTGACCGTGAAAATGGCGTGATAGCGATTAAACCTTCAGGTGTTGAATACAGTGACATGACGGCTGACGACATGGTGGTAGTGGATTTAGAGGGCAACATCATTGAAGGCAAGCTGAATCCTTCAAGTGATACAGCTACTCACCTGGAGCTCTACAAAGCGTTCCCAGACATCGGCGGTATTGTTCATACCCACTCTCGCAGTGCAACGATTTGGGCGCAGGCGGGCATAGATATTCCAGCTCTGGGCACGACACATGCTGACTATTTCTATGGTGATATTCCGTGTACTCGCAAGCTCTCGAACAGCGAAATTGCTGACCAGTATGAGAAAAACACTGGCTTGGTGATCATCGAAGAGTTTATTCAGCGTCGTATCGACCCGATGGCAGTACCGAGTGTGATTGTGGCGGGGCATGCGCCTTTCTCTTGGGGCAAAGATGCCAAAGACGCCGTACATAACGCAGTGGTGCTAGAGGAAGTGTCGGCCATGGCATTGGCTACACGCTCGCTGAACAGTGGCATCAAGATTCAGCCGGAGCTATCAGACAAACATTACCTACGTAAGCACGGTGAAAATGCTTACTACGGGCAGCAATAAGTGTGATGTGAGGAGGGGCGATGTATAAAGTATTGGCGTTAGACCTTGATGGAACCGTGTTGACCGATGATCACACCATCCATCCTGAAGTGAAAAAAGCGATCCAAGAGGCCAAGCAACATTGCCATGTGATGATCGTGACTGGTAGGCATCACACCGCAGCAAGGCCTTATTACTATGAGTTAGGGCTAGACACTCCAATTATCTGCTGCAACGGGACTTATGTGTATGACTACCAAACAGAGACCGTTTTAACTCAGAACGCAATTGAGCATGAGCATGCTCTGGCGTTCATCGACCTAGCACAGGAACACAAGCTCAAGATGGTGATGTACATCACCGATGCGATGACGTACTCCAACTACAACCCATTCGCCTACATGTTGGCGTTGGAAGAGTGGGCTGAGCAAGCACCAGAGCATCACAAGCCAAATATCTATCGTGTGGATTCATTCTCAGAAACGGCGAAGAACACCGAGTTTGTGTGGAAGTTTGTGGTGGAAGGTGAACAAGAATCGGTTGACCGCTTGATGCAAACGTCTTGGGTCAAAGACCACTTTAACGGCGAACGTTCGTGGTCGAACCGAATCGACTTTGCAGCCAAGGGCAATAGTAAAGGCCGACGCCTTGCTGAATACGTGAATGAACTGGGGTTTCTGCCCTCCCAAGTGATTGCCGTTGGTGACAATCACAATGACATATCAATGCTTCAATACGCAGGCTTAGGTGTAGCGATGTTTAATGCTGACGACACCGTCAAATCGAACGCTCAAGCTGTATGCAAAACAGACAACAATCAAGATGGCCTTGCCCATCTAATACGTGAACAAATTAAAGGATAAAACCATGACTAAACCAATGATTCAAATCGCCCTAGACCAAACTAACCTGCCTGCTGCTATTGAAGTGGCGAACAACGTAGAGAGCTACGTAGATGTTATTGAAGTGGGGACTATCCTTGCGTTCGCTGAAGGCATGAAGGCGGTTTCGACACTGCGTAAAAACCATCCTGACCATATCTTAGTGTGTGACATGAAAACCACAGATGGTGGCGCAATTCTGGCTCGTATGGCATTTGAAGCCGGTGCTGACTGGATTACGGTTTCAGCAGCAGCGCATATTGCAACCATTGATGCGTGTAAAAAAGTCGCTGATGAATTTAATGGCGAAATTCAAATCGAGATCTACGGTAACTGGACAATGGAAGATGCTCAAGCATGGGTTGATTTAGGTATTACACAAGCGATCTACCACCGTTCTCGTGATGCTGAGTTGGCGGGCGTAGGCTGGACAGAAGCGGACTTAGTGAAGATGCGTGCTCTGTCTGAGCTGGGTATCGAGCTTTCTATCACTGGTGGCATCGTGCCTGAAGATTTGTACCTATTTGAAGGCATTAAAGCGAAAACCTTCATTGCTGGCCGCGCGTTGGCGGGTGAAAAAGGCCAAGAAACCGCTGAAGCACTGAAAGAACAAATAAACCGCTACTGGAACTAGGAGGCGTTATGTACCAAAACTTAACGCGCCATCGTGTTGGGCTTTATGAAAAAGCCCTGCCGAATGACTTAAGTTGGGAAGATAAGCTAAAAACGACGAAAGAGTTAGGCTTTGATTTCCTTGAAATTTCGGTCGATGAATCCGATGAAAGACGCAGCCGTTTAGACTGGTGCGATGAAGAGGTCTATGGCCTACGCCGTTTGTGTGAAGAGCATCAAGTACCGCTACAGTCGATGTGTTTGAGTGCACACCGCAAGTTCCCATTTGGCTCAGCCGATCCGAAAGTGCGAGAGCAAGCCGTCATCCATATGGAGAAGGCCATTACGTTGGCGTACAAGTTGGGTATTCGCACCATTCAGCTTGCAGGCTATGACGTGTATTACGAACCTGCAGACAAAGCGACACACCTACGTTTTATCGAAGGTATGAAGCTCTCAGCACAACTGGCGGAGCGTGCTGGGGTGATGTTAGCGGTTGAGATTATGGATACGGATTACCTTAACTCGCTGAGTAAGTTTGAAGTGTTGAGCCGTGAGATTGATTCGCCTTATTTCACTGCGTATCCAGATGTAGGCAATATCTCAGGTTGGAACTATGACATAGTGACAGAGCTTAAGCTGAGTAAGCCGCGTATTACGCAGATTCACCTTAAAGACACGTATCGCGTCACTCCTGAATATAAAGGGCAGTTCCGTGATTTAGTGATTGGTGAGGGAGAAGTCGATTTCAATGCGATCTTCACAACATTGAAAGAAACGGAGTGCGTAGTACCACTTGTTATCGAGATGTGGGCGCAAGATGAGCACTGGAAAGAGAACATCTTGAAAGCTCAGGTTCGCTTAAACGAAGTTTGTCGTCAAACGGGTGTTATGCCTTTGTTTGGTCATTAACGAAACGTTAGGTTAGAGGTTTAATGCTCTATTCTGATCTAACATGTGCAACATATAACCCCCTATATGTTGCACATTCGGGCAGGCAGAAAGTCGACTTTAAATTGGACTTAAATGGCGACTGTAATGTGGTCGCGTCCTACCTTTGCCATCTCCATAAGCACATCTGTGTGGTACTTCTTCTTCACGGTAACGTGAGTACCAATTTCACTGGCAATCTTTACGATTTCTAGTGCGTCTGTTGGGTGTAGAGAAGAGTCTTTTGCGATTTCGATGTTTACGCCTAGTTTGACTAGTTCAATTGCGTCGGTTGAATGCATGGTCTTTTTCCAAAATTGAATTTTGGTGGACTATATCACTTTCATTTTATTCAACTCTATACGCATTCCTCAAAAACGGATATCGATCCGATCAAAATAGGATTTCAAGAGTAAAAGCACTCATTGTTTACCACTGCAAAAACTATTTACCGTATTGGTGGCGGAGATCATATTCACAACAAGAATTGATAGTTCCGGTGCGCTGTTCTTATTATGATAAGTGGTAAAAGGATTAATAAAGTCATGCCGAATTTAGACAAATATAAAGGAATTATCTTTGACTTAGATGGTACCTTGGTTAATTCCATGGTTGCCCACGCCCATGCTTGGGAATTGACTTGCAGTAAGTTCAACATCCCTTATGACAAAGAGTGGTTGGATCAACTGGGTGGCATGCCTTCACGCAAAGTCACGCTTGAGATCATGAAGCGATATGACTTATCTCTTGACCCACAACTGATCACCAAAGACAAAATTGCAAACTTCGAAGCAATTGAGCACAAAGGCGACGTATTACCTGAAACCTACGCCATATTAGAGCGTTATTATCAGCTCAAGAAAGTGGGTATTGGTACGGGCGCACAAGCTAAGCATGCTAAAGCCATTCTAGATACCACCGACATTCCTTCAATGATCACTGCGCTTGTGACTTCCGATGATGTGGATAATCACAAGCCTCACCCAGATACGTTTTTGAAAGTCGCGCAGCAACTTGATGTATTACCAAGTGACTGTGTTGTGTTTGAAGACACACTCATAGGACAGCAAGCGGCGAGCAGTGCCGGGATGGACTGTTTTATGGTGGAAGAGGGGGTTGTCACCACCTTCATACCTGCCAACAACGAATAACTCAAATATACAATAATGACCTCAAGGAACCCTATGAAAGATTACCTTATCGCGCCTTCCATTCTGTCTGCTGATCTTGCTCGTTTAGGCGAAGATGTTGCAAATGTCATTGCAGCTGGTGCTGATGTGATTCACTTTGACGTAATGGATAACCATTATGTACCTAACTTAACCTTTGGTGCTCCGGTGCTAAAGGCTCTGCGTGATTACGGTATTACTGCTCCCATTGATGTCCATTTAATGGCAAAACCCGTTGATTCAATGATCCCGGATTTTGCAAAAGCAGGGGCGAGTATGATTACTTTCCATGTTGAGGCGTCTGAACACGTTGATCGTACGCTACAGCTGATCAAAGAGTGTGGTTGCCAAGCGGGCGTAGTGCTGAACCCTGCAACACCGTTAAGCCATTTGGATTACATCATGGATAAAGTGGATCTTATCTTAGTGATGTCTGTGAATCCTGGCTTTGGAGGCCAGTCGTTTATTCCTGCGACGCTAGATAAACTGCGTGAAATTAGACAACGTATTAACCAATCGGGGCGCACAATTCGTTTGGAAGTAGACGGTGGAGTGAAAGTAAATAACATAAAAGAGATTGCTGATGCTGGTGCTGACATGTTTGTTGCTGGGTCGGCGATTTTTGATAGTGAAGACTATCAGCAGACGATTAACGCGATGAGAGCGGAATTGGCTAAGTAGCGCCAACAAAGGCTCGACAACTAACAGGCTTGGTTTCTTCTTGGTTCAAAGGGAGCTCCAAGCCTTTTTTGTATCTCTCAATCTAGAGAAAATATTGTCTAGAAGAGCCTTAAGGTGTGGTTAGCTTATCTTTAGCGTGACCAAACTAACGATTTACCATTGTGTAATAAAACTACAGAAATTGTTGACTTCAATCACATTTGGGAGGAAAATTAGCCATAGATCACACAACAACGAGAACGAACAATGAATGCTACAGTAATCACAAACGAAAGCAGCAAAACATTAGTAAAACCTTCTGTAATGAATGAAGTTCTTTTCTTTGCAAAGTCTACGGCAATTATGGGTGCAATCATCCTACTTGTTGCTTCTGCTTGGGTTTAATCTCAACAGATAAACACTAGCTAAGTGTGATCAGGGGTGATGCAATATCACCTACTGATACAACTTAGTTCAAGCTCAATTCAACCTCTCCTTATTTCCCTTATACTTCCTTCAGCAGTCATACTGATCTTTATCTCTTCGTTATATGTAAACGTTATTTAAGCGATTGATTTAGCTTGGTGCTTCACCACTGACCAATACAATACGACCATACCGATATAAGCCAGTGCTGGCGCAACATAGCTCATACTTAGCGTAAATGCGTCAATTAAGCTCGCTTGTACAAAAGGCAATGCAATTCCACCAATAGAACACATGATCAGAATCGCGGCTCCTTGTGAGCTCTGTTTGCCAGCTGCTTGAAGCGCTTGAGCGTAAATGATCGGATAAAGTGTCGAGTTGCAAAGGCCGACGACCAGCAGTAAATAGCCTGTCCAAAGGTGATCAAGCAGCAATGCGGTGATACTGATAACAATAGCAACCAAGCATGAACACAAAAACAGAGTGTGTGAGTTCAGGCGTTGGCCAAACTTGGCAAACAACAAACGGCCAATAAACATAAATACCCAATACGCAGCAATGATCTGGGTGGCTGAGATAAGCCCTAAATCACCATACTTTGCGTCTGCCAAATAGGTAATAGTGAAAGTACCAAAGCTCACTTCAACCCCAATGTAGAACAGAAGAACCAGAGCCAATTTTAGGAAAGAACGATTTTTCAATAACGTAAGTAACCCACGCCAGAAGCCGGTTAGCTGCTTCGGTTTAATGTCAGGGACATCAATGCGCTGAAAGAATACGAGCAAACCAAGGAAAAAGAGCACGATCATTAGAAAGAGAATGGAAACTTGCTCAGCTGTACTGTTAATTTGATAGCTTGTCGCTATCACTACTACCGCACTCAGCACTAAAGGCCCCAGTACTGTTCCTATTGAGTTAGACGCTGTTGCGATGCTTTGTCTAATCACGCTTTTATCGGGTGTTGAAAGTAGAGATACATAAGGTGAACTGACGACTTGAATAGCAGAGAGCCCCGATGCCATTAACAAGATACCAAGCAAGGTAAGCGTTAAATCTTGTGAGCGAACTAAATATGCCATCACCAAGCAGCCCAATACACACCAAAGCAAACAGACTTTTAATGTGCGGCGATAGCCGATTTTTGCCATTACGAATGATGTCGGAAGCGAAACGGTCACTCGAGTGATAAAAAACGCCATCGGAAACAGCATTGCCATTTTATAGTCGAGAGCAAAAGCTTCTTTGTAGTAGGGAATGAGTGAGTTACTTGAAACGGTGATTAGCCCCCAGATAAAAAATATCAGAGACAGTAAAACCAGAGGGGCATCTTTTAACGGGAATACTTTCATAGTGATTCCTTATAAATAGCGACAAAAAAAGCAGAAGATGATCTTCTGCTTTTGATTTAAGTTACTAACAATTAGTCACGCACAAAATTAATGTGGTGCACATGAATATTGTATTTTTCGATGATCACCTTAGTGGCGTGCATGCTTCTAATGCGAGCGTCAGAGTCGAGGGCTTCCGCCATTGCTGACTCACTTTCGTAGCTGTGCTGCATCATAAGTAGCAGGTGTTTATGGCTTTCTGCTTCAATCGCTTCAGGTCTATTAAGCGTTAAACCCTGATTATTCGGAAAAGTACGAATGATCGGTGCGACTTCACTTTCCATGTATTGGTAGAAGTCTTGTTTTTGCTCTTCGGTTAAATCAGCTTCGAAAAATGCGGTGCGAAAAATAGTCATGATCGCTCCTTATAGCTCAAAGCCAGATTGGTTGGCGATCGATTTCAAGGTTGCTTTCGCTTGTTTGATGTCTTCTAACCAGTGGTCATTTTGAGCCCACATTTCGATCACTAATGGTGCGCTGTAGTCAATGTCTGCCAAGGTCTTGAAAATCGCAGGGAAGTCGACTTGGCCTTCACCAATCACAAGGTCTCGGAACTGACCTTTGCAGGTTTCCGAAACGCGCAGTGTATCTTTTAGATGCACTTGCACTAGGTGGTCACGGCTCAGTTTCAGCTCAGTACAAACATCGTAATTCCAACCAGAGATATTGCCGACATCTGGGTAGGCCATGAAGTAAGGAGATGGAATCTCACGTTTTAGGACTTCAAACTTGCTTAGCGAGTTGAGGTAAGGCGTATCCATGATCTCAACGCCCAGCATGATGCCAGCGCGCTCTGCCATTTTCGTTGCTTGCTTCATGCCATCGATAAAGCGTGCATGTGTTTCAGCTGATTGCGGTTCGTAATACACGTCGTAGCCCGCCATTTGAATACAGCGGATGCCTAGTTTGTATGCAAGAGAGATCGCTTTCTCCATGATGATGAAAGACTCTGTGCGAATCGCTTCATCCATAGAACCGAATGGGAATTTACGGTGTGCGCTTAGACACATTGATTGGAAAGGCATTTGATGCTTTTCACATAGGCGGCGAAGCTCGTAAATTTCTTCGTCTGACCAATCGAGACGTGCACGACGCTCGTCGGTCTCATCGACAGAGATTTCGACAAAGTCGAAGCCTGCGTCTTTAGCATAAATAAAACGTTCTTCCCAAGTGAGAGAAGCTGGCATTGCTTTCTCGTAAATACCTAATCTGAATTTGTTTTTAGAATCAAACATTCTTTTTCCTTAAAAGAGTTGTTGTTCTATACGCGCCGTGATGTCTTGGATTTTGTTGGCAATTTCTTCATAGCCTAACGCTTTCATTTTTGGCGTTAGTGAAGAGACACTTACCGCGTATACAGGGGATTTGTTCTTGTCGAAAATAGGAACAGCAACACAAGAAATGCCCGCTTCGTTCTCTTCATCGTCCAGCGCATAACCGCGAGCTTTGATCTTGTCGAGAACATCGAAAAACTGAGATTTATCGAGAATCGTATTCTCAGTTAATGGCTTCATGGTGCTGACATTGCGCTGCCAGTAGGTTTCACGCACAGCGTCAGAGCTGAACGCTAGGTAGCATTTACCAGCGGCAGAGCAGTACATAGGAGAGTGCAAACCGACGTATGTGCGAGTACGAAACGCGGAATTTACCGGTTCAAACTTATCTTTGAAGATGATGTTATCAGCGTCAAAAGAGAGAAAGTTCACCGTCTCATTCACATCGTCGAGCAGTTCAGAGAGGTAAGGCTTAACAGTGCCAGTCACGTCAGAGTTGATGGCGGCATGCCCTAGCTGAACTAACTTCATTGTTAAGCGATACTCTTTACCTGAGCACATTTGAGCAACATAACCAGAGGCTTCAAACGTTGCCAAAATACGGTGGACAGAAGACTTGTTGATGCCTGTCCCTTCAGACACTTTCTGTAGTGAAACGCCATTAGGATAATTCCCAAGGAATTCCAGAACAGTCAGTGCTTTCGACAACGATTTAATTTGCTCACTCATAAATGTGCTACCAGTGTTTACCTATTTCAGTATGGAAATTTTCAGCAATATCACGTCCATTACTTCCGGCTAAAGCGCGGCCAGCAATAAATGATTTTGCAGTCAGATTCTTAAACAAATGCAGATCGTCAGGCACAATACCACCAGTGATGGATAGTTCAATTCCTATATCCGATAATTTTTGCATTTTTATCAAATCTTCTTCTGTCCAGCTCACTCCAGCAAGCTCGGCATCACGAGAACGGTGGTAAATTGCTTGTGTAATACCCATATCGACCCATGCGCGTGCGTCATCCATTGTCCAGTGGCCGTACAGTTCAATTTGTACTTCGCCGTTAAATTCATCGGTGACTTTCTTCGCTGAGCGGATAGTCTCAATGTGAGCGGCTGCGCTAACGGTTACCCAGTTGGCACCGGCTTCCATTGCTAGGCGGGTTAAAATGGCGCTCGCATCAGTGATTTTCATGTCACACACGATAGTGTGGTTTGGGTACTTTTCTCGCAGGATTCTTACGCTGTCTACGCCGTGAGCAAAGGCCAGAATCGTCCCGACTTCAATCACGTCGAGCTTGTCTGCGACATGCTCAATAGACGCGAGTGCGGTATCAATATCCGTCGCATCAAGCGCCATTTGTAATAAAGGCTTAGATGGTTTTAGTAAGGACTTAGTCATCCATTTCTTCCTCAAATTGTTTAAACAACTGAACCAGTCGTTGGTAGTGCTTGTATTTTTTCTGATATTTTTCGTAGTTTGTTGGGTTCGGCTCAACGCGAGAGGCTGAGTGAGTTACGCTTTGCGTGCACTCCGCGAGAGAAGCAAACTCACCAGCGCCAACCATAGCCATCATGGCTGCGCCAAGTGAGCCTGTTTCATCTACGTCGGAGACTTCAACCGTCATTCCTGTAAGGTCTGCCAGCATTTGCATCCAAACCGGGCTAGAGGCAGGACCGCCAGTCACTTTCAACACATCAGCTTTCGGGAAACGCTGGCGCATACGTTCAAGATGAAGGTTATGGCAGAATAGAATGCCTTCCCAAATCGCTTGAACTAGATGGGCTTTGGTGTGGTGAGACTGTAATCCGTAGAAGCCAGATTTAAGCCCTAAGCCTTGGTTTGAACCATAAAGGAATGGCACGAAGTAGACCGAGCTAGATGCCGGGTCTAATGCATCGACTAATGCTTGATTCTGAATGTGGTCGAGCTTGCCATCTTCACCAAGGTAGTCGGCAAACCACTCATAGTTACCTGCTGAGGTTGGGCTTGCCTCATGAATGATGTATTCCCCATCGACCGCATAGTGGCCATAAACAAAGTTGTGCGTCTCTTGAGTGACTTGTTTGGAAATACCCGAGGTGACCGCCCAAGTGCCCATCACATAATTCAAGGTGTCTTCTGATGAATTGATACCAGAGCAGATGGCTGTTGAAACCACATCAAATAGGCCACCAAAGACTGGAGTGCCTAGTGCAAGGCCTGTCTCTTCAGCGATAGCGGCTGTAATTTTGCCCGCTTGCTGCTGAGGTTTTACTACCGGTGGCAGCGCATCCCAGATCTCTTCAATACCGAAGGTTGTCAGCAGTGCTTTGTCGTATTCGCCAGTAATGGAGTTGAAGAAATTGCTTTCTGAGATGTTGGTCAGTTCAGCGGCAACTTCACCTGTTAAGCGATAACGTAGGTAATCGTGCGACATCATTACCGCACCGATTTGATCGTAGCGCTGACGGTCGTTCTCTTTGATCCAACGAATAATCGATACAGGATGACCTGTCCACAGAGTTTGCAATGTGGTTGGGTAGATCTCTTGCGCTTTGCCTTGCTCTAACCACTCTTTAACGATAGGTAGCGAGCGAGAGTCCGACGACATGATGCCGTGGCCCAAGTTTTTGCCCTGTTTGTCCAGCAAGTAGACACCTTTACCTTGCGCTGAAATGCTTAAGCCTTTGATGGCTGTTGGCTCAACCTGCGTGGTTTCAAGTAGCTGTTTAATCACGGCTACAGCGTTGCCCCACAGCGCGTCTAGGTCGCGTTCTACCCAACCTTGCTTTTCGTTAATGACACTCGCTGAGACACGTGACAAACCTTGCTGTTCGCCTTTGGCATTGAAAAGCGCAGCTTTCATAAAGGTACCGCCAGAATCAATTCCGATGTAGTAATTCATTATTTGGCATCCAATAAATCATTGTGAATTTTTACCACCAACTTTCTAACAAGCGAGCTGTCGTCATTTTCAATGTTGGTGATATGAACGGTATCGGGTGTGAAAAGATAGAACTGTTGCGGTTTGGCATGGATAAAGTTCAGTTCAACCCCTTCGTATTCATAAAACTGCAGATCTCTCTGTTCGTTGTAAGGTTCTGCGAGCTTGTGGTCGCCAGTGTCTTTAGACCATGCCATGATTTCGGAACCTTTAAGTACAATTTGTAGATCTGAGTAGTGCTTGTGTACTTCTGGCTTAAAGCATCCGAGAGGCTCTTTTTTATATTCCAGTACAACGAACCAAGCTTGGTCTGCATCAAAACCAGGTAAGGTATGGCGCCCAATCGCTAGAGCATCAGTATCTAGGCTGTTGATATGCTCCAGTACATTTTGAACAGCGACTGGGTAGCTACGGGTAAATTTAGAAAGTTGAGTATTTCCGACTAGCATAAAATTCTCTATTTAAATAAGCGGCTTAAAAGTTCTGCGAGCCCTGTCTTGTCATCGTTATTTTTGTCTGTGACAAGGTCTGCGGTGTTTTTAACGGTGTCGTCGGCATTGTGCATGGCTATACCGAGACCTGCGGCTTGCAGCATTGAGATGTCATTGTGGTTATCACCGACAGCGACACACTCTTCAAGGCGGAAGCCTAGTGGCTTGATGTAACGAGTAAGCGCGTTGCCTTTGCTGTTTCCTTTCGCTGCGAAATCGACGCGATCGATCCAAGAACGCTCGCCATTAAAGTGGTCTTGGACAAATGGAAGTTTGGCGAATTGGTCGACTTCTCCCTCGACGACAAATTTCCAAACGTACTCAGATGCAGCGGCTTCATGATGGAAGTCGTCGACTTTCTGGATGTTCGGACGTTTCGCTGGTGGAAATGTCTCTGACCATTCAAGTAGCGCTTCCATGTATTCGATAGGGCGACTTTTTGAGTAGAGCATGGCGTCACGCACATACATCACCATTTTGAGATCATGTGCTTGAGAAAGCGTGATAAATTCCGCAGCCATCTGTTTGTCGATGGCATTTTCTTCAAGAACGGTATTGGTTTGGTAATCAAAGATATAAGTACCGTTACAGCAAATGATCGGCGTCGATAAACCCAACTGTTCGTAGTAAGGTTTAGCAGCAACATGGTGACGGCCGGTCACTATCACCACATGTGTGTCTTGCGCGATGCTTTTGATTGCGTCGATTAACTCTTGGCTGATGGTGTGTTGAGAGTTGAGCACTGTTCCATCGAGATCGAGAGCTAGAAGCTTATGTTTACAAGGCTTGTGTGGTGATGACTTATCCATGTGCGAGGCCTTACTTCTGTCCGTAGTATGAGTTTTTGCCGTGTTTGCGGTTGTAGTGTTTATCTAGCAGTTCTGGTTGAATCGCGACCTCTGGGCTGATTGAGCGAGTTGCGGTTGCCATAGCTGCGATTTCTTCCATCACCACAGCGTTATGGACAGCATCTGAACCATCTTTACCCCAAGTAAACGGTGCGTGACCGGCAATGATCGCGCCAGGCATTGCTTGCGGATCAATATCGCGTTGGTTGAACTCTTCGATGATCACAAGACCAGTGTTTTTTTCGTAATCAGATTCAATTTCTGCTTTGGTAAGGAGTCGGGTACAAGGTACATCGCCGTAGAAGTAGTCAGCATGTGTGGTACCTAGCGCTGGAATGTCTCGGCCTGCTTGCGCCCAAATCGTCGCGTTGCGAGAGTGCGTATGAACAATGCCGCCAATGGATGGAAACGCTTTGTAGAGTTCAATGTGAGTTGCGGTATCGCTAGATGGGTTCATTGTCCCTTCAACACGATTGCCTTCAAGGTCGACAACCACAATATCGTCTGCCGTCATTACATCGTATTCAACACCAGAAGGTTTAATCGCAATGACACCACGCTCGCGGTCGATTTCAGAGACGTTACCCCAAGTGAAGGTCACAAGGCCATATTTAGGAAGTTGTAAGTTAGCTGCGAGAACGCGTTCTTTTAATTCTTGGTACATAGTGATTTGCCAATGTTCAATAAGTAGAAATCAGAAGGATGGAAATTAAGGCTGCCTCAGTGGGTAGGCTGGACAGCCTTCATCGGTTAATGTGCTTTAGGTTTACTTAGCTGCAACCTTGATCTTGTTGATCATCACATCACCATTTTTCTCAATGTATGCGTTCCATACGGGTTGAATCGCTTCTTGGAAGGCTTTGCCATCAACGTCGCGGTTAACTTGCATACCGTTCGCTTCAAGCTGAGAAATCATTTGCTCCTCTTTCTCTACGCTTAACTTACGTTGCATTGCGACTGCTTCAGCCGATACTTCTTCGATGATTTTTTGTTCTTCAGCACTTAGTTTGTTGAACTTGCGTAGGTTCATTGTCAGAACCAATGGTGAGTAAGCGTGCTGTGTCAGGCTTAGGTACTTTTGTACTTCGTCAAACTTGAACGACAGCGTTACTGGAATTGGGTGGTCCTGTGAATCAACAACGCCCGTTTCAAGTGCTGTGTATAGCTCAGAAACTGGTAGCTGTTGTGGGTTAGCACCTAGCTCGTTGAACATATCGTTCAGTGCTTTAGAGCCGTTTACACGCATTTGCAGACCTTCAACATCAGAAGGAACACGAATAGGTTTTTCGTTGTTGGTCATGTTGCGGTAACCGTTCTCTGGGAAACCAAGACCTTTCAGACCGAATTTCTCGAACTTAGTTAGCACTTCCTTACCCGGTTCACCGTCCAGTACTTTGTATGCCGTTTGGCGGTCTGGAAACATGAACGGCAGAGTGAACGCTGCTGATTCAGGCATCAGGCCGTTGTAGTTGTTCAAACCAACCATCGTTAAATCAACGATGCCAGCACGAGAACCGTCGATCATCTGCTTATCACTGCCTAGCTGACCTTGAGGGTATACGTTGACTTTGATTTCGCCATTAGAACGAGCTTCTACTTCTTTCTTAAAGAAAAGAGATAGGTCTTGTTGCAGGTCAGACTCTGGTGCAGCGTGTGCAAGCTTAAGCGTTGTTGCAGCAAACGTGTTAGCGCTCATCGCGATGGTTGAAGCAAGTAGAGTCATTTTTAGTAGGGTTTTCATTATTATTTTCTCCGTCGAGGATTAACCAATGACATACGACATTGGCACAGTGATAATGCTAGGGAAGATGACAAACAGTGTGAGTAGGGCCATGTATGCAGCAATGAAGGGTAGTACGCCTTTCACAGCCGTCGACATTGGCACTCGAGCTACACCACACACTACGTTCAGTACGGTGCCTACTGGAGGCGTAATCAGACCAATTGAACAGTTGATAACGAACAATAGGCCAAAGTAAGTTGGGTCGATTCCAGCCATTTTGATAACAGGCATCAGTAGCGGAACCAGAATTAGAATGGTCGGGCTTAAATCCATCACCATGCCAACACACAGAACAAGCAGCATGATTACGGCCATTAGTAGTCGAGGACTATCGACCAGTGGACCTAACATTTCAGCAAGCTGTTGTGGTAATTGAGCGACAGTAATTAGCCAAGCTGCCACCATGGCACAGCCAACCAAGAACATAACCATTGCGGTAGAGCGGCCAGCATTAAGTACAATGTGGTAGAAGCTCTTTAGCGTTAGCTCTTTATAAACAAACGTTGAGATGAAGATTGCGTACGCTGCTGCGACAACCGCCGCTTCTGTTGGAGTAAAGATACCGAAGCGGATACCTACAATGATGATGACAGGCAAGAATAGAGCCCAGATACCATCTTTAAGTGCTGCGCGTTTTTCTGCTTTGGTTGCGCGCTCAGAGGTTGCTAAGTTCTCTTTGCGAACCGTCATACGCCACACAAACATCAATGTCATACCCATCAATAGGCCAGGAACAATACCGCCTAGGAAAAGGTTTTTAATTGAAATACCGCCAGCAACACCAACTAAGATAAGTGGAATTGAAGGTGGGATAACTGGTGCGATGATGCCACCTGAAGCTAGCAGACCCATTGATGGTGCTTCTGGGTATTTAGCTGCTTTCATCATTGGGTAAAGGATACTTACCAATGCTGCTGCATCTGCTACTGCTGAGCCGGAAAGGCCGGCAAGTAGAACCGAAGTCATGATGGCTACGTAACCCAAGCCACCTTGGCGGTGACCAACATACGTAGTAGCTAGTCGAACAATACGTTGTGACAAGCCACCCGACGCCATTACTTCACCGGCAATTAGGAAGAATGGGATTGCGAGTAGCGTAAAGCTGTCGACACCATTAATTAAAGACTGCGCAAGAATGTCCGCACTAAAGAAATCCATGTGCAGCATCAGTGCCATTGAAGACAATAGCAGTGCAAACGCAACAGGAAGACCAAGTAAGATTGAGACAATCAATACCGATAAGAAAATGGCTAACGTCATTATTCTTTCTCCTCTTCTAAGCTATCTAGTTGCCAGTCAGGGTTAAAGATTCGAACAAACGCAATCACACCCATTAACACGCCTGACACCACGCCAGCTAAATAAAATAATGCTGAAGGAAGCCCTGTAAGTTGAGAAATATCTGACCAGTTAGACATCATTTGACGGTATGAACCGATGTAAAGCATGCCGACTGAAACCAGTACTACCACCCAACAAATTCGTCTTAGTACGGGCACTGCTTTAGGAAAAAGTCGTTCAGAAAATTCCGCAACAGCGAGGTGCTCACCTCGGCGCAGCACAACGGCTGCACCGAGCATCACAATCCATACAAGACCAAGGCGAGATAGTTCTACAGAGGGACGAAGACCAGAGGAAAAGCCGTAACGCAGCACTACGTTTGTGAAGACCAGTACAATCATACAAGTCAGAATAACGGCCATGATGACGTCGATACTTTTCCAAATACTCTTAAATACACTTTGCATAAAGCTTTCCCCACCTCAGGCGAATTACAGAGACGTAATTTGGTCCCAGATTCCATCGTTGATTTCAATACCGCCAGCCGCTGCGTGCTTGTCGATGAAGTTCTGAATCTCAGAACCTGCAATCATTACTGAACCTGTTTCTGCTGGCTCTGACGCCAGTACGTAGTCACGGATACGCTTCATCTCTTGTGCGTATTGGCCCTCACCCATTGTTTTGCTGAGGTCAATTGCGATAAGGAATTGTGAAACGCCGAATTCGCCGCCCATGTCTTCTGTTAGGGCTGGAACTGAGTTACCACCAGTGATAGCAGTTAGCATCATGTCTAGCACGATTGCCATTGAAGAGCCTTTCCAGAAGCCCATTGGCAGTAGACGTTTATTTTCCCAAAGTACGTGTGGGTCTTTGGTTAGGTTGCCTTCGTTGTCGAAGCCACCCACAACAGGAAGTTCTTTGTCTGCAAGTACGAAGTTTTGTAGTTGGCCGTATGAGAATTGTGTCATTGAGCAGTCAACCACGACTGGTGGATCGCCTGCGATCGCCATGATCAGAGGGTTAGAACCAACGCGGTGATCTTTACCACCCCAAGCTGGCATCACTGCGATAGAGTTTGTTGATGCAATACCTGCAAAGCCTTCACGAGCCATTTTCAGAACGTATGCACCGCCACGCATCCAGTGGTTCGAGTTACGCATACCCACCATGCCGATACCGTAGTCACGAGCCAGTTCCATTGCACGTTCAGCACAGATAAGACCGTTCAGTACGCCAGGGCCAAAATTACAGTCCCATTGCTCAAGTGCGCCCATGCTGTTCACGCATTCTGGCTCTGCGTTAAGCTTGATTTGACCTTTGTCTACTTGATCAATGAACACTGGGAAACGGTTAATACCATGTGAATAAGTACCTTCATTAGCCATTTCAACAAAACCCGCGGCAAGCTTGGTCGCCATCTCTGGTTTCATGTCTCGAGCTAGTAGGATTCGTTCATATTCTTGTTGTAGTTTTTCAGTGGATACTAAAGGCATCTCTGTTCTCCGATAAAGTAAATTCCATAATGCGGAATGAATTATTGTTGAGATTCCAAATTAATACTGTGAGCAAAGTGGCGCTTTATTTTCTTATTAAGTTTTTCTCTAATAACTGTTAACGAGTTAAAAAATGAAACAAAAAGATTGTTCAATTCCACAATGCGGAACAAAAAGCGTGTTCTCTATCAGGTTTTGATGAATAATTTGGTTGAATTGGGCGTCTTAATGGCGGCAAAAGTGCCAAATAGTGAGTTGACAGCAAACGGTAATTTTACTGAAGAGGTGAATTGGTGGCTGATTTTCGAGATCCCTGACCGGTTTGCTATGCTCGGAGAGCTTAATGTTTCCTCTTCTATATAGTAACGTTGTTGAGTATCGACTTATTAGAGTGCCTCCCAATGAAAATAGTTATTGCACCAGACTCATTCAAAGAGTCCTTAGACGCTGCTTCTGTGGCGACATGTATTGAAAATGGGTTTCGGGAAGTCTTTCCTGACGCGGAATATGTCGCGCTGCCATTAGCGGATGGTGGAGAAGGTACGGTGGATGTCCTTCTGCAGGGATTGTCGGGCGAAAAGTACACCACCGAAGTGATGGGTCCGCTTGGTAATACAGTCAATGCGCAATGGGCAATGTTAGAGCCTTCACACAGTAACCCAAAGCGCACTGCTTTAATTGAGATTGCTGCGGCATCTGGTTTGGACTTGGTAACGCCAGAGCAGCGTAACCCAATGCTCGCGACGTCGTTTGGTACCGGGCAGTTGATGCTTGAGGCGATTGAACAAGGTGCGGAGTCGATCATTCTTGGCTTGGGCGGCAGTGCGACCAATGATGGCGGCGCAGGAATTGTTCAGGCACTAGGAGGCAAGCTGCTGGATGACCAAGGTAAAGAAATCGCGTTAGGTGGATTTGCTTTGTCTCAGCTAACGACGATCGACCTTTCAGGGTTAGATGATCGCATACGAAACATTGATCTGACAGTCGCTTGTGATGTGGCAAACCCACTGTGTGGTGAAAATGGAGCGAGTCATATTTTTGGTCCACAGAAAGGGGCGTCACCTGAACAAGTAACAATGCTAGATTCCACACTTCATCATTTCGCGACCGTCGCGATGCAACAACATCCCACTATTGCAAAAAGCGACACCTTAGAAACGTCTGGTTATGGTGCAGCGGGTGGCACGCCAATGGGGCTGAGCCTGCTGTTTGCAATGCAATTAAAGCCGGGTATTGAGATGGTGTTAGACACACTTAACGCCGATGAAGTGTTAAAAGGTGCTTCTCTGGTTATTACCGGCGAGGGGCAGATGGATAACCAAACCCTACAAGGGAAAACGCCTTATGGTATTGCCCTTCGCGCTCAAAAACAGGGCATACCTACGATAGGTATCGCAGGGTCGTTAGGCAGCGAAGTTGATGAGCTTTATTCGGCCATGACGTCTCTTTTTGGAACGGTGCGGTCACCGCAACCTCTTAGCCAAGTTCTCGAAGAGGCAGAAGCTAACCTTACCCGCACGGCTAGGAATATTGCTGCGACATTAAAATTAGGTCACTCCATCCTAAGCTAATATCTTTAATCAATTAGCTAAACTTGATATTACCGCTGGTGGTTATTCCGGCGGTATCTTCAATGATAGATTTCACCTATCGAATCTATAAATTTATCCCATTATCATTTGTAGCCAGTGAGTCTTACTATTTCTGCATCAGTTTTAAAGTAGTAATAGAGTAGATAGATGAGTAAGAAAGCACTGATTGTAGAAGGCGGCGCAATGCGCGGTATTTTCGCGGCGGGTGTATTAGATGCATTCATGGCGGAAGAGTTTAAACCGTACGATTTTGCAATCGGTGTGTCAGCCGGCGTCTCTAACCTGATCGGTTACTTGTCGCATGCCCCTCGTCGCAGCCTTGATGTCATCACTACCATGGCGACAGACAAAGCATTCTTTAATCCAGCTCGCTTTGCCAAAGGCGGCAACTTGGTGGATGTGAAATGGTTGTGGGAAGAGTCGAATTTACGTTATCCATTGGATTACAACCGACTGTTTGGTGGCATTCCGTTTTACGCTGCGGTAACGAACGTAGAGACAGGTAATGCTAACTACTACCAAATCCAACCAGAAAATCTATCCAATGTCGTAGAGGCGACCACAGCTTTGCCGATCGCTTATCGCGAAACACCGTGTTTTTCAGGAGGCTGTTATACCGATGGCGGCGTAGCGGATTCTATTCCAGTCAGAGAAGCCTATCGTCGCGGTGCGCGTGATATTACTGTGATTTTGTCGCACCCATTGAGTTATCAAATGAAGCCGCAAAAGTATCAGTGGGTGATCAAAAAACTGCTTTCCAAATACCCAAACATTGCAGAATCGATGGCAGTGCGAGCGGAAAACTACAACCAATCTCTCGAGTTTATTCGTAACCCACCAAAGGATGCCAAAATCAAAGTGATCGCTCCACCAGAGAATTTCGGAGTAAAAAGGTTGACCATGGAGCAGTCAATATTGAGCGACGGGTACCAAATGGGTATCGATGCAGGTAATGAACATTTAGCGATTCGAAATGGAATCCATGGTTTGGATACCGAGAACTGCCACTTCTGTATTTAGTCGTCGATTTCTAACCACGAGCCTGTGTATTAGGCTCGTGGTGATGAGTAGACGCTGATTACTTATGATTCAATAAGTTCGTTGCCACTTTTCTCATTGCCAAAGTAAGCGGCAATGCTACCGAGAGTAGTGTTGGCAATGTTTGCTAAGGCATCTTTTGTCAGAAACGCTTGATGGCCTGTAAATAGCACGTTGTGACAAGCGGATAAACGGCGGAACACGTCGTCGACAATCACATCGTTAGATTTGTCTTGGAAGAACAGCTCTTTCTCATTGTCATATACATCAAGGCCTAATGCGCCAATCTTACTCTGTTTTAGCGCCTCAATAGCAGCCGTTGAATCAAGTAACTCACCACGGCTAGTGTTTACGATCATCACCCCATCTTTCATTTTGCTAAACGCTTGGGCGTCAAGTAGGTGGTAGTTCTCTTTACTCATCGGGCAGTGCAGAGAAATCACATCTGCGTTTTGGTAAAGCTCATCCAGCTCAACGTATTTTGCACCTAACTCTTCAGCAAGTGGGTTAGGGTATGGGTCGTAACATAGGATGTTCATTCCCAAACCTTTGAGGATGCGCATTGTCGCTAGGCCAATTTTACCGGAACCGATTACGCCAACGGTTTTTCCGTAGAAGTTGAAACCAACCAGACCTTCAAGTGAGAAGTTTGCATCACGGGTGCGTTGATACGCTTTGTGTAGCTTGCGGTTCAGACACATCATCATCCCGACTGTGTGCTCAGCCACTGACTCTGGTGAGTAAGCAGGAACGCGAACGACCTGAAGGCCAAGCTCTTTTGCTGCCTCTAGGTCTACTTTGTCAAAACCAGCACAACGCATTGCAATTAGCTTGGTACCACCTTGAGCCAATACTTCGAGCACGTCACGAGACAAGTCATCGTTTACAAAAGCACAAACCGCTTCGCAGTCGTGAGCCATTTTTGCGGTAGTGGTTGTTAAACGAAAATCGTGGAAATGAAACTCGGCTTGGAGTTCTCCTTTCGCCAATGTAAATGACTTTTCGTCGTATGATTTTGAGCTAAAAAAAGCAATGTTGAGCATGGCTTCCTCTCTTACCTTAAACATCAATAATAAGTATCAAAATGAGCAATTTACGCAGTGTGCGCCACTTTAGATGTGTTGTCTATCATGATTAGTCATTGTTTTTATTATGGTTATTTCAACCTACCAGTAGTTTTCGCTGCTGAACTGTCCGGGCTTACGACGTAGGTGTTTTTCTAATCCAAGTTGATTTAAGGCTGCACTGGTGTCACGAACCATTTCTGGATTGCCGCAAAGATAGAAGAAACTACGCTCTTTATTGACAGTGACAGACGTGGCTTGCTCAAGGTCGCCTCCAAGTAACAAACTTGGGATTCGTCCGCGCAAAGCTCCGGTAACGGATTCTCTTGAAATAATTGGCACATAATGGAGTGCTCCTTGAAAGTGTTGGATGAATGTTTGGATGCGCTCTTGATAAGTCAGATCAGCCTGAGTTCTCACCGCGTGCACTAGGACAAGGTGTTCAAATGGCAGAGCGGACTTCTGTAATTGCAGTTGTTGTAGAAGTGAGAGAAAGGGACCGATTGCTGTGCCTGTCGAAAGCATCCATAGGTCTTTGGCAGTCGCTGGAATCTCTTCGAGTGTCATAAACCCACTTGGATCTCGTCCAACATATACTTCATCGCCTTGCTGCAGTTGGTGGAGCTTGGGTGAAAGCTGACCATCTGAGTCTTTAACGATTAAAAACTCCAAATGTTGGTAGCCATTTTGGTGTGACGGAGCGTTTACCATCGAGTAAGCACGTCGAACCAACTCCTCTTGTTCAGTCACAAGCCCCAACTTGGTAAATTGCCCTGCGATGTAATGTGAAACGGGTGCTTTTACTTCAAGTGAGAAAAGTTGGTGGTTCCAATCTGTTCTCGCGATAACGGTTCCTGAAACTAAGCCATGCGGAAGTTCTGTCATAGTCTTGTTCTCCTATTGAGTGCCTCTATACCAAGGCTCTAATAAGCATAATCAAAGAGTCTGACTTAATATTAGCAGGTTACATGCCAATAATGAGAATTGTTATCATATGGGATTGGGGAGATAAGTTGGTTGGAAAAATGAGTATATATGACTCATTCATGATTGAGTCTTTACGGGTCGCTTGTGTCTATATGACTCTTAGGTTTTTGAATCTCTGATCGCTTTAGCTAACTTCTTCGAACCTTGAGTGCAAATTAGGTCATCAAGGCGGATCGTTTTGTTTGGCGTTTTAGAATTGAAGGGTTTGGTTTTGGTTGCGATTTTACAGCTGGGGCAAGCAGGGTTAGTGAGTATCGATCTAGGTTGCTTAAAGACAATGTGATTGCAGCTAGGGCAAAGCAATGAAATCTTAGTGGTTTGATTTTGGTAGTGGTAGCTGTCGGTAAATTGATAGCCAAACTCTATAGCCACTTGTTCGATTTCACGCTGAGATTTGGCGCTTCTTCTAATAACGGGTTTGATCGAAAGTAAGTATTGTTCAAAGTCAGAATCAGAGAGCTGGTATAGAGTTTTCATGAGCGTGTTTCGATAGCGGTAACGGTGTTTGAATTAGGACGTTGAGTATCATAACAAGAGGGTTTGTTGTCTGGCGTAATGGCGTGTAAGCGAGGTAAGGGAAGTTAAGCCATAGAGTTTTGGCAAAATAATTCACATAGAAAAGGCATGACTGATTTGAATGAGATAATGGTTCTGTATTCACTTAGTTTTCAGTATCTATGCAAAAAGCCACCAGTTTTATGCTGGTGGCTACCTATTTCTAGGGTTTTTCGAAATATTCAGTTCAATAAACAAGAGTTCAGTGAACTTTGATGAATACTATATTCCACACTCATAAAAATAAAGAATAGAAAAGTAAAGAATGTAAATGAGATGAATTATCATTCGCATCGTGTATTATGCACCGCTCTTGTTGTTGTTTATAAAATATAAGTACCATTATGAAACTGAAGTCACTTTCTGCAGCGGTTATTGTTGCACTCGCCTCTTTTTCTGCCCAATCAGCAGATGAAACCATTGTTGTTGTCGGTTCAGCCCTAGATCAACACGTTCAGACTGAGATCAACTCAGAGACTCTAGAACAGAAACAAGCGTCAGATATCAAAGATGTTCTAAATACCATGCCGAGCGTAACGGCTGATGGCAACGCGCGTTACTCTCGTAAAGTCTTCATCCGTGGTATGGAAGATAAATTCTCGGTCGTAACCATTGATGGTGCACGTCAAGAAGGTCAGCTTTTCCACCACTCGGGCGATCAAACCTTTGACCCTGCAATGCTAAAATCAGCGGAAATTACTCTAGGCGGCAACTCTGTACTTTCTGGTGCTGGTGCGATTAACGGCTCATTCAGCTACGAAACAAAAGATCCGAGTGATTTACTACGTGGTGACGAAACGATTGGCGCACGCGTTAAGACGGGCTATCAAACGGCTTACGAGCGTTTCACAACTAACGTGGCGGTTTACGCGAAACTGAACGACAAGCTTCAGTTCATGGGTATCGCTAACTACTCTGAAGACGGTGACTTACATATCCCAGGTGAGGACGATGTTACATCTAAGCAAGGTGAACTAAAGTCTGGTTTGGCGAAAGTGGTATTTATTCCAAATGACGCGAACGAATTTAAGCTGACGTTCAATAAATACGAAGATGGTGGTAAGCGTCAGTTATCAGGCGAAAAAGCAGGCGCGCTATATGCAGATAATGAGCACAACTATCATGCAATCAGCCGTGACACAGTGACATTGAACCACCACTATGACAACGGCAGTGATCTTATAAACCTTAAGACAGACCTATACTACAATCGCCAGTACATGGACCGTGACGCTCTAACTGAAGATTATGGTAATTGGGACAATTCATCAGGCAGTTGGGTGTTTACTAAAGACGGCGAACTGTCCATTCCAGATCGTGAATACAATGTGACGACCATTGGTGGTGATATCCGCAACATCTCATGGGTAGGTGAGCACGAGCTGACTTATGGTGTTGAAGGCTATAAAGCGAAACAGTGGATTGATTCTGGTCTCGGTACTTACACATCTGGCTCAAAAGCGGGTGAAACTAAAAACTACGACATGGATGGTGGCACAGTTACCGCTTATGGTATCTATGCTCAAGACGCTTTTGAAATCAGTGACTTCCGCTTTGTTACCGGTCTTCGCTATGACATTCATAAGCTAGGTGGTGTGTTCTCTGGTAAGTATGATCAGCTATCACCTAAGTTCCAAGGTGAGCATCAAACAACAGATAACCTAAGACTGCGTGTGGGTTACGGCCGTCTATTCAAAGGTGCCGCTCTTCCTGAAACGCTAACCATGAAAGCTGCGAGTGATGTAAAGCAAGCCGATACCAAAGCAATGACAGGTAACAACTACGAAGCGGGCTTCGACTACGACCTGTCTGATTTGTTGGCAGCGGATCATGCAATTCTAGGTTTCACAGCGTACCAGTACGATCTTGATAACCAGATGCACCCAACCAAAAACAACACAACGTTGATAAACCAGTACGATGTTGAGGTATGGGGTGTCGAAACCGTGTTTACGTACAGCATCGATGACTTCGCTCTGTATGCGAACCACTCATTCTCTGACGGTGACCAAACCAGCTTGAAAGATGGCACTACAAGCCACATGAACAAAACCGGCATCCACAACATTAAAACGGGCTTTAATTACAGCCTGTCTAATGAGCTAGTGTTTGGTTGGGATGCGCGTTTCGTGCCGGGTAATGAATATACGGACGCAAAAGGTGTGAAGATTGAGCGTGCTGGCTTCGGTACTCACAATATTTGGGCGGCTTACGTGCCAGATTTTGCGAAAGATCTATCGGTTAACCTTGCTGTCGATAACCTATTCGATAAGAAGTACGCAGAACACACAGGCTTTGGTATCTCTTGGGGTTCTGAGAAGTACACCAGCTACGAAGCCGGTCGTAACTTCAAAGCGTCTGTTGCTTACAGCTTCTAAAAAAACAGAAACTGCCTAGAACAAACCTCGCATTACGCGGGGTTTGTTTTTTTGAGTTCATTATTTTGCCGACGGTGCGGTCAAATCATTTAAACTTAACTCCTATGACCACCTGTTCAAATGTGTCATAAATATTTCAATCGGTAGATAGAGGTGCAATGAAAAAGGTATAATATCCGCTCCTGTTTTATACCGAATCTTGTTAAGTTACTGTTTATCAATATGTTAGATATCTTCCGTTTAGTCATCAGTGTTACCTTGGTGACTATCAACACTGCCGTCATAACGGTGCTGATCTCATTGTTCGCCCTGATCAAACTGCCCATTCCAGTACCCCAAGTGACCACGTTTTCAAACCGCTGTTCTGATGCAGTATTTTGGCTATGGGCTACGGTGAATCTCGGCATCCTGTCTTCAATGAATCGTATAGACTGGCAAATTGAGGGAGGTGAGGAACTGTCAAAAGAGCAGTGGTATTTGATGATGTCGAATCATCGCAGTTGGGCAGACATCGTGGTTTTGGCCTCTGTTATGAAAGACAGAATGCCAATGCCGAAGTTCTTTCTAAAGCATGATCTTCTCTACGTCCCCTTTGTTGGTTTGGCGTGTTGGGGGTTAGATATGCCATTTATGAGAAGACACTCGCGCGAGTTTTTGCTGAAACATCCAGAGCGTCGTAATGACGACTTCAATGCGATTCAGAAGTCTTGTCAGAAGTTTCAAAATAACCCGACGACGGTGGTGAACTTCGTAGAAGGCACGCGAGTAAATGCGGGCAAATTGGCGACAGTGAAAACACCTTACCAACATCTACTGAAGCCCAAAACGGGTGGCGTGGCATTTGCTCTTTCTAATATGGGCCACATGCTCAATGGGGTCGTTGATGTAACACTGGCTTATCCAGAGAATCAAGAATCACCATTTGAAGATATGCTTAAAGGCAAGATGACTAAGATTGTTGTGCGAATCAAAGTGCACCCGATGGATGAAAACCTAGATGGTAACTACTTCGAAGATAAAGCCTTCAAGCGCCGTTTCCACGGTTGGCTCAATGGTACCTGGGAAGAGAAAGACCAGTACCTTGATGGCGTGTATACCAGTAAGCAATAGCCATTATCATTGATAACCAGATACGAGAAAGCCGATTGATTCCAATCGGCTTTTTCTTTGTTTTTGGTATCTGGCTCTAGCGACTTAAACGGCTTGGTAGTGCTCTATGATATGGGCGACGGAGTTAGGTTTACCTTGTTTCTCTAACCCATAAGAAATGCGTTGATAGTGTGCCAGCGTACGTTGTTTATATTGTTCGATAACACGCTTATCTTGTTCGCTGTTCGCTAGCCAAATCTTGTTGCCGACTGCTGATACCTTATCGGTTGGCGAGTAAGTATGTGCTAACTCACTACAATCTGGTTGATAAGAAACATGCAATATTTCGTAAAAGCGTCGGTTCTCTTCTACGAGCTTTTCATCGATCATCGCGAAATCACCTTTCCCGAGATATTCACGCAACTCAAACAGTTGATGTACCGGACACAACAGAAAATCAAAGGACATATTCGGGTTATTTGAAATGACCGCCTCGATTAACGTTTGGGTTAGTTCTCCCCCAACACCTGCAATCACAACCAAGTGGCGATCGCTGTACTGATTAAGCGGCAACTGACCGACATCCATGCAGTGCACATGCCAGTGCTGTGAGATGTGATTATCTCGGTTTGCCAACTGATCAGGAGAAAAATGTTGAGTAAGGGTTGCTTCGAGCTCCGCCATTAGATCAGGAACAATATCGACAAAATGGATGTGTTCCGCTTTTTGCGCCATCAACAGGTGTATACCGAGATGACCGTGGTCGCAGCAGCAATCCCATATGTGGTCATAGGGTTTGGTGATTAGATCACTGATGGATTGAAGTCGATGACTAAGCTTTATCATGAATGGTATCTGTTTATTGAGCGAACTGTTTTCTTAGAAGTGAAAGAACTAACTGGAAGGGCATTGTAGTCGGTTTTAGAAAAAACAAAAGCACCGAACGAGGTGCTTTTGTGTTTGCTTGTTTTACCAATCTATGCGGCGGCAATAGAGACAGGATCAGCGACCGATTGAGTTTTGAAATAGCCCTCAACGCGGTTTCTACCGAGTTGTTGAGCAATCACTTTGGCTTGTTCGGCGAGCGCTAATGCAGATTCCGATTCCCCCTCTAGTGAAGAAAATCCAATACTGACACTGGTTGAAAGATCAATATCTGGTGTTCTTAGGGGATCCGAAGCAATGCTTGCCCTACACTGGTCTAGTTGGAGCTTTGCGTCGTTTTCATCGTTGGCCTTAAACAGAATCGCAAACTCCTTTCCACCGATACGCGCTAAGCTCAAACTCTTGGGTTTTGGAAAATGGGAGCGAATCGCTTCTGCCGTGTGTTTGATTAAACGATCCCCAACAGCGTCGCCATACGCGTTGTTAAGATGCTCGAAATGATCAATGTCCAAAAGAGCAACAAACGTATCCGGCTCATTGAGATGAGACGACAAGGCGGTATTGAAGTTGTTCTTGTTGTCGAGTTGGGTCATGAGGTCTTTGCAACTGAGTTGATGATGCAGCAACAGGTTCGCTAAAGAGGTTTCGGCTGCTCGTCTAATCATTCGCAGAATAGAACGATTAATTGGTAGCGCACTATTAATGTAGAGTACGGCTAACAGCTGATTGCGTGAATGCAGTGGGATACAGTAGTGGCGCTGAGTGATTTTAAGGCTACGAGCGAGTGAGTCAGCATATTGGCCATTTCGATAGATCAAACTGCTAGGTTGAAAGTTCTGTGCCAGTGTTTGGTTGGTGTGAACTACGCTCTTGTTTCCATGGTAATCAAGTGTGCTAAAGGTATGGTTGTTGGAGTCGTAAAGACAAAACTGAATGCCGCTGTTGTAGCTGAAACTGCCAATGACAGATTTGAGTTGGCGTTTGAAACTGGCAATATCGTCCACCTGATTAAGCAATGAAAGTGCGTGGTTAAGTCGATGAATCAGATAGTTAGCGACGACCCAAAGCAGTAGCAACGACCCAAGAATGATCGCGGTTAAGGTAAACTGATGGGAGTTTGTGAGTATATCTTGACGATCGGTACCAGCAATAAACACCCAGTTGAAGCTGTTGTTCGCGTCATAAACTGAGACTTTAAAGTGGTCTTGATAGTAGTACTCATGTTGACCAGATGTCTCGCCTTGCGAGAGCTGATGACTGATCCCTGCATGGTAACTGACGGATTTAGTCCCAATGCGCGTTGGATCAGGGTGGAATATCAGCCTTTCCGTTGCACGGTCGATGACAAACAGATACCCATTGCTCAATGTTTTTAAGTCACGTAAGCCTTGAGTGGTGTGTAATAGGTCGAATTCAATCCATATCTCTTGGGGACGATCTGAAATGGTGTGTTTGACAGCAAATACCCAGCGACCATCGGTTTTCTGGTATACCGACGAGATATAAAAATCGTCCGTTATGCTATCAATCTTACTCCATTTGAGTTGATTGAGTGTAGATGAAGGCAGCGATAAACCACGACTCGAAAAGTACTGATGCGTGTCTAAATGGTATAAAACGATATCGGAGAAGTTCGGGGTGCGTTTGAGGATGTTCTCGCTCAAATTGATGAAAGCGCTCTTTGAGGCGGCGTGTCCCTGTTTTAAGCTGGTTTCGAGAAGGTAAAGTTTGCCAAAAGTCGCTTCGATATTGGAACGGATGATAGAGTTACCAATCCGGATATTCGATGCGGATTGCTCTCTTGCAGACTCCTCCATCCGCTCGAGTTGTGCAGCCGCTAAATAGATCATTCCCCCTGTTAGTATGATGATATAAGGTTTGAAAAGACGAATTAGTGTTTTAGGTAAAGCCATGATATCCAAAGACGTTATAGATTCATTTTTATAGTGGCAGCATACTAAACAGTTTTCTTAATCACATCAATGCAAATGATTCCATATAAATAAAACGAATTTGTGATATTCACCGAATAAAAAAACCAGCTATAAACATAGCTGGTTTTTATATAAACCGGTCTTATATTGAGCGAAAGACTAGGGTTAATCGCAATTCTCTTTGTCAGGCGCAGTAAAATGCAAAATAGCCATTGAAGTGGGTGAGAGCAGCATTTCACCTTCAGCAGAGCCCGGTTTCACATTGTGAGAGTTGGTATCACAAATCGTTACCCAGTTCTGTTCTCTGTCGGATGGCAATTTGAAGCGGGCTGGGGCATTGGTTTGGTTGATCAGGTAGATCATCTCATCACCTTCGTCACCGATACCCAGGTGGAGAGCCACCGAACTCAAGCGGTTCCAGTCATCATGTTCCATTAGCGTGCCATCAACACGACTCCAAAAGATTCGGTTAGAGTTGCGCTGTTCTCCGCTAAAAGCTTTTATGAACGGCACCATATACTCTTGGCGAGCTGCGACCATATCAGACAGCCACTGCTTGAAGTCGGATTTTCGCTCACTAGGCTCCCAGTTTAACCAGCTTGTCTCACTGTCTTGGCAATATGCGTTGTTGTTGCCCTTTTGGGTATGAGAGAGCACATCGGCC
Source organism: Vibrio fortis (assembly GCF_024347475.1). Taxonomy (NCBI): domain Bacteria; kingdom Pseudomonadati; phylum Pseudomonadota; class Gammaproteobacteria; order Vibrionales; family Vibrionaceae; genus Vibrio; species Vibrio fortis. The sequence goes on from NZ_AP025488.1 coordinate 565,441, forward strand.
GTTAATACATGCGGAATACCAAACGCGAACAGCAAGCTCGACATGAAGTTGCGTTTCTGCTTTTCACGAGTATCGATGACCAAAGGGTTTTCAGTCTCACCTTCAACACCGTAGTTTTCAGAACGGTTGTCACCGTGGCCATCACGGTTGTTTTCTCCATTCTCTTCATTGTGCTTATGCTTGTATGAAACAAGATCTTGCATGGTGAAGCCATCATGATAAGTGATGTAATTCACTGTGAGCTTGTATGGCCAATGAGCAGCACTGTAGATGTCACGAGACCCCATAAGGCGCGTTGCAAACTCTTTTAAGTAGCCTTGATCACCGCGCCAGAAGCTGCGAGTGATATCGCGTAGTTTGTCGTTACATTCATTCCAACCAAGTGGGAAATTACCAACTTGATAACCGTTCGGCCCAATGTCCCATGGTTCAGCAATCAGTTTGGTTTCTTTTAATACTGGGTCTTGAGCTACGGCTTTGAAGAAGGCGGCATCAGGGCTGTATTGATCGCCTTGGCGGCCTAAGGTTGCGGCTAGGTCAAAGCGGAAACCATCCACCTTAAATTCCGTTACCCAGTAGCGTAGCGTATCCATCACTAAGTTGAGTGATGCTTGATAAGTCAGGTCAACGGTATTACCACAGCCAGTAAAGTTTGCGTAGTGACAGCCGTGCTTGATGTAATGACGGTGATCGAGCGCTTTTAGGTTAAAGGTGCAGCTACCTTCACCTCCCTCCGCTGTGTGGTTGTAGACCACATCAAGGATCACTTCAATCCCGTTACGATGAAGTTCACGGATAGCGGTTTTAAGCTCTGTCACGGCGTCTTTTTCTGCGTAACGAGGGTCTGGTGCCATAAACAGGTATGGGTTGTAACCCCAGTAGTTCACTTTACCCATATCTAGAAGATGCGGTTCGTGCATGCAGGCAGCTATCGGTAAAAGTTGCAGAGAGTTGATGTTCTGTTCTTTATAAAAGGCGAGCATCTCTGGGCTAACCAGGCCCATGTAGCGGCCTTTATCGCTGCTTTCTACTTCTGGATGAAGGTTGGTGAGGCCTTTTACGTGAGTTTCGAATAAGACGGTCTCTTCGCGGCAAATCTTAGGGCCTTCGATACCTTGCCAATCAAATTTGTCGTCTGTCACGACACACTTTGCCATACCGAAACTCTTTTCCGGCGTATAAGGTGTTTGATAGTGCAATGGTTCACTTAATGCCTTGCCATAAGGGTCAGAGAGAAGCAGAGAGCCCTCTTCTGTTTCAGCAATGAAGCCATACTTTTGACCTGCAGACACACCTTCAATAAACGTGTACTTAATACCGGCGTATTCGCTTTCTAATTTATAAGTGACAAATTCATCGTTCTCATCAAAGAGCGCGAGAGAGAGATTTGGACAGTCAGGGGAATAAATAGAGAAGTTACAGCCAGTGTCATCTAGGGTTGCACCGAGTGGATATGGGCGTCCGAGCGTTCTAGTCATTGCTTTATTTCTTATTCGTTAAACAGCTTTGGTGAACTATTAGTAAAAAGCTTTGTCTCTGTAAGGTCAAGCAACTTCAAGAAGAATTTATTGTTAAAAAAATAATTTACCGATTAAGTTCAAACAATATATTTGAGCTGGATCTCATTTGATATGAATAATTAGATCTGTGTGCTGTCTACTCCTCCTATATTAAGTGATCTAACTCTTCTAAACACCATTCTGTATAATTTCTACTCCCTTCTCATCCCCCTTAATTTAGTTAGGGGTGGAGGAAGTCAAACTAGTGCGCCCCCCTTAATATTGACCCCGTTGAAACGAATCAGGGGAAACCCTAAACCTCTCTATCTTACGTCCGCCATTACTGCCTTTGGCTGTCGCAAGAGAGCAAAAATATAAAACCTAAAAATAAATCGTCCTTAATGGAGTTAAGAATGAAAAAAGTAAGTTTGATTGCTGCTGCAGTGACTACAGCACTAATGGCTGGCGCGGCATACGCTGAGAGTGAAGTTGCACTTGATGTAACAAGTGGTGACTCGGCAATGGAAGTAGAGGTAAAAAACCCTACTGAAGTTTTAGCTGATGGTTGGGAAGTTCATGGTTATATGTCTTCAAACTACCGCTTGATTGATGGAAATACAGATGCAACGACCTTTAATAAAGGTGATTACCATGTAGCTGGTTCTTCTGCGACTAGTGAGAGCACAAACCAAGTTGAGTTTGTTATCAAAAAGCATACTGAATACGGTAATGGTGTATGGTCTAACTATAATGTAAGAGCTGAATATGGTAACGGTAACTCTTACGCTTACTCTTCTTCAGGTAACCAAAAGAATAACACAGACTCTCAATTTGAGATCAAAGAGGCGTTTGTTGAGATTGGTGCGCTGCCTTACTTAGGTTCTGACTCTGTTGTTTGGGCTGGTCAACGATTCCTAAACCGTTCTGCGGGTATTCTATCTGGTGAATTCTGGAAGCAATCTTCGGGTGTTGGTGCTGGTTTCGAAACTAAATTAGCGGGTCATAAGTTTGGTGTTGCTGCAGTATCTGCCGATCCAAAAGCAACAGTTAACGACACTACCAAAGATCGTCAAACACGTACTTCACTTGACTTGTACTACTATGGTGTAGATGCAGGTATTGGTAGCTTAGATTTTGATGCGAAATTTATGAAGCAAGACCGAGTGACAGGTAGTGCTGCAGATGAAGCTGAATCGGGTGTAGGTGTTTCTGTAACTCTTAACTCAAGCTACTACGGTTTAGATGGTTGGGCTCAGACAGGTATCGCATACGGTACTGGTATGGCAACAAACCGCGGTGTTAACTTCGGTGAGTGGAATGAGAATTTCAAAGAAGATGATAAGTCTCTATTCATCACATCTTATGGTGTATTGAATATTTCTGATAATCTACAACTAGGTACTGAATTTACTCATTGGGAAATGATGGAAATCGGCGCATGGGGTCTAGATGACGGCGGTTCTCGTACTATGTTTGCTGCTCGCCCTTCATACAAAATCAATGATAACTTCCGTTTCGAAGTTACAGCATCTTACTCAATCGAGAAAGCTGAGCAATGGCACGCAGAAGATGGTTCTTGGGTTTTCGTAGAAGCTGCGCCTATCTTTACAGTTAACGCTGATTACTTCGGTCGTCCGCAAATCAAACCTTATGTAGCATACATGACGGCTCTAGAAGACGGTGTAGGCAACAAAGGTATCGATGGTTCGAAAGATGAAACTGTCGTGGGTGTTCACGCAGAAATCTGGTTCTAAACCATTTATAGTAAAGGGCAGCCGGTTGGCTGCCTTTTTCCGTTTCCCCCTACTAACAACCAATAGTGAGAGAGATTACAATGACAAATAAAAGCTCCATGTTAGCCGTTTTACTAGGTGCCTTGCTAAGCGGTTGTGCTTCAGATGCTCAAGTACAAACACAATTAACGCCCCCAACTAATGCAGAAGTATGCTGCAGCGATTTTTCGCAATTTCCATACGCCCAACTTAATGATAATGAAGATTTAAAATTTGATATCGACTTAGGCTCGCCGGTCGGTACCTTTACAACAGGCAACAGCCATTTTGCTGCGTTTCGATTCAGCGATCGTTCTGCAGAGATGCTAGTGACACTGTCTAGCCTGATGATTGATGACTCGGTATTTGCACCTGAAGCGATACTACTGGATGAAAATTTCCAACCAGTGAAAACAGTGAAGTTTGAAGACTTTAAAGTTCGTGCATCAGATGCCTTTACACGTACAAGCTATATTGAGCGCCTGCATATTGATGCAAGCAAAACACCGTTTTTGGTTATCTACACCCCAGCTGATGAACTCGGAAAGCAGATAAAAGTTGACCATCCTGCCAAGGTACGTGCTAAAGAGTTTGGTGAAGTGATGCCGATGGTGACCGATCTGGTTTATACTAATCAACTTGGTGGTCGCCTAGAGCTAGAAGTAGAGACGCTTAAGCTTCGCCCTTACCGCGCTCAACCTGTTGTAGCGCCGGCTGCAGTAGCTGCCGCGCCAGTCGTTGCTGAAACGAAAAAGCCGACAACGCAAATCCGAGTTCAGCAAGAAACTCAAGACTTCTACATCTCTGCAATTCAAAATGCAGTGAAATCGGGCGATGTGCCGAAAGCGCTAAGCTTGCTAGATGAGGCAAAAGCACTGAATGTCGAAGGGGCACAAGAAGCCTTTGTACGAGCAGTCAACGCCAAATAATTAAATACAGATAGCGCCTAATACTGGCGCTATTTTTTTGTCTAGAGTTAACGGTTTTTGGTATGACACAAATAGAACAAGACGACCTACTATTAATAGAGGCGTTCCCCATGCCTCAGTTGAAGCGCACGCGCACCTTACGAATTCATCTCCCTTACGATTACAAAACATCCGATAAACGTTATCCAGTGCTCTATATGCACGACGGTCAAAATGTGTTTGATGAGATCACGGCGACTTACGGCATGTGTTGGCAGGCGAAAACGACACTGGATGAAATGCAACAGCAAGGTGAAACGGATGGCATCATTTTAGTGGCCATCGACAGTAGTGACGAGCTCGATAAAATGGGGCGTTACAATGAGTATTCCCCTTGGAAAGCCACGAGACAGATCAGTGAGTTTGGTATTCCAGATGAATTCTGCGAGTTTGGTGGTGAAGGGGATGACTACGTCGACTTTATTGTTGATACATTAAAGCCATACATTGATCTCAATTACCGAACGCAACCGCAACGTAGCACGACGTATTTGGCTGGGAGCTCAATGGGAGGGCTGATCAGTTTATATGGTGGCGGAAAACACCAACATGCTTTTGGCGCGCTTGGCGTGTTCTCCCCTGCGTTTTGGTTTAACCACGGCGAATATTTTAATTATACCTCTGGCTTGGAGTTTGAACTTCCCGTTAAGATTTATATGGATATGGGGCAAATGAAAAGCGAGACGATACGAATGTCGACTTTGCTAAAGTGTATTTAGATGGCTCTCGTTCTATAAATGATCTTTTATTAAATAAAGACAATGTTTCTCTTATTTATATGGAAGCAGAGGGGCATGAACATAATGAAATCGCTTGGGCGAAACGCTTTCCCGATTTTATTCGATTTATTGTGAACCAATAAGAAAATGCCTGAACAATATAGTTTTATGAAACACTTGTTCAGGCTTTTTTATTACTTATTAATCTTTAGCTACTGCTAACTCCTGATTTTCCCTTTTACTGCGCAAATAATCTTGATTCAGAATACTATTATGGGCAATGGAAAACTCTGGCATCGCAAATTCAAGCCCTTCTAATAATTCATAATTTGGTTGATTATGAATAGTGATCACCGCCTTAGCGTTGTTTGCTGTGACTTCGCCACTCTCTTGGTTGATCGTGATCTCTAGATCGATCGCAAGTGGAGACCGAATTTCTGCGTATTGTCCATTATTGATATCTAAGGTTAAAACCAGTTCGATATCAGACATCGCTTCAGACTCTTCACTCGATGTGAGAATGTAACGTGCGACCTCATCGTTTAATGAATAACTCAGGACAACTTGTTTACTTTTCCCGTAAGGTAGCGATGCATCAAATTGCGTCCACTGCTGAGGCAGTTTAGGTGCAATATTGATGCGGTTATCTAGCAGTTGAGGGCGGTAGCCTAGGTAATCTTGCTGAGCGTTTCTCGCGTACTCTGATACCGACCAAGCCTGTGCAAAGGTGCCAGATTCAACCAACTTGTTATTGTCATGTTGGTAAGCATCTAAGTTTTCACTCATAGTGCCACGGCAGCCTTGATTCAGGATCTGCTTGGCAAGGTTCTTAGACAGTTGGTAGCTAAAGTCTTGTTGCTTGTATCGAGTTAACGCCGTAACGGTAAAGCCGGCATTCCAGCCCCAGATCGTTCCATTGTGATAGGCCGCATCTTTATGATATTGGCTTTGGTTATCATGATAGGGGTGGAAGTCTACATGTTGTTGCTGCAGAGAACAGATACCCCAAGGGAACAGCAACTTATCGACTGCATTTTTTACGATCTGTTGCTCAATGTCAGGCGTAGTCAGAGATTCTTGCTGCGGAATTGATATGGTCATGAGCTGGTTTGGCCTAGCGCTATAGTCAGGCTTATCGCCATCGGTTAGGTGATCCGCTAAACAACGTTGCTCTGAGTTCCAAAATTGATTGATGAAGCTCTGTTTGACTTGGGCTGCTCGCGCTTGCCAGTGCTGTTTGCTCTCATCATCACCAACCAGTTCCGCTAAGGCCATCGCACAATGCAGGCTCTCAAACCAAAGTGCTTGAATATCATTGGCTTTTGGCCCTCTTGGTGACCATGGGATCGCACCGTCGATTTTAGCATCCATCCAGGTATCAGGGTGGCGGTGGCTCATCAGTCCATCTTGCGCAAGGTAGTGTTTTTCAACCCCGGAGATAAAACGCTTTAAAGCTGGATAGATGGCTTTAGCAAAAGCTTCATCGCCGGAATAGTTAATGTACTCCAGTGCCTCGCGAATCATCCACGGCGTGCCATCTGTGGTGTTATAGATGATATTGGTTTTACTGGTGACTCGGTTTGGAATTCGGCCAAAGTTAACCGAAGACTCGTCGGTCATCTGCATTGCGGCAAAGTTCTCAATAATGGCTTTCGCTTCTTCGAATAAACCGTTAACCAGACTGGTACCAGATAGCGCGATAAAAGTATCTCGCCCCCAACAATCTTTAAACCAAGGTAAACCAGCCCAAATACCCGTACCAAATTCGTGACTGACAAAAGTGCGACTGGCTAAACGCGCCCACATCACCGCTTTGTTGTATTCAACATCATTGGTCCACAAGTAGTTGTTACATAAGAAGTGATAGTTCGATTGTTGATGACTGACGAGTGCACTTTTTTCCGCTGCGTTCTTAGCCATGTTTTGAGCGTCGGAAAGTTGATGAGCAAAACTCAAATACACCACTAACTCTGTTTGTTCTTCCTGGGTTGAGAACAGCAGGTTAAGGTTATTTGAAGAGAGATGCATCGGCTCTGCAATGGTACGGGCATGCTGTGCTGAAAGTTCCTGAACGTGTACTGGGCGATTGGCAATCAGCGAGACAAACTTAGGGCACCCTTCAGGACAAATTTGGTCATCCAACTCTAGGATAATGTGATCGGCGGATTGATGAACCTGAACATAGTGACTTGGGATATTGAGCTCAGGTAGCAGACTCAATGTCTGTTGCGTATCGCTTTTTACGGAAAGGGCGATCTGTCTTTTCTGTTGCATCAAGCTTAAGCAATCTTGGCTCGATGAGTAGTGATGTTCCAGCCCGTAAGGCATCAAAGACGCTTGTTTAGCTTGAGTTTTGTCATTGATAACCTGATTGATGAAGCTAGCAAAACCTCCAAACAGCCAGCCTTGATGATGGCGATATTTGCCGCTGTTTACAAAAGTGTGGGTGGTGCCGTGATAGTAGCCATCAACGTTGTCGCCAAACACGAAAGTAAACGGGGTTGCCTCGGTAATTGCGAGTTGTGCAAATAGTTCATCGGCTTCTAACGCGAAGCTAGGCTTTTTCCACTCTTGTTGCTGAGCTTCGGCCGCCTTCAATGCAATATCAATAGTAGGTCTTTGTATCTCTGCTTCTGACTTCTGCTCACCTTGTTCTATGGTCATGGCAGGAGTGCTGGATGTGAAATCAATGGTCACTGTATAGTGGCCTGCGGCTTGTGGCGTGAATAGAAGGTCGTTCCCAATGCCTTGAGTGTTAACCAGTGATAACGCTTCTTCTAGGGCACATTCTGTGGCTTTGGTTGAGTGGCCTGATAGTGTCCATTGCTTGGTGCCATCGAGGTCTGAGATTTTGAAGCGGTATTGATCTGTCGAGAGGCATAACGTGGCTTGAAGCGTATGATCGTCGATTACTGAAAGTGGGGTGTCGAGTCCCCAGCCATTAAATGTACCTTTTAGGTAGAGTGTTGGGATTTGCATAGAATGAAGGTTCCAAAACAAAAAAAGGCACAGCAAACTGCTGTGCCAAAGGACATAGGATATTAATTATGGAATGGTTTACTTAGTAATTTGTTTTGCTGCTGTGTCTAGGGCTTCGCGCACGGTTTGTTTGCCTTGCATAGCGTTATCAATCGCCGCGCCCTCAGCGAACCAGTAAGCGGTCATTTGTGGGATGTTTGGCATGATTTCGCCGTTTTCTGCGTTAGTCATTGTCGACTTGATACGCTCATCACTCTCAAGAATTTTTTGGAATGACTTCAGTGTTACCGCACCAAGAGGCTTGTCATCGTTCATGATTTTTAGCGCTTCGTCTTGGAATAGGTAGTTTTCTAAGAACTCAACCGCTAGGTCTGTGTTCGGGCTCGAAGCGTTGATACCTGCACTTAGGATACCTACGAATGGGTTACCTTTACCGCCGTTCAGTGTTGGCAGTTCAGCAACGCCGTAGTTTACGCCTAGTTTGTCTAGGTTACCCCAAGACCAAGGGCCATTGATGGTCATCGCGACTTCACCTTTAGTGAACTCAGCTTCTGACACAGAGTAATCCATGTTTGGATCAACAACGCCTTGGTTAACCATGTCCACTAGGAATTGTAGGCCGCGGACACCTGCAGCGTTGTTCACGCCTGTGCTTTTCGCATCGTAGCCAGTTGCTGTTTTCTCAAATGCAAATGCACCACCTGCTGAGATCATTGGCCATGTGAAGTAGGCGTTTTTCACGTCCCACATGATGGCTTTTTTGTTCTGCTTCGCCATCTCTTTTTGAATGCTAGCAAGCTCTTCCCAAGTTTTTGGCGGCGTTGGTAGTAGGTCTTTGTTGTAAATAAGAGAAGGTGCTTCGATAGCTAATGGGTACCCCACCACTTTACCGTTTACTGTTACGGCATCCCAGCTGAAGTCTACAAGCTTATCTTTAAACTCTTTGCTTGGGTTTAGCTCGTGAAGTAGGCCCGCTTCCGCGTAGCCACCAAAACGGTCGTGTGCCCAGAAAATGATGTCTGGACCGCCACCTGTTGCAGCGTGTTGCTGGAATTTCGCTTCTAGAGAATCAGGGTATTGAACTTTAATCGCAACACCTGTGTCTTCTTCAAATTGTTTACCGATTTCAGCAAGGCCAGCGTAGCTCTTGTCGCCGTTGATCCAGATTGTGATTTCGCCTTCTTCCATTGCAATAGCAGGTGCATTACATAGAGCAGCAAGAGTACAGATTGAAAGTGTTTTTAATAGAGGTTTCATAGTCTTGTTCCATATTAAGAAGGTTATCCGTAACGGGAAACGCTTCTACCAGTTCTTATTATCTGCTGAAAATAATATCGACTAATTTAGCCTTTGAGAAATAGGTAAATGCACGCTTGATATAGTAAAAAACTATAGCAAAACTGATATGGCGCTGTTTTACAGGGAACAGCCATGGTTTTGTGAAGTGGTGCGTATAGAGAAATGTGAAGGCGGGCTCAAACTATTTTGGCCTGATGAGGCCCCTAAAAAGCTAAGCGTTAGGTTGCTTAGGTTGAGATGGGGAAAGTTGCGTAGGATAGATGAATTAGGGCAATAAAAAAGGCAAGGAGAACCTTGCCTTTGGTGTGATGAGGTCAACGCATGGTTACAGTTTCACAGCGAATGATTCATACGGTGCCAGTTCAAGTTTAGCTGACAACTCAGTGACCGATTGATAGTTATTGATTAGACAATCAAGTGTCTGAGTTTGGTATTGCTCAGGCATATCCAGTGTTAGGTTGTCGTTTGAGAAGTTACAAACCACAAACAGCTTTTCGCCATCCAGTTCTCTGACGTAAGCAAAGACTTGGTCATGCTCTTCAAATACCGGTGTGAATGAACCATAAACGATAGCAGGGTGTGCTTTGCGTAGCTTAATCAGTTTTTGGTAATGGAAGAAGATTGAGTTTGGATCGCTTAGTGCACTCTCTACGTTAATTTCTGGGAAATTCGGGTTAAGTTCGATCCAAGGCGTCCCTTCGGTAAATCCACCATTAGGTTTGCTGTCCCAGTGCATCGGCGTTCTGGCGTTGTCACGGCTGTTTTCGTGAATCGCGCCCATCATGTGTTCGTGAGTTACACCCGCTTCTGTTTTTACTTTGTAGAAGTTGTGAGTCTCGATGTCTTTGTACTGCTCTAGCGTATCAAAGGCGACGTTGGTCATGCCGATCTCTTCACCTTGGTAGATGTAAGGTGTTCCCTTAAGGAAATGCAGGCATGTAGCGAGCATTTTCGCTGACTCAACGCGATATTGCTTGTCGTCGCCATACTTTGAAACTAAGCGTGGCAAGTCGTGGTTGTTCCAAAATAGCGAGTTCCAGCCGTCATCAGCCAGTTCAACCTGCCATTTGGTCAATACATTCTTGAATTCACGCAGGTCGAGCGGGATTGGGTTCCACTTGTCACCGTTTTCCCATGTAAGAGTGATGTGCTCGAACTGGAACACCATTGAAAGCTCGTCGCGATCTTGTGCGCTGTATAGCTTAGCGATTTCAGGTGTTGCTCCCCAAGTTTCACCAACGGTAAGTAGGTCTTTATTACCAAAAGTCGCTTGGTTCATCTGCTTCAATAGCGAATGAAGACGCGGACCGTTGCCAGTAATGCCTTTATCAATCTCCTTACCGATCAGATCAATAACATCAAGACGGAAGCCCCCAATACCTAGGTCAATCCACCAGTTCATCATCTGGTGGACTTCTTCTTGTACTTTAGGGTTCTCCCAGTTTAGGTCAGGCTGACGCTTTGAGAATAGATGGAAGTAGTACTGCTGCGTTTGCTCGTCCCACTGCCATGCGCTGCCTCCAAAAATCGATTGTTGGTCATCTGGTGCACTACCGTCTGGCTTTGCATCACGCCAGATGTAGTAGTCACGGTACGGATTGTCTTTTGAAGAGCGAGCCTGTTCGAACCAACGATGTTCATCAGACGTGTGGTTAACCACAAGATCCATGACAATCTTAATATCACGTTTCTTCGCTTCATCCATCAAACGCTTCATGTCTTCCATGCTACCGAACTCTTCAGCGATCGCTTGGTAGTCTGAAATGTCATAACCGTTATCATCCATTGGAGATTGATAAACTGGTGATAACCAAATGACATTAATACCAAGTAGTTTCAGGTAATCCAGTTTACTGATGATGCCGTTTAGGTCACCAATACCGTCGTTGTTCGAGTCTAAAAAGCTGCGAGGGTAGATTTGGTAGACTACCGCGTCATGCCACCATTTTTGTTCCATTGTACGATCTCACTTATTCATTTCACTTTCGCCACTATAGAGATTTCGCTCGCCTGTGGGAAATAGTGAGAATAGTGCTCTCTATAGAAAAATCCTATATCATTAACATTTGAGGCGTGATCCAGTCTTAGGGCATTAAAACTGTTGAATTTCTAACCTCGCATTTTGTGATCCGATGCAAATTAAGAGAAGACGATGAACAAACTCTACCGATATTTTTTGATGGTGGCACATACAGGCAGCATTAAAGGCGCTGCGGAAAAGCTTAATATCAGTCAACCGTCACTCACCGCTGCGATCAAGAAACTTGAGAATGATATCGGTGTGCCAATCTTTATTCGAAAGTCAAAAGGGGTCGAGCTTACCGAGTACGGGTTACTTTTCCGTGAACACGCGCAAGAGCAACAAGAGAAGCACCTTTCGTTAATGCACCGCTTTACCGATATGCAGCAGCGCCAACTCGGTAAGTTAAAGTTGGGAACAGGTGAGGCCTGGTGGGAACAGTTTGTTCGAGATGCAGTGGCAACCTACAAAGAGCAAGAGCCATCGGGTTCACTTCATCTTGAGTTCGGCAATAACCTCTCTTTGATGCATCACTTGGTGCAAGGCGATATCGATCTGTTTGTTGGACACGAAATCTATGGTTTGCATGAACGATGCAAGGTGACCTTTTACCCGCTATTTAGAGACAAAGAAGCGATGTTTGTCAGAGCGGGTCATCCGTTGTTGGCGCGCAAGAAGTTGAACTTTGATGCTTTAGAAAAAGAGTCTGAAAACTACCCTATTTTGAGGGTAACCCCAGACCATTCAAGGCATAATTCTGTGTTAAGTGATCATATTAATTCTCAAATCATGACCAAAGAGAGCGAACATTTGGGGCGAGATATTTACGATGTGGACTCTCTATCGGCCAGTATCGATCTGTTGAAAATGACCGATGCGGTTATGCCATACAGCCACACTATGTGCCAGTGGATGGAACAGCAGGGTGTTGAAACTCTGTTGGTGAACAACGAACGTCTTGGTAATGTTGGGTTGTATGCTAAGCAGGGCGTGAAAGATAAAAAGATCGAAGCGTTTATCGAGATTCTACAGCAACACTCTTACTCATGAATCTGAGTTTCAATGAACCTGAGCTTCGAATCCTGTTCTTAAACGAGTAGAAAAAGAAAACGCTGACCTAAGTCAGCGTTTTTTGTTGGTTCTCAGCGAGCGGTTATTTAGCCGCTGCGAGAGTTACCTGTTTAGAGATGATATCGAATGTCACTGTGTAGGTACCTTCATTTGCAGGCGTAAAGGCAAGGTTGCCACCATTGTTAGTAACGGCAAGTGAACCTTCCGCAACCACGATATCGCTGTAGCCGTGTTCACACTGTCCCCAATCGCCACAAGTAAACTTGAACTGAAGCTCTTGGTTTGCAGCCAGCTCTGCAGTGGTGAAGCTCACCATTGTTGCGTCTTGCGCATCCGTGGTCATCTTCTGTGCATCGTCGTGGCCCCAGTTACCTGATAGGGTACCTGGAATGTACCAAGTTTTTCCTTTGTAGCTTTCGGATAGCTTAGCATCAACAATCACTGGTTTTTCTACATCTGAGGCATCTAGTGAAAACTCATACATACCCATATCAGTGAAGTTTGAAGGGCAGTTTTCACCTCCACAACTAATTTGAGAGTCCCAGTCACCATGTGTGAATTTGTAACCAGTATCAGAAGCTAAACCTAACTCGATAGTGTACAAACCACTGTTGGTGTATGGCACTTCAATAGCTGCAGGATCCCAGCTTGCTTGCTCGAAGCCGCCAGCAATGTACACCTTAGTTTTACCAAACGGTGGTAAGTCTGCTTTCTTCTCTGCAACTGGAAGACCTAAGCCACGTTCAGAACCTCGTGGTTGAACGAATACCGCGGTAGACCAAGCTGGTACTGAGAACTTGCCTTCGGTGAATGATGCATTGCCAGCAATACCGTTATCTGCGTGTGCAGCACTCAGTTCAAAGCCTGACAGAACAATTGGTTTACTCTCGTGGTCAACGAAATCACCGACTGTTTGTGTCTCTGGGGTTGCATTGATGATCACGACAATTGCATCCACTGAGCTGTCGATATCGGCGGTTTGGGTACTGCCGTTATCGATGGTCATTGCAATTACACCCGTTGTTTGGCCTTTACCCGTATTGCGGAAGTCAACACGGTTGATGATCTCTTGCGCACTTGGCAGCGTCATTAAATCCGAAGCCGAACGAAGCGTTAACAACTCTTTGTAATTGTTGTACATGCGCTCCATATGCTGAGCTTGAGGCTGAGAGTTTACATCGGCCGTTGCGCGATCGATCTGGTCGTAGTTACCTGCGTCTTTGTCTTTTGCTGGCAGACCTTTGTTCCAGTTACTGTCAGTAAGAGTGAAGTCAACAAGGTTGTACCAATCACCGTAGTCGTACGAGTCACGCTGCATCGATTTCGAACGCAGTAGCTCGCCACCCATATGATTGAATGGCATCGCCTGACCGAGTAGTACAGTTGACATACCAATGGTCTGCATTTGAACACGTACATCTACGCTAGCATCTTCCGATACCTTGTACATGTTGATGTCCCAGAACGTTTGGTTATCGTGTTTTGATACGTAGTTCTGTACTTCCCATGGTTGCTCTGCGTAACCCGCTTCTTGACCGTTATAGTCGATTGAAGAACCCACTTGCGTGTTGCCTTCGAAGTCGACCATCTTGAAGTCTTTCAAGTTACCCGCCATGCCCAAGCGAGTCAGATCGATTTGGTGCAGTGCGCGTTCTAACTCAACATCAGAAACATTGCCTTCATCATCGGCCATCAGCTCATTTGGCAGTGTTGCCGCCCCCGTTGCGAAGCCTTGGGTTTTACGAATCGCGTCACCACCATCGAATGGACTACCACCACGTACTGCATCACGTAGTCGGTCCGAGAACGAGCCAATACCTGTGCCACCAAGGTTAGGTTGTGTCGCTTGAACAAAGCGGCGGTTGTTTTCAACTTCACCAAAGTTCCAACCTTCGCCGTAGAAGTAAACCTCAGGGTTCACCTCACGAGCGGCTGCAAGTGTCTGTTGCATTTGAGACAGTGGGTGGTGGCCCATTAAGTCCCAACGGAATGCATCAATCTTGTATGCTTCAACCCAAGTTTGAATCGAGTCATCGATTAATTTGGCAAACATTGCATGTTCAGGTGCGGTGTTCTCACAACATGTTGATGTTTCGACTAAACCTGAATCTGGAACCAAACGCTGGTAGTAGAGTGGAACGACTTTATCGAGAACGGATTTGTCGTTCATGCCAGAAGCGTTGGTGTGGTTGTATACAACGTCCACTACGACATTCATACCCACATCTTCTTTCACAGATTTCACCATTTCACGGAACTCAAGGATACGTGTGGTGCCTTCTGCATCGGTTGCATACGAGCCTTCAGGAACTGTGTAATGGAATGGGTCGTAGCCCCAGTTGTATGAATCGACAGAACGTACATACTCGTTCAGCCCTTCAATAACTGCATTGTCTTTGGTGTCCGTCGCTTTTAGGTCTTCGAACGCTTCTGCAATTGTTCCACCACTTGTGCAGTAATCACTGTAACGTTTGTCGTTTTTGATCGATTCGTTCAATGAACACAACTTGCTAAATGGTTCGTCGATGTTGGCGACTTGGTCTGGATCTTCGTTGATGGTTGCGATGTCAAACACAGGCATTAAGTGTAGGTGAGTCATGCCCGCATCACTAAGCTCTTTGAGGTGATTCACTGGCGCTGAGTTTTGCTCAGTGAAGGCTAAGTATTTGCCTTTGTTGTCAGTGCTTTTATCGCGAGCTGAGAAGTCACGAACGTGTGATTCGTAGATCACCATATTCGCCAGATCACCGTTATCAGGATCTTGTGAGTGAGGGGTTTCTAAACCATCCCAACCTGCTGGTTTCAGTTCATCGGAATCAAGATCGACGGCTTGGCTGTAGAAAGAGTTCATCGACAAGCTAACAGAGTAAGGGTCTGTTACTTCATAGCTGTAACCTTTCTGCTCTCTTGGTTGGAACACCTTCATCGCGTAGCGGTAGAATTTGTTATCAACCGTGTCTGTTTCGACTTCAACACTCCAACTACCTGACGCTGCGTCTTCTGTCATAGTGTGGCGCGCTGCCTCAGATTTATCGCTGTTGTAAACAACAAGCTCAACTTCAGATGCCGTTGGTGCCCATAAGCGGAATGTTACACCATCATCACCATAGATTGGGCCATAGTCGAGTTCAGTAGCGGATTCAGCAAAAATAGCATCAAGAGCACCTGCATACTGCACGGCGGTAGACGAACGAAGTGCTGCGGCTTCTCCCTCTGCACCATCAGATGATGCGAGTGCGATTAAACTGCCTTTCATAAGAGAGGCTAATGATAGGTCTGTAGGCAGTTGTGGCAGTTCAAATGCTGGGTAGTCAGCTAAGTGAGGGAACTTGGTTTTTTGCTCGTCAGTGAGTGTAGTTGTAGTCAGTTTGATTGATGCACCGCTAACAACACCCTCTTCAGATACTTGATATTCGCCGTTTGAGCTGAACATGATCTGAACTTGGTCAGCGCCTTTACCAGCACTCCACACCAGCGTCTTATCGTCAATTAGAATTGCACCGACACTATCGATAGTGAATTCTGAAGATGGGCCTGCAACCTCAAAGGCTTCGCCTCGTGTCGCGTACGCTTTCGCACTACCCGGCATGTAAGTCACTGCTGGGTTATTTGCTTGGCCAGAAATGTCGATAACTAGGTCAGCACCAATCAATTTATCTTTGTTGGCGTTACGGAAAATGAGATTGAAACATTGGCTAGCGTCATCGGTAACTGGAACGTACCAAACTGGGCCAAATTCATCGGAGTCATCCGGCGTTACGCTAGTGTCTTCCCAATCTTCGTTGAAGTAATCTGGATTACCCGCTGCACATTTTGAATCATTCCAAATGTGTAGGTTTAGGTTACCGTAGCCATTCTTATCTGCACCTTCTTCTTTTTTATCGCCTAGAGGATCATAAAGATGAACAGCGAAATGGTCAGCTGGTGGTGTAGGCAGTTCACCTGGCGGCTTAGCTTCCGGGAGTTTTACGTCGGTGCCTGTTTGGTCAAGCCCGTGGCCTTTAAGCATAGTATCTTGACGTGACCCAGACACTTTGTCGCCTTCGTGGGTGACACCGACAGACTTACCTGCGTCTGCAGCATCTAAGCTGATGCTGGCTTGCTCTGATGTGCCATCCGTGATTTTGCAACTTCCTGTTGCTTCACTTGCAGCAACAAGCCACATAGGACCAAATTTGTCAGACGAGGTTGCGGTGAAAGATTTGTCACCACAAACAAGAGTCCATTGGCTAAAGTCTGCCGTGTTATTGGACATTCTCGCAATGTTCGATGTGGTATCGGCAATATAGCTTAAGGAGATCTGGTCTGCACTTGGAGTCGGTGCTGCGCTTGGTAGGTCGACACTCGGTGCAAGCTCGACTTCACCCGGTACTGACGTTCCCGGTGTTGGTGCAGTGTAGTTACTTTCGTCGTCATCTCCACAAGCACTTAAAGCACCAGCAGCCAGGATTGGCAACATAGCTTTTGCAAGGGTAGAGAGTTTAAAGTTTTTTGTATTCACGTGTGATATCCATATTAGTTTTATTCTCGATGAATATCCTAATGTTGAATATGGTGATCTATTTGTGAGCCTTATAAATAAAGTTATTTAAAATGCGGAAATTAAAAATAATTAGTGTAAGAATCACATTTTGTATTAGGTCAAACGATAATTAATTGGATCGACAACACATAAAACTAGTGATTATTTAAAAAGGGCGTAGAGGGGAGGATGAGTAAATAGGATGAGAACTCAGCCTAATTATTGTGAGATTACCAGCGCTTTATTTGTTACTTAATAATCATTAAAAAAAAAGAGCCGTTTGGCTCTTTTATAATGGGTCATAAATATAAAGTTATTTGAGCTTCAAGACCCAAGCTAATGCGTCCAGTGGCTGCAACTCACAACTGAAATAGCCAATACCATTATCGACGGTGAGAGATTGTGTTTTTAAACCTTCAATTTTCTCTTCCAAAGAGTAAGTCCCATCGGCTAAATTCATCGCTGAGATATGCTCTGCAGGAATGGTCACTTTAATCGACTCACCGCCTTGTGCTGCAAAACGACTGGTCGCGATAATTAGCTCACTCGCGTCATATCTTAAAAAGGCGTGGCTAGCGTCAGAGAGCTCACCGTTGGCAAACAGATCGACGTACTCGCCGGTTAGTGAAGAATGCTCTAATGTGAAGTTCATGACGCGCTTATAGAAATGACGTAATGCGGTTTCGTTCTCATTCAAGAGCCCGCCATCAAATTTGCCGCTGTTCATCCATTTCTGGTGTTGCGGAACGCCGATGTAATCGAAGATCGAAGTGCGTGATGGTTGTCCAAACCCTGCGTTCTCTGCTCCAGCTTCACCGACTTCTTGACCGAAATAAAGCATAGTAGGAGAGCTACTGATTAGAGCACTCACTAACATTGCTGGCCTTGCTTTGTCTGGATTGCCAGCAAACTCGGGAGAGGCGATTCGCTGCTCATCATGGTTGTCCAAGAAGTGCAGCATATGATGCTCAATATCCTGCATCTTGCTTTGGATATCATGGATGATCGTAGTTGAGGCTTTGCCCTGCATGATCGCTTTTAGGCCGTCATAGAGGTCGACTTTGTCGTAGAGATAATCCATTTTTCCGAGGCGAATGTAATCACGATATAGATCCGGTTGGTAGACTTCTGCCATCAGGAATGCATCGGATTTACGCATTTTAATTGACGAGTTCAGGTAGCTCCAAAACTCGACAGGTACCATCTCCGCCATATCGTAGCGAAAGCCGTCAACCCCTTTTGCAATCCAATAAAGTGCGATATCACGGAACTTAACCCAAGAGCTAGGTACATCAAATTGCTGCCAGTAATGATAGTGTTCGATGTAGTCTTTATCTTCGTAGCCTTGCGGAAGTTCAGGGAAGTCTTTGCTACCGTCTGGCTTAATGCCGTAGTTAATTTTTACTGTTTCATACCAGTCGTCGAAGTTCGGTTTAGCCAAGCGCGAACCATTTCCCGTCCATTTAGCAGGCTTTTCTATGAATGGTGTCTCTAGGCTAGGGTGCGCTTCTCCACCGAGTGGCGTGAAGGCTGGGTCGATGTCTGGGAGCTCAAATTGTGAGTCAGGGATATAGTAGAAGTTATTCTCTCGGTGGTATTCAACACTGGTGTCGTCATTGGCACCGAAGTCTTCCACACCTACTGGATTATGACTACCGCGATATTGGCGTGCGACGTGGTTTGGTACGATATCAATGATAACTTGCAACCCATTGTCGTGGCTGCGTTTAATAAGAGCTTCAAACTCTTCGACACGTTTCTCTGGGTCATCAGCCAAGTCTGGGTTGACGGAGTAGTAGTCCTTTACTGCATAAGGAGAGCCCGCTCGACCTTTTACTACGCTTGGGTGATCTGGGGTAATTCCCGCTTCTTGGTAGTCGTTGATCACCGCATGATGCGGAACGCCGGTATACCAAATGTGGGTAATGCCAAGGTCTTTAATTTCAGAGAGTGCTTTATCGGTGAAATCACTGAATTTGCCGACACCGTTCTCTTCGATCGTGCCCCAAGGTTTATTATTGGTGTTTTGGTTGCCAAACAGACGTGTAAAGACTTGATAGATGGTATGTTTTTTATTGTACATGGTTATAATTCCTTAACTTCCATCATGTTATGTAGGGATGAGGCAAGTAGGCTAGCGCAAATAACTGCCCAATTACTCATCCTTTTAATAAGAATTCAGGGCGTAGTTATTAAGCTTCGTGAGCTGCTGCGCAAAAGGGGATAACCTTGTCATCATCATTGAAAATCGTCTTTACTTATCTCTTTGTTGTAAGCCTATCGAGCGCATTTTATTCAAGCTCAAAGCTGATGCTTCTAAGTTATATATTGATGAGCATTATTACTTATTTAACTTACGCAAAAGATAAGCGTGCGGCAATAAAAGGGGAGTGGCGCGTACCGGAAAATACACTACATTTTCTGGAATTATGTGGTGGTTGGTTAGGTGCGTTGATAGCCCAACAGCAGTTTCGACATAAGACTCAAAAACAGCCTTTTAAAACGGTGTTTATCATCTGCAGTGGCCTTAATGTTTTGGGGTTTGTGTGGACATTAACGCCTCACGGACAGTCTATTCTGGGACCGCTTCAAGAGGCGCTATCGAGGTTGTTTTAGGTTAGGTTTGGAATAATTTAGAGAAATCTGCGCTTAGATCATTGGTACGGTCGAAACCAACAGCAACAGAGCCATCGCGTAATTGAAGCCTTTAATGCGCAAAGGGGTCGTTAACCAATGCTGTAGCTGTTTCCCTGCTGCGGTCCAAAATGTCACCGATGGCAGGTTCGCAAGTGTAAAGATGGCAGCGATGATCGCGAGCTCAACCCAAGAGCTTCCAGTGCTATAAACGGAAATCGCCGTTAATGCCATCGACCAACCTTTCGGATTAACCCACTGAAAGCTTGCCGCCGCTAAAAAGGACATCGGTTTGTAGCTCTCTTTCTCTTCTGCTTTGCCGCTGTTTGCAATCTTAATCGCCAAATAAACAAGATAAGCCAAGCTTAGGTATTTCAATACTTGATGAATAACAGGGAAGCTGTGGAACAAACCCATTAAACCAAAGCCGACCAACAATAGCATAATGGCAAAGCCGAGGGCGATACCGAGCATATGGGGAATGGTTTTGGTGAATCCCACGTTTGCCCCCGAAGTCATCAACATGATGTTGTTTGGTCCAGGTGTGAAGGTCGAGACAAACGCAAATAACGCGAGTGCGGTAAGTTGTTCAAAAGGCATGGCGTTGTTCCTAAATAGTGAAAATTACAGTTGTGTCTGACCGGTCACGATTCATACTAAGTGGAAAGTCGGGCAATTATGTGCTTTTATTCGAGTTAAATTCATTAAATGCACAATTAAATTCAGCTATGGATAGATTTGACGAAAGGATATTGCTTGAGCTTAAAGCGGACGGCAGAGTCTCCAATATTGAGCTTTCTGAACGCATCGGTTTGTCTCCGTCTGCGACTCTGCGTCGCGTTCAGGAATTAGAGAAACAAGGTGTCATTCAGGGCTATCGTGCAGTGCTTGATAACACTTTGATGGGCGTTGGCTTTATCGCGTATGTGTCGATTGGATTATCAAGCCACAGTAAAGCAGCGCAGCAAGAGTTTGAAGATCACGTCAGCTTAGAAAAAGAGGTAGTCGAATGCCACAACATTACTGGTGCGAACGAGTACCTTTTGCGGGTGGAAACTCAAGATCTGCCAAGTTATAAGAAGTTTCACGCTGACGTGCTAGGTGAGTGCCCTCAAGTACAGTCCATTACAACCATGGTGGTGATGGATACGCCGAAAGATGAACGATAACCGAATCTATTTTCTAGAGAGAGCCATGTGTTAAATACTAACCAATTACTTCTATTCCTCGATGTCGTTCAGCAAGGATCGTTTACCAAAGCGGCAACGTTGCATGATATGGACAACTCGTCACTGTCGAAGCAGATTAAGCGTTTGGAAGCTGATCTCGGTGTACAGTTGCTCAATCGATCGACACGATCATTTTCTTTAACCTCGGCAGGTGAAGAGATCTTGGCGCAAGCCCGTGTTTTGCAAGATACCTTGAATCAGATTCAGGGGATTGCTGATTCGTATCAGTCAGAACCCAAAGGGGTGCTGCGAATTACCTCACCAATCTATTTCGGGCAGCAGTATTTGCAGCCGATCGTGACTCAGTTTATGCGTCGCTATCCTGATGTTCAGATTGTGCTCTCTTTGGACGATAAGATTGCCAATATCATCGCGGGTAAGATCGATATCGCTTTTCGTTTCAGTAAGTTGGTTGAATCGAACCTTATCGCCAAGAAAATCGCGGACAGTCATTTTATGCTGGTGGCATCTCATGACTTTGTTGCTGAGCATGGTGAACCGCAAACACCTCAGGATCTATTGTCGCTGCCGGCGATTATTTATACCAATGGTGATATGACGCTCGATCAACTGCGCATAAGTGAACAGCCCAATGGTGAAACCTTCCAAGTGCTTTCACTGCAGGGCAATTACAAAGTGAGTGATGTACGTACGATCGTGTCCGGTGTGAGTGACGGTCTAGGCTATGGGCTGTTGGATCAGTCCAATCTGCACGCACCAATGAAAGAGCTTGGACTCGTCCAGTTACTGCCTGAGTATCGGATTTCAACGGAAGAGACCGCCATTTATGCCGTTTATCCACATAGAAAGCAGACAAAGTTGGTCAAGGAGTTCATCAGTAGTGTTCAAGAGTACATAGGCTCACCGACGATCTGGGAAAGAATGCAGAGCGAATAGCCACAATGTTGCTGAAACGATCAATTTGAGCGGTTCGAGGGATAGGCTTCGAGCCGCTTTTTTGATTTGCCGTTTATGAGTGGTTTTGAGGTGTCGATTTACAATGTAAAACTGAGCAAAAATGAGGTGTAATCAGACGAATGAAGACGACGTAGTCAACTGCTGAGTTACAGTGTCACTTATGGGCGTTGGTGCTATCGAATAAAACTAGCAGATTGCCGATAAGCGAAACGATAGCGCAGTAACACTTTCGTGAAGCTAAATAGGGAAAAGTGCCGGGAGTGGGTATGATGGATGAAATCAACCAACGGTAGTGTGGTTATTTTGAGTGGCTTTACCTAGCCAACAATTTACAATGGAATCAATATCACACCATCTAACAGCATTTCATTCTTAAAGAATCGGTTTAGCTTCTTATGGCATAAGAATCTTGAGATACTAAACTCACTATGGCTAATGAATAGATACGTTTTTTTAGTCCGCCAACCTTCATTTATCGGCTAGGATCGAAATTAAAATAAACACTAGTTGAACAACAAACAGTTGAGACGTTATGAGCACAATGGGCATCGCTATCGGTGCAACCGCACTTTCTCTGATTTTGGTCGTCATTTGGCTGATCTCTTTATCTTTGAGAAAGCAGCGACTAGAGCAGGAGCGCAAGGCTAGAGAAGTCGCTTATCGAAAGGCGATAGAGAAGGCGCGCCTGCAAGAGAAGAAAGATCGTCTTTTTAAAGCCGAGACTGGTCATATTCCTTCAATTCTTTATCTCGCTAAAGAGGCAGAACGCACCAATATTAAAGAAGCTCTCTATTGGTATGAGAAAGCGGCTCAGCAAGACAACGTCAACGGTATGTATGGCATCGTAAGACTGAGCATGAAGCGCAAGGAAGACCTGATCTTAAGAGAGCAGGCAAACTTTTGGCAGTTAGCGATAGCTGCGCTAGATAACGATTCCGACGCCA
The DNA here is from genome assembly GCF_024347475.1 of Vibrio fortis. Classification (NCBI taxonomy): domain Bacteria; kingdom Pseudomonadati; phylum Pseudomonadota; class Gammaproteobacteria; order Vibrionales; family Vibrionaceae; genus Vibrio; species Vibrio fortis. The sequence goes on from NZ_AP025488.1 coordinate 588,015, forward strand.
AATTCAATATGGGGCAAGCTCTGATTCACGGCCGTGGCACCACTAAGAATATCCCCAAAGGTTACGCTCTTATTGAGGAGGCAGCCACAAGTGGACATACCGACGCCATGTTGTTCATGGGCGATTGGTGCCTAGACCAAGATAATGCTGATTACTCTCCAGAGAATGCGGTGGAGTGGTTTCGAATGGCCGCGGATAAGCACGATCTCAATGGTAAAATTAAGCTAGGTTTGAGCTATTTGAACGGCTTGGGCGTGGAGAAAAACCACGGGCAAGGCTGCTATTGGTTAGAGAGAGCAGCAGAGAAGAATAATACTGAAGCTATGTTCCATGCTGGTGAAGCTTGGATAGATCATGGAGAGCACGGCAATGCGATCGCTTATATCTGGTTGTTCCTGTCTGCTCACTTTGGCTATGAGCCTGCAAAAGCGTTGCGCGACAAAGTAGGCGCGAACCTTGGTGTTGACTCAATAGTTGGATTGCAGTCGTTAACTAAGCCTATTATGACCAAGTTGTCTCAAGAAGCGGTAACTAAGCATTCGGTGATCAAGGCGCTTAATAAGCTCTATAAACGCAAAGTACCAGTGCCTAAGAAAACCGAAGAGGGCGTTGAGGTTATGCCAGAAGAGGTTATCGAAGAAAGCTCTGCGTCAGAGTCAAAACGAACAACAGATGCGGGGGATTACACGCAAGTTCCGTTTGATGCTTCAACCAGTAAGCCGAGTGATAGCGCTGCTAGCCTTGATTTCAGTCAGTCGACTGTCCAACCCAATTGGAAAAGTTAACTCAAGCATCAAATGACAGGCGACGGAGTCATCAATTAGAAAATCAGCGTTGTGAGTTTGAAAATGAAAGGGGTAGCCATTGGCTACCCCTTTTTGATCTTAACTTAGGAACTTGTGTTTAAACGGATATGAGTACCTGCTTGAAATTCAGATGCACGTCACACCTAGTTAGATAATATGTATCGAAAACTACCATTAATTGACGTGAATTACCTGATTATCCCATGGCAGGCGAGGTCGGTATATCTTGTTTTGGTCTTAATTTACGAGAGTAAGAGCAATGAGTTTAATCAGTATTCCTTATGTAGAGACCACTGCAGATACCGCTTTGCATATAGCAGCGGCTATCGTGCTGATCAGCACCATCGCTGCTGGTCTGTATGGCTTCTGGAAGCTTCATGAGATCCCTATCCAAAAGGCTCACCAGACCGACCACCATCAAATAGGATTGATTACCGCACTAACCTGGATTGGTTTTATTTGGCACTGGGTGTGGGTGCTCGCCATTATCATCGCTTTTGTAGATTTTGAAAAAGCCATTATCCGATTACGTGATTTATGGAACTCTCCGACTCAAGTTAACAAATCAGAGGATGTCTAGATGTTAGAAGGTTTAGCGGTTTGGTGTTTATTCATCTATCTATTAAGGCTTGTTGGTATGCCTTGGAATGCGGGCACTAAAGCATTCGCATATCTAGGAGGTAGTGGTTGGTTGTTGTTTGTTTGGGTCGGGCTCATCAACTATACACCGATGGATTTGTCTGGTGGTTCTGTGGTTCAGTCTCCTCATATTCAGCTCCGCCCAACGTCTACTAATGTGTCGGGCAAGGTTGACCAGATTTATATCACCCCAAATCAACGTATTGAGAAAGGGCAGTTAATCTATGAGATTGAAGACGAGCCTTATCAAATTGCTTATGAGCAAGCGAAGATTTCTCGTAACTCTGCCGGTGTCGCGGTGAGCACTGCGACAGAAGAAGTAAAAATTGCTGAATCGAGCTATCAAGCGGCGTTGCATGATTTCGAAATGACGCAGAGTGAGCTCCTGACGGCACAGTCTAATCGAGACTTACAGAAGAGAACGTTGAAGCGTTATCTTGAACAAAATCGAGTCGTGCGTAACACGATCACGGAAAGTATGATTGATAATCAGCAAACGGTAGTTGATTCTGCGGTACATACTGTGGCCAAGCTTGAATCACAGCTTAGCAAGAAGAAATCTGATGTAGAGAAAGCTAAGCTGCAAATAACCAAAGCGGAACTCTTGGTTGAGTCTCGTCAATCGGACTATAGCGAAGCTCTGCAGAGAGTGAATAAGGCGAAATGGGATCTTGATAGCACCAAGATCTATGCACCGACAGACGGCTTTGTGACTAACTTTATTCTTCGCGAAGGGCAGCTTGTTTCTAAAGTTCCACGTTTGCAGATGTACACCAATGAAAAGTACGTGTTGATGCGTGTGAATCACCAAGCTATTAGAAATGTTAAACCGGGTCAATTGGCTGAATTTACTACTCCAGTTTACCCGGGGAAAGTGTTCACAGCTGAGGTTGAAGGTATTGTTGAAGCAACAGGTGAAGCGCAAAGTAACTTGCTTGGCTTTGACCAGAATGTTCGTTCTACCACAGGTAAGAACCTACAAAACAAACATCACTTTGTTAGGTTGAAAGTCGTTGAGCCAGAAGGCTACGACGTACCAGTTGGTTCGGTTGGTCTAGCTTGGATAAGTGGAGAAAAGCCAACAGAGCTGATGGCGTTTCTTGATGTAATACGTGGAATTATTTTACGCATGAAGTCGCAGCTCTACTACTTCTACTCTTTCTAACAGAGAGTTGGACTCAGAACCTGCGATCTCGTTTAGTGTTACCCAAATTACCGTAATGCAACGCCGACGGCAGCTCTCGCAATCGTGTTGTTAAGATGACGATTAAAGATAACGAAATCAGCTAGGTTAACTTTCACATCCGCAAAGTGGCAACACTCTGCGGATGTTTTATTTTATTCCAATGAATTGAGATATTGTTTCGGTGTCATGCCTCGATGCTTCTTAAACATATGCGTAAAGCTATCGAGATGGTTATACCCTAAACTGCTTGCCACTTCTTCGACGGGTATTGATTGGCTTAGCATTTTGACCGCTTTGTTACTTAAGACAAAACCACACATTTCGGTAAAGTTGTGGCCATACTTATGGAATCTACGTTGAAACTGCTGAATTGATAGGCCTAACAGGCTCGATACTCTTTCGAGTGTCGGTAAACCAAAATGACATGAGTAGTTGATGGCTTCATAAACTAGCTTAGTGTCATCGCTTGGATCGGGCATGTCTAAACATCGGTCCAAATCTTCAAAATTCAGCGAAAAGGTTTGCTTGGTATCTTGATTATCAGCCAAGTTTGCCAAGCGTAAACTGGAATGAAACCAGATCTCTGTTTGATGATGATTCCACGCGACATCACAGCCAAAATAGTCTTGATATAGCTTCTCATCCGCACGCTCTCCTGAAAGCAGTACGCGCATTGGCGCAAAATCTGCTCCTAGGTATTTTTTCAATATTTTTGACATCAAAACAGCAACTCTAATGCTGTCATGAACATCTAAGTGCTTCGCATTGTATTGATTGTTGTAAGTCCATTTGATGATAGAACCTGCAGGCGCGGCAACCCAAAAAGCACCCGATTGAATGCTCCCCATACCGTAGTTTACTTTTCTGATCGTCGACATTAAGTCATGACCAGAGAGCATCCACTGTCCTAATCCACCCAAATCTTCGACCCGAAAATGACGTATAGCCTCGAGCATAAAGTTGGGATTTTTTGTATAGCACTCGAGTTCTTCATAAAGCTTAAAGACCTCAGAAATGGGCAACAGATTCATGGTGTGATTAAACGCGGATCGGGGAATTGCCTGGGGAGAAGTTTGATCTGAATAATATTGACTACATACGTTGTAATACAAGTTCATCAGGCTGTTTACTCTAATAAAGTAAGTCTTGTTGATCGTCATTTTTCATTCAAACCTATGTAGATTAGGTCATAAAAATAGCATAAATGACGTAATTTAACGAGTTGGGACGGCGCTCACTATGTTTGCTAAACGTCTCAATTGGCAAACTTGTGAGTTAATATTGGGTAATAGCAGTGTTTAAAGACAGTGACCATTTGGGGTATCAAGATAGGCATCAAGAATTTCAGGAATGGTGAGATATTGGATAACGATGACGGAGAGCTCGTCAAATGTCTGAGCAAGTATGATTGGAATGGGAGAGAGGGAAAGTTCATACTCAGTAAAAGTACTGGCTAAGCGATTAACCGCTTGGTCTTATTGCGATTGATTTGCCTTCTTCCTTGAAGGCATAGGCTTTCCTATCGTTTAACTGGCTGAGTAGGGCTTAGGGAAACAATCACTTAGACGTCTTCATTCATCTATACGAAGGGTATTGCTGAAACATTTCAGCGATTTCTTCGTGAATCAGTTCGTTACGTTCCTCAGAACTCATTGACTGAGTTAGTTTTCGGCTTGAGTTCGCAGTCCATACAACAATGTTTGTTCTATCATCGATTAGCTCGACAACTAGGTGGCCATAGGTTTGTTTCTGATAACTTTGTGGCGTAGCCATCATCCCATGGAAATTGTTTCGACTATAGCCAATACCAAAGGAAGAGCCAGATGAAATAACTTCCGACTCTTGCAGAAGTTGATAGCGAACATATAGGTCACCGCCGTCTTCGACAAGTTCTACGTCAGTCCGATCCATTTCCTGGACAATCGCATTTTCAATTCTGATTGAGTCGATACTAATTGGCGTTTTGTTCTTTGCTTCATTCGTTATTTTAAGTGAACCAAAATCATAGGTTTTATATTGAGAGAAATCGGTTTGGCTATCAAAGTCGGTATTTATTGTAGAGCAGGCTGCTAGAGGGATCGTCAGTAGTATGGTTGTTAGACGAAGCATTTTCTATCTCCTAAGAAGGTGGTTTGAAATGAATATCTCTTCTTAAGGTGAGTATACTTGTCTGGTATTTGAGGCTTCTTTTTCGCTATATTCAGTCAGTTTTCTTATAAAAGTGACGTGATTCATCGGATTTTATTTTTTGATGTAGAGGAAATGACATTGGACGGGATAGTTCTGCAGTTACCAGAATGGTAGAAAGGTTGTTGTGTTTGAAGTCTTATTGAAAGGTAGCTCGACAGAGGATTCTGTTTCCAATAAAAAAGGGTAGCGCGTGGCTACCCTTTCCTGCATTTGCAAATCAGATTATGCGTCTGATTTTTGCTGTTCAGCTTTACATACAGCGGCAGTGAATACCACGTCTGTAGAGCTGTTAAGCGCTGTCTCAGCTGAATCTTGAATCACACCGATGATAAAGCCTACCGCTACAACTTGCATCGCTACGTCGTTTGAGATGCCAAATAGGCCACATGCTAGTGGAATCAGTAGTAGTGAACCACCCGCAACACCAGAAGCACCACATGCAGATACTGCAGCAACAAGGCTTAGCAGGATTGCAGTAAAGATATCGATTTGGATACCCATAGTGTGCACTGCAGCTAGCGTTAGAACAGTAATCGTGATTGCTGCACCAGCCATGTTGATGGTTGCACCTAGTGGGATAGATACAGAGTAAGTATCTTCGTCTAGGTTAAGCTTCTTACATAGGTTCATGTTTACAGGGATGTTTGCTGCACTTGAACGAGTGAAGAATGCCGTAACACCAGATTCACGTAGACACTGAAGAACAAGCGGGTAAGGGTTCTGCTTAGTCTTAACAAATACGATGATTGGGTTGATAACCAGCGCGATGATCAGCATAGAGCTTAGTAGTACAGCCAGCAGTTGACCGTAGCTTGCTAGCGCTTCGAAACCCGTTGTTGCAAACGTTGCAGATACCAGACCGAAAATACCGAAAGGTGCTAGACGAATAATGAAGCGAACGATGTGTGAAACACTGTGGCTTAGGTCTTCGAATACCGCTTTGGTTGTCGCTGAAGCGTGATGTAGAGCAAGACCCAGACCGATCGCCCATGCAAGGATACCGATGTAGTTTGCGTTCATCAGTGCGTTTACTGGGTTATCAACCAGTTTGAATAGCAGTGTTTGTAGAACTTCTGTGATGCCTTGAGGTGGGTTAGCACCCTCAGCACCGGCAACTAGCGTAAGCGTTGTTGGGAACATAAAGCTCAGAACAACCGCTGTTAGCGCAGCAGAGAAAGTACCAATCAAGTAAAGCACGATGATTGGACGCATATGAGTATGCTGACCTTTCTTTTGGTTAGCGATAGAAGCTGCAACAAGAATGAATACTAAAATTGGGGCTACAGCTTTTAACGCACCTACGAACAGACTACCTAGTAGACCTGCATCTTGAGCCGCCGAAGGCGAGAACATGGCGAGAACGACACCGAATACAATACCTGCAAGGATCTGTAGAACAAGATTTCCACGAGCGATGCGGGCGAACATGTTGTGATTTTGCATAAATTACCTGCAATTGTTAACTTATTATAGTGATATTTCTTTTATAAAATGGAACCATTTCGAACTATACACTAGTCGAATGGGCGGTCATATTAGCTTGATTAATCTCAGTGTCTAGGATTAGTTTCATTTTGGTGTAATTGTTTGCGCTGTGTGGGTGTTTTGGCTCTAATTGTTAAATTAATGTATGCTATATAAGATATAAATCTTTACAAATATTGATATGTAGTTGATGTGTCTGCGCTCGTAATTAGCAAGGAATGGTTATGCAAACTATGTATGCAGAATTGATATCTTGGATGTAAAAATGCTGCCGAATGATCGCTCACCGGCAGCATATATTGCTTAGTCTTGCCTATTGATTTAATGAATAAATATACCTATTAATCATCAAACTGTTTTCGATAACGACCCTCGTTTTGCACACTGCGATACATCTTAGTCAGTTGCTTATAGCTCGCTCGTTTCTCTGCCAACGTCGCGCTATTTCTAGCTTGCTCTCGAAGTAGTTTTTGGTAGTTGTTAAACCGACGCTCAGTTAACTCTCCACTCTTCAATGCGCGTTGGATCTCGCATCCAGGCTCTGATTGATGTTGGCAATCTGAGAAACGACAATTCATGGCAAGCTCTTCGATGTCAGCGAAGGTTTCACTAACGCCTTCAGCGCACTCAGAGAGTTGTATCTCTCGCATTCCCGGAGTGTCGATCAACAAGCCACCATCTTTCAGAAGATGAAGCGAACGTGATGTGGTTGTGTGTCGACCTTTACTGTCGTCTTCACGAATCCCGCCTGTTGCTTGAGCTTGTTCAGCCATTAAAGAGTTGACGATTGTCGACTTGCCTACACCTGAAGAGCCCATTAGAGCGACTGTCGCACCAGAGGTACACCATGGCGCTAGAACTTGAACTGATTCCAAATCAAGGCCGTTGACTGTTTCAATCATGAGTAACGGATCTAGGCTTTGAACTTGGCTCACTTTTGTTTCTGCATCATCACACAAATCTTTTTTGGTTAAGACGACGACAGGTTCAACCTTTGCTTCATTGGCGAGCGCTAGATAACGCTCAATGCGGCTTAGGTTAAAATCGTGATTCAAAGAAACGACGATGAACACAGTTGTCACGTTGGCCGAGATCAATTGCTCTGCGACTCGAGTCCCTGATGCTTTGCGGCTGAATAGTGATTGGCGCTCCAATAGTCGCTCAAACTGTTGATTTGGCTTGAGGATCACCCAGTCGCCAACCGTCATAGCGGGTAGGGCATGGTGAATCGCTAGGTGGATCTCTCCCTGCTCAGAAGCAAGGGTATAGCCACTCCGGTGATGTGCGATCACTCGTGCTGCGAAGTTTTCTTGCTCGTAATCTTCAAGTGTTAGTTGTTGTTGAAAAATAGGTTTCCATCCAAGTTGTGCGATTGAGATTGGATCGGAAAATGCGTTTTTAGAATTCATTGCTATACCTCGACATACAATTCGCGGCTGTTGGCGTTATTGCGATGTCAAAAAATGAGAATATGGGTCGAATTCAATAGATAGGACCCCGGGTATTGTGCTTGTCTGTAGCGCAAACCGGGTAAAAGAAGGTGGTAATAGATTTTTCAGCCTAGTGCGAATGATGTTTACACTGTGCTGGATAACAAGTTACAGGTACAGATGAAGTAACTTATTGGGTCGTAAGGGAAGTAAGTAGTTGTTGCCTTACGAGTAGTACGCTTCTTTTACTACGGGCGCTAGTGGGTTCATTACAATCATCGATGTTCTCCTTGGTGAGTTATTGATTGCCGTGAGTACAACGTTACGTTATACCAATCGACTTTTATTTGCTTGGCGACTTTAACAAAAAACCATGACAACGAGAAGCTGTCATGGTTAATTATTATGCGAAATTGAACTGAAATTCTAATTTAATGATGAGAGTGGTCCATTTTCTTCATGCCATTCATCACTTTTTTGACTGGGACTTCTACGGTTTGAGCCTCGCCATTCGCGTAGTTGAGAGTCAGAGCGATGCTTTGCCCTTCTTCAAGACGAGAAGCTAAATCAAATAACATGATGTGTAAGCTTCCCGGCTTAAGCTCTGTGCTGCCCTGCGCCGGTATTTGAATACTTTTAACCTGACGCATTTTCATGACCTCACCTTCCATGATTACATCATGAAGTTCTACTTTCCCAGCTGCCGGTGTAGAGGCGGAAATCAGCGTGCGAGTTTCATCGCTGTGATTCATCAGAGTAGTAAAAATGGCACTATTTACAGCGGAAGGTGGCATTGCGCGTGCGTAGGCGTCATGAATCATAACGTCACTGGCTTGAGCGACAGAACAAAGCAGAATACCTGCTAATGCGAGGGCTCTTAGTTTCATTATTATTGGTTCCCTAAACAATCTATTTGAATATGGTTAACGGCTATTGCTAGGTGTTATAGCTTTTTGATGGCATCAACAATCGGTGCTGGCGTAAGTGTATGTGGAACCTTGGTTATTAAAGTGCCATCAGGCTTTAAAAAATAGAAGTAAGAGCTGTGATCGAGCGTGTACTCAAGCTCTGAGCCTTCTAATTCTGATTTACGGAAAATCACACCATAGTTGTGAGCCAATGCAGTTGTAATATCAAGTGGACCGCTTAAGCCTTCCATATTCGGATGGAAGTATTGTGCGTATTCATAAGACGCTTCTGCAGCGTCACGCTCTGGGTCTAGAGAGATAAACATCGGACGAACGCTCGAGACTTCTTCTTCGGAAAGTTGATTGAGCGCGCCAGCAAGCATGGCTAATGACGTCGGACAAACATCAGGGCAGCGTGTAAAACCAAAGTACACAATTCGAACTCGAGTATCGCTTTCGTCGAAGATTTCCACAGGTTTGTTATCTTTACCAAACAGGGTGGTCGCTGAGATTTGCTGCTCTTTTTCTAGCTGCATCTGAGCTTTATTTTGTTCATCGAGATAGGTTTTAACTCCGAACCCTAGTACGAACGCCACGACTAGTGCGAGTGACCAGTTTTTACTCATCTTTCCATCCTTATTGCTGGGTGTACCGTATTATTCCCGTCGGTTAATTCACCGAGCCACGTCATTTTATCCATGGTGCATACAGGTAAAATTACGTCACCTTGGAAGGTATTCCCTTCGGTGCGTGTTAATTGAAATCTTGCTGTTCCCATCTCCATTTCTAAACCACTGAGTGACAACTGAAGTTGGTCGGAACTAGTGCCATCCCAAGTGACAGTTAGGGTAGCAGGGACCAGAGGCTGAGCCGTATCGTGCTCAAACACCATGGTGACAGAATCTTGATCGCACTCCTGTGTGCTCAACATGCAGTATTGACTGATGTCACGCTCGGTGTGCGTATCTAAAGTGTGGTTTATTTGTTCGAGTAGTTGTGGGCCAAAGAAGCCGGCAAGCAGTGCTGCGCTTACCATCGCAACCTTTAGTGCTGGGTGCATAGGGGCTCTCATCATTCCATTTTATTGATAAGCGATGGTATCACAAAGCTCAGTACGTGCTTGTATCAAAAAACAATTTTGTGCGGAGGGTAGAAGCTTTGCCTGGCTCGAATTTGCGGCTAGGTGAATGAACTTTGTCTATTTATCGAATACAAAAAAGCGAAGCTGGACACTTCGCTTTTGGTGATTAGGTTACATGCTAACTTAAGCTCTATTAGTGACCGCTGCGCTCTGCAAATTTCTCTAGACCGAGTACTAAAGCAATTGCAGCAAGCATCATAATAACAGCCAGAACAAGCTGTGACGGTTGCGATGTTACCGCTTCGAAATCAAATGGCGACAAGTTTTCTTGAATCAGTGGTACCTGTTCACCTTTAGAGTTGGTGCGCCAACTGATGGTCTCTTTCCAAGGCCAGATCTTAGGTAGCGTGCCAATCATTAAGCCTGTTAGGAACACTAAGGTTACATCTCTGAATGAGCGTAACAGCCAAGAAAGAACATGAGAGAAGCTCAAAAGACCAATCACACATCCAGAAAGAAACAGCAGCAGGATGTCGATTTGGAACCCTTTTACCGCAGCAAGCACAGGTGTGTACATGCCGATGAGTAGCAAAATGAAACTGCCCGAGATGCCAGGTAGGATCATGGCACAGATTGCAATTGCACCGGCTAGCATGACATTAATGCTGGTTGGTTCCATGTGTAGTGGTTTAAGTACAGTGATGCTGTAGGCAAACGCAACACCAAGTAATAGGAATAAACCACGTATTACGTCGCGCTTTTCAACTTGCTTGAGAATATGGAACACAGAGACCAATATCAGACCGAAGAAGAAAGACCAAAGTGGTACAGGGTGAGCGACCAGTAACCAAGAGATGAGTTTCGCTAAGGTTGCAATGCTGGTGAACACACCACCAAATAGAGCGATTAAGAAGAAGCCATTAATATGATTGAATGCAGCTTTAAAGCCATCGCGTTTCCAAATGCCTAAAACGCTCGGGTTGATTCGACGAATGCTTTCTAAAAGCGTGTCATAAATGCCAGTAATAAAGGCAATGGTGCCACCCGATACACCAGGTACAACGTCTGCTGCACCCATCGCCATGCCTTTAAAAAAAGTACTTAAGTAGTTCATTTGTCTCTGAGAGTTAATAATGGTTTGCTGCAGTATACAAACTTTGGTGTAAAAAAAGTATGAATATGCAATCAGGGACGTCACTTTAATTATTTGGTCATTTAACAAAGGTAGGCTGTGTCATCAAATTCATTCTGGGAATCGAATTTATAGGCTTATCCACTGATGTTGAATCGCAATATTACGTAATTAAATGAAATTGATTTCTTATGCGGATTGCGTTGCTTTGCATTATGCAATTGCAATTTGCACATTTAGAATCGTTTATGGTGCTTTTTTTGCGATATCATCCCAAAAAATCGACCTTTTAAAGTTGGCACGCATCCTGCTTAATACTAAGTGACCCTTCTTAAGCCGAGGGTCACCTAGCCAACTGACGTTGTTAGTGAACCTGATTTTTGTTCACACATATATAGAGCCAATCGCGTATATTGCGGTTGGCTATTTTTTTGTCTGTAAGTCAGTATTGTTTGTTTTATAAGCAAAAAAAAAGCTAGCCACCATAGGCGACTAGCTGTTCCTTTCCTTCGAAATCTCGAATCTTCTTTAGTATCCCATTAACTGTAATAAGTTCTCAGCGGTACTGATCGCCTCTTTACGGTTAGCGATATTTAATTTCTGATACAAGTTACGAATGTGGGTCTTGATGGTTGTACCCGCCACATCGAGCTCTTGTGCAATTTGCTCGTTGCTAAAGCCCGAGTAGATAAGCCCGAGTACTTGCCATTCACGCTGTGTGAGTGGGCTGGTGCGTACAAGCTCAGGAATGTTAGGGTGATTGACCAAGTTCTCTACAAAGTCTTCATCGAAGTGTACAGAGCGGCTTCGCTGTGTGGTTGAGATGTCTTTCATGATTTGTTGAGCACGGTGTCGCTCTAGATCGCCTAGACCTGGTTTGTTGCTCAGCTTATCAAGAATATGACCAATCGTTGATCCATCAACAAGGAAGTTACCGACCATACCCGTTTGGTTCGTCATGTGCAGTGCTTCCTCAAGCAGCACACGTGCGCTCTCTTCGTCGTTGGTTTGAATACGAAGTACAGCTTCAACGATTAGGTTACGGTTGGTATCTGTCACCAGGTGAGAGCGTTTTGCTTCGCTCTTCAAGAATACTAATGCTTCTTCCGCCTCTTCAAACTGCTCCAAC